>CADAEK010000004.1 GCA_902786925.1 uncultured Bacteroidales bacterium
ACTTGGCGCACACATCAGCGGTGCGGAATTTCAGTACCCCGACCTCAGTTGGAAGGAGCCAACGGGCATGATGGCCCAGTTGGTGGGCGATTCGGGCTGTAATAAGGGTCAATTGTCCAACCTCGTGGAGGCTATTTGTCGCGACTTCCGACAGCACGACGAGGGCGAGTTGAAGAAACTGGTGGAATGGTCGAAACAGGTCAAGCAGAAAGCGAGCACTAAGGAGAAGCCTGCGCGTCCGGATGTGGCATTCTATTTTCCGCCAAATGACACCACGCGCCCGGCGTTCTTGCAAAATGCGATGGCGCTCGAGGCTCAGGCCGGTCGCACGCAATACCTCAACATGCCCGAGGTGGAGATGGCCGACGGTATGTGTGGCGGTCGTTGTTGTAGAAGGCTATGGCCTTTTCCATAGCCCTCTGTCTTTTCCTGATTTGGTTGACAGTTTATTGCTTTTTTCCTGATGTAGTTGACAGTCGATTTCCTGAATTAGTTGACAATTTACTAGAAACGTTGAGACGAAAATTTGCGCTCCTACTAGAAAAAAATTACGGGCCCACACGGGAGCAAAAATTTCAATCGAAATGCGACAAGAGAGAGAGCTAATTATCAACGTTTGTAGCAGCGAGCTCTGAGTCAAGCAAACTGTCAATTGTCAACTATCAATTATCAACTATCAATTATCAATTAAAAAGACTATGGCAATTAAAGTGAATGCTCGTGAAACCGAGCTCAAATTCGGAAAGGAAGCAACATACCACTCTACGATGATTTGGAAGATGAAGCAGATTCGCCACTTTCTGCGGCATAAGAAGGGCACACAGATTCCGTGGATTACACAGATTATGTTAATTGACAATTGACAATTGATAATTGACAGTTGGGCTGGCGCGGTGTTTCATATTGCTCCGCAAGAAATCAATCAAATTGTTTTATAATCCTGGGGCAAAGCCCTGAAATAAAGAGCCATTCTTTACTCCAAAAATCTGTGTCATCCGCGCTATCTGTGTGACCAAAAGAAACACCCCGTATGGAAATAATTATCAATTATCAATTGTCAATTATCAATTAACCATAACACCGCGTCAGCCCAGAGCCCCGCAAGGCTCCAAAAATCTGTGTCATCCGCGAAATCTGTGTGACCAAAAGAAACACCCCGCATGGCAATAATTATCAACGTTTGTAGCAGCGACGGCATAGTCGGCGACGAGGGCTAATCAACGTGGGGACTGACACACAAATGATGTCAGTCCCCACACTAATTTGAGCCATCCACGAGGCATCTCCAAGGATATAATTTTGGATTACGCTCGGTCTATGCTACGCCTACGCTCGGTCTATGCTACATGCGCAGAAAAAAGGCGGCAAACAGAAAGTTGCCGCCTTGCTTTTTATCGTTGAATGACAGGAATAGGGCTAATAGCTGTCGATGGTCATGACGGTAGTCTTGGAGTAGAATACAGGGATGCCGTTGATGCTCTGGCTGGACTGGACAGGAGACTTGGAGACCAGGCTGTTGACAATCAGAGCGGTGTTGTATGCCATGTCCTCCAGGTTCTTGTCGATGGTCATGGCCTGCCTGCCGTTCTTGATATTATCCTCGGCCACTGCGGTATTGTCCTGACCTGTGATGACGGGCATATCGGTGATGCCTGCTACCATCAGGGTTGCAATGGCTCCCTGCGCCAGATTGTCGTTGGCTGCGAGTATCATATCAGGACGCTCGCCTTCGGCATAGCTGGCAAGACGGTCTTGCATGGCTTTCCGGCCATCGGCGATGCTCCAGCTGTCGGACTTGACTTGGCTGTATTCTTTCTTGCCGCTCTTGACAACCAGCGACCCATCATCAATGTAACTCTTGAGGAGTTCCATGGCGCCATCATAATAACTCTTGGCGTTGACGTCGGTTTCGGGACCTTCAAGGAGTTCGATGGTCATGGTAGCGGCTCCTGAGGAGCGATAATGGTTGAGGAGGAACATGGCCTGCATACGTCCTATTTCCTTGGTGTCGGTAGAGGAGATATAGGCGATGCGGGGGTTGTCGGGGATAATACGGTCATGGCACACGACCTTGACATCGGGATTCTGTTCGAGCAGTTTGGAGTCGTTGATTTTCTGATAGTCGATGGCGGTCAGCACGATGTATTTGGCTCCACCAT
Source organism: uncultured Bacteroidales bacterium (assembly GCA_902786925.1). GTDB lineage: Bacteria > Bacteroidota > Bacteroidia > Bacteroidales > Bacteroidaceae > Minthosoma. The sequence goes on from CADAEK010000004.1 coordinate 2,160, forward strand.
TGATGGCATTCCTCAGTTGATTGACTTGCTGGTCTGCGCCTTCGGCGGTCTCGGGAGCTTCGTAGAAATCGGTTTGGAAACCGTAGGTGCCCAGCACTTTCTCAAGGTTTTCCTTGTCGGTGGCCCAACGGTCGAGGCTGGAATTGTCGGGAAGCAAGACCACTACCTTCTTCTGATTGTTACCTTTGTTGTCGTCGCTGTCACCGCATGCGATCAGCCCTACCATGATTGCTCCACCCAAGATGATGGTGGTGAGCAGCCCAAGAATTCTGTTTCTCATAATGACTATTTGTTTTAGGTTTGTTTTCGTGGTAAAAATACTACAATTGTTTTATTTCAGTATAGTAACGATTATTCATCTTATTGCCAACCAACAGGTTGGAGAGGGAGAAAGTTCAGGGAGAGCCTCTACCCTATTCCTAAGGTCATGGCGAAGATGATGACGCAGATGTAGTTGAAGAAGACGACAGCCATGAAGGTGTCCATGTCATCTTTCAGATAGCCAGATGAAGTGAATTGATCGGAGATGAAGCGGGTCTTGCCGATGCGAGGATGCACATAGCGCTCCATCAGCCAATAGAATCCGAAACCGAGGATGGCGCCTACGATGAAGCCCACACAGACATCACCAAGATAGTGCACGCCAAGATAAAGGCGGGTGAAGGTGGTGGAGAGGGACCAGAAGAAGAGGGTGAGCGTCACCTTGGTGCTGCGGAAGAGCCAGGAGAGGAACATGGCCATGCACATGGTGTTGCAGGCATGTCCGGAGAAGAAGCCGAAGCGCCCTCCACGATAACCGCGCACGACATCAACAAGATACATCAATTGCGGGTTTTGTGTGGGACGCCAACGGGCCACCAAGGGCTTGACGATGCCAGAACAGATGCGGTCGGCCACAACGATGAGCAGTATCATGGCCACATACACCATCAGGGCTTCTTTCCAGGTGTTGTTCTTGAAGATGATGGCGAGCAGGACGATGATGACGAGGGTCCACGAGAAGGTGTCTGTGACGGTGTACATCACATTGTCCCAGAAGAGGCTGTCGCTGCCGTTGATGGCTAACGTCAATTGATGGTCTATTTCGTTGAGTGAGGACATTTAGGTAATTGATAATTGATAATTGACAATTGACAATTCTTTGGCCCTTAAATAACTTCCAGCGCACTCACAGGCACCCATCCTTGTTTGCCTTCCTCAAACTGAACCTCCATCCAGTCGCGCATGGTGGCATCAAGGATTACCACTTTGGAGCCTTCGTGGATGAGGAAGAGGTCGGTGCTGGTCTGGCTGGGGGAACTCTTCACGGTGACGGCTGGAGCCATGATGATGGCTGTAGAGCGATGTACCTGGTCGGCATGCTGGGAGATGGCTGAGAGGTTGGCCACGAGGGTGAGCACCAACATGGCCACAGCTCCATAGAATCCGCACTTGCGCAAAGCAAGAGAGGTGAGGAACATATACATGAGCAGTCCTGCCAGCATGAGAACAAAGGCTACGATGCCGAGGGTCATCCATGCGTCGATGCTCATGCAACGGGTCATGTCACGCCACCAAGTGACGAAGAACATCTCGGAGGGAGGCACCACCTTGTCGATGGTCTTGCCGCGTGCCAAAGCCAGATTGGCACGGATATCGGCATCTCCGGGGTCGAGCAGGGAGGCACGCTCATAGTTGAGCACGGCCTGCGGTATCTCGTCGAGCTTGTAGTAGCAGTTGCCTAAGTTGTAGTATATTTCTGCCGCCTCACCTTGTTGCTTCAAGATGGTTTGGTAGCATTCTGCCGCCTCGCGGTAGTGTTCTTTTCCATACAGTTTGTCAGCCTCTGCTTTGGTGGCAGCAAGCGCCATGCTGCAGGATAGCTGCATAAGGATGCATGACAATATCAGTATCTTCTTCATAGACTGTCCTCCATTTTGCTGATAGCACCAATGGCGCTGTTGTACACATTCTCCATGTTCTGGTTCTCATCGCCTGGAGCATAACGGGCAAACTCGCAATCGTTGAGCACTTGCAAGAACTGCTGCACTTGCTCTTCGGACACGTTGCGCGAGGCAAGGGCCTGTGCAATGTTTTCTTTGTTGAGAGATTCCTGTGACATATTGAATTTGTCGCCCACATATCCCCAGAGGGCACGCAGCACCTCGTCGTAGAACAGGGCTGCATTGTGCTGCTGCAAGAGTTTCTGCGCCTGCTTCATGCGCTTGAGTGCCACCTTGTTGGCTTTCCGGCCACGCGAGAGGGCTACATTGGCATTAGACTTCATGCGCTTGCGGCCCAGAAGCAATAGCAGGAGGAAGAGGCAGAACGGAAGGATGTAGGCTGCCCAATACTGCCAGGTGCCAAAGAGAGTGTGGCCTGGCTGATGCAGCTCCACATCCCCTTTCTTGATGTAACGGATGTCTTGGTTCAGCTGCTGCACGTCTTGCTGCTGCCCGCTGTAGTTGGAGACGTTCTGTCCTGAGCCTCCCTTTCCCTTGTGCACCTTGAGCGTGTAGGCCTCGGTGGTCAAAGTCTTGTAGGAACGGGATTCGGTGTCGAAGTACACGAACTTGGCAGCAGGTATCTCGTAAGTTCCTGCATGGCGTGGTACGAACAGATATTCAAATTCTTTCGTGCCGGACAGACCGGTGCGGGTCAACTGGAACTTATCGTTCACTTTGGCATCGTAGGTCTCGAAATCCTTCGGGAAGGCAATTTCGGGAGTGCTAATCAGCTTCATGTTACCACTACCCTTCACGGCGAGTTTCAAGGTAACGGCCTCGTTGGCATCTACCTCTTGGGTGCTGATGCTGGAAGAAATAGAGAATTTACCTACAGCACCGGAGAAGTCTTCGGGCTTTTTAGGAAGCGGAGAGACGTGGATGGTGAGAGCTGGCGTGGTGATGCGGCGCTTCACTTCGGTAAATCCACTCTGGCCATTAAAGAAGGCTTCGATAGGGTCGAGATTGCGGTTGCGAGTCACAACTACGCCTTCGTAATTGATGGCGGGTATGGTCAGGTTGCCGGACTTCTGAGGGAAGAGGAGATACTGGCTCCACACGACGGTACGGTAGTTGCGCCCTTTATATTGCTCCAGTTCAAATTCTTTGGTGCGGGGCAGCGGAATCTCTTGAATCTGGAATCCGTCGAGGGTGGGCAACTTTCCGTCCAACTGGCGCAGGTCCAGGAGGGTGTAAATCTTGTAAGTCAAGAGTATGGCTTCCTGCTCATGAACAGAGGTGCGGGATGCTGTTGCCGTCATGAAGAGCTCGTTGGCAGAGACGCCTTGTCCGGCGGACTGGCTTGACGAGGAGGACATCCCTGGATAGCCTCCACCCTGAGGAGCACCACCCCGTTGGGACGAGGCGTTGGAACCTTCGGGCAAGACTCTCACTTGCACAGGGCGTGACTTCACGGTCTTGCCATCTACCTGCACGCTGGCGCTTCCAATGGTGTAGGTGCCTGGATTGGTGCAGAGAACCACATAGGAATAGATGATGCTGCTGCTTTGTGAGGTGCGGCCATTAATCATCTGGAAACTGCTCTGCGACGAGGTGGCAGGACCATAAATGACTTCAAAGCCCTTGAAGTCGGGGGCCATGAAGTTGGACACGTTCTGGGTGTTGACGGTAAACTGCACTCTAAACTTGCCGCCTGCCACCACCGAGGAGGGTGCTGACACACGAAGCGACACATCTTCAGCATAAGCGCTGACGGAGAGTGCGATAAGTATAACGATATGTATTAGCCGTTTCATTGACATGAACTTTTACTATTTTGACATCTTGCGGCAGGCCTCTCCCCTACCAGTCTTTCTCCAAGTTGCGACGCTGGAAGTTTTGCTTCTTGTTGACCTTGCGCTGCACGCCTCGCTCGTCCTGCTGGGCAGAATTGAGCAATTGTTCGGCAGCTTGGTCGCTCATCTCGTCTTTCTTGGGTTCGGGCTTTTGCTGCTCCTTCTTCTGCTCTTGGTCTTTCTTCTGCTGGTCTTGCTGCTGTTGTTGTTGCTGCTGTTGCTGTTTTTGCTTATCCTGCTGTTGCTGCTGATTGTTGCCACCATTCTTTTGCTGGTCTTGGCTCTTCTTCAACTGGTGCTGCGCCATAGCGAGGTTGTAGCGCGTCTCGTTATCGGCAGGATTGCAACGGAGGGAACTCTTGTAGAAGTTGACAGCATTCTGGAAGGCTCCTACGGCATTGCCGTCTTGCTGGCGCATGGCACCCATGCCCTGAGCATACCAGATATTGCCCATGTTGTGGAAGTTGCGCGCTTTGCGAAGAGGATCGTTGGAACCAATGGAATCGGCACGCTTGTAATTTTCGAAAGCCGTGGAGTCTTTCTGCTGCATCACATAGGCATTGCCCAGATTGTAGTATGCCTCAAAGGAAGGTTCCTTGGCCAAGGATTTCAAATAGTAGGTCTCGGCCTTGTCATATTGCCCAGCTCGGTAGGCACGGTTGCCAAGACGCACAAAGTCACGGGCGCTCTGAGCCATGACTGGTGACATCAGCAAGCCCCATAACAGACAAACAATCAATCTCCTCATTTATCTAAAAAGTCTGAATTTCTTAAACACATGATTCTCTCTCTCCATGATGCAGCACTCCATCAGCAACACGATGAACAAAAGCAGGGCTACTGCCACAAACTGCTCGTCGTAGGCTGAATACATGGATTGCGATATGTCTTCTTTCTGCATCTTCTCTATCTCTTTCTCCAAAATGGCTTGTGCCATATCCGTCTGGTCGACGTGCACATAGAGGCCTCCTCCAGCCTGAGCAATGCTCTTGCCTATCTGCTCGTTCAGCTTGGTAGTGACAACATGGCCTGAGAGGTCTTTCTTGAATGTGCCATCGGGCATGGGGATAGGTCCACCCTGCTGGGTGCCTACGGACAAGACAAATATCTGTATGCCTTCTTTGCGGGCTTGCTTGGCTGCCTCGATGGCTCCGTCTTCATTATCCTCGGCATCGGTGATGAGAATGAGGGCGCGACCTACATTGGTCTTCTTGGAGAATCCCGCTGTGGCACGTGTGATAGCATCGGCAACGTTGGTGCCCTGGATGGATATGGTGGCGGGAGTCAACTGGTCAAGAAACATCTTGGCTGACACGTAGTCGCTAGTCATAGGCAACAAGGTGATGGCATTACCAGCAAAGGCTACAAGCCCGACCTTATCCTCGTCGAACTGCTCTACCAATCGACTCACAATCATCTTGGACTTGTCCAGACGGCTGGGGCTCACGTCCTTGCACAACATGGAATTGGACACATCCACAGCAATGGCGACTTCAATTCCGGAGCGCTTGACTTCTTCGTTGCGAGAGCCATATTGAGGGCGTGCCAAAACGACCACTAAAAGCCCGAAGGCTATCATCATCAGCATGAACTTGGTGTGACGACGCTTCATAGACACATCGGGCATAAGCTCACGCATCAGCTCAGGGTCGCCAAATTTCTTCACTTGCTGCCTCATCTTATAGACCATCAGCATATAGATAGCCGTCAGCACAGGAATGAGCAGCAAGAGATACAAATATATGGGATTTGCGAATCTAAACACTTTTACAATCTATTTGAATAGTTACAACTTTATGGCAATCTCTTCAGTACGACCGTTCTCAACAGAATCTCCAGCAACAGCACCACGATGGCTGCCCAGGCGAATGGCATGAACATCTCGCTGCGGCGACTGTATTGCTTCACGCTGAACTTGGTGCGTTCCATCTTGTCGATGTCCTGATAGATGGCATCGAGCTCGTCGTTCTTTTGGGCACGGAAATACTGACCTCCAGTCTCTTTGGAAATTTTCGACATGGTCTGCTCGTCTATCTCAACAGGCAACATGACGGTTCCTCCTGATGGCATAGGGTATGGCGCCATGCCGTTGCGGCCAATACCTATCGTGTAGATGCGGATTCCGTACTTCTTGGCTATCTCGGCTGCGGTCTGCGGAGAGATGTTTCCGGCATTGTTCACGCCATCTGTCAGAAGGATAATAACTTTCGACTTTGCCTGACTCTCCTTGAGGCGGAGAATGGCATTCATGATGCCATCACCAATGGCTGTACCGTCGTCGATGATGCCGCGTGCCGCCATATTGCAATCGGCACTATTGTAGAGGTTCACCAGCACGACATGGTCTGTGGTGAGCGGGCATTGTGTATAGGCCTCTCCTGCAAACATGACCAGACCCATATTGTCGTTGGGACGACGCTCGATGAAGCGTTGAGCAATCTCCTTCAGGGCTTCCACACGGTTGGGTTTGAAGTCTTGCGCCAACATAGAGGTGGACACGTCAACGGCCAGCATGATGTCGATTCCCTCCGTATCTGTATTGCTCCACGAATGCTTGCTCTGAGGACGTGCCAAGATGCAGATGACCAAACTCATCAGCACAACACGCAGCAAGAAAGGCAAATGCATCAGATACAGACGGAAGGTCTTGGGGGCTTTAGCATATTTCGTCGTGTCTGGAACCTTCAGCGATGGCAAACTCTGCCTGTAGCGCAGCACATACCACACCACATACAGCAACACAGCCAACAACAAAAGGAAAAACAACGGATTCTTAAATTCCATCAGCACTATTTCTTTTTGACATTATACATTCACATTTGCATGACTCAAAGCGTCAGCATATAGATACGATAACCGATGTAGACCAGTACACCCAGCAGCACCAGACTTGCCAAGACAATGCTGCCGATGAGCACCCGCTTGGCTATCTTCGAACTCTTCTCCTCCACCACAATCACTTCTGGCTGCTGCGCCGGTTCGGGCTCTTCCAACTTCGTCTGATTGATGTACTCAATGGCATTTACCAGGTTGCGGTCATTCTCATTTATTAGGGTATTGTACTTGGCAAACTTCACCAGGTCTGCAGTCTGGAAGAGCTCACGCAATTCTGCAATCGCCTCTTCATCGTTCACCTCCTGCAGTTTCTGGATAATCTCATAGGAGGTCATCTCCATGGCGTTGAAGCCATAACGTTCCTTGATGTAGTTACGCAACGTGTCTGTCAGCTGGGTGTAATACTCCTTGGAGTCCTCGCTCTGCCAAATCTTCTCTTCTTTGATTTGCTCTATCTTCTGCATGGCCACTTTATGTGGTGCCAGGCGTTTCTTGTTGCGGATGCGGCGAATGATAGGCTTATTGTTCTTAAGACGATAAATCACATAGGCCAAGAGTCCGCCTATCAGCAAAGCAGCCACAACACCCCATATCACTTGGCGCCACTCAGCCCAATCAAAAGGTGGGGCCAACTCTTCCTTGATGCCAAAGATGCTGTCTGCATGCAGCGTGTCCACCTCAAACGTCAGCACCTTCAAAGCCACTCGCTTGGAATGATAATCCTTGCCATCTACTTTCACGTCAAGAGCAGGAATCAAATAAAGCGCAGAATCGAAAGAGGTGAAGTAATAACGACGTGACAGCACCATGCGCTTGCCATCGTTCAAATAACTGGTGTCGGCCTTCTCTGCCTTGACAAATTCCAAGCCTGGTACCACCTGCTGCAACGAGTCCCATTCAGGCAACTCCACCTGCTTCTTAGCATCTGCGCTCACCTCCAAAGTCAAGCCGATTCGCTGTCCAATAAAGATGCCCGCAGAATCCAATTTTGCATCAACCGTCACTTGAGCGTTTAGTTTCGTTAAACTCAGCAAGCAACAGATTATCAATAGTATATTACTTCTAATAATTCGCATCGTAATACAGTTCTAAGCGTATTCCATTAGGTCATAAAACATGGCCTTGGCTATGCTCGTTTCCTAAACAAATTCATCAAGGCCTTCACGTAGTCCTCGTCTGTACGCACCGAGATATTGTCGATATTTGACTTGGTGAACGCAGTCTTAAGCCATGCCTGATGAGTCACCCACCATTCGTGGTGAACTCGTCTAACAGCGCTGGATGAGGTATCGACAAACACATCCTTACCAGTCTCGGCATCCAGCATCTTCACGATACCTACATCAGGCAATTCCACCATTCGACGGTCATATATCTGCAGCGCTACCACATCATGACGACGGTTTGCCACAGTCAACTGGCTGGTGTAATCCTTGGTATCGAAGAAGTCGCTCAGCAGGAAAACGGTGCAGCGGCGCTTGATGGCATTCGTCATAAACTCCACAGCAAGCCCCACATCGGTGCGACTACTTTCGGGCTGGAAATTCAAGAGTTCACGAATAATGAAAAGGATGTGCTTGCGGCCTTTCTTGGGAGGGATAAACTTCTCAATCTTGTCTGAGAAGAAGATAACTCCTATCTTGTCGTTGTTCTGAATGGCAGAGAATGCCAATGTCGCCGCAATTTCGGTGAGCAGTTGACGCTTCGTGCGCGTCTGGGTGCCGAAGTCCAACGAACCAGACACATCGACTAACAGCATTACTGTCAGCTCACGCTCTTCTTCAAAGACCTTCACATAAGGCTTGCCAAAACGAGCGGTCACATTCCAGTCGATATCGCGAACATCGTCACCATACTGATATTCGCGCACCTCGCTGAATGCCATGCCCCTACCCTTGAAAGCAGAGTGGTACTCGCCTGCAAAGATATTGTTTGAGAGACCTTTGGTCTTGATTTCAATCTTCCTGACTTTCTGTAAGAGTTCTTCCGTTTCCACTTTAAGTCGTTTGCTGTTTTACCAGTTTCTATTAGTTACGAGATGAATGTTTGCCATCACCTTTGTTGCTGCATGGCAGATGGCACAATGAGCATTAGCTCATCAAGGCACTTCAACCTTATTAAGAATCTTGCTGATAATCTCCTCGCTAGTCACATTGTTAGCCTCAGCCTCGTAGGTGAGTCCAATGCGGTGGCGCAGCACATCATGAGCCACAGCACGCACATCTTCTGGAATGACGTAGCCACGATGCTTGATGAAAGCGTATGAGCGAGCTGCCAAAGCAAGATTGATGCTGGCACGAGGAGAACCACCAAAACTAATCAAGCCCTTCAAATCCTTCAGGTTGTACTTCTCAGGATAACGAGTGGCAAACACGATGTCTGTGATATACTGCTCTATTTTCTCGTCAAGATAAACCTCGTTCACCACCTTGCGGGCTTCCTCAATTTCCTTGGTGCCCATGATAGGACGGATTTCCACTTTTTCCTTGGCGATGTTCTGGCGAATAATCTTCTTCTCTTCTTCCAGCTTAGGATAGTCAATCACCACCTTCAGCATGAAACGGTCCACTTGGGCCTCAGGCAGAGGATATGTGCCTTCTTGCTCGATGGGGTTCTGAGTGGCCAGTACCAGGAATGGCTTTGGCAACTCGTAGGTATTCGTTGAGATGGTCACCTGACGCTCCTGCATAGCCTCGAGCAACGCGCTCTGCACCTTGGCTGGAGCACGGTTAATCTCATCGGCCAACACAAAGTTAGCGAACACAGGACCTTTCTTTGCCTTGAATTCGCCATCCTTCTGCGAGTAAATCATCGTACCGATTACGTCGGCAGGAAGAAGGTCGGGAGTGAACTGGATACGGCTGAACTGCGCATCAATCAGCGAAGCCAATGTCTTGATTGCTTTAGTCTTCGCCAAGCCAGGAACACCTTCCAACAAGACGTGTCCATCAGAAAGAAGACCCAACAAGAGGGACTCCACCAAATGCTTTTGACCAACGATGGCTTGGTCCATTCCTGCCATCAAATTCGTCACGAACGCACTTTGACGTTCAATTCGCTCATTCAATTCGCGAATATCAATTGATTCTGCCATAGTTTCTACGTTTAGTTATTCTTTATTTTGCAAATATACGCCTTTCTGCCCACTTCAACGTTTTAACAAATGTGAAAAAATCTTGTATTGTACGCTTTTTAAGAGTAATTAAAAGTTTCACCACAGAAAACACAGAAAAGGGCCGTCTGCCACATGGCAAACAGCCCTTATTCATATTGCCTTCCACATAGTGGAAGATTTATGGCAGCTTCACTACTGCACCTACAGGCAAGTTGTCAGGATCATTGAACGTGTTCACCCGAAGAATAGCACGCACGGAGTCTTTGGTGCCGTAATACTTCTGCGAGATACGAGTAAGCGACTCACCACGCTGAAGCACATGGGTGGCAGGTCTTGCCGGTTTTGTGGGCTTGACTTCCTCTTTCTTAGGAGCACTTGCTTTCTGCTCGCCCTTCTTCGTGGCATCAGTCTTGGCATCATTCTTCTTAGGCTCTACCGCCTTTGGAGCATCAGCCTTAGGCTCTTCGAGCTTTGTAGCCTTGGCAGGCTTAGCTTTGTGGGGCGTGCTGATTTTCTTCATTTCCTTGATTTCAGGAACTGTCTCTACTGCCTCGATGGAGAGGAATGTCTGATACAAGAAGAAACAAATGCCAGCAAGCAAGGCAAATACGAGAACGAGCACCCACGTCAGCGTATGACTACGCTTGGATTCGGAGGGTTGCTCTTCCATCCGTGGCGTCTCGTTGATGAAGCGATTAAAGGCTTCCTGATGCTTATCTTCTTCCGCAATAGGCTTTTGTGGAGTCTCAGCAGGCTTTGGAGTATCTACTACAGGCTCCTTCTCTGCAGAAGACTCTTCCTTTGTTTCCGCTTGTGGCTCAACAGCAGCTTCGTTCTGTGCCTCCTTTGCTTCCGGCTCATCTTTCACCTCCTCTGCCACTTCAGGCACAGCATTCGCTTCCAAGCGGGCCAACAGCTTTTCAAGACGGACCTTCTCCGCATTGGCCTTGCGGGCCTCCTCTACGGCAGTCTCCATCTTGGTCTTAGCCTCTTCATACTGCTGACGCACCTCGTCCATGCTCTCTGGTGTGGAAATCAGCATATCTATGCCGCTAAAAGCGTCTTGTGGCTCTTCCACATTCACAGGGTCGGGCACTTGGATGAGGGCTTCTACCTCATCCTCCACAACAGGAGCTTCCTCAACAGGAGTTTCCTCAACAGGAGTTTCCTCAACAGGAGTTTCCTCAACAGGAGCTTCCTCAACAGGAGCTTCCTCAACAGGAGTTTCCTCTTCTGCAGGAACTTCTTCTATTTCAACCACAGGGTCCAGTTTTTCTTCAACTGGAGTTTCGTGTGCTACTGGAACTTCCTCAGCGACTGGAGTTTCCTCTATAACAGGAGTTTCCTCAACAGGTTCTTGTTCTTCAGAACCTTTCGCTGCCGAGCTTAGGAACTCCACCACGCCATCTTCGGGCGTGAAGGATACTTTCTTGTAGCCAGGGATGACGATGCGCTCACCATTCGAGACGTTCACGCTTTCGCGGCTCTCTACCTCCACCAGTTTGAAGGTGCCCAAGCCTTTCACTTTGACAGACTCTTCGCCCATATAGAACGCATCAACAACGGTGTCAAAAAAGGCCTTGGTGAAGATGTCCGCCACCTTTTTCGACACACCTGCCTTCTGTGCCAAAGCATCAGATACATGCTGGAATGACAATTTCTCGTTCATAGGTTATTCCATGTTTAAGCGTTCCTTCAAAGCGGCGCTCATCTTGTAGCCAAGCGTCTTCTTTGGAGGCACCACAATATAGGTTTTTGACGTAGGGTTATATATCTTTCGGCGAGCCTTCTCACGAGCATCAAACGAGCCAAAACCCTGAATGGTCACACTGTCGCCTTCCGCCACATCGCTCAGCACGATGCCTATCAGCGCAGCCGACAACTCCTTTACATCGGAAGTTTCAAAATTCGTCTTCCGAGAAAGCATCTCGATAAATTCCTTGTTCGTCATTTTATCACTTTAGCATATAGGTCAAAGTCATCTGAATCAGTTACTTGAACTGTATAGAAGCTACCCCTTCTCAACGTGCCATCCGCTACGGGAATCAGCACTTCAGGGTCAACCTCTGGCGAATCAAACTCGGTGCGGCCCACATAGTAGTCGCCCTCCTTCCGGTCCACAATCACCTTCATCGTCTTTCCCACTTTCTGCGCCTGCACCTCAGCTGAGATGCCCTGCTGCAAGTCCATCAGCTCACTCTGTCGGCACTGCTTCACCTCGTCGGGCACTTCATCCTTGAAGTTCTTCTGTGCAGGTGTGCCCTCCTCTTCCGAATAGGCAAACGCGCCCATCCTGTCGAATCGTGCCCAGCGCACAAACTCCTTCAGTTCCTCAAACTCCGCTTCACCCTCACCCGGGAAGCCCACCATCAATGTGGTGCGGAGTGCAATGCCTGGCACCTCCTTGCGGATGCGCTCTATCAGTTCGTAAGTCTGATCCTTGTCCACATGGCGCTGCATATTCGTCAGCACCTTCGTGCTCACATGCTGCAGGGCGATGTCAAGATACTTGCAGACATTCTTCCGCTCGCGAATCACCTTCAGCAAATCCCAAGGGAAATTCATCGGATAGGCATAATGGAGACGAATCCACTTCACGCCCTTCACATCGCTGATACGCTCCACCAGCTCCGCTATTTTTTGCTCACCATAAATATCTAATCCATAGTAAGTAAGCTCCTGTGCGATAATCTGAAACTCTTTCACGCCCTCGCTGACCAAGTGCTCCACTTCGGCCACGATATCCTCCATCGGACGGCTCTGATGACGGCCCGTAATGATAGGGATAGCACAATAGGCGCAATGGCGGTCACATCCCTCCGAAATTTTCAAGTAGGCATAGTGCTTCGGAGTCGTCAAGCGACGTTCATACTGGCGCTCCTTCATATACACCTTACCCAGATCGTTCACCAGTTCCGTCCAGTTAAACTTGCCGTAGAACTTGTCCACCTGAGGAATCTCATGCCCCAGCTCCTTCATGAAGCGCTGCGAGAGACACCCCATCACATACACCTGCTTCACGCGCCCCTCTTCCTTCGCCTGACACAGTTCGAGAATCATGTTCACACTCTCCTCCTGTGCATCGGCAATGAAGCCGCACGTGTTCACCACCACAATCTCACCCTGCGGGTTCTCGCTGTCATGCGTCACCCGGTAGCCATTCAGCTCCAGCTGACGAATCAGTCGCTCCGAATCCACCAGATTCTTCGAGCACCCCAGCGTGATAATATCAATCGTATTCTTTCTCAATTTCTCACTCCTAAATATTAACTCTCAATTGCCAATTCTCAACTTCCAAACAAGCTGTCCACAAACGCCTTGCGGTTAAATGGCTGCAAGTCCTCCATGCCCTCACCAAGTCCGATGTAGCGCACAGGAACCTTGAACTGGTCGCTGATGCCGATGACCACACCACCCTTCGCCGTTCCATCCAGCTTCGTGATAGCCAAAGAAGTCACCTCGGTAGCCTTCGTGAACTGCTTCGTCTGCTCAAACGCGTTTTGGCCCGTAGAGCCGTCCAGCACCAGCATCACATCGTCAGCATCATAGCCAGCAGCCTTCTTCACGGCATTCTTAATCTTCGTCAGCTCGTTCATCAGGCCCACCTTGTTGTGCAGACGGCCTGCTGTGTCGATGAGCACCACATCAGCGCCATTTGCCTTTGCCGAGCTGACAGCATCAAACGCCACAGCTGCAGGGTCACTACCCATCTGTTGCTTGACCACAGGAACGCCCACTCGTTCGCCCCAGATGCAAATCTGCTCCACCGCAGCGGCACGGAACGTGTCGGCAGCACCAAGATACACCTTCAGTCCAGCCTGCTTAAACTGGTAGGCCAACTTGCCGATGGTCGTAGTCTTGCCCACTCCATTCACGCCCACCACCAGGATGATATAAGGCTTGTGTGCTCCCTCTGGAATTTGGAAGCCCTCTGTGTCCTCCGTATTGTTCTCAGTCAACAGACCTGCAATTTCCTCACGCAATATCTTGTTCAGCTCATCCGTACCCACATACTTGTCACGCGCCACGCGCTCCTCAATCCTGCGGATGATTTCCAATGTAGTGTCCACGCCCACATCACTTGTAATCAGCACCTCCTCCAGATTGTCCAGCACATCATCGTCCACCTTCGCCTTTCCTGCCACTGCACGCGCTATCTTGCCAAACACACTTTCCTTTGTCTTGGCCAATCCATTATCCAGCGTCTCCTTTTTCTGTTTTGAGAAAAAATCAAAAAATCCCATACTCAAAATGTTTTAATTGACAAAGATACGGAGTTTTCGTGAAAACACAAAAAAACCCCTCCAAAAATTGGAGAGGTCCTTATTTTTATGTCATTGAACACCTTGGCGGCGTTCGAAAGTCTGTCACATTACTTCTTCAGATAATCCTTCACCAGTTCAGCAGGAATCATCTTCTCGTCAAATGCGTAAGCACCAGTCTTAGGTGACTTAAACATCTTGATAACCTTCGTGTAAGAACGGCCATCCTTGTTCTGGAGGGTTGCGACGGTTTTCTTTGCCATAGTCTAAACTTATTTGATTTCCTTGTGCACAGTCATGCGCTTCAGGATGGGGTTATACTTCTTCAACTCCAAACGGTCTGGAGTGTTTTTGCGGTTCTTTGTAGTGATGTATCTTGATGTACCTGGAAGACCGCTATCCTTCATTTCTGTGCACTCGAGAATGACCTGCACACGATTGCCTTTAGCTTTCTTTGCCATTTTCTTTTCTCCTTACTTTAATGATTAGCCAATAACCTGGATGTCTTTCCATTCGCAGTGACCCTTAGCAACAGCCTGCTTCAGAGCGGCGTCAAGACCAATGCGGTTGATGATACGCAAACCAGCGGCGCTCACCTTGAGCACAATCCAGCAATCTTCCTCTACATAGTAGAACTTCTTAGTGAACAGGTTGACATCAAAACGTCTCTTTGTTCTGCGAAGTGAGTGAGACACGTTGTTGCCCACTACTGACTTCTTACCTGTAATCTGACAAATTTTTGACATTTTCTTGTTATCGTTTTTTAATTTTCAAATCTAATTTTACTTGGAGAAGTACAGGTCTTCACAGTTCCGGCAGGCCCGCAATGCCCACCTCGCGAAATTTGGAACGCTCAACCCTTTTTGTTTTTGAAAATTAGGGGTGTTTCTTTATTTACTATCGGGATTTCATTTTCCCCGCCCTATCTCGGGCTATTCTTCCGGTTGGGATTACATATCCCTTGCCCTGCCACGGGCTATCATTCGAATCCTTTCCTCATCTCTCGAACTGAAAGCGAGCTTTCGTTCGCTCGTTGAGAAAAGTCTTCGTGATCCGGTTGGGATTCGAACCCAAGACCCACAGCTTAGAAGGCTGTTGCTCTATCCAGCTGAGCTACCGGACCATCCTCTCATGGACTTCCGTCCTTCTCTCAGGTCTCATCCACTCGGAGTTTTTTACGCATGGCTCAGCCACACAAAACATCATGCACAGACATACGCCTACGCAATTTGCGACTGCAAAGGTAGTGCTTTTTCGTGCCTCTACCAAACAAAATCCCAATTATTTTTCTCGACAAGACATTTTTTACATCAAAAAGAGTGGAAGCCACACGAAGTGGCCTCCCCTCTCTATCATTTTTCATATATCAACAGTCAATCATCTATTCTCAAAACAGCCATCTGTCATTTGTTAGGCTCTTCATCGTCGATGAAGAATTTGTCGGATTTCAGGCGGGAGAATTCGCAGCATTCGCTGAGTTTGGTGTAGAAGGCAGAACGAGCCTTCTTCTCTTTCCGGAACATCTCCTTGGTGCCTTCCATATCGGCTTCAAAGTTCATGCTGTGGTCGATGCCCATGCCCTTGGCAACCGCCAAGGCGTCTTGGTTGGCTCCGATGTAGGTGAAGAGCCAGTTGCCCTTCTTTAGTTCCTCGACCAGCTGAAAGACACGTTCGTGATTCCACTCCACAGAGGAGTTTTCGTAGCCGTCGGTAATGATGGTCACCAGCACGTTGTCGCCCTTGTCGATATATTGGCGCAGATGGGTGATGGAATTTCCCATCGCATCGTAGAGGGGTGTGTTGTCGGTGGGCTGGTAGTCGTTCTCGTTCAGGTCGGGCACCTTGGTGATGGGCATGCGGTCATAGACGGTGGAGATGCGACGCCCGTTGAAGACCACCAAGCTGAACAGCTGCTCCTGATTGGGGTTCTCGGTTTGGGCAGTGCGGATGGTTTGAATGGTTTCCACCACACCTGCGATGGCTTCTCTGCGGATGGAATACATGGAGCCAGAGGCGTCCAGAATGATGAGATTGTAAACTTTCTGTGTCATGCCGTTTGAGGTTTTAAGTGGTTAATGTAATAGTTTGTTGGGATAAAAGTGCTGAGGAAGTCGCTTATACCTTCTTCACATAGATGTAGGCGGGGTATGTTCCCAGCACGAAGAGAGTGACGGGGCAGAGCCAAATCTTGCGGTTGAATCCGTCCAGCCCTCTCACCTCGTAGTGTGCGCCACCTGTGAGCGAGTGGTCGAGTCGGTGCAGTTCGGCATAGCCTGGCAGTTTTTCCTGTTTGGAAGTGGGAACCACCTTGACACGTGTTTCCACATCATCGTCAGAGAGGTAAGCACAGAGCAGGTCGGCGCCAGCCACCATCATCAGGTTGTGATGTTCGAAGGGCCAGCCGGGGAAATCCACATACCAGCATCCGTCTGCCTCGTGGTTGAACTTCAGGTCATACTCGCGCTTCTTGCCGAATACGCTCTTCTGAATCAAAACTGCTGCGTTCTTCAAATCTTTCAATGAATAATCCATAATTAAAACAAATTTTAGAGGTTTGACAAAAACTTTTGACGATGCAAAGTTACGCTATAATATACAGCACATGAAAATCCCTGCAAGCCTTGCAAACGTCGCAAGCCTTGCAGGGATACTGCTTATTTTATTATGGATGAATAGATTAACGGAAATCCTCCCAGACAATCATGTCTTGAGGCAAGAGGATTTTCTTGGCTTCTCCCCTTTCGCCGGTGATGTAGTAGTTGCGGGCGATGCTGTCGTCGAAAACCCTCAGGAAAGCCTGCTTGATTCGGGAGCATTTCTCGTTGATGGAGTTGCGTGTGGGGTCGGTCACATCGTCGATGCTCCTACGGATGTCCTCACGACTATCACGCCCCGAGATCATCTCATACACGGACAGGAGTTCCTTTCGGTATTCGGGCAGATTGGAGAATTTGATGCCTTCGGGATGGCGCAGGTAGAGCAGGTAGATGGCTTTCGAGAGCGGTGGCATCTTGATTTCCACATTGTTGTAGTCGGGCAGGAAGATGCGCCCGTAGCGCACATGCAGGCGACTCAGTTTCTGTGTGGGTTGGAAAAGCGCCTGAAGCGCCCATTCGCCCACCCCACTCTGGCGAAGACGTTCCACGAGCATCTGCACCTCGCTCATAACGGCTTCCACATCCTCCTCCGGCAGTTGCGCCCTGCATTCTTCCCTGTCTGCCTCCTTCCTACTCCTGAAAGCCGACGTCAGCCTGTCGAACAGAGATGGGCTGGAAGGAGGTTCCGGACATGGTTCTTCGCAACATGCTTCTTCAAGCCGCATTTGCTGGAGTTTTTCCTCTTCGTTCCTCAGACGGTCTAATTGCCTATCATGTCTCCTGCCGAAGAAATCACCACTGACTCCATGCATGCGTATGTAATTCTCCGCCATTTCGTAGGGTGACGGTGAGTAAACATCCGTCATGGGCGTGAACGCATAGGTGTAAGTATCCTCCTTGTCAAAATCCTCACCCTTATATTGAATAAGCCCTGGCTGAAGGCGACTTGCATCGAAACCGTCAACGACATATTCCAGCAAGTCTCTCTCGTGGATATAGCAGACACGAGGGACGGCGGCATTCGCGTCGGCATCGGGATTGAAATAGCGGTAAATCTTGCCGAGATCCATGTCGTGCGCAATCCTCGGCAGAAAGCAGAATTCCAGTCCGCCACGTCTGAACGTCTCCACAAGCATGTCGTAATCCTCATAGAGAATCTCATAATACTTTTTCACGCCAATGTTCATCGCATCAAAATAGATGACCACATTGGTCTTGGGCTTGAAAGGAAGTCGGTCTTTATAAAAGCTGATGTACTGCATATTTTCGAATGTTTAACCGCTTGGTTTTACCTCTACCGTCCACAAAGTTTTAGCATTTCGAGACGGAGCGCCACAAAGTTACAAACATTTCCCGATTTACACATTCTCTCCTGCATTTTTTTGGGGGAAGGAACAAGCCAATCGTCCCAAAGGCATATGACCAAATGACTATCTCCACCCGAAGCAGGGGAAACCCATACACGTCTAACCAGTTGAAACACACACTATCAGGATATCCCCACATGACACATCTGAGCGTATTCACAGAAGCACCTTATTCTTTAATTTACGCATGCCTTACCCACCCATTTACACGCACCCTGCACGATTATAATCATGCACCCTGCACGATTATTAACACGCACCCTGCGCTATTAAACATGCGAAGCCTAAGCCTTTATGATAGTTCAACGCAAGTGCAAAGAATGGAAGAAAAGGAGCGTGTGGAATACTCATTCCGACGAGTTCCGCAACCACAAAATCGGTGTGATTCAGACCAACCTTGTCATTCCGAAAGGGGATACAGAGACACTGCGAGTGTCCAAAATAGCGCGGGCTATTATACCACAAAGTAAGGGCTCTGTATGCAACTTCCACATACAGAGCCCTCGCTCTTTTATTGAAGATTCGTCAACGTCAGTTCACCAGCGTCCGACAGCGTCACATCAGCGGTGAAGGTGGGCATGTTTTCGTAGTGGAGCACCAGCCCTGTGATGAACTTCATGCCCGGCGTCACACGGACTTGGAGACCACCACTTTCGCGCTTTTCGAGACTCATCTGCTCACCAATCCAGATGGCATCGTCATCGAATCCGCCCATCTCGGTGATGGTATTCGTCACCGTACTGACAGCCTTGTCGTCAACATAGAAAGTGATGTCCTCCCCCTTGATGGAGTACCCTAACCGTGAAGATAGCGCCTGTTGCACATCATACAAATTGATGGTGATGGAATCGGTGACAGCTAACATCTGACCATTCGTCACAGAGTCCCCTACTTCTGGTGCCTCCAGCGTACCACAAACAGGTTTCACGTCCACCTTTGTTCCGCATGAAGCGATAAGCAGGACGAGTACCAACAGATCGAAAAACGTCCATTTGTACATATCTTTCTCTGCTTATTTCTTGATGCTGCAAGTGATGCCGAGGCTGAGGGCATAGAGAGCGGCAAGCACCACGAAGAGGACTACATAGTCGTAGCCGAGGGTGTTGACCAGCAGGTTGGAGAGCTGGTTGCCGCTAAGGCCTGCCCATGCCCACGCTGAGAGCGCAAGACCGTGGATGGTGCTGATTTTCTCCATGCCGAACTTGCTCTGCAGCAAGGTGGGCAAAGTGGAGAATCCACCACCATAACCGGCATTGACGGTCATGAGCATCACGACGACGGGCACAAGGGTGTAGGACGCTGAGGCAAGTATCATGACCAGCAGGGAACTAGTAAAGATAATCTTGTAGATGGTCTCCTTGCGCTGCGTGTAGTCGGAGGACATGGAATAGAAGAAACGGCCTGCCGTGTTGAAGAAGGCGGTGGCCGATGCCAACAAGGCGATGAAGGCGCTACCGATACCTATGTCCACTGCAATGGTCTTCTCGAAGGCGATGAGTGCCAGTCCACAAGTGATGTTCAGATAGAACACAATCCATATCTTGATGTAGGTAGGGTCCTTGAGCACCTTGTAGTATTCCTTAATCTTGAAGGGTGTCTTGGGCTCTTTCCAGTGCAGGGGCTTCTTGATGAGCAAAGCAGCAAGACCGATGCACACGGCTGAGATGACACAAATGAGGAGCAAGGTGGCCTTGACGCCATGGGCCTCGTTGCACCACTCGATGAAGGGCGAGAAGATGACTTTTGAGAGTCCGAAGCCTGAGATGGCAATTCCTGTGGCCAATCCTTTATGCTCGCTGAACCACAGCATGAGGGTCTTGACGGGAGCCAAATAGCCGATGCCTAAGCCGATGCCCATGAGACAGCCATAGCCCAACATGAGGAGGTTGATGTCACAAAGGTTGATGGCCAGGATGGATACCAGCAAACCCGCACAGAAGAAGATGCCTGATGTGAGGGTGGCCAGCGTCACGTTCTTCTCCACAAAGCGGCCTCCGAAGGCAGCCGACATGCCGAGGAAGAAGATGGCCAACGAGAAGGCGAACTCAATAGAGGACACAGGGCAAGACATCAAGTCTGCGATGTTTGCCTTGAGCAAGCTCCAGCAATACACGCTGCCGATGCAGCTGTGGATGAGCAATGCCGGAATGGCGGCACGCATCCATTTGTTGTTAATCATAAGATAAGAAAAAGATGATTGGTTAGTAAATATGTTATGGTCTGCCGATGGCTTCAGCTGCCATTAGAGCAGCGCTTCGGCCAGAACGGTGAGGTCTTCGATTGTCTTTGCCTTGACGGTCGATTCGACGGTGACCATTGGCTCGATGATGGTGATGTTCTTCATTGCTTCCATCTGCTCGCGCATCTTCTTGCCCGCTACTGGCGCCCATGTGCCATTATCCACGAAGGCTACCTTGCGGTTCTGATAGGTCTTGATGCGGAGGTGATTGATGAAGTCTTCCATGATGGGCATGATGCCGCCATCATAGGTGGGAGCACAAAGCACCATGCGGTCGTAGCGGAAGGCATCTTCCACACACTCATGCAGGTCGTCGCGTGCAATGTCGGCAATGGACACCTTCACGTCGCTCTTCGCCTTGAGGATATCGGCCAAGGCATGGGCAGCCTTTGCCGTGTTGCCATGCAGAGAGCAGTAAGCAATGAAGATTCCTTGCGTTTCTGGCTCATACTTGCTCCATGTGTCGTAGAGACCGATGTAGTAGCACAGGTCGTCGGAGAGCACAGGACCATGCAACGGGCAAATCTGCTGGATATCAAGCGCATTTGTTTTCTTCAGCAGGTTCTGCACCATGGCGCCATACTTGCCCACGATGTTGAAGTAGTAGCGACGAGCCTCGCAAGCCCATCCCTCATCATCGTCTTCCTCCTTGCAGAGAGCACCGAACTTGCCAAAGGCATCTGCAGAGAACAATATCTTGTTCTTCTGGTCGTAGGTCATCATCACCTCGGGCCAGTGAATCATGGGAGCCATGAGGAACTGGAGCGTTTGCTGACCCAAGGAGAGGGTCTCCCCTTCTTTCACCACTTGAATGCGTGAACTAAAATCGGTCTCGAAGTAACGCTTGAACATCGCTACGGCCTTCTGTGAGCAGACAGCAATCATGTTGGGATATTTCTCCAGAATGTACTGCACACTGCCTCCGTGGTCGGGTTCAAGGTGCTGCACAATCAGATAGTCAGGGGTCTTGCCTCCCAGCGCCGCTTCGAGGTTCTTCTCCCATTCTGCGGTCTTTGTGGCATCCACCGTATCCATGATGGCAATCTTCTCATCGAGAATAAGATATGAGTTGTATGAAATGCCAAGCGGCACTTCGTATTGTCCTTCAAACAGGTCTATATCAAGGTCATCTACACCAATGTATTTTACATTTGGAGCTATCGTATCGTATTCCATGGTTTTGGGGTATTATAATGGAGTGAGGAGTTAGGAGTGAGGAGTTTTCCATTGGGCCCATTAGACCCGTCAAACCCTAAAAGCCTTTGGCCTTTGACCTTAGTCCTTAGTCTCTTTGGTCCTTCACTTCCGAAACTCTGATAAAAGATTAAAGTATGTAGAGTTGCGGCAAGCCGCCGAAAGAAACATGGGAGCTTCTTCCGGCGACTGGTCGCAATAGAATTTACTTCAAGCGTTCCTGGATGGCTTTGCTCTCAGCCTCGTAACCAGGCTTGTTGAGCAGGGCAAACATATTCTTCTTGTATGCCTCTACACCAGGCTGGTTGAATGGATTGACACCAAGGATAAGGCCTGAGATACCACATCCCTTCTCGAAGAAGTAGATGAGCTGACCGATGTTGTACTCGTCGAGCTTCTCAATGCAAATCTTGATGTTTGGCACACCACCATCCACGTGAGCGAGCTGAGTGCCGAGTTCTGCCATCTTGTTCACCTCATCGATACGCTTGCCTGCAAGGAAGTTCAGACCATCAAGGTTCTCCTCGTCAGAAGGCACAGCCAGACAGGTGTTAGGCTTCTCTACTGAAATCACAGTCTCGAAGATGGTACGTTCGCCATCCTGAATCCACTGGCCCATAGAGTGGAGGTCGGTAGTGAGGTCAACAGATGCAGGGAAGATTCCCTTGCCATCCTTACCCTCGCTCTCGCCGTAGAGCTGCTTCCACCATTCGCCGAGGTTATGGAGTTTAGGCTGATAGTTTGCCATAATTTCAATCTTCTTGCCGCTCTGATAGATAGCGTTACGAGTAGCTGCATATACAGCTGCAGGGTTCTCTGCGCAAGGAACGTTGATGTCACACTGCTTCTCCATGTCCTGTGCACCCTTTACGAGGGCTGCTATGTCGAAACCAGCCACGGCGATAGGCAGCAAGCCCACAGGAGTGAGCACAGAGAAACGACCACCCACGTTGTCTGGGATGATGAAAGACTTGTAGCCTTCCTTATCGGCAGTTGTGCGTGCAGCACCCTTCTTGGCATCTGTGATAGCCACAATCACCTTCTTGGCTTCTTCCTTGCCGCGCTGCTCCTCACACATCTTCTTCAGGAGACGGAACGTGATAGCGGTTTCTGTAGTTGTGCCAGACTTAGA
This sequence comes from uncultured Bacteroidales bacterium, assembly GCA_902786925.1. Classification (GTDB taxonomy): domain Bacteria; phylum Bacteroidota; class Bacteroidia; order Bacteroidales; family Bacteroidaceae; genus Minthosoma. The sequence continues at coordinate 24,679 of CADAEK010000004.1, forward strand.
GATGTTGATGACACCAAACTTCACACCCTTGAGGTAGTCAATCAGCTCAGAGAGATAGTCCTCACCGATGTTGTTACCAGCAAAGAGAATGCGTGGAGCCTTTGAAGGCTTCAGCCAGCCAAAGCTATTGGAAAGAGCGTCAATCACCATGCGAGCACCGAGGTATGAACCACCGATACCAGCCACTACAACTGCTTCACAGTTGTCCTGCAGCACTTTGGCTGTAGCGTTCAGCTCTGCAATGAATTCAGGAGTAATAGAACTTGGAAGGTGCATCCATCCAAGGAAATCGTTACCAGGACATGTAGCCTGCTCAAGAGCCTTCTGAGCAGCCATCACCTGAGGCTCCAAAGCCTCAATCGCACCTGCCTTCACAAATGAGGCAGCTTTTGAAATATCAATCTGCATAATTAGTTATGTTTTTTAGTTATCTTAATGAGTCACTTAAAATCTTTATCTCAACACTGGGGGCAATCTTCTCATACAGGATGTTATATACTGCATCAAGGATGGGCATATTGACATGATAGCGCTTATTGAGAATCTTCATACAGTTGGTGCCATAATAGCCCTCTGCAATCATCTCCATCTCCAACTGCGCAGTCTTGACGCTATAGCCCTGGCCTATCATCGTACCAAACACTCGGTTGCGCGAAAAGTTTGAATACATCGTTACCAGAAGGTCGCCCAAATAGGCAGAGTCGCTCACATGGCGATCGGCTGGCTGTACTGCTGTGAGGAAGCGCTTCATCTCCTGCACGGCATTGGCTACCAGCACTGCCTGGAAGTTGTCACCCAATTTCAATCCATGACAAATACCTGCCGCAATGGCATAGACATTCTTCAACACCGAAGAGAACTCGATGCCTTCAATGTCTGACGACACATTCGTCTTCACATACTTGTTGCTCAGGAGGTCGGCCACCACTTGCGCATTTTCCAAATCAGGACAACCCACCGTCAGGTAGCACAAACGGTCCAAAGCAACTTCTTCTGCATGGCTGGGACCTCCAATACACGCCACTTGCTCCTCTGGGATATTATACTGACGCTGGAAGTAACGGCTCACCGTAAGACTTTCTTCGGGCACTATGCCTTTGATGGCAGTCACCACCATCTTCTCACGCATATTCGCCTTCAATTTCTTGAGGTGATTTTTGATGTAGGGTGAAGGAATGACGAAGATGAGGGTGTCGTTGTTCTTCACCACTTCATTCAAATCACTCGAGAAGGTGATTCGGTCCACGTCAAAATGAAGTCCCGTGAGATAGGCGGGATTATGGTGCATGCGCTTGAAGTCCTCGATGCGGTCGTCACGTCGCATGTACCAAGTGATATGTTCTTCGTGGTGCATGACAATCTTTGCGATAGCTGTTGCCCAGCTACCACCTCCTAAAACTGCCACTCTGCCACAAGACTGAAACTGCATAATCTTTATGAATTAAGTGAATAGTGAATGGTGAAACAAAAAAATCCACGTTACCCTCCAAAAGGAAGGCAACCTGGATTATCAGTACATATTATTCACTTTTGACTTTTGCAATGATGTTGCTGATTTCGTCCACGCTTGGCTTTTGAATGTCCAGCTTGTATTTCTTCAGGACTTCGCCAATCTGCTGCTGAATCTTCTGCGCATTCACGCCCTCGAGGTCACTCACGAGGTTGTAGCCAACCTTGTAGAGCACAGGCACGATGTCTTCGCTGAAGCCCAGTTCGACGAACTTCTCTACCCCATCACGTGGAGCCTTCTTCTCTGGCTTCATGGTTGGGAACAGAAGCACTTCCTGGATGGTAGGCTGACCTGTCATCAAGATGGCCAAGCGGTCGATACCGATGCCGATACCTGATGTAGGAGGCATACCATACTGCAATGCACGAAGGAAGTCATGGTCAATCACCATAGCCTCATCGTCGCCCTTATCAGCAAGCTTCATCTGCTCCACAAAACGCTCTTCCTGGTCAATAGGGTCATTCAGCTCTGAGTAGGCGTTTGCCAACTCCTTACCGTTCACCATCAACTCGAAACGCTCGGTGAGACCAGCCTTAGAACGGTGCATCTTGGTGAGAGGAGACATCTCAACAGGATAATCGGTGATGAATGTAGGCTGAATGAATGAACCTTCGCAGAACTCGCCAAAGAGCTCATCAATCAGTTTGCCCTTACCCATTGTCTCATCCACTTCCATCTCCTTAGAAAGACAGAATGCGCGAATTTCCTCTTCAGACTTTCCTTCGCAATCGAAGCCGGTCTTTTCCTTGATAGCCTCAAGGATAGGCAGACGACGATAAGGAGCCTTGAAGCTCACCACATTGTCGCCAATCTGCACTTCGGTGGTACCGTTCACAGCCACACAAATCTTCTCCAGCAACTGCTCGGTGAACGTCATCATCCAATTATAGTCCTTGTAGGCTACATACAGCTCCATGCAGGTGAACTCAGGGTTGTGGCTGCGGTCCATACCCTCGTTGCGGAAGTTACGACCAATCTCATACACACCTTCAAAGCCACCCACGATAAGGCGCTTCAGATAGAGCTCAGTAGCAATACGCAAATACAAATCAACGTTGAGCGCATTGTGGTGTGTAATGAATGGGCGAGCGGATGCACCGCCTGCAATCTGCTGGAGGATTGGTGTCTCGACTTCTGTAAAGCCAGCCTCATCAAATACCTGACGCATGGTGCGCAAGATTGTGGCACGCTTCAGGAAGGTATCTTTCACGCCATTGTTCACAATCAAATCGACATAGCGCTGACGATAGCGCAATTCGGAGTCTTCAAAGGCATCAAACACCTGACCATCCTTCTCTTTCACGATAGGGAGTGGCTTGAGGCTCTTTGCCAATACGGTGAGGGACTTAGCATGCACACTGATTTCACCCGTCTGAGTACGGAACACAAAACCCTTCACGCCAATGAAATCGCCCAGGTCGAGCAACTTTTTGAACACGACATTGTACAGGTCCTTATTCTCCTCTGGACAGATATCGTCACGAGTGACGTACACCTGTACCCTACCCTTCGAGTCCTGCAGTTCCACAAAGCTTGCCTTACCCATCACACGACGGCTCATCATACGGCCCGCTATACAAACCTCTCTCAGCGGTTCGGTAGGATTGCCTTCTGCATCTACTTCGGGGTCTTTGAAATCGGCAATAATATCTGTTGAAAAAGCGTCTGTTGGATATTCTGCGGCAGGGTATGGCTCAATGCCCATATCCTTCAATGCCTGGAGATTATTTCTGCGGTTAATCTCCTGTTCTGAAAGTTCAAGTACGTTCATTTTTAATTGTTTCTATATATAATGTGTGCAAAGTTACAAAAAATTAAACGACAAAACACAGATTATCAATGTTTTCTTTCGACAAAAGACTTTTTCAGTTCCTCCGACACCACTCTTTTCATTTCCAGAAGTTAAATACTTCATAAAAAAGAAAAGGAGGAATACACCTTTTAAGGCATATTCCCCCTGCTATATTTGCAATAAACAATATTGTTCTGCAACTTATTTGTTGAGTGCGAGAGCCACGTTCACGGCGCAAGCAACTGTGCAACCTACCATTGGGTTGTTACCAATACCCAGGAAGCCCATCATCTCAACGTGAGCAGGAACTGAAGAAGAACCTGCGAACTGAGCGTCAGAGTGCATACGGCCAAGAGTATCAGTCATACCGTAAGATGCAGGACCTGCAGCCATGTTGTCTGGGTGCAGTGTGCGGCCTGTACCACCACCTGATGCTACAGAGAAGTATGGCTTGCCAGCGAGGACACGCTCCTTCTTGTAGGTACCAGCTACTGGGTGCTGGAAACGAGTTGGGTTGGTAGAGTTACCTGTGATAGATACGTCAACGTTCTCCTTCCAGAGGATAGCAACACCCTCACGAACGTCGTCAGCGCCGTAGCAGTTCACCTTAGCGCGAGGACCGTCAGAGTAAGCCTTAGTCTTCACAACCTTGAGTTCGCCAGTGAAGTAGTCGAACTGAGTCTGCACATAAGTGAAGCCATTGATACGAGAGATGATCATGGCAGCGTCCTTACCAAGACCGTTGAGGATACAACGGAGTGGTTTTTTACGCACCTTGTTGGCCATCTCAGCAATCTTAATAGCACCTTCTGCAGCAGCGAAAGACTCGTGACCTGCGAGGAATGCGAAGCACTCAGTCTCCTCACGGAGCAAACGTGCAGCGAGGTTACCGTGACCGATACCCACCTTACGGTCGTCAGCCACAGAGCCTGGGATACAGAATGCCTGAAGACCGATACCGATAGCCTCGGCAGCGTCAGCAGCGTTCTTGCAGCCCTTCTTGATAGCGATAGCAGAACCTACTACGTAAGCCCACTTTGCGTTCTCAAAGCAGATGCGCTGAGTTTCTTCACAAGTCATATATGGGTCGAGACCTGCCTTTTCGCAGATTTCGTTAGCCTCTTCGATAGAGGAAATGCCGTTCTCCTTCAAAGCAGCAAGAATCTGCTTCATACGACGGTCTTGTGATTCGAATTTCACTTCTCTAATCATAGTCTGTTTCCTCCTTTATTATTCTTTACGTGGGTCAATAGATTTAACAACTCCCTGCTCTGGCTTCGTACGGCCATAAGTGCCTGTTACGCTCTTGAGTGCCTCATTAGCGTCCATGCCCTTCTTCACAGCCTCCATGAATTTGCCCATGTGTACATACTCGTAACCGCACACCTCGTTGTCCTCGTCAAGGAACATCTTAGTGATGTAGCCCTCTGTGAGCTGGAGGTAGCGAGTACCCTTGAGCTTGGTGCCGTAGAGTGTACCACACTGAGAAACGAGACCCTTACCGAGGTCCTCAAGACCTGCACCGATAACGAGACCGCCCTCTGAGAAAGCAGACTGAGTACGTCCGTAAACGATCTGGAGGAAAAGCTCACGCATAGCAGTGTTGATAGCGTCACAAACGAGGTCAGTGTTCAATGCCTCAAGAATTGTCTTGCCAGGAAGAATCTCAGATGCCATTGCAGCAGAGTGAGTCATACCTGAGCAACCAATAGTCTCAACAAGACATTCCTCGATGATACCTTCCTTCACGTTGAGTGAAAGTTTGCAGCAACCCTGCTGAGGAGCGCACCAACCAATACCATGTGTCATGCCTGAGATATCCTTAATCTCCTTAGCCTGAATCCACTTTCCTTCTTCTGGAATTGGAGCTGGTCCATGATTAGGGCCTTTGGCCACGCAGCACATTTCCTGTACTTCTTTAGAATAAACCATAATTGTAAACCAATTTTATTGTTAATAAAACATGTGTTTTCACTTGTAATTGCATGCAAAAGTAGTAATAAAAAAAAAGAATCTTGCAACAAAACACGATTTTTCTTCTTCTTTTAAATAAATTGGCAATGAAAAGAATAATCCTGAGCCAAAAATGTATCTCGGAAGTCACATCGTCTCACTCGAAATAGCATGAAAGCAGCGAAGAACGAAAATAGTGAAGCGGTTTTTTGAATATATTCCTTTTTTCCGTACCTTTGCAACACCAGAACGAAAAGATTAGCTTATTTATTTACTAACAAAATCGACAACAAAAAAATGAGAACAAGAATGAAAAACTACCTGAATGTCGCCACGGCAGCTTTCGTGCTGTCTTGTCACGCCCATGTGGCCATGGCACAATCGACTATTGAAGCACAAACGAAGGCAACCACCACGGAAGAGGTAAGAGTGTTGAAGCCTGTCTATCAAGCTCCCTCCGGAAAAGAAGTCTATATTCCCAACGATTTAAAAGACAACGACTTCACCTCCTCTGACTCTAAATGGAGTTTTGCTCGATGTGCCTACACTGACGACATTATCATGTTTTGGGAAAAGCCTTTTGGCAACGACTTGAGCCAAGCACCCGACTTGGAAGGCCACAACATGAAAGTGGACCTCAAGAACCTGATGGGACGCCTACAATCCTTCTACAACTACTATAAAAATGAGCTTAAGTTCATCAAGCCCGGTTCCAATGCAGACCGCTATCGCATGATGGTGATGCTGAACTATTCATTAGAGGGCACAGCATACGGCGGCGACTACGATGGAGTGATTGGAGCTTTATGGATTGCTCCCAACCGCGTGCAGGATAAAAGATTGAATTGCATTGCGCATGAGTTAGGGCACTCGTTCCAGTCTATGATTGCCTGCGACAAGCAGGGTGAAAGCTGGGGCGGAGGCGGCATCTTCGAGATGTGCAGCCAATGGATGCTTTTCAACGTGAATGCTGAATGGCCCACCGAAGAGAACTACCATTGGAAAGCCTTTATAGACCACGCCAATTTACGTTTCCTCGATAGCGAGAACATCTACCATTCACCCTACCTACTCGAATATTGGAGCATGAAGCATGGCATGACTGTCATCGGAGATTTATTCCGTGCAGGCAAGCGTGGTGAAGACCCTGCCTCTACCTACATGAAAATGTTTAGCCTCACAAACGAAGACTTTGCCAAAGAGGCTGTAGATTGCTATTCCAGACTCATCACATTTGACTTCCCCGGCAAGCACGAAGCCAATAAAAAATATGCGGGTGAGTTTGTGAACAATAAGCCATTGGAAACATTTGGTGCCAATGTCATCGAGATGAGCACAGCAGGAAAGAAGAGTATAAAGATAAAGTTTATAGGTAACTACAAAACTGATGGTTACGCATATCGTCTTGTAGCAATTAACCAAGAAGGCAAGGCTACCTATAGTGACATTTCGACGAAGCCTAAAGGCACTCTCAAACTCCTTCTCCCAGCAGACGCACAGAAGGCATTTCTTGTCGTAACGGGCTATCCTTTGGGTGAATACAAGCCGTACACGTTCAACCCATACAGCAAGGAAAAGCCTCAAAAAGAACATATCTACACTTACGATTACTCGATAAAATAAAATACAATAACCGCATGAAACGCTACATTCTTTCTATATGTATTATCGCATCGGCGCTATCGATGCTAGCACAAAAACCCACCAGCAGAACATTCGCCTCTCCGAATGGAGTTCTTAAAGTTCAGATAGACACCAACGAGGGCAAACTTCATTACTCCGTTTACGAAGGCACTCTGGAAGGCGGAAACATCTACGCACAGGCAAACTCGATTGCCCTCAACATAGAAGGGGCTGGAAAGAATCAATATACCATCTCCACACCGAAGTTATTCAAAGAGCACTTTGATGCCTTTAACTATAAACTGGCATCGTTTGACGACTCCTACAATCAAGTCATTGTTAATAATAAAAATGGTGTGAATGTGGAGTTCCGCGCTTATAACAGTGGGGTGGCTTACCGATTCTTCCTGACCGGACACAAGAAAACATGGAAAGTAATAGATGAGGAGGCTGAATTTCGCTTTGCAGATGACCACATCGCCTATTTGCCCTATTCCACGAATGCCGGGAACCCTAAAGCCATGGCATTCCAGGCTACTTACGATAAAGCCCCTCTCTCACAGAGCAAGGACATTGACGCCTTCCTTCCTGCCACCATCGATTGCAAGACAGCGAAAGTCACACTGTTAGAGACTGATGTTGTGGCCTATCCCGGCATGTTCATCAAAGGCGCAGGCCACACGCTGAAAGCCTCGTTTGCCAAGTACCCGAAGACCTTCGACTTCTACCCTTGGCGTGTGCAGCAATACGTGACAGGCACAGAAGATTTCATTGCCAAGGGCAAAGGGAACTGCACTTTCCCATGGCGCGTCCTTGCCATTACCCATAGCGACACAGAGATGCCTACCAACACGCTGGCCTACCAGCTTGCAGCCCCATCACGCATCAAAGGAGACACCTCATGGATTCATCCTGGCAAAGTTGCTTGGGACTGGTGGAACGACTGGGGAATCAGCGGCATCGATTTCAAAGCGGGCATCAATCAGGACACTTATCGTTACTACATCGATTTTGCAGCCAAGCACGGATTGGAATACATCATTCTTGATGAAGGCTGGTATGAGCCCAAGAGCGGCGACATGCTCACCGTCATTCCTGACATCAACTTGCCTGAACTGGTCCGCTACGCCAAACAGAAAAAGGTGGACATTATTCTCTGGACCGTCTTCAATGTACTGGACAAACAGCTGAACGAAGCCTGCGAAAAATATGCAGCCATGGGCATCAAAGGATTCAAAGTTGACTTCCTTGATCGCTATGACCAAGAGGCCACAGAGATGATTTACCGCATAGCGGAGAAGTGCGCCCAGCACCACTTGGTGCTCGACTACCACGGCATCTTTGCTCCACAAGGCATCACCAGGACCTACCCTAATGTCATCAATTTTGAGGCCGTATTCGGAATGGAAGAGGTGAAGTGGACAGAACGGGATAAAGTGCAGAAAGACGGAAAGACTGTGAATGAGCCTTCTAAAGACATGCCCGAATACGACGTTACCTTCCCTTACATTCGTGGTATGGTGGGACCGGTCGATTTCACCCCAGGCGGTATGCGCAATGCCAGCAAAGCCGATTTCCAGCCTATCTACAACAACCCAATGACGATGGGCACACGTTGCCACCAGTTAGCGCATTACATCGTGCATGAGTCTCCTCTAACAATGCTTGCAGACAACCCAACCGCATATGAGAAAGAGCCTGAGTGCACCGCCTTCATCGCCTCTCTGCCCAACACCTACGACGAAATGAGAGTACTGTCGGGCAAGATGGGAGAATACATCATCGTCGCTCGCCGACAGGGCAATGACTGGTATGTAGCGGGTGAGACGAACTGGGAAAGCCGCGATGTAGAAGTCAGCGCATCCTTCTTGCCAGCAGGTAGTTATACTATCACTGCTTTCACAGACGGAATCAATGCCGACCACAATGCCACCGACTATACTGTTTGGAAAGAACACTTTACTCTACCCCATTCCATTGACCAAACCGTAACCGTACACATGGCCAGTGGTGGTGGTTTCGCCGCGAAACTTATTCGGAAGTAAAAAACAAGAAAAAAAGGGCTATTTTTCTCCTCTTTGTTTGCTTAGTAGTACAAAAATAATTGTACCTTTGCAGCCAAAACGTATACACCAAAACCATGAATAAGAAGAATAGTCAACGAGGGGCAGTGGCAGCAACTCAAAAGGCTGTACACAATGCCCCTCATATCGCAACCTCTCAAACCGAGAGGAAACCCTTTCAAATTAGGAAAGGTGCATCTATCGGCATCGCTTCGGCTGTGTCGCTTTGTATGGTAGCATTTGGAGCATTTCACCTCGTGGTGCTGAACAGCGACACACTATACATGGCGCAGAGCCAAAGTTTTTTCAGCACCGACAGCACCTTTTTACAACAATGCATGCACCAGCCTGGTGGCTTTATCGGATGGATTGCGTCATTCCTGACGCAATTCTTTTATTATCCTGCATTAGGAGCATCCATCATGATAGCCCTATGGGTGGCCAGCATGTGGATTAGCAAATGGGCGTACGGTGTGAAGATGGCATGGATGGCTGTGCTGTCCATCCCCGTTGTTTGCCTATTGGTTAGCACCATAGATACTGGATACTGGATTTATTACATGAAGCAAAACGGCTACTGGTTCTATGGAACGGTTGGATATCTCGTTACCACCCTGTTGGTCGCAATAGGACACCGTATGCTAAAAAGGAAGGATCGCCATTTGGCGGTGCTACTGGTTGCTATCACCTACCCTTTTGCAGGTTGGTACTCCGTAGTGGCCCTTGTCCACCTTGCCGTGCTGGCATGCGTTGAAAGTCCGTCAGACAGGTCCACATTCAGAAGAGTGTTAGTCACTCTGTTCCCTCTTATTTTGGCATGCATCACCCCATGGTTATTCCATCGCCTTTACTCAGGAACAGGGCTGGAAGGCGCATGGACCAGCGGTCTCTTCAACTTCGAAAGCGACCAATTGGCCAGCCCTTCACGACTTCTTCCATTCTATATCATGGCAGCTGCTCCGCTCTTATACCCCTTACTGCCCAGACGCGGCATTTTCAAAGGGGCTATGGCATGGTTCATCTATGTAGTAACCGTTGCCCTCATGGTCGGAGCATACATCTGGACGGAGAAACGTGACTTCCAAAACTACAACTACCACGCTGAAATGCGTATGTACAGAGCCGCTGATGAGCAAGACTGGGACAAACTCCTCGATGAGATGGGCAGTATTCCTGGTGATGCATCGCGCCAAATGGTGCTGCTGAAAAATATTGCCTTGCTGAACACGGGAGAAATGGGCTCAAAAATGTTTAAATACAACAACATGGGTGCACAACCCGGAAATGACTTTGACACCTTGAAGGTCCACATGGTTCAGACAGCTGCGCCACTGATTTATTACTATCATGGAAAGACCAACTTCGCCTCACGCTGGTGTATTGAGAACAGTGTCGAGTTTGGTTATGACTTCGACAATCTGAAGATATTGAGTCGCTGCGCATTAGTTGGAGGCGAGATGGAATTAGCTAAAAAATATTTGAGCATCCTCTCCACCAGCCTCTTTTATCGCGACTGGGCAGAACGCTTGATGCCTATCACGAAGAACCCTAAACTCATCAAAAACTATCATGAGTTTGACACAGTACGTGAACTGCGCAATCACATGGGCAGCGTGCTTGACGGAGACAATGGCCTGTGCGAGATGTACTTGCTCAACTATTTCAGCAATACTTACCGCAAGGATAGCAAATTGCTGCAAGAGCTGACGCTCAACTATGCCATGGTACAGAAAGACATCCAGTTGTTCTGGCCACGCTTCCTAGCCTACGCACAACTCCACAATGATGCAGAGATGCCAGTACACTACCAAGAAGCAGCTTACCTCTATGGCCAACTGGAGCCTCAGTCAATGAACACTTCCAGAATGCCATTCGACCCTATCATCATTGAACGATATCAAGGGTTCCAGCAACTGTCACAATCACTCCTCAACACAGGTTTGAAAGCCAAAGAAGTGGGTGAGGCGATGAAGAGCAGTTATGGTGACACCTTCTATTGGTTCTACTTCTTCTCACGTGATGTTCATTCCTATTGATAGATATTGTTAACAATTATACTACCAACTCAATAATATAGCTTATATTTATGAAACTCAAGAATATACTATTTGCCACACTTACCATCTTGTTTCTCTTGTCATGCTCTCATCCTGCTGTACCAGAGAACGCACAAAAAGAAAATCGTCTGCCTAAAATCAGTCCTGATTACACAGAAGTAACCATCCCTTGCAACATCTGTCCGCTCAACTTTGCGGTGCAAGAAAATGTCAGTGATGTGGTGGCAAAGTTAACCTACCCGGGCGGAGAACTCACCTATGGAAATCATCAGGTAGTTCAGATTGACGAGATGGAATGGAAAGATATCTTGAAGGCCTCAAAAGGCAACAGCATCCAGGTGGAGGTGTATGGAAAGACCTCCAATGGATGGAAGGTGTTCAAGCCCTTCAACATCTATGTGGCAGAAGACTCTATAGACAGCTACATCTCGTATCGCGTCATTCAGCCTTCCTATGTAGCATACGAGCAGTTGAGCATCAACCAGCGTGACCTCACAAGCTTTGACGAAACCGAGATTTACAACAATATGTCCGTCAGCACAGAAGGCAATGGACAATGCATCAATTGCCATTCTTACCAAAACTTCAAGACAGACAATATGCTGTTCCATATGCGCCAAGGTTTTGGTGGCACCATGATGGCAGTCAATGGTCAGTTGAGAAAGGTGGACTTGAAGACAGACAGCACCATCAGCGCAGGTGTCTATCCAGCATGGCACCCCAGCAAGAGCCTGATTGCCTTTTCCACCAACAAGACCGGGCAGTCATTCCATACAAAAGACGTAAACAAGATTGAGGTACAAGACACTTACAGCGACCTCATCCTATACGATGTAGAAAAGAATGAGGTGAGCAACATTTCCAACAAATTGGAAGAGCTTGAGATATTCCCAACATGGAGTCCTGACGGAAAGAAACTCTACTACTGCTCAGCACACTTTGAATATCACCAAACAGACAGCGTCTTGCCTGAAACTGAGATGATACAGCGCTACAAGGAAGTGAAGTACGACTTGTGGCAAGCAGACTTCAATCCAAGCACCAAGAAATTCAGCAACTTTGAAAAGATCTACAACGCATCTGATTCGCTGAACCAAAGTGTCACCCTGCCACGAGTCAGCCCCGACGGGAAATACATTCTTTTTGCTCAGGCAGAATTTGGCTGCTTCCATGTATGGCACATCGACGCCGACATCTACATGATGGACTTGAGAACAAAGAAAGTACAGAAGTTGGATGCCGTGAACAGTCCTCGTTCCGAGAGTTATCCTACATGGTCAAGCAATGGACGCTGGATTATGGTTGATTCACGACGCGACGATGGCAACTACACACGCCCCTTCATTGCCTATTTTGACCGCAACGGCAAAGCACACAAGCCCTTTGAAGTGCCACAGAAGGACCCCAACTTCTACACCTTCTTCCTTCGTTCTTTCAACAGACCTGAGTTCATGAAGGAGCCCGTTAAAATCAGTGCACAAGAATTTGCCCGCAAAGCAAAAGAAGATGCTGTGCCTGCCAAGTTTGTCACTCGATGAGGATACCACTAAAATACATTTATCTCATAGCCTTCATCACCGTTGCATACATCATGTTGCCGGTGATGAATGCTGATTATCTGTACACGATTCAGGACAACAGCGCCTTCATCAATGGACACACATTCATGATGGACATTGTCACGCACAAGGGCGGTTGGATGATGTGGGTGTCATGCTATCTCACCCAGTTCTTCTACTACCCCTGGTTGGGCAGCACCTTCCTCATTCTCCTTTGGGCAGCCATCTACGGCATCACCATCCAGATGTGCAGCATCAAGGACAAATGGAGTCCATTGGCCCTCGTCATCCCCTGCGTCTTGCTTTACCACCTGCTCGACTACGGATATTGGATTTACTACGCAAAGATACCAGGTCTTCCCTTCCAGCCCACCCTGATGGTGTTAGCCTGCCTGCTCTTCACATGGGGAGTGCTTCTTTTGACTCGTCCTTTCAAAATCAGTTGGAGAGCAAAGGGCTGCATTGCCTGCGGCTTGCTTTTATCCTTGTTGGCCATCAGCCAGTGGTTATGGCCCACATCCGCATGGCATTACAACTATAACTTCCGCCATTCCATTCAGACCACTCTAACCGACAAGAACTTTAAGCACGAGTTACGAATGTATCGTGCCTTAGATGAATTCCGCTTTGAGGATGTCCTCCGTGAGATGCCGAAAGAGGGTGAAGCTTCGCCCACCAATTTAATGGTGTTCTACAAGAACATCGCCCTGATGCACACAGGGCAGATGGACAAGATGTTTGAGACAAACAACTGCGGAATTAAGCCTGTTCTGAGTGACTCCTTGAAGATACGTACCTCACTGTTGGGCGCACCACTCATCTATTACCTTTTCGGACAGATGAACTACTCCTACCGCTGGGCAATGGAGAATTCCGTCCAGTATGGCTTAAGTTTTCGGCATCTCAAGATGATAATTCGCACGGCTATCTTCAATCAGGAGTTCGATATGGCCGCCAAATATATCGCACTGCTCAAAAGCAGCACCTTTCACCGTTCATGGGCCATCGAGCATGAACAATGGATGCTCAACAGCACCCAGTTCATACAGAGCACGGAATATAAAACCATCCAGCCGCTACTCAACGAAAAGGAGAACGAACTCACAGGTGATGATGGATTGTGTGAATTGTTCCTGCTGGATTACTACTCCACCCTGCCTGCGGTCAACACTCCGTTACAAGAAAACGTGGCATTGTGCATGACACTGTGGGAGAAGAGCCAATACGCATTCTGCGTCCGCTTCTACGACTATGTGAACAATCACCCCAGCAGTCCCATCCCTGCTCTCTATCAAGAAGGAGCCATTTTATTGGGCAACGCCGAAGAATCCCCCATCACGCTCAATGGCTTTCAGTTTGACATTCCTATCAGAGAAAAATACAAGCAGTTTGTACAAGACTACTACCAACTCCGTCAGCAAGGCATTGATGAGCAGGAGATGGGCAGACGCCTCAAACCTCTCTACGGCAACACTTACTGGTGGTACTACTACTTCTACAACGATTTTGACATCTATTAAATAGAATATACAAATTCCTCAACAAACACTTAAATTCACTAATTAACCCTATAGCTATATTTTAACAACATGAAGAAACTTATTGTATTTTCCATGCTGGCAACAGCCACGCTGGGTATCCAAGCTCAAGGCACAGTACAGGACTACAAAAACGCCTATGCTGTACGCAACAAGTACTCCAACAAGATGACGAATGGCAACATCAACGTACAATCACCCTGGCATGTCAATCCTTCTGTCTTCCATTATTCCACCTACAACGGTGACAGCACCGTCTGGTATGAAGTAGATGTCAAGACAGGCGAGAAAAAGGTCATTGCAAATCCTGAGCCACGCCAGCCACAACGTGGTTGGAGAGGTGGAGACAGCCACCACTGGATGGAAGTACGCGACGAGAAAGACGGGCGTTCTGAAAGCCCCGTCAACAAAGGCACATTCATCATTCACAAAGACAACAACCTCTACCTTGTCAGCGGACAGTCAGCCCACACAGCAGCAGACGCTCAAGAGCCTGCACTCAGCACACCCCTCACCACCGATGGTGTTGACACCTGCTACTATTCTTCATGGGGACGCTGGTCAAAGGATGGCAAGTACTACGCCACCGTGCTCATCAAGCCCGCTCCTAAGCGTTTCGTGACCTATACCCTCTCCTCACCCACCGACCAGGTACAGCCCAAGTATTCGCAACAGGAATACGCCAAGCCTGGCGACTCTCTCAACTACCGCATTCCAGTTGTCGTGGATGTAGAGAACAAGCGCACTATCTATCCCAAGAGCACAGCCCTGTTCGCTTCCCAGTATCAGGTCACAGCACCCCAATGGGACGAGAACGGCAAGACCCTCACATTTGAGTTCAACGAGCGCGGCCACAAGACCTACCGCATCTTGGAGATGGACCTGGAAGGCAACGTGCGCACCCTCATCGAAGAGAAGAATGATAAATACGTAGCCTACTCTCGCAACTTCCGTCAAGACCTCGATGCTGACCATATCCTCTGGAAGAGCGACCGCGATGGCCACGCACACCTATATTTATATAATAGAAAGAATGGCAAGCTGACCCAAGTCACCAAAGGCGACTACTGGGTACGCGGTGTGCAACACGCCGAGATAGACAAGACCGGCAAGGGATACATCATCTTCTCTGCCAACGGAAAGGGCTATAAGAACATGGGCACAGTGAAGTCAAGCTTCGACGCACAAATCCCAGAAGAAGACCCTTACCACATTCACTACTATCGCATTGACCTCAACGGCAAGAACCTCGTCAGCCTGACTCCAGAGCGAGGCACCCACAGCATCACACTCAACTCCGACAACACAGCCTTCATTGACACCTATTCATCCATTGACCAGGCACCAGTCACCGTGCTTCGTTCTGCCATTGACGGCACACTCATCTCCACACTCGAGACTGCCAACATCAAAAAGCTAGAAGCCACAGGATGGAAAGCCCCTGAGGTCTTCGTAGCCCCTGGACGCGATGGCAAAACAGACATGTGGGGACTCATCCAACGCCCATCCAACTTCGACCCCAATAAGAAATACCCTGTCATTGAGTACATCTATTCAGGTCCCGGCGACCAGTACGTGCCCAAGAAGTTCACCCCTTGGCTCTACTACCTGCAAGATGTCGCCGAACTCGGCTTCATCGTCGTACAACTCGATGCCATGACCACCTCATTCCGCAACCTCGACTTCGAGCAAGTCTGCTACAAGAACCTCAAAGACGCAGGTTTCCCCGACCGCATTGCATGGATCAAGGCTGCAGCAGAGAAATACCCCTACATGGACATAGACCGCATGGGCATCTATGGTTGCTCCGCAGGTGGCCAGGAAGCACTCGGCGCCCTCCTCTTCCACGGAGACTTCTACAAAGCTGCCTACGCAGCGTGTGGCTGCCACGACAACCGCATGGACAAAATCTGGTGGAACGAGCAATGGATGGGTTATCCAGTCGATAACTCCTACATCGAAAGCTCCAACGTCGAGAACGCCAAGAACCTGCAAGGCAAGCTCATGCTCCTTGTCGGCGAGATGGATGACAATGTTGACCCATCCTCTTCATACCAAGTGGTCAATGCCCTCATCAAGGCCAACAAAGACTTCGAGTTCATCCTCATTCCGGGCGCCCACCACACCATGGGTGAAAACTTTGGTGAGCACAAGCGTGCCGACTTCTTCGTCAAGAACCTCCTGGGTGTAGAGCCCCCCGCATGGAGCGACATCAAATAAGGACTTATAGGAGGTGAAGCAACGCCTTGCTGCGCTTAGGCACTTCACCACCCCATATTTAAGGGCACAATACCGAACACGTGTTTCGGTATTGTGCCCTTCTTCTATTCTCGTAGTTCAAAGCGCAACCCACAAGAAAAAGAGTCACCTATGAGTTGCCTAAAAATCCAAGCTTGCAAACAAGCCTAATCCAACGGTATTTCAGGATGCTGAACAGCCAGTTCCTTTCCCTCCTGAGAGAGATAGAACATATAAAGAATTACATCCTTCTTGCCTCGGTTTTCGCCGTGATGAATGGTATTCACCATCTCCACAACAGCCTCTCCCTCATGCACGACCTTCTCTTTACCGTCTGCTCCGATGATTGTCAGTTCACCCTGCACCAAAACACCATAATTCATCACAGGATGATGGTGCCAGCCCAGTTTCTGTCCTGCGGGAAACACATATTTCACAGCCACCAGTTCAGGACGTCCTTGGAGATAATCAGGCAGTGCCACACCGTCCCAACTTTGGCTGGTACGAATCAACTCGACAGATTTCACCTTTGGAGTTTCATCATTATTAGCATTAGCCTTTTCACAGCTTGAGAAAAGAGTTGCGCTGCCGATTGTAAGGGTTGCAGCCAGAACCCACATCATCTTTTTCATAGTTATTTGTTTGGGGTTTATAAATATCATTAAAGGTTTCCTCATTCCCTCTGTTTAGAGGAAGAAGGACATACATCAGGGGGTAACAAAATCAAGAATGACGTCTTTTTCATCATAGATCATTACGTCATAGTTAACATTAAAGTTCGTCACAAAAGTAGTAATAATTCTCCAAGAAACAACACATTCATGACTATTTTTCTTCCATATAGAAAGAATCCATCCGTTTTTTATACGATTTGACAACTATTCACACTATAGAAATTCATTCTTCGTGTTTCGTGGATTGAGGGGATTTTGGGAAAAAGTGTCTTTGTCAACGATTGAAGGGATTACTCGTTAGATTCGTGCATCCACACCGTCACGTTCTGCCCCATTCGTTGTTTGAAAGCAAGGCTGAAGGTGCTGTAGCTACGGTATCCACTATCACGAGCCAGTTCCTGGGCGGTGAAGGGACGCTGGGTGCTGACAGCCTCGCGGTAGAGAGAAACGAAATGGCTGATGCGCAAATTATTAATATAGCTATTGTAGGTCATGCCCTGACTGGCAAAATACTGGCTAAGATAGAAACGGTTAATGCCTATCGTTTTGGCAAGCTGTAGGAGGGTCAAGTCGTGCTGCAAGTATAGTTTCGTATCGATGCAATGGAGCTGCAGCAATGAGCCGATGTTGGCGTGTACGGTTTCAGATAGCACATTTCCTCCCTGGCTCTCAACGGCCACGGCTTCCTCTTCCACAAATGGGAGCTGAGGTCGGGAGAGGCTCAGGTCACTCAGGGTCTCCACTCGCCACAGGAGATAGCCAATCAGCACTAAGCAGCAGGACTGAACGACATATCTGTATGAAGGACCGTCGTCGTCAAACAAATAGATTATGAAGGCCAACAAGATGACAGCGAGCACGACAAAGCTTTTCCACACCTCTTTGTACTCCAAATCGGCATAGTTGTCACGCAACCAGCGACCATACAGCCTGACCTCATGAATCATATAAATGATGATGCCTATGCCCAAGAGCAGGAGATAGACAAGGAACAGGGGCAGAAGTGTGTCGTCATGAGTGATGATGCACAACACCAGTCCCATCACGATGGGAGCCACCATCACCGGTACGGGCCACATAGGGCGCTTGCGGTCTTGGAGCATCGAAGTCAGGATGAGTAATGCCAAAGGAAGAACAGTCATGCTATCGAGCAGTCCACCTATCAGATAGGCCTCGCGCACTTGGTCAGGGGAGGTGAGGAAAATGACAGGCACATACCACACGTGGCTCAAACCGATAGACGCGAAGAAGGCTGCTGTACAACGGCGCAAACGTACAGGCGTTGTGACGCCAGAGGCAAAGGCGTTGCCCCTGCGAAACAGCAGATAGCATGATGCAAGAAGAGACACCATAGCTACTCCCGCATAAAACATAATAAACGGTATGTCTTCCCGGATTTGTTGCTCGTACATGACGGATTGGTATTAATCCACTCTATTCGTTATAGCAGTAGAAAAGTTCGCAAATATACGAACTATATTCAAAACACAAACACTTTATTGCATAAAATACACCTTTTTGTGTAATTTTTTCTTCATATTCACATCAAACACATCCCGGTGAGCGAATGATCCTTTGTCTTTGTGCTGCTCATAACAGCTTCATTTTCGGCCAACCGGATCCGCACTTTCAGCACACCCGTTTACAACAATTTTATGTCAAAACGCTTTGATTTCAAAAAGTATTCGTACTTTTGCAGCCGTGATGACACGACAAGAGATGATCCATCCATGAAGAATGGAATGTTTCATGAGCCTTTGGAATCATTCACTCTATCAACAACGAATCCCTCTTATACAACCCCTTCATACAAAAGTTTCAAACAAACACAATTGTTAACTATGATGAAAAAAATTTCCCTTTTAGCGTTGCTGGCAGCTTTGTTTTGCCTCTCTGCCTGCAGCACCAACAACACGAAGAAGATTTATGACTTCAAGTTTCCTGCCAACGACGGCACAGAGTTAGATTTTGCCCAATTCAAGGGAAAGGTCCTTTTGATTGTGAACACAGCAAGCAAATGCGGTTTTACACCTCAGTTTGATGGTTTGGAGTAATTGTACGAGCAGTACAAAAGTCAAGGTCTGGTGGTCATCGGATTCCCTTGCAACCAGTTTGCAGAGCAAGACCCAGGCACAAACAGCGAGATTCTCCGGTTCTGCCAGATGAACTACGGAGTGAAATTCCTGCTAATGGAAAAGTCGGACGTGAACGGCCCTAATGCCAATCCTATCTTCACTTACCTGAAGGGTCAAGCCGGATTTGCAGGCTTCAACCCCTCACACCCTCTGGCTAAGATTCTGGAAGACACGCTGTCAAAGAAAGACCCCAACTATGCCAAGAATTCAGACATCAAGTGGAACTTCACCAAGTTCCTCATCTCCAAAGATGGCAGCGAGGTGAAACGCTTTGAGCCTACTGTTACCCCAGAAGAACTCACCTCTGAAATTGAAGATATGCTGGACGAGTAAGCGCTAGCACTACACAGCAAGCATCGGGATGCCGAGCGGAGAAAGAGGACCGCAGGACATCCCGATGCTTGTGTGTTTGTACGTGTCATTTCTTTTTGCCGACCCGTTTTGCCGAGCCAATAGCTCCTGTAGGGCACACTAGGCGACAAAGGTGGCAGCCAACGCACTTGGCTCCAATGAGGTGAGGCTGTCGGCTCTCCGCATCAAAACTGAGGGCTTGATGTCCTCCATCCATACAAGAGCGGTAGCAACGTCCACATCCAATGCATTTCTCATGGTCAAACTTCGGATAGACCACCGTGTCACAATCCAGTTCCGAAGGCAGCACGAAGGAAGGCAGGCGCTCACCTACAATGTCTTCAAGATGCTCTATGCCCCGCTCCTCCAGATAAGTTTCAAGCCCCTGCACCAAATCGTCGATAATACGATAGCCATATTGCATCACCGCTGTGCACACCTGCACATTCCGGCACCCCAGCTGCACGAACTCCAGAGCGTCGCGCCACGTCTCAATGCCTCCGATGCCGCTGAACTGCAGCTTGCCCACAAATGGGTGCTTTGTCATTTCGAGGATGAAGCGCAAAGCGATAGGCTTCACAGCACGTCCGCTATAACCTGAGATGGTATTTTTTTCGCTGACTTCAGCCGCAGGCGACATGGTGACGCTCTTGATGGTATTGATGGCCGAGATAGCATCGGCGCCCGCAAAGTAGCATCCCATAGCAGGCACGTCCATACGGGAAACGTTAGGTGTCATCTTCGGAATGACTGGAATCTTTACATGACGCTTCACATGAGCGGTGTAGAACGTCACCAGTTCTGCATCCTGACCCACATCGCTGCCCATGCCTGCCACATGCATCTGAGGGCATGAGAAGTTCAGTTCTACCGCATCGCAACCGGCCTCTTCCGCCATCTTCGCCAGCTCTATCCATTCATCTCCCGTCTGACCCATAATGGACGCTATCACCACTTTGCCTGGAAAGTTCTGCTTAAGCCGGCGCATGATGTCAAAGTCCTCTTTGCAAGGATGTTCCGACAGCTGCTCCATGTTGCGGAACCCAGCAAATGAGGTTCCCTCCTTGATGGCATCAAATCGAGGCGACACTTCACGTATCTCTTGCATACAGACAGTCTTGTAAAACACACCGGCCCACCCCGCCTCAAAAGCATGCGCCACCATCTCATAGTTGGTGCACACAGCAGAGGATGCCAAGAAGAAAGGATTCTCGCAAAGGATACCACAGAACGTGATAGCAAGACGGGAGGACGCAGCTGAGAGGGAGGCTTCCTCAGGCATCTCACTCCGCACAAAAGCACCTGCACAATCACAACAGGCTCCTCGAATTATTTCCCTGATACGCAGCCGATTATCATAGTGAATACATGCAGACTCTGCACGTTCCAAATCTTCATCAGAACAGTCCTTTATCCAACGCATCGCATTCTTAGTATTGTCAAATCGAATGGCACGGATAGCACGCGCTGGGTCTCCTTTTCCACACGCTTTCGTACAAGGTGCATCCTCGCACAACAGGCAACGTTTGGCCTCTTCATAGATGTTCATCATATCTTAAAGTTAATAGGTTTGTCTTGCTCGTCTTTTTCATCGTACCGCTTGCAAATATACAAAACAATCCGGCAATCCAAGAAAAAATTGGCAGAAAATACGGAAACAGCGCACCAAAATTCATCTTCATGCCCCTTGGGGCAAAACAATCACCATGATTTGATGCTCCAATGAATCCTGCATCGAAGCAACAGTTTACCCAGCAATGAACATTGAGCTTGCTTTGCAACAAACATCGGGGTTACTCAATAACGGAGGCTAGTTTCACCCCACAAGGGAGTCGTTCATAACTTATGAATAAAATTTCCCAAGTTTAGAAAAATAATTCCCAAGTTTAGAAAAATATTTCCTAAGTTTAGAAAAATATTTCTCAAGTTTTAAAAAAATTACTCGCAAGTTATGAAATAATTATTCGCAAGTTATGAATAATTGTTCATAAGTTATGAATAACGGGCTTCAGTTGAAAAAAAATCCGTAACTTTGCAGTCCGTTCCGGCGATGGACGGATGAAGAACATATATCAAACACTATGCAACAGGACAACAAGACCAAAGAATTAGGAACAAAACCCATCGGCGAACTGCTGATGAAGTATGCCGTTCCGGCCGTGGTGGCTATGACGGCATCGTCACTATACAATATCGTCGACCGCATCTTCATTGGCCGCATTCCCGATGTGGGCACGCTTTCGTTGGGCGGTCTGGCAGTCACCTTTCCCATCATGAACCTCAGCGCCGCTTTTGGCGCAATGGTGGGCGTGGGCAGCTCCACCCTCATCTCCATCAAGCTGGGACAGAAAGACTACTCAACAGCAGAACGCGTACTGGGCAACCTCGTGTCGCTCAATGTCATCATCGGCACCTTGGTGGGCGTGCTGGGCCTCATCTTTATCGACCCACTGCTACTCTTTTTCGGAGCCTCCGAGAACACCCTTCTATACGCCCACGACTACATGGCCATCATCCTATATGGCAACGTAGTCACCCACCTCTATCTAGGCCTTAACAGCGCCCTGCGAAGCACTGGCCATCCGCACGTAGCGATGTCGGCAACAATTGCCACCGTCATCATCAACGCCATCCTTGACCCGCTCTTCATTTTCACCTTCAATATGGGCATCAAGGGAGCTGCTTATGCCACCGTGCTGGCACAGATTGCAGCCCTTATTTACGTGATAACCGTTTTATCAAACAAAAAGGATTTAATACACTTACATACAGGAATTTACGGTTTAAGAAAACGTATTGTAAAAGGTATTATCGCAATCGGGATGTCGCCCTTTGCCATGCAGCTGTGCGCCTGTCTTGTGGTCATCCTTATCAACAAAGGACTGACAAAGCACGGAGGAGACACAGCCATTGCTGCATATGGCATTGTGAACGGTGTCACGTTCCTTGCGGTCATGGTCGTGCTGGGCATCTGCCAAGGCATGCAGCCCATCGCCGGATTCAACTTTGGAGCACAGCAACCAGAGCGTGTTGATGAGGTGCTGCGGAAAGCCATCTGGATGGCCACCATTGTCATGATTCTTGACTTTATCCTGTGCGTGTTCTTCCCCGAACTTCTGGTGGGCATCTTCACCACAGACCCTGTCCTCTCGAAACTGTCAGCCCGAGGAATGCGCATCGTCTGCATCCTCTCCCCCATCGTGGGCTTCCAGATTGTGACAGGCAACTTCTTCCAAAGCATCGGCATGGCTAAACGAAGCATCTTCATGTCTGTAAGCCGCCAGCTGGTGTTCCTCGTGCCCTTCCTCTTGATATTCCCCGAAATCTGGGGAACAGACGGCGTGTGGATTAGCATCACTGCCGCCGACGGCGTGGCCTCCATCACAGCAGCCTTCCTCCTTTGGCAATTCTACCACAACAAGGCGAAGATTCATGCACCACGCACCCGCATGGCAAGTACCCTGAAACGCGTATTCTTCCATAATAGAGTCACTCCGTGAGAGTTGGCAGGTGACAATTGGTAATTCAGCAATCATTCAAGCAACTATGAGGTATTTCATCTATCTGTCCTATGACGGCGCACGCTATCACGGATGGCAAACCCAGCCTAACGGAAGCAGCGTGCAGGAGGTGCTGGGCAAAGCACTCTCCACCCTGTTGCATGAGTCTATCGAAGTGACTGGCGCAGGACGTACAGACGCAGGAGTGAACGCCTCGCTGATGGTGGCGCATTTCGACACAGAGCACACAGCAGACCAGCAATTGGCTTATCGTCTGAACAAATTTCTGCCGCAAGACATCGCTATCCACAAGATTGTGCCTGTTAAGCCAGAAGCCCATGCACGGTTCTCTGCCACATCGCGTACTTATCACTATTACGTCATCACGGCAAAGACCCCCTTTGAACCATACGCGTACCGCTTTCCCCAGCCTCTTGATTTCGACAAGATGAACGAGGCGGCTAAAGCGCTATTTGACTACATCGACTTCACGTCTTTTTCAAAGCTCCACACCGACGTTAAGACGAACAACTGCCGCATCATGGCAGCCCAATGGGAACAAGTCAGCCCCATCAAGTGGCAGTTCACCATCACAGCAGACCGCTTTCTCCGCAACATGGTGCGTGCCATCGTGGGTACCCTCCTCGATGTGGGACGAGGCGTGCTGACTCTGGAGCAGTTCCGTGAAATCATAGAGAAGAAAGACCGCTGCTCAGCTGGAATGTCTGTGCCGGGCAACGCCCTTTTCCTTGCAGACATCACTTATCCAGAAGACCTTTTCGAATAAAGGAAAGAGTTCAAAATATGTAATATTGTTCCTTCAAAGGAAGCCATTGCTGCACTCTGAAGACTCAAAAGAACATTCTATAGGCATTTTTTCAGGGAAACGATTGGAGTGTGTAGTTCTTTTTTAGTACCTTTGCGACAATAAAAGTGAAATGGATGCAAGAAAGGGCTCAAAGGAAGGGGAAATGGTGTCCAAAATCAAACCTACTGAAGCCCTTTGTTTATAGCGAAAGTACATGGCAAGTACACAAGACTACGCACAATATATCGCAGATCAATGTGCCGGTGCTGGTGACATCACGCTCAAGCGGATGTTTGGTGAATATGGAATCTACTGCGACGGAAAGCTATTTGGTCTCATCTGTGATGACCACTTCTACATGAAGCCAACCGAAGCAGGACGAGCCTTGCTACGCACACTTGACCTCCGCCCACCCTATCCAGGGGCAAAGGATTACTTCTACATTGACGAGGTTGACGATCATGAATATCTCTCCCAATTAGTGAGCGCAAGCTACAAGGAACTGCCAATGCAGAAGCAAAGGAAAAAGAAGTAGACGTCACACAAGTCCTCTCTTATCGTCGGCATTGCCCACGCATCAAACACGAATTATTCATCAACGAAATACCATATACATATATATAGCATATGTGGCTAATCTTAGCATTCTTGTCTGCCTTCCTGTTAGGCTTCTACGATGTCTTTAAGAAGAAATCGTTGAAGGAGAATGCAGTCATCCCCGTATTGCTGCTGAACACCTTGTTCTCTTCGCTGATATTCCTACCATTCATCATCTTGTCAGCGCAGGGACACATCAGCGAGGACAGCCTTGTCTACACACATCAATATGGCTGGGCCGAACACAAGTACATCCTGCTGAAGTCATGCATCGTGCTGGCCAGCTGGCTATTTGCCTATTTCGGACTGAAGCACCTGCCCATCACCATCGTTGGACCCATCAACGCCACACGCCCCGTGATGGTGCTGATTGGTGCCCTGACATTCTTCTCCGAGAGACTGAACTTGTGGCAGTGGCTAGGTGTCATCGTGGCCATGATAGGTCTTTATATGCTCTCACGCTCCAGCAAAAAAGAGGGCATCGACTTCAAACACAATAAATGGATTATATTTGTGGTGCTGGCAAATGTGCTGGGCGCCATTAGCGGATTGTACGACAAGTTCCTCATGGCATCACCTGAGAATGGCGGCGTGGGACTGGACAAGCTTGCCGTACAGTCATGGTATAACATTTACCAATTCTTCATGATGCTCACGATGCTCTTCCTGCTGTGGTGGCCCACCCACAAGAAGACCACCCCATTCCGCTGGGACTGGTGCATCATTCTCATCAGCATATTCCTCTCCGCCGCCGACTTTGCATATTTCTATGCATTGGGTCTGGACGGCGCCATGATATCCATTGTCTCGATGGTACGCCGAGGTTCTGTCGTGGTCAGCTTCCTCTTCGGAGCGATGGCCTTCCATGAGAAAAACCTCAAATCGAAAGTTGTGGACCTACTGCTTGTGCTGCTCTCGATGATGTTCCTCTTCATTGGAAGCCAACACTAAGTCACTGCCCAAGAAAAAAATACCTATGTCACTAACATCTCAACAATCGCAAACTAACAACTCTATTGTACATATAATATAAACCACGAGCACTAATGAAATTATCTGTCATCGTCCCTATCTATAACGTAGAGAAATTCCTTCCTCGTTGTCTCGATTCACTCTTGCGCCAAGGCTTGAGCGCAAGCGAATTCGAGGTGATTTGCGTGAACGACGGTTCACCAGATAACTGTGCACAAATCTTAGCTGATTACGAGAAGAAGCATCCAGATATCTTCCGTGTCATCACCCAAGAGAACAAAGGTCTGGGAGGGGCACGCAACGCTGGAACTGCACTGGCAAGGGGGGAATATGTGACGTATCTGGACAGCGACGACTACATCGTGGATGAGGGCTATGCACGACTGCTAAAGACGATAGAAAAAGAGTATGCCCAAACTGAGGAAAACAGATTGCCGGACATTGTGTTTTTCCATTCAAGCAATGTGGTGACTAACGGTGTCGATCGGGTGGAATCCGAAGCACCTCAGCTGCCTATTTCCGTGATTGGACAAGATGATTTGAAGAGATGGCGTTCGCAAATCTTGGGCTATGTGTGGAACAAACTTTATCGACGTGCTTTCCTAGAAGAGCATCAATGCTGCTTTAGAGATGGCATCTGTGAAGATGAGCTGTTCAACTACGAATTGTTCCTCCACGAACCTCACTTCCTCGTGACGGATGCGGACATCTACCGTTATGAACAGAATAACCCCAGGTCTATCTTACACACCAATGACCACAACAGGCAACGCAAACAGATGGCAGACCTCGAGAATGTCATCGGCATCATGAACGAATACCTGATGGCACACGATAATGATGATTTTGCGATGGGCGTTAAGCAGTCAAATTGCCGCCTTCTGAAGACCTACCACAAAAAAGCTTATAAGGCACATCTCTCCCATTCCGAGTGGTGCAACCACATGAAGAAGCTCCGCGAATACCCCTATTGCAAAATGAGCACAGATGACTCTGCCATGGGAAAATTGGTGGCAGCCCTCAACAATCACTCGCTCAATTCATACGGAATGTACGTTTTCGTTAGCTTCTTCTACGAAAGGTTCTTCGAGCGATTTGTCCGTTCGTACTTCATCAAGAAGCCCTCAAAAAGGCATCCTTTATCGTAAAGAGAAAGGTACTTTTAGAGTTTTTTTCTCTCTTTTTGTACCATTAATTGACATTTTGCTTGTATCTCTACACAAAACCACTTATCTTTACCTTCTGAAAGGCTTACCTACATACCTATTTGGACCTATAGATGAAACCATCCGTTATAGTTCCCGTATATAACGTGGAGAAATTCCTTCCTCGTTGTCTTGATTCACTCATACGCCAAGGATTGAGTGCTGATGAATATGAAGTGATTTGTGTGAACGACGGTTCACCAGATAACCGTGCACAAATCTTAGCCGATTACGAACAAAAGCACCCTGATATTTTCCGCGTCATCATGCAAGAAACACATACAACCATTTTTCATTTAAAAGGCCAACGCGTCATGTAATCGCCTTTGCCAATGATAGACCAATGAATATAGTATATTGTATAGACGTTGCATATAACTTGTCGGGCACCGACATTGTTTCTATCGCAAAAGCTAACGCTTTAGCGGCCATTCCTGGCAACAAAGTGTGGATAGTCAGCGCAGGCAACCCACGTTCATTGCTAAAACGTCTCAAACAGGTATCCGTAACCGATTTGAATGTACGCTACTACCAGCACGACGACGAGGGACTTATCGTATCCATCATCGACCTCTTGAAAACGAAGCGAATACACAAAAAGAGGCTAGAAAACTTTCTGGAAAACATTCAACCCGATGTAGTCATCTCGTCGGGGGTATTAACGAAAACGTTTTTACCTCAACTGAAGATTTCCTCAAATCCAGTCTTCATTCGCGAGCTGCACGCAGACCGCCATTACAACAGAGACTCGGCTAAAGGAATCATCAAGAAGTTTATTGCATTAATGGGAGAACTTTATGATTTCCATTGGAAGATCCACGCCTACGACAAAGTGGTGGTACTATCCGAAAAAGAAAATTCCGGTTCTTGGAAAAACTGGAAGAAGCTGGCAGTAATACCCAATCCCATCACACATTGGACAGGAGCCCTAAGCCAATGCGAGGAGAAAGTGGCTATCACCGCAGGGCGGTTGGCACCTATGAAGAATTTTACGGGGCTTATCAATATTTGGTCTAAAGTAGCAAAACGCCATCCAGACTGGGTATTGCAGATATGGGGGACCGGCGACATGCAGCAAACCCTGGAAACACAAATAAAGCAACTAGGACTTGAAAGGCATGTTTGCTTGATGGGCTATACCAACAATATTAGTGAAAAGATGAGCCAAGCATCACTGATGGTGTTGACCTCCCGCTCGGAGAGTTTCTCCCTCGTCACGCTCGAGGCAATGTCGGTTGGTCTACCTACAATTGTGTACAATTGTCCGGGTGGCATCAGCAGTTTGGTGAAGGACGGAGAGACTGGATACTTAGTTCCTCTAGATGATGAGGATTGTTTTGCAGAACGCGTATGTCAACTGATTGAAGACAGCGAATTGAGAAAAAAGATGGGGGCAGCCTGTGCGAAAGAATCCAAAAAGTATTGTATCGAAAACATCATTCCACAATGGATGTCGCTCTTCGAAGAGCTACTCGCCAAGAAAAGAAAACACAAGTCTGCGTAGAACAAAAAACTCAACCTAATGCAGTTGAGCTAATATGTTTAGAAGAGAATCTTCCATGTAGAAGAGATGCTATAGCGATTTTGCATATAGTGGGAGAAAGTGTGGTAATAGTCGGCAATGATACCCCAGGCGTAGTTATCGGTATCAAGACATTCGTAAGTAACACCTACCCCGCATTCAAACTTTGTTTCATTGGGAATTGTGTATAACTTCACATTATCAGTCAAGGTAAGGCCATCCATAATGCGTGTTCCCGCAAAGACACGAGTGCCAATGCGTATGCCTGGGAAAATCGGTGCGCTAAACTTGGCACCTGCATCAAAATGGTAAAGGTTCAGATTATCACCTGTAAAAAGACGTTCCTGTCCATAGACCTTCATTTGGGCATCTACAGCACGTGCCATGAACTCTAAAGAGAAATAAGGGGAAGTGTGTAATGAGAGGTCTGCACCTACAGCAATGGCCGCTCCCGTCTTTAGAGTGGCATCATCAAAATATACTTTACGGTTTCCTATTTCCGTACCTGCCACAAACGAGAAGCCTGTAGGCATCGCGTTAAACTTCATCAAGCGCATCACATCTTTGAAACGCACCTCCGGTTTATTTACACCACCTACACCAAAGATTCTATCGGTCAAGAAATAAGCCAAGTTAGTACTTACAGTGCCGATACCCGCTCCCATGTAAAGATCATTCATCCAATGTTTGTTATGACGAATGCGCAACAGCTGTGTGGTAGTAGCAGCAGTATAGCCACCTACACTTATCCAGGGTGAGAGATATCCGTATTCCCGATGCAACACTGTAGCAGCCACAAATGCGAAACTGGCATGTCCGGATGGGAAGGATTGGTCATTACTCAGATCAGGGCGTGTCTCGTTCACAGTATTTTTCAACAGTTCGGAGGTTCCAAACGATATACCTAATGCCATTGCATTGGCTGTCAACATCCGTTCCAGTTTAGAACGGCTTTTCACACCTGCAGCCTTCATCAACCATGCTGTCACCAGAGGTGCACCCGCAACTCCATAATCGGTCCAATTACACTTATCGCCTTGAGACTTAAACTGAGCAGGATGCGTTATGAATCCATGGTCTGTCCATGTAAGGAGCAATCCACGTGCCAACGGAAGTGCACCGTCGATGCTCATAGACAATTCCTTCTTGAGCAGTCTACTTTCATGCTGACGGATGACTTGCTCCACCTGACGTTGGCGCTTCATCAGCTCATACGCCTGCATGACAGAATCAATCTGAGCCAAATAAGTAGAATCTAAGGAGCCTTTCGCCTCACTAACAGACACAGGCACTTGCACGGAATCGGCATCCTGAGCAGACACCAACACCAGTGAAAAGACCCAACATAACGCAGAATAGAGTATACGCAGCATATCAATAAAAAAGGGCGCAGCAATAGGCATAGAAAGGCCTATTGCTGCGCTTATTGATTTCAGTTCAAAATCATAAAATTACTGAGCGAGCTTGCCATCAGAACCGAGCACATTCACAATCTTGTGGATGTACATTTTCTTCATGTTCTCACGAGCTGGCTTCAGGTACTGACGTGGGTCGAAATCACCAGGATGCTCAGCGAGGTGCTTACGGATAGCAGCAGTCATGGCAAGACGAGAGTCGGAGTCGATGTTGATCTTGCAGACAGCAGACTTGGCAGCCTTGCGGAGCTGCTCTTCTGGAATACCGATAGCGGCTTCAAGCTTACCGCCGTACTTGTTGATGGTCTCAACCTCTTCCATTGGAACAGAAGAAGAACCGTGGAGCACGATTGGGAAGCCAGGGAGCTTCTTCTCAATCTCAGCGAGGATGTCGAATGCCAATGGTGGTGGCACGAGAACGCCGTTTACGAGAGTGCACTGCTCTGGAGTGAACTTGTGAGCACCGTGAGAAGTACCGATAGAGATAGCGAGAGAGTCGCAACCTGTACGAGTAGCGAAGTCAATCACCTCTTCTGGCTTTGTGTAGTGAGATTCAGCAGACTGAACTTCATCCTCAACACCAGCGAGCACACCAAGCTCAGCCTCAACAGTTACGTCAAACTGGTGAGCATAGTCAACCACCTTCTTAGCAAGAGCCACGTTCTCTTCGTATGGGAGTGAAGAACCGTCAATCATCACAGAAGAGAAACCGTTGTCAATACAGTCCTTACAAAGTTCGAATGTATCTCCGTGGTCAAGGTGGAGAACGATTTCGGGATGCTCACAGCCGAGCTCCTTTGCATATTCAACAGCACCCTTAGCAAGGTTGCGGAGAATTGTACCGTTAGCATAGTTGCGTGCGCCCTTTGACACCTGCATGATAACAGGAGACTTAGTCTCCACAGCAGCCATCACGATAGCCTGCATCTGCTCCATTGTGTTGAAGTTGAAAGCTGGAATAGCGTAACCGCCAGCAACAGCTCTCTTAAACATCTCGCGAGTATTCACGAGACCAAGGTCTTTGTAACTTACCATAACTTGATGAATTTATAGTTATTAAATAAAGAATGTTTCTAAAAACGGTGCAAAGATACAGAAAAGTTAGGAGTTTAGAGTGAGGAGTCAACAGTTTTTTTGCCCCTCCAATCGCTTTTTCGTTGACTGAAACAAAAAACAGCCTTTTTGTTTTGTCCGTTTTATAAAAAGTCGTAACTTTGCACCGCTTTTTACAAACAAAGCATTTGAAACTTAATTATTTGTTACACCAGCAGTATTTACATTGACTGTATAAAACAAAAGAAACAATGAAACAAGGTATCCATCCTGAGAACTATCGTCCTGTCATCTTCAAGGATATGTCAAACGGCGATATGTTCCTCTCTCGCTCTACAGCCAAGAGCAACGAAACAGAAGTGTTCGAAGGCCAAGAGTATCCCGTTATCAAGATTGAAATTTCTTCAACTTCTCACCCATTCTACACAGGTAAGGCTAAGCTTGTTGACACCGCAGGTCGCGTCGACAAGTTCATGAACCGCTGGGCTGTAATGAAGAAGAAGTAAGCATGCCAAGGAGGCATACCTCCCCCAACGAAGGCAATTAGGATAATTAAGAATAATGTAAATGAAGAAGGAGGCTTCACCAACCGGTGAAGCCTCCTTCTTCATTGGCATTAGTACCACACAGATAGGAGCAGCTTTTTCACATTCCCAAAAGATTCACTAACAGCCTACCATTCTAAATACACACAAAGTCTCAAGAGTCATTGAAAGCACACCATAAGGACGATAAGAAATATAAGCGGTTCATCGCCCAATCATCTTACGTAGACCGAAATAGAGGTTCTCTACCAGAGAGAAGAAACAGTAGGAACGAAATGGATAATAGCCTAACTTGACCTTAAGACGCCAAGGTATACGATGCCTTTCAATGTTAGAAAGCATCTGAACAAAGAGACTCTTAATCCGTAGCCGTTCCTGAGGCAAGAAAGCCGTATGATGCTGATAGAAATAACCATAACAACCAACAAGGTTGAGCCAACGATGCGTCTCAAAAAGATTAAGGATTCCTTGCTTATCATTTAAAGTCATTGCATCTATCTGTCGCTTCATGGAAAGATTAGCTACCATGCTGTCAAAACGGTGAATAGTACAAGCCTTTGTCATGGAAGTTGCATGCTGGCGGTAGTTATAGCGTCCTTGACAGAGCACGACCTTCCGGGAATTAAGATAATGGAGACGAGTTGTGTTTTCGTCACTATAAAGCAAACAAGTGTCATCGAAAGGAAAACGTTTGTACAGAGAGGCCTCTGCCACATACACCCCATGCAACGACCAGTCTAAACTGAGACGGAACGCCTCTTCCCCACTCCACTCAGTACGATTGTCAAGGAGTGGATAACTACGTTCACTCCCATCACTTTCCTCACACAGCATCAGCTGAAGGACTGCACACTGTGCTTGTTTCTCTTTTAGAGACTGATATGCCCGCTCCAACGTGTCGGATTCAAACCAGTCATCAGCATCTAACGTTGCAATATATTCACCTTGAGCAAACTGCAGCCCCAAGTTACGCGCCTTTGCATGCCCGCTGTTAACGGGTGTTTGCAACACTTGAAAGCGCTGGTCCGCACGTGCATATTCCTGAAGTAGCACATAAGAGCCATCTGTTGAACAATCGTCAATGCAGATGAACTGACAATCAACCAGCGTTTGCTCACGCAAGGAGTCCAAACATTGCCGAAGATATGCTTCTGCATTATACACAGGTGTGAGCACCGTTACTTTCGCCATAGCCGTTTCTTCAAGTTAGAGATGATATGTGTTCTACTCCTCATGACGATAATGGAAATAATCACTGATGCCACCATAGCGATGGCGGCCACAGCCTTCATCCACAAGTCTGCCTGCAATGACGCAAAAACCGCCACTGAGAAGCAGAGCAATTGCATAAGATACAATCTCAGCTGACTTACATCCAGACGGAAATGATACTTGATAGCATACAGGGCATGAATAGACAACATATCCAATAAGCCAGCTACTGACAATGCCCAACCAGCACCTGACAGTCCCCAATACTTATAGGCATAGGGGATAGCTAACGCAATGAAGATGTCATACACCAGTTCTGTTAACATGTACATGCGCGAGTCGCTCTTGGCCAGAGCCAAATAAGAAACCGGCAGCGTGAAAGCCCTGAAGAAAACATAGAATGTAGCACATATCGCCATGGGAATCGCATTAACGAATTTTGCCGAAAAGAGCAAGGGCACAAGAATCGGCATGGCCAAAACAAAGAGGGTCAACATGGGGGTCACGAGGAGCACGCCCACTTCTATCTGCTGATTGACGGTCTGATTCATCCGTCGCAAATCGTGCTGAGTTGCTGAAAGACGAGGAAAATAGTCGGCTTCAAAAGCCACAAAGATAAGATTTGAGTAACTGACAGCAAGCGTATATCCACTGGTATATAAGCCCACAGCCACCAAGTCACCAAAATGAAGAATCAATGTACGAATGACATACTCTGCTCCTTGACCGAAAATACCTGCAATGATAAACCCAATGCCCAACCGAACCATCGGAAGGCCTTGAGCGTAAACGTCCCTTGAAAACAACGATACGTGCCATGGAATCACTTTGTTTGAATGATGTAGATGGATGGCAAGAGTCACGATGCTGCATAATACTAACGAATAGACAACTCCATCCATTCTCCAGAAATAGTAAATGGGAGCAGAAACAACAAACGTAGCCAATGCGCCAAAAACAGAAATCAGGGCCACCCTTTTCAGTTTCTTCAGTCCTTTCAGTATAGCCATCTCGCCTCCTTGGATAGTCAACAGGCATACTGACAGGGAGAGAAGAACAAAGTCCCATGTGTAGTCCTCCGTTTCGAAAGTCCAAATACTCAGAACCCTGCACAAAAGCAATGCCAACAGCATGCCAAACAGTCCTGTAAACAAGCACCAGGTTCTAACCGTTCGAACCAAATCCTGCTTCTCTGCCTCCGAACCATAATCCGACAGTTCTGCCACATGCTTGACCGCACTAAATGAAAGACCAAAATCTGTTGACTGGCTAATGAGTTTAATGGCGTTGTTAAAAAGATTGATCAATGCCACGCCCGATGGGCCAAGAAGCTCCGACACGACCTTGTTCCTCACAATAGCAACAAGCATCATGATACTCTGAACGCCTCCGAACAGCCCTGTGTATTTTATCACATGGTCGTAGGTTGCATCTGCCTCTTTCGGAGAGCCCGTGGGTTTATTAGGAGTTTCTTCTGTCATTTTCAAAAATTATCGTACAAAGATACCGCTTTTTTCTTGAATATTGACTAATTTTGTACCGAAAACATTGACTTATGAAAATAGTTATACTTGACGCATACACAGTAGACCAAGGCGAACTGACTTGGGAGGGTTTGGAAAAACTGGCTGAGGTAGAAGCTTATGAACGCACCTCACCAGAAGATGTGGTAGAACGTTGCAAGGGAGCGGAAATTGTGCTCACCAACAAGGTGGTGCTTGACGGATCAGTGCTCAATATGTTGCCGCGATTACAATACATAGGCGTGCTTGCCACTGGTTATAACGTGGTTGACCTTGAAGTAGCGAGCCGACAAAACATTGTTGTTACCAACATCCCAGCCTACTCTACTGAGAGTGTGGCTCAAATGGTTTTCTGTCACCTGCTCAACATTGTCAGCCATGTTGATTATTACGCCATAGAAAACCGTAGTGGAAGATGGGCAAAATCGCCAGACTTCTGTTATCTCGACCATAACCTTTTCGAACTCTACGGGAAGAAGATAGGCATCATCGGACTCGGAAACACAGGCATGGCAACAGCACGCATTGCCACAGGATTTGGACTTCAAGTACTTGCCTATACCTCAAAAGACGAGAAAGGCCTTCCCTACAACATTAAAACTGCCGACCTTGATACTATCTTCGAGCAGTGTGACATTGTTTCTCTGCATTGCCCTCTCACCGACGACACACATCATCTTGTCAATGCACAAAGGCTCGCCACAATGAAGCCATCCGCCATACTCATTAACACGGGTAGAGGTCCCCTTGTCGATGATGCCGCTGTAGCAGAGGCGCTCAACAATGATCAACTCGCAGCTTATGGAGCCGACGTGCTTACTACAGAGCCACCTGCAGCAGACAACCCACTCCTTGCTGCAAAAAATAGTTATCTCACCCCTCATATAGCATGGGCTACACGCGAGGCGAGACTACGACTCATCAATATCTGTACTGAAAATGTACGTGCATACATAGAGGGAGAACCTATCAATCAGGTCAACTAACACGAATGATAGGGGGCGATTACCATCCACGCCCCATCATAATAGCTACGGGCGCTCAACGTATACCATTCCACGTTGAGCGCCCGTTTTCTCTATGCATCACTTGATGCCCTCTTCCGTCACTTGGGCACGCACACGACTTAAGGTCTCAGGTGTCATTTGGAGGTATGAGGCAACATTATGCAGAGGTGCACGACGAATAATCTCCGGATTCTCGTGCATCGTACGCACATAGCGTTCCTTCGCCGTTTCAAAGCGAAGTGTATCTGCTTTCTGCTGAGAGATAATAAGCGAACGCTGATAGAATTTAAAAATGAGTTGGCATAATTCATACGAATGACGAGCTAACGCATGCATTTCGTCGTATGGAATGCCATACACAATGCTTGGTTCAATAGTCGAAGCCACAATCTTGGAAGGCTGCCTCAAGAAAAAGCTCTCAATACATATGACCATATCGCCTTCATGGCTAATATGTTCTGTTACAGTCACGTTATTCTTCGAGTAATGCTGCAACACCATTCCTTTTTCTACATAGAACATATAGTTGCATACATCACCTTCAGCCACCAGCTGGTGACCCCTCAGCACCTTCATCGGCACCAAGATATTGGCAAACGCACGCAACACTTCCACGCTCAATGTCACGCCATAGCTTCGGCAAATGTCTTTTGCCACATCTCGTCGTCTGTCATTAAGATTCATAGTCGTCTGTTATAAGGTTATTAGGGCATTAATCGTTAATCATTAGTTGCTAATCTTATCATTATCAGTTATACTGACGCTCTCCAAAAATCCTGCTACCGACTCTCACCATCGTGCTACCATGCTGCTGAGCAATCAAATAGTCACCACTCATGCCCATAGACAGTTCCTTGAACCAAGGAGCATCTGAAAAGAAACGCTTCTTCACTCCATCAAAGAGACTGTGCACGGTCTCAAACTCATCTGCAATCTGTACCTCATCGTCTGTATTCGTGGCCATCGCCATCAACCCTACAATGCGTACATGGTCATACGGTCTCCACTCTCCGTCGATCAACATTTGCTCCAGTTCCTCAGGAGAGAAGCCGAACTTTGTTTCCTCCTTTGCGACATGCACCTGTAAGAGCACATCAATCACTCTACCACACTTCTGTGCCTGCTTATCAATCTCTTTCAGCAGTTTCATAGTATCCACTGCATGAATAAGACTTATAAACGGAGCCATATATTTAACCTTGTTGGTCTGCAAATGTCCAATGAAATGCCACTCAATATCTTTGGGCAACACTTCCTGCTTCGCCATTAGCTCCTGCACATGACTCTCGCCAAACACACGCTGTCCAGCACTGTATGCCTCCTGTAAAGCCTCAACGGGATGGAATTTTGACACTGCCACCAAATGCACATCTGGCTTCAGCGTGTCCAAAATCTTCTGCAAATTCGCCTTAATCGACATCTGACATTAACAATTAAAAATAATCAATGGATTCACTTCAACCCTCATATTCTGGCTTTGCCTCATCCTTCCTCTCATGCACCGCATAACGGAACACATCCATAATTTTCGTTTCTGCCAATGACGCAATTCGGTAATCCATGAGTGAGCCCTTCATTCCTTTTCCGAAATTCTCTACAGCATCGTGGAAAGTACCGGCCTGCACCAGCATGTTGTTGGCAATCTCCTTCTCTGTCTGCGTTTTCTCATCAAGTGTAATGAACAGACAACGAACCTTGTACCATTTGTCTGCCACATCGCTGTCACTAGGGAAAATCTCTGCGTACTTCACGCGCTTGATGTCCGTCACGTCCAAATTTCCATGGGCAAAAGGCTTCACCTCTTCAATGACACGTGACTCCGCCTCTGTAAAGTTCAAAGCGTCTACAAGATAAACAAACGGCAGCGGTTTCGTTGTGCCGTCATCCTGCATCACATCCATCTTCACCTTACATTCAAACCAACTATTGATTTCCATATTGTTTTTCCTTTCTGTTTATGTGTTCATCATTGTTGTTTGTGCAAAGTTAATGCATGTCAAGCGAAGAAAAAAATAAAACCGCTTTTATTTTTCTTTTCCACATCTGATTCCCCTTCCCTCCCTTTTTATATGCCAAGCTTCAATGCATCACACTCTCTAAAAGAAAGGAAATGTTCATCATTCACAAACACAAAGGATGATCCAACGATACATAACAAGGCCATATTCTGTCGTCGTAATTACTGACGAAACGAAACAAGAGATCTTCGTCTTATATACATATAAAAACAGCCATCTGCTATACTCTTACGTATAACAAATGGCTGAGAAAACACTTTCTATTTACTCTATTAAACTACTCACTATAAGCCGAAGAGTATTTTTAAGCCTCCATCTACACCGCTGAAACCCATAAAGGCCATCGCGAGAAGACCTGCTGTGACAAGAGCTATGGGCACTCCACGGAAAGACTTAGGCACATCGATAAGCTCAAGTTGTTCACGGAGTCCTGCAAAGAGCACCATCGCTAAAAGGAAACCGACACCCGTAGCCAAAGCGTAAATGACCCCTTCAAGTAGGTCATACTCCTTCTGGATGACGAGGATGGCCACGCCAAGGATACAGCAATTGGTGGTGATGAGTGGAAGGAAAACACCGAGAGCCTGATAGAGGGCTGGCATTGTCTTCTTAAGAATAATTTCAATCATCTGCACCAAAGCCGCGACGACTAGAATGAAAGCGATAGTTTGCAGGTACTCAAGGCCAAATGCATTGAGCACATACACCTGAATGAGGTAGGTGACGATGGTGGCAACCACAAGCACCGCTGTAACTGCCATACCCATACCTGAAGCTGTATCAACCTTCTTGGACACGCCCAAGAAAGGACAGATACCAAGAAACTGCGCCAACACGACATTATTGACGAAGATGGCAACAATGATAATTAATATCAAATTCAATACATAATCCATAGTCTGTCCTTCTTATGCTTTCTTTGTAATTTTATTAAACAATACGATAAGGTAGCCGAGAGCGAGGAATGCTCCAGGAGCAAGCACAAACATCAACATGCCGTAATTCTCGCCCCAGAGAGTGACGCCGAAGATAGCACCTGTACCGAGAAGTTCACGCACTGCGCCCAAACAGGTGAGACCAAGCGTGAAGCCAAGCCCGATACCGATACCATCGAAAATAGAGGCAACAGGACCGTTCTTAGCAGCAAAAGACTCTGCACGACCAAGAATAATGCAGTTCACCACAATAAGAGGGATGAAGAGTCCAAGGCTCTTGTCGATGTCTGGCGCGTATGCCTTAATAAGCATCTGAAGCACCGTCACAAGACTTGCTATGACCACGATGTAGGAAGGGATGCGCACGGCATCAGGAATTAGTTTCTTAATGCTGGCAATGATAAAATTGGAGAGGATGAGCACACACATGGTAGCAAGGCCCATCGACATTCCATTGATAGCGGATGAAGTGGTACCCAAGGTTGGACACATACCCAAAAGAAGGACGAACGTAGGATTCTCCTTGATGATACCATTCACCAATACTTTGAAGTTATTCATATTTCTTTTCCTTTCTTTTAGGGGTTATTCAATTACGTCTGGGGTTCCCATGTCAGAAGCAGATGCTTGTTGAGTAGCACCAGAAGTGGCATCCTGTCCTGCGAAGACTTTATCATAAGCCTTTTGAATGGCAAGCAAGAACGCACGACTGGTAATGGTAGATGCGGTGATGGCATCAACCTCGCCGCCATCCTTGCTCACGGTGAAGTTGTTCTTACCAGGATTCATGCCCTTTATTTTGTCTTGGAACCACTCACCAGCCTTGGCACCAAGACCAGGAGTCTCTGCGTGCTCAAGCACAGTGTAGCCGAGGATGTCACCTTCAGTATTGAAACCAACAAGTACCTTGAGTGGACCGCCAAAACCATTCTCGGTGGTAACGATAGCCTTGCCAAGCAAGTTTCCTTCCTTGTCGTTAATATCGTAGACAGTGAAAGCATCGACTTCCCAAGGCTCTGATACTTGAATGTCATCACTACCCATCACAGCCTTGATGCCTGCGCTCAGGTTTTCTGCATTAATCTTCTCTATCTGAGGAGCAGTCACAGCATTGACTGAAGCCAACACTCCTGCTGCCACAATGGTGATGACGGTGAGAACCGTCAGCATATTGGTTAATGAAGATTTTAACTTTTTCATACAAAATCCTCCTTTATTTCTTTGCTGGCACTTCACCGAAGCGCTGGGGTTTAAACTTATTGTTGATAAGCGGCACGAAGGCGTTCATGATGAGAATAGCAAATGACATTCCCTCGGGATATGCACCATAGGCACGAATAATGACCGTAAGAGCACCAATGGCCACACCATAGACGAGTTGTCCATTCTTGCTCATAGGAGAGGTAACATAGTCCGTTGCCATGAAGATTGCACCCAACAACAGGCCACCACTCATCAGTTCAGCCAACGGATTGGCATAGACTGGATCGGCCAGATTGAGAATACTTGAAAGCACTGCAACCGTAACAAGGATGCTGACTGGAATGTGCCATGTAATAACTTTCTTCACCAACAAGATAATCAGGCCAAGGATGAGCGCTGCTGCACACACCTCACCGAGACAGCCACCGGTATTGCCGAGAAGCATATCTTGGAACGATGGCAGCTGCTGCAACATCTGAGGATTTCCACTCTTAAATGCTGCTTTCATAATGGAAAGCGGTGTGGCACCTGTTTCTGCATCAAGATAAGTACCAAAGCCTTGTCCTGGAGTTGGCCATATAGTCATATCTACAGGGAATGAGATAAGAAGGAAAGCACGGCCAGCCAAAGCTGGGTTGAAGAGGTTGCAACCTAAGCCGCCGAAAGTCATCTTCACAACTCCAATCGCAAAAAGAGCTCCAACAATGACAATCCATGGCTGAATGTTGCTAGGCATATTGAATGCCAAAAGAAGACCTGTGAGGATGGCGGAACCATCGCAAACAGTACACTTAGGGTTCTTCAGCATGAACTTGTTGATGGCCCATTCGAAGAACACACACGATGCCACCGAAATGGCTGTGGTTATGATAGCACCCACGCCAAAGCTGATGAACGAGCAAAGAAGCGCTGGCAGCAAGGCGATGCATACCCAGTACATATTCTTCTGCACAGAGTCACCGCTATGCACGTGAGGTGAAAGTGATACTATTAATTTATTTGCCATAATCTTTATTTTTTAGCCGCCATCTGACGAGCACGAATATTGGTCATTACAGTTGTTTTACCCACGCGGATAAGATCAAGCAACGGACGGTTAGACGGACAGGTGAACTGGCACGAGCCACACTCGATGCAGCTGGTGATGTCTTCTGCCTCCACCTTGTCCCACATCTTCTTGCCTGAGCAAGTTGCGAGGAGATAAGGTTCGAGTCCCATTGGGCACGCACTCACGCACTTCGCACAACGAATGCATGGTTGTGGCTCGCCACGACGAGCCTCTTT
Organism: uncultured Bacteroidales bacterium; assembly: GCA_902786925.1. Lineage (GTDB taxonomy): Bacteria > Bacteroidota > Bacteroidia > Bacteroidales > Bacteroidaceae > Minthosoma. Next base: position 64,971 of record CADAEK010000004.1, read on the forward strand.
TCCACTCATAATAAGCACACCAGAAGAGCCCTTGCAAATTGGTACTTCTGTATTCACCAACGCCTTACCCATCATCGGACCACCGCCAATTACCTTAGCTTCGCCATCAGGCAGACCGCCACACGCCTCTATGAGTTGACTCATTGGTGTACCCATGCGGGTGAGGAAGTTGCTAGGTTGCTTGAGTTGCTTGCCTGTCACAGTAACGATGCGCTCGAAAAGAGGCTTGTTCTTCATTACGGCTTCATAAACCGCGAATGCCGTACCAACGTTCTGGATAATGGCACCTACAGACACTGGCAATGCAGGGGGAGCTGGCACCTGACGACGCACGACAGCATCGATGAGCTGTTTTTCACCACCCTGTGGATATTTGGTCTTTAATGGAACCACCTGAATGTTTGGATGCTCTGCAGCACACTTCTCTGAGAGCAGCTTAATTGCATCTGGCTTGTTTTCCTCAATACCGATAAAGCCCTTGTTCACCTTAGCTGCCTTCATAAGCAACTCTACGCCCACAAGAATTTCATCTGACTTTTCAAGCATCAGACGATGGTCAGCCGTCAAGTATGGTTCACACTCTACGGCATTGATAATAACCCATTCTGGCTTGAACTGTGGAGGAGGCATCAGCTTCACATGAGTAGGGAAACATGCACCACCCATACCAACAATGCCGGCATTTTTCACTTTCTCTATAATCTCTTCAGGGGTAAGTTCCGGCTTATCTTTCAGGGTGACAAGCTTGTTTGTCCGGTCAATGCCCTCTTCCCATTCATCACCTTCTACCGCGATGTAGACAGCGGGCTTTTTGTAACCACTCGCATCCACCACCGTGTCAACTTTCAATACTGTGCCACTGACCGAGGAGAATATAGATGTGGAGAGTGCTTTTTCCATAGGTTTGGCAATCTGTGTGCCCACTTTCACCTTATCGCCTTTTTGAACGATAGGCACAGCGGGGGCACCGATGTGCTGGCCCATAGGGAACACCGCCACTTTTGGCAACTCTGCCACTTTTATTGGTTCAGCAGCAGAAAGTTTGTTCTCTGCTGGATGAACACCACCTATTCTAAATGTTTTCATTGCGTTTTCCGTTTATTTAAGGCCAAGCAGAATCAACTGGCTTGGTGGAAGTGGAGCGTCTGTGCGCTTAGCTTCGAATTGAACTTCTTTACCTGCAAGAATAGGATTGCTGATATCCTTAGGACCTGCAAGGAGAATTTGCTGGCTCGGCAAGAGTGGTGCACCGTCATACTTGAGTTCGATGGGTTTCCACTCCTTTGCAGGTTTGCTTGGTGCTGCCACAGGGGCATCGGCCGACTTAACAGCTTGTTGTGCAACAGGTTTCGTACCAGCAGTTTTTGGCATTGTAGCAACCACCTTACGCTCAACACCTTTAACACAGATAGAAGCAATTGTACCACGAGGACAAGCCTCATAGCAAGCTCCACAAAGCACACATGTCTCAGGATTGATGTAAGCTACATTGTTAACGACTTGAACCGCATCACTGCCACAAGCATTCTGACACTTCTTGCATGCGATACAAGAACTGCCACAAATTTTCATGGCATCAGCGCCCTTGTCCTTATTCATACAAGTCACGACAAAGGCATCCTTGTTTTCACCACTCACGTTGCGCACCTCGATAATACCACGTGGACAGGCTTTTGCACATGCGCCACATGCAGTACACTTGGTAGCATCCACCTCTGGAAGCCCCGTCTTTGGGTTCATGTGGATGGCATCAAACAGACAAGCATCAACACAATCTCCACAGCCTAAACAGCCATATGAACATTGGGTCTCGCCCATGCAGGTAGAGTTAGCCACACGGCAACTCTTTACACCATCATAAGCAGTGAAACGAGGGCGCACGTCACACGTGCCATTACATCTCACCACCGCCAGTTTGGGAGCTGCAGCCGCAACCTCCATACCCAAGATTCCCGCAACCTGCTGCATGCACTCAGCACCACCTACAGGACAGTTCAGTCCATCAAGCGAACCTGCATCAGCAGCTTTCACACAAGCTGCAGCCATACCGCCACAACCCGGGAAGCCGCAGCCACCGCAATTGGCGCCTGGCAGCACCTCAAGCACCTGACCGATTCGGGGGTCTTCCTTCACTGCAAACCGCTTTGACACCACGAAGAGCAACAGTGCAAGCACGAAGCCCAAAACGGCCAAAGCAATCACAGCAATCAGAATTACTTGAAAATCCATAAAATGTTTATTTAGTTTAGTTTATTTAAGATGTTCAAAAGTTAGTAAACATTACACACACCGCACACGTTGCATTGACTGCATCCTCCCTACTCTATCCAGAAGGCAAAACGCCGAGCCAGCCGGCCTTTATTTATATATAATGTGTAAAAATAGGCAGCCTGTAATAGAATCAAGACTCCAACAGACACCAGATCATTCAGGCGCAACCACACCATCGCCACCAGCATCCACACAATTGTGAGCAGCAGCGGGAGACCGAACGCCAGATGAACTGCTTGTTTGCCCATGCTCAACGTGCCGCACACACTCACACGCTGTCCCACCTGATACTTCTGTGAGGCACCTTGCTCATAGACATCTATTATTTTTTCCTTGCTTTCGCTTGATGAGCATAAGGCGCGTGCCTGACAACTACTGCAAGCAGACACCTGGAGGATGTTAACCCTCACATGAGGCCCTTCTACAGACGCGACAACGCCCTGATGCTCTATTTTTTCACTCATGATAATAGACTACATATACGTTTGGTATGAAGATTCCTTCATTTGCTGACAAATTGCAAAGTTGACTTTACAATTCAACATGGCAAAAGTACTAATTTAAATCCTATCCCAAAAAGAAAAACACAAAAAACACTCGAAAAGATGAAAAGATTTGTGTTTTTCCTAAAAAAGAAAAGAAAAAAGCGTAACTTTGCACCGTCATTACGAGTTAGTGACAGAGTTCACGTCGTCACGGGATGGCGACACAATCATTAACAATTAAACATTTTTCATTGCAAAATGGCAACAAAAATCCGTTTGCAACGTCACGGTCGCAAGAACTATGCGTTCTATAGCATCGTGATTGCTAATGCACAGGCACCACGCGATGGTCGCTTTATCGAGAAGATTGGTACATACAATCCTAACACCAATCCTGCAACAATCGATTTGAACTTTGAACGCGCGCTCTACTGGGTGCTCGTTGGTGCTCAGCCAACTGACACCGTTCGCAACATCCTTTCTGAAGAAGGCGTATACATGAAGAAGCACCTCCTCGGTGGTGTAAAGAAGGGCGCTTTCGACGAAGCTGCTGCTGAAACTAAGTTCTCTGCATGGAAGGCAGAGAAGGACGCTAAGGCACAGAAGGCTGCTGACAAGGCTGCTGCAGATAAGGTTGCTGACAAGAAGGCTCGTCTCGCTGCTGAGAAGAAGGCCAACGAAGCTCTCGCTGCTAAGATCGCTGAGAAGAAGGCTGCTGCAGCTGCTCAGGCAGAGGCTGAAGCTGAGGTTGAAGCTCCTGCAGAAGAGGCTACAGAAGCACCTGCTGAGGCATAAATCGACAAAGATTGATGTAACTCGTCAAACAACAAAGAAGAGGGTGAATCCATTTGGGTTCACCCTCTTCTTTGTTGTTTGACGCCTCATCTTGCGCGGCCGCCATTCTTCACTTTCCCTTTTTCCTCAGGTTCCAGTGTCCAGCATGCATACCCACTTTCAGTTCCATCGCATAGGCCTTGCCCATATTAGCTTTCACATTGTAGCCAATGTAGAAGGGCTTGAAGAATTTGGGATAATAGCGAATGCCTATCGTCTCTACTAACCAAGGCTCATACTTAGCGCCCACCCATCCATGCTGGCGGAACAGGTAGGTTCCGACAGACATAGGCAATGAAAGCTGCTTATAAAATACTTCATGATGACCAAAAATGTACAGCGTATGCTTACTATGGCGATAATTAGTGGTGACGCCACACTGGCGTTCGATTTTTGAGGAGCGCGATAAATAGCCCGCAAAAGAATACTCTAATCCCAAACCGGATGCGTGCACTTGATTGTAGCGAACCATTGTCGTGAGTCCTGTGCTCCAAACTGTGTGAAGACCGAGTTTTCCATCTTGCTTTCGCTCTGCGTCCGTCATGTGCTCACGCTGCAAAAGCCACTCTTCATAAAGCGTGCGGAATCCCACAGAGGCATCAATATCAAGATACATGTATGGTTCATGCAGAGGACGCTTAAAGCGCTGCAACTGCAGCAGTCTCTCATGATATGTAAGCCCCAAGTCGTTAGCAGGGCGATTCAAGTCGCAGCGTCCACGCAAAGTCAGTCCATAACTATTGGAACCTTTGTTAGGACGGTCGGTGGCACCATTCGACGCGTGCTTGTACTCAAAGCACAAGCCTAATTCCACAGGAGGTGCAATGCGATAAGCAGCCTGCACACCACATCCAAAATAAAGGGCAAGGTGCTGACCAATAAAATCGTTGTCGAGGTTAGAATGAGGGTTGTATGGCCGAGAGCACAAAGCAAGACCGTTCTCTAAGGCATAGCCGAATGACCATTTTCGATTGCGATAGATGTCACGGCGGAAGGCAATATACGCTGTCCACACATAACCGACTCGTGACTGGTAAGGCGTGTTCTGCGTGTGCAAACGTGTATGGCTATAGTCAAGCAATTGAACACCTGCTTCCAGCGTAGGAAATCCGAACACGCGGTCATATACACTGATGGCCGTGTCCAAGGGGTTCGCCTGCGCATTCATAAAGAGTGAATAGTTAGCGCCCCATCCGCGCTTAACTAACTGTTCACCGCGTATTTTAATATTGATTAGATGGTTCATGCCGGCACTTCCACCCACAGAATAGATGAACTTGGGAGTATTCTCTATTACAACAGAATCAGTGTCTTCTGCTCTCATAGATACAAAAGACACTGATACCATTATCGCCAAGAGGCTGCTCCGAAGAAGTTGCGACATACCTTCTTACAATCTTATTCGGCAGAGAACTCCTTGATGCGTTGCTCTTCTTCCAATTTACAAATCAGCAAGGTGTCGTCCTTCTCAGCCACAATATACCCTTCCAATCCTTGAATTACAACACGCTTTTCCTCTGTGACATGCACCACACAGTCACGTGTCTCATATAGCTTCACGTTAGAACCTATCACGTTATTTCCCTGAGAATCTTTTTCTGCCAATGTGTGAAGTGAGCCCCATGTTCCCACATCACTCCATCCGAAATCGGCTGGGAACACAAAGATTTCGTCTGCGCGCTCCATCACAGCATAGTCAATAGAGATGCTTGGGCACTCAGGGAAATGCTTGTCAATCGCTGCCTGTTCCTTATCGGTTCCATACACAGGCAACAAGTCCTCAAAAATCCGAGAAATTTCTGGTTCGTAAATACGGAGTGAGTTCACGATGGTGCCTACATTCCAGATAAAGATGCCTGAATTCCAGAAGAACTCCTTGCTCTTCAAATACTTGACAGCTGTCTGATAATCGGGCTTCTCCTTAAAAGAATCCACACGGAAGATTTCCCTATTGCGCAAAGATGGCTCTTGCAAATCTGCCTGAATGTAGCCATATCCAGTCTCGGGGCGCGTTGGGTTCATTCCTAACGTAACGATAGCATCAGTCTCGGCTGTGAAGTTCAAAGCTGAAGAAATGACACGCTGAAACTCTATTACATCCGTCACCAAATGGTCTGAAGGTGTAATGACCAGATTTGCCTTCGGATTCTTCGCCTTGATGCGCCAGCTCACGTAGGCAATGCAAGGCGCCGTGTTGCGTCGGCAAGGTTCCAACAAAATATTTCCTTTGGGAATATCAGGCAACTGCTCAGCCACGGTGTCTGCATAGCGCTGTGAAGTAACCACCCACACATTCTCGGGTGCAATGATGCCCCTAAAGCGGTCATATGTCATCTGTATAAACGTGCGTCCTGTGCCAAACACGTCAATAAACTGTTTCGGACACTCTGTTGTGCTCATGGGCCAAAAACGACTGCCCACACCGCCTGCCATAATTACGAGATTGTCGTTAGGGTTCAGCTGCATACTCATCTCTGCTCAATAAATTAGTACTCCTGATATTCGAATTTTTATGCAAAATTAATGTTTTTCATTCGAATCGCAACATCTTTTCACAAAAAACCTCCAGAAAGTGATTTACATGAGGACAGAAAAAAGTATATTTGTAAAAAATATCACAATAATAATGACTCTAATCGCAGATAGCGGCTCGACCAAGACCGCATGGTGCCTGGCCGAAGATGGCAACAATATCATTTACACCCAAGGCATTAACCCCTTTCAGCAAGACGAGGAAACCATATGTGAAATTCTACGCAAGGAGCTGATGCCAAACCTTTTGACACTAAGACACAAAGAATCATCTGTCACAGGAGAACAGCAACTCTCAGCAATCTATTTCTATGGAGCAGGATGCACCCCCGAAAAAGCCCCCATCGTAGCTTCTTGTCTCAAGAAGAGCGTGAGTGCTACGGCCCAGATTCATGTGGCAAGTGATATGCTTGGAGCCGCACGAGGAGCTTGTGGACGCGATGCTGGCATCGTCTGCATTCTCGGCACAGGCAGCAATTCCTGTTACTATGACGGAGAGCAGTTGCACGCTGGCATCCCTGCCCTTGGCTACATTCTGGGCGATGAAGGCAGCGGAGCATACATCGGCAAACGGATGGTTGGCGATATTTTCAAACAGCAACTACCGCAAGACGTGTGTCAGCTGTTCTTCGACGAAACCCACGAGACTCAAGCTAACATCATCCAGCGCGTCTATCGCACTCCCCTCCCCAATCGCTACTTGGCCTCGCTCAGCCCCTTCTGTGCACGCCACCGAGAGCATCCAGCCATCCACGCTCTCCTCATTGATTGTTTCACCCAGTTCTTCCACCGCAACATCGTCCCCTTAATACAGAGCATGGGAAACAGCGGAGAAATTGCATCGACAGTCCATTTTGTCGGCAGCATCGCATACCACTATCACGAAGAACTTGCAGAAGCTGCCCAACGATGCGGATTCACCATAGGCCACACCCTCCAGTCACCGCTCGAGGGACTAGTGGACTATCACAGCCAGTCTCTCCCTTTGTAACTATTCCACCCATACAATAAAAGGGGGCGAGTTCATCGAACTCGCCCCCTTTTGTTTTGTTCTATTTGTACGCACCCGAAGCCACTTTTTCGGTCTGAGTCACACCGATAGTGCCGGTGTGACTCAGACCGATGGTACCGGTGTGACTCACACCGTTTTTGACGACTACGGAGCTATCCTATATGTACTTTTCCTGTCAGCATTTACCAACAGCGGTAGCAGCACATTTCTCGGTCCGGAATGAGGTGCCATGAAAACCAAAGCGACACGCTCTTCTATTGTTGGTTGCTGTCCGAAACCAAGCGACGAATCTCGTCCTGCTTATCAGCATATAACTGATAGAGCAATTTTCCATTAAGCAGAGCTTGCTCCTTCGTAAAATCGTTGTTCCACAAGCGCATGCCACCAGCAGTAAGACTTTGGAAACCGGCATCGTACCAACCCACTTGCAATCCGCTGAGCCAAGTGCGTGCACAAAGCTCATAGTCATCAAACTGGAACGGAGCAAAACGGAAGTCTATATGATGCAGATGTTGAGCATACAGCTCTTTGTTTATCCACATAGGAGCACGATTGACTGCTGTGACAAAGCAGAAGTCACCCTGCGATTGCGATGCTCCTCCATGCGCCCACATCTTGTCGGACTCGAAAGCAATGTCCAGTCCACCTTTACCCCCAAGAATAGCCATTCGAGGATGCTGCTCAAACAATTCAACAGCCTTCTCCACCCATCCTATGCCTTCAAAATCATCATCATCCTGCATCAAAGCAATATACCGACCGTTCGCCAATCGGATGGCTTTATCATAAGTAACATTCTCAAACAGGTCGTTAGCACGAAGCAAGAACTCATTAGCGCCAGTTAGTGCAGCGGCAAGACGCATCGTATGCTCAGACTTGGAGCCGTCATCGATAACAATGATTTCCGCATTATCATATTGGCGCAGCTTGGGCAACACGTGGCATATCTGCAGACTCTTATCGTGCGACTGCAAGATGAATGTCACCTTAGGTTCTTTCCGATACCCCTTTGCCACCCATGAAGCATGATTCTTTTTCTGTTGTGCAGAACCCGTACGTTTCTGCAAGGCAAGTTTAATCTTTTCTATTAAAAGCTTCATATCAATTGTTCTGTTCTGTGAAGCAAATCCGCTCTGAATAAAGGAAAGTGCTTCAACGGAAAAAAGTACGCCCACCAATGGGCGTACTTCTCAAATGTTCATTGTTGATTGGACGCACGAAGCGTTGAGATTCATACAAATTTCGTTACTTCTTTTTTGCTGATGCTTTCTTAGCTGGAGCGGCTTTCTCAGAAGTTGTCTCTGCCTTTGGCGCTGCCTTCTTGACAGGAGCCACTTTCTTGGCTGGTTTCTTCTCCACCTGTCCCGTTGGATTGTACTTTTCCAACTTCTTGCGCAGGCGCTCAATCTCTTTGTCTTTGGCAGCAAGCTCATCTCCCTGATTCTTAATCATGGTGATAAGACCGTCAATCTCTTCATTATCGGCTCCACCATAGAGGTTATTGACGCGAGAGATGAAATCGCCCAAGATGTTCATGTAGTTGGTGAATGCATCATATGGACTGTCGTATATGCCACGATACTGATAACCCGGCTTGGTGGTCATGAAACGGAAGTTGTTGGATGCTTGCAAAGAATCCCAGTCCTTCTGGATACGACGGTCGCCAGAGACACGCACACGGTCAGCAATACTGTATAGTTTATTGAATGCCTCACGCTGCATGACATTGCCTAACCAGCATGAAGTGTCACGCTCTTCGTCCACCCAAGAGATGTTGTAAGGCACTTCAATGGCACCCACACTCTTCTCTTCGCACAGCTCTGACGGATGTGCAAAACCAATGCCTCGCTCTTTTGCAAGAGCCGGAATGGCTTTCAAGAATTCCAAGATGTTGCTGGAGAGAGGTTGCAGAATACCGAAAGTAACCAACTCACCAAAGATATTGATGATGTCCTCACCCTCTGGAGTGTTGGCAATCCAATCTACCCATTTGTCAGCAAACAATGGGAATTCAGACCAGTCCTGGCGTGAGAAACGCTCTGTGATGTCCTCTGACAACTTAATGTCACGCAACAAAAGCTTCAAACGTGGGTCGCTCGCGCAATGATATAGATAGTGAGGAGATTTCCATCCTAACACCTGCTTGGCTCCTTCTGTAATCATACCTTTGAAACCCATGCTTGCCACTTGAGCACCTATCTCGTCGTTGTAGATGAGTGATGAGTTGCGGAATACTGTAGGGCGTTTGCCAAACATCTCCTTAATCGTGTCACTCATACGTTTCACCTCATTGGCAAAACTCTCCTCATTCGCCAAAGAGGCAAGTCCGTGACTATATGGCTCACACAAGAACTCCGCTTGACCTGTTGAGTTAATCTCTCGAAGCAAGTCCAGCACTTGAGGAGCATGGAGTTCCAACTGTTCCAGTCCGACACCTGACAGAGAGAAGGCTACCTTAAACTCCGGATAGTCCTTACACATTTGAAGAAGTGTCTGCAATGCAGGAACATAACTACGTTCTGCTATATCATTGATAGAGCGTTCATTCTCATAGTCGTCATAGTAATAATGGTCACGACCGATATCAAAGAAACGGTAACGCTTGAGATGAATTATCTGGTGAATCTCAAAATAAAGACAAATCTTTTTCATATTATTTGAGGTTTTGGGGCTACGGGAGGAATGATTCTCGGAGGTTCTTACTGCCTCAATCACCAACGACCCTATAACCAATTAATGTTCAATGTATAAATCCTCCGTTGTATATGCACTGGTCATAAAGCTTACGGATGCGGTGGCCTACTTTCTCCCATGTGATTTCAGCAACCTCCTTCAAGCCCTCTTCTTGCAAATACTTGTGTAGGCCGTCGTTGGTACAAAGGGAGTAAATGGCATCCGCCATTGCGTTGATATCCCAGTAATCTACTTTTATCACCTTATCAAGAATCTCTCCACACCCAGATTGTTTAGAGATGATAGAGGGCGTGCCGCACTGCATCGCCTCAAGTGGTGCAATGCCGAAAGGTTCTGAAACGGAAGGCATCACGAACACATCGGATGCTTTATAACACTCATACACTTGTTTTCCACGCTGGAAGCCTGGGAAATGAACACGGTCTGCAATGCCTTTAGCAGCGGCCAAGTCGACCATCTCCCAATATTTGTCACCAGAACCAGCAAAACAGAAACGGATATTCTTAGAACGCTTGCAAACCAAGTCGGCCGCCTCAATGAAGTACTCAGGACCTTTCTGCATCGTAATGCGCCCTAGGAAAGTAACGACCTTCTCTTTGCCATGATCAACACGGGGAATATCCAAATACTCTTGCGGAAGTGGATACACCGCATTATGCATAGCAAAGCACTTACGAGGATCTTGGTGGTATTCACGAATAACCGTCTGACGTGTCAGTTCAGACACGCACATAATGCAGTCAGCATGATCCATACCATTCTTCTCAATAGAATATACAGTTGGATTCACTTTGCCACGAGAACGGTCGAAGTCTGTTGCATGCACATGGATGCACAAAGGCTTACCACTCACCATCTTGGCATGAACGCCTGCTGGATATGTGAGCCAATCGTGAGCGTGGATGATGTCGAACTGTTCTGAACGAGCCACCACACCTGCGATAATAGAGAAATTGTTGATCTCATCATGAAGATTGCCAGGATATCCACCAGCAAATTCCATACATCCCATGTCGTTCACATTCATATATGAGAAGTCGGCATAGATATGATCACGGAAATTATAATATTCTTCAGGTGTCATGTAGTCAGGAATACGACTCTTCACATAATTGTAGTCGTGACCACGATATACAATAGGTACCTGATTCATGCCGATGATGCGCAAGAACTTCTCTTCTTCTCCACAGGGCTTAGGAAGGCAAAAGGTTATTTCAGCGTCAGGCTGACCTTCAATCATCCCCTTGGTGATGCCATAAGAAGCGACTGCAAGTCCACCATATATTTTAGGAGGGAATTCCCAACCAAACATTAAAACTTTCATATCTTCTGTCCTCCGCTTTAATAATTATAGAATTTAGAAAGAACCTTGTTGACACGCAACACCGCAGCTACATTCATGGCAAAGGAAAGAGCTCCACGTCCGCTGAATGGTGGATTTCCATCAAACAATTCGGGGAGTGTGCCTATACAGTGGTAGTTCATCTCTTCTTCCAAGCCAATAAAACAACGGTCCACCCATGAAAGTGCACTACGTTTATAGATTTTCAGGCATGTTTCCAAATAGAAGCCCGAGAGCCATGGCCATACGGTTCCCTGATGATATGCAGAGTCACGTTGAACCTGTCCGCCTGCATAGATAGGGTTATATCCACCAGACTTCGGAGAGAGAGAGCGTATGCCCTTAGGGGTCAGCAGCTCTTTCGTGCAAATATCAAAAATCTTCTTTCGCTCAGGTATTGTCAACGGACTATACTCTAACGATGAAGCAATCAGCATATTAGGACGGACTGACCATGAGATGTATCCTTCATCCACATAGTCAAGCAAGTACCCATGTTCATTCAAGAATGTGTCCTTGAATGAGCGGCCAGTAACCTCTGCTAACTGTGTATATACCTCTGCTTCCGCTGTTCGATTAGCAGACGTCAGCATCTCTGCGTTGAAGCACAGAGCATTATACCAAAGAGCATTGATTTCAACCACATAGCCTGAACGCGGAACGACAGGTGAGCCATTTACTTCGGAATTCATCCACGTAACTGCGTGTTCACGTCCATCGGTAAAAAGCAAACCATTCTCATGCAACTGCAAATTAGGATGCTGACCAGACTTAATGTAATCGACAATTAAACCTACCAGCTTGCCATATTTATCGCGTGCAACATCTGCATCCACCAGACGAGCATACTGCTGAATACACCAAACAGCCCACAGCAAAACATCTGGTTTATCCATCTCAAACATCTTAATGGATGACTTTTTGCCGCCGATGAAATCCTGAATAGCTTTTTCGGCAGTCTTCATACACTTCTCATAGTATGAGACCTCATCAATGGCAAGCGTCAAACCAGGAAGAGACACAAACATGTCACGTGCCCGACACTTGAACCAAGGGTATCCTGCTATGATATAAGTCTCGCCATCCCGCTCGTAATGAAACTGGTGGGCAGCATTAACAAGACACGTCTGGAAGTTGGTACGAGGAGCATGCACGTCATACTCATAGTCGAAAATTTTCTTCAACTGCGTTGACTTCAGTTCACTCAATCCAGCCGCAAAGACCACACTTTCGCCCTTCTTGATGTTGAATTCGAAATAGCCTGGGACATACAAGTCCTCTTTGTAGTCATAACCTAATTCCTGTTCCTTCTGATATTCAATGCCACGATACCAATTTGGTTCAAAGACAAACTCATTCTTCTTATTGAGCTGCATCATCAGCTCTGGATAGCCAGGATATAGGCGGGTCTTAATACCATTGTCGATTACATCATAATGCCTATTTGCTCCCGCATTTTCGTGCGTACATTCCTCTACACTACGGAATGCCAAGAATGGGCGCAAGCGCAATGTTGTGACAGAATGGGCATCAAGTAATGTGTAACGAATCAGTATCCGGTTTTCAAAATGCTGGAAGACCTTTTCTTTCTTCAATATCACACCACCTACACGGTAAATTGTTGTTGGAAGTTTCTCCCATTCGCACGAACGAATGTATTTATGTCCATTAGGACTATATACGTTACCCGAATATTTATGAAGGCCAAGATTAAACTGAGCCCCATGCTGAATGACGGTCTCATCTAATGAAGACAAAAGAACATGATTTTCATCATCCAGTTCAGGAACCGGAACTACCAACAAACCGTGATATTTACGCGTATTACAATCCACAATGGATGAACATGAATACGCACCTGACCTATTCGTGCGCAGAATCTCTTTAGGCAGAGACTCAGGCAGGTTAGCCATCAGAGCTTTATCAAAACGTAAATAACTCATAGTTGTATTTTAAGGTATTATTGTTACTTCTCTCGATTTTAGCGTTAGTTTTCAACGTTCAAATTTAGGAACATTTTTCCGTGTACACAACCTTTCCCCATTTTTTTTTCAAAAAAAAACGTTTACGTCATTTCAAAAGGCGCAAAACATGCTATATAGCAGAAAAAAGAAGGAAAGTTTTGTTTAATTAACAACTTGTACGTACCTTTGCAAAACTAACAAGAAAAGGGCAATAATGAAAAAAAGAGATTCCATTATCTTGACTGATGCGGTTGAAAGCCTTCAGGACATCATGCAGATCCTCTCCCCCACTCAACAAGAGGAGCTACGCCACTGCATGGCCATTCAAACATTCAAAAAGAATGAGGCACTTTATCAAGAAGGAGAAGTACCGCAGATGCTGCATTGCCTAATTCACGGAAAGGTGAAAATCTACAAGGATGGCATAAGTGGGCGCACTCAAATCATTCGTGTCATCAAGCCTGTTGAATATTTCGGATATCGAGCACATTTTGCCAACCAAAATTACGTAACATCTGCCGCGGCATTCGAGACCAGCACAGTCTGTCTTATTCCAATCGAAATGATTGAGAAATGGATAATGGAGAACAGTGAATTTGCCATGTTCTTCATCAAGCTACTTGCTATTGAAGTAGGAAATTCGGACCAACGCACCGTAAACCTTACTCAAAAGCACATTCGAGGAAGATTAGCCGAATCGCTCATTTTTTTACGAGACAACTACGGTCTGGAAGAAGATGGTGCAACTCTATCCATATACCTTTCGCGCGAAGACCTTGCAAACATGTCAAACATGACCACATCAAACGCGATTCGAACGCTATCAGCTTTCGCTCAAGAGAAAATCATTGCCATTGATGGGAAAAAGATAAAAATCATCGATGGAGAAAGCCTTGAACGAATTAGCAAAATCGGATAGAATCCCCTTTTATAGTGCTGGGACCACAAAATTGAGCGCATCTCGTTCAATTGTCACTCGCATAGGAGCAGGAGCTTTAGCATGGAGTACTATACCATCAAGCGAGACCAAAGCCTTATCCACGTCATTCACAACAATTTGACGCGCACGATAAGGATGGACATTTTTATAGTTCAGGAAACGGCCTTTGCCCAATAGCCAAAAGCCTTCAAATAGTTGCCACCATTTAGGACGCGTAATCAGAGAAACGTCTAGCAGTCCATTATAAGGAACAGAATTAGGTGTTTGCCCATAGCCCAAGCAATTGCCCACACACATAGACATATATTTCCCTTCTATTTCCTCCGTTTCTATCTTCATTGACATAGTAAACTGCTTACGCTCAAAAATACGATTAATAAGCGCAGAAATTATCGAAAGGCGGCGAGATCCAATGATATAGGCTGCATCATACGTCGTTTTTATCAAACGCGCTCCTAAACCGACATTAACACAGTTCAAGAAATACCGGCGTTGAGGGATTTGCTCATCTTGATATGTACAACATCCAACATCCACTTTACGGAGGTTCCTTGCTATAAGGCCATCCACCACCCGCTTGTAGTCATCAGTAGAGACGCCCCAAAAGCGAGAGAAATCATTACCAATGCCATTGGGGATTACCGCAAACGCAAAATCTTCTGGCAGTGTTTCTCGCGATTGCATTATCGCATTTACGGCACAATTTAGAGCACCGTCTCCCCCCACTACAGCAATGGTTCTATAACCATTATCACACATCATCTTGGTCAATCGCTCCACAGAGCCAGAGGCTTCCGACTGAACAAAGTCAAAAAGAACGCCTTTCTGTTCCATGTACTGCCGGATAAGCTGCCAACGTTTCTGTGAACGATCCCATCCCGAATGAGGACTATAGATAACACCTATGCGATTTGCTTCTGCCATAATTCTTTTACTTTCTGTACACGTTCCTCTAGTGGCATTTCAACATCAAGCCAATGAATTTGAATGCCTCGACGCTCTTCCATTCCACGAAACCACGTCATCTGTCTCTTAGCAAACTGGTGGATTGCAATCTCTAACAGAGAAACCATTTCATCATACTTCAATTGCCCCAACAAATACAATGTGACATATTTATATTCCAAGCCATATCTAATGAGCCTTTCTGTTGAAACACCTCGATCAATCAAGCCCTGTACTTCTTTCACCATCCCTTCATCCAAACGCGCACGAAGCCTACGACTAATCTTCTCTCTTCGTGCCTCACGACTTATATCCAATCCGATAATCAACGATTGAAATTTAGGGAAAGTCCGTCCATCAAATTCATAGCCTTTGATAACACTCTCAATGTACATACCTGTACCTCCGCATAATATAGGGAGCCGACCTTTATCCGTTATAATGCCATAGGCATCCAAAAAACCTTGTTGCCATTCGTACACATTATAGCGTGTCCCCGCCTCTGCTATATCAATTAAATGATATGGTATTGATTTCCCATCTATCACATAATCAGCCAAGTCCTTGCCGGTTCCTATATCCATGCCACGATACACTTGACGGCTATCCGCACTGATAATCTCTCCATCCATATCATATGCAAGCCGTGCAGCAAAAGCCGTCTTCCCACATGCCGTAGGTCCCAATATAGTCAACAAGTCATTCATCTGACAAACAGAATCTCTTTATCATAATTTAACAACACCAACATATCTCAACAGGGTACATACTTGCTCACATTAATGAATAAGCCAAAACACAGCAAGACCAACCATCCATGCGACTAGAGCACGCCACAAATAATGGCGAATATACCATTTGAAACGAATTCGCTCGACTTCCAACATTGCCTGCCCTGCCATCGAACCAACAAACAGGAGGCACCCTCCACATGCACAACAGTATGATAGAAGCTGCCAATAGATTCCGTTTTGGGCAAATTCAGAAGTAGAGTCCAGTGCCATATCAATGTGGAACAAATTCATGCCCGCCATTACCAATGGAACATTATCTAAAATAGATGATAATACACCAACAACTAATCCATATATGTACACGTTGTCTACATAGCCCTCCAGCCATATGCCTACATAATCCAATGCGCCACATTCTGCCAATGCACCAACGCCTAGAGAAACACCCAGAAAATACAGAATAAGACGCATGCCTATGAATTCCGTGTTGCGAAAATAATGGCGTTGAACCATCAACACATTACCATTTCTCTCTAGGTTGAAAAGTCCTTCTACCGCCCATATGAGTGCCAATACAGACAATGAGCCCAAGAATGGTGGGAGTTTTGTGATGTAATGGAAGGATGGGATAAACCAAAGTCCAACGATACCAAGAATCAACAATGTTGCCTTCTGCCAGCTAGACCAATATGAGTCATCGCCATGATATCGAGAAATCACAGAAAAAATTTCAACACGACCATGGAGTCGCATTCCTAGTAATGCATTAAATACGCACACAGTAACAATCGCCGGTGGGAAAAGCCCTGCAGCATAAGCCGATGGTGTGATTGCACCTCGAACCCACAGCATCAGCGAAGTCATGTCACCAATAGCTGTAAAGCACCCGCCCATACATGCCGACACCAAAATAGAGCATGCATAGATGACGCGTTGATGGGAATTGCGCACAATTTGAGAAATGATGCTCATCATCAGCACTACAGTAGTCAAGTTATCCACGTTGGCAGATATGGCAAACGTAAGCAATGAAATAACCCATAAAAACAGGCGGCTATTACGCATCCGAAGCCAGTAAATCAACGCATCGAACACACCATTGTTGTGCATCACCTCCACAATAGTGTTAGTGGCTATCAAAAAAAGAATCACAGAACATGCCTCTATAATATATTTAGTCACAACATGTTCAGCCACAAAGAATTTCAGTCCATCAGCAGTTGAGTTTCCACCAGCCAAGAACTCCTGATATTCCATGCCATGCATCAAATGGACAAAATCGCCACCATTCAGCATGTAAATTACCCAAGTAATCACGCCACACACCATTGCAACTGTTGCACGATTGATGTGATGCATCTGCTCTGTGCTCATCAATATGAAGCCAATCAGCAGGACTGCCACGATGATTAATGTCATGAATAGCATATTACCCCCTCTTCTATGTTTTAAACGAGGGGATGTGTCAAAATAGACACATCCCCTTCTTGATGACGGTCGAATAACATCTTGTGAGCGGTAGACGGGACTCGAACCCGCGACCCTCGGCTTGGGAAGCCAATGCTCTACCAACTGAGCCACTACCGCATACGCATCATCTTCACGTTTCAAGTGCAAAGATAAAAAATTATTGAGATTTACGCACCATGAACAAAAAATTATTTGTGTCCACTAATTATTTTTCCTAACTTTGTCGCATGATTTTAAAAAAATTGACCATACTCAACTACAGAAACATTGCTACAGCAGAATTGACGTTCTCGCCCAAAATCAATTGCTTCGTAGGGCATAATGGTGAAGGAAAAACTAACGTGCTTGATGCCATCCACTTTTTATCCCTCACCAAAAGCACTGCTAATTCCATTGATTCGATGAACATACGCCATGGCGAAGAATTGATGATGGTACAAGGCATTTATGATTTGAATGGCACTGAAGAAGAAATATCCATCGGATTGAAACTTCATCAGAAAAAGCATGTAAAACGAAATAAAAAAGAATACAAACGAATGGCAGAGCACATCGGGTTACTTCCTCTCATCATTGCCTCTCCTAATGATTCTGTCATTATTAGTGGAGGCAGCGAAGAACGCCGCCGCCTAATGGACATTGTCATTTCACAATATGACCCTGAATACCTAACTGCTCTCAGCGCCTACAATAAAGCATTGCAACAGCGCAACGCTCTACTCAAAGCCGAAGAAGAGCCCCAACCCGAAATTCTCTCTTTGTTCGAAGAGATGATGGCCGAAAATGGAGAGCGCATTTATCAGAAACGGAATGCTTTCATAGAAGAATTTACACCCGTATTCCAACATTTCTACCAACTCATTTCTAACGGCAACGAAGAAATCGGACTTTGCTATACAAGCCACTGCCAGCGTGGGGCACTGCTTCAAATTATCCAACGCGACCGCGCTAAAGACCGAATTATGGGCTATTCCTTACACGGAATCCATAAAGATGAGTTAGAAATGACCCTCAACGGCTATTCCATCAAGCGGGAAGGATCACAGGGACAGAACAAAACCTACATGTTAGCACTTAAGCTTGCTCAATTCGACTTTCTCAAGCGTACAGGAAGCAAGACTACCCCACTCCTATTACTAGATGACATTTTCGACAAGCTGGACGCACAACGTGTAGAGCAAATCGTAGACATTGTCTCCAGTGATGCCTTTGGGCAGATCTTTATCACAGACACAAACCGAGAGCATCTGGACAAAATCCTAGAGCGTTCCCAAGGTAACTACAAGATTTTTCATGTAGAAAGTGGCCAAATCTGCGCATAGCACACTATACCCGATAAAAGATGATATCTTATGAAAAAGAGTAACACTGAACGAATTGATTCTGTCATCCAACAGTTCATGCGAATCAATGGTATAGAAACGCCCTATAACCAATACAGACTAATACAAGCTTGGCCTGAAGTAATGGGAGAATATATCGCTCAACACACGGACAATATTTTCATCAAGAACCAGACTCTGCACGTTCACATCACTTCACCCGCCATCAAACAGAACCTTCTTCTTGAACATCGTGCCATTGCCCAGCGCCTTAATCGCAAAGTAAACGCGCAAGTAATAGAAGATGTTCTTTTTTATTAATACGTCCCTTAACGGAATCAACAATTATGCTCTCGTACCCATATTGGCTTGTTAGCTAAACACAACTGAGCTATAAGGCAAGCCTATACGATACTATAAGGCAAAGCTATTCGGCATTTACGAGCAAACCTACCAGCATTAAAGAAGAACACAGAGAAGAGCACATATAGGGAACACTGCACCCCTATTTGTGCTGCTCTTTTTGCATTTGTTTCCATTGAGCCTTGGCCAATTCCTGCATATCCACAACCTCGTCCTTCTCATCCACAATTTCAAAGCCCAGCATTGTTTCAATCACATCTTCGAGTGTCACAATGCCACGAAGCGTCCCATACTCATCTATTATAATTGAGATATGCTCTTTCTTTTCCAGAAGTTTCTCCCAAATAGTAGAAACATCTTCATCTTCAGAGAAAGAAAGTATTGGACGCGCCAATTCGCTCAGCCGTGTATCAAATTTATCTTCAGCCAATCGTTCCAGAATCTCCTGACGAAGCACATAGCCTGTGATATAATCGCTTTCTTCACCCTTATATACGGGGATACGAGAGAAATTCTTAAACTCTTCATCTTGATAGAATTCACGAAGTGTCATGCCCTCTTCTGCCATACTCACCACAACACTCGGAGTCATAATCTCGTGCGCAGCCACACTATCCAACTTCAAAAGATTCTGGATCATTCGGTTTTCTTTCTTTTCCAACACACCTTCTTCCGTACCCACTGTCACCATTGCAGCAACCTCATCACGTGTCAAGGATTCTTGAGCAGAAGAAGAGCCGAGGACATGAGTGACTTTCTCTAACAAGAGCACAAGCACATAAGTAATCAGCACATACACATGAATGATGCGGCTAGCTGGGATTGCTAATTTACGCCAATATGTAGATCCGATTGTTTTAGGTACTATTTCAGAGAAAACTAATATCAGAAATGTAAAAATACCGGAAACAGTACCCACGAACAGACTCGTTTCATCCGATGCCGCATAATGTGTTGCTGCATAGCCTGCCGCTTGAGAGCCAACAAGTGACGCACCCACAGTATTCGCAATTGTATTGACTATGAGGATTGCGGAAATCGGCCGGTCTATATTTGCTTTGTATTGCTTTAAACGCTGCCACCCTCTAGCATTTTGTGCCTCAAGCGTAGTTATATACGACATTGGGGTGGAAAGTATTGTTGCTTCGAGCACAGAGCATAGTGCCGAGATGATCAACGACAGCAACATGTAAATTAACATAAGTGTTATCTGAGGGTCCATGATGCTGTTGAATCGTTAATTATTTCTTTTACCAAAAAAGTTGCAAGGCGGCCACTGTTGTCCGCCGGATAACTATCTGGGTCCATTGTAAAATATTTAGTTAATACTAAAGTTTATCACCGTAAGCGAGGTCTCCCGCATCCCCTAAACCAGGAACAATGTAACATTGCCCATCCAATTCCGGGTCAATTGCAGCGCACCACAATGTAACATTATCATAATCCGCAAACGCCTTTTTTATGAAATCAACGCCTTTCTGAGCGGCAATAACGCAACACAAATGCACAGTTGCAGGAACTCCCTTGGTACAGAATGCATGATAGGCCAGCTCCGAGCTTCCCCCTGTGGCCAACATAGGGTCGGCTATGATAAGAGTTTTATCTTTCAAATCGGGCGATGCTATATATTCTATTTTAATTCCCACATTCTTGCATTCTTTATCTTTATAGTAGCGATATGCAGACACGAAGGCATTACCAGCATGGTCAAAGACATCAAGGAAGCCCTGATGGAACGGTAGTCCCGCACGGAATATAGTGGACAGTACTATCTCATTGTCCGGAGTAACCGCCTTTGCCATCGCCAATGGCGTTTGAACGCTTTTCTCAGAATACTTCAATGTTTTACTGATCTCATAAGCCATCATCTGACCTATGCGAGCCAAGTTATACCTAAAACGAGCACGATCATTTTGAACTTTCACATCACGCAATTCCGCTACATATTGATTAATGATCGTGTTTTGTTTCGCAAAATTAATTACCTTCATTGGATATATGATTTACAGGCTTATGCAACCTTTTATTCCTTTAATTTCTTCATGCAAAGTTATAGATTAATTTTCATATTTACCATTTTGAAGGCATGAAAAAATCTCTTTATCAAAAAAACAGCTATAAAAAGCCCTCTTGTCTCGCTTTTTTGTGTACCTTTGCACACAAATAATTATATAATTTGTGGTTTTCCATCCATTTCGGACATAGGAACGACAGACAAAAGCAATTTCATCCATACATTAATATATACAAATGGCTTTATTAGATATTTTCAAAAAGAAGCAAAAGGAAAACATAGGCGGCATGGAAGATTTCATGACTTTGATTCGCGTGTACTTCCAAAGCGTTTTGGCAGCGAATCTGGGCATTTCGAACTTAGCTGCCCTTCCTGACCTTCTTACTTTTAAGCGCACACTCCATGTGGCCACCGTCAACAACAGGTTAGGATTAGGAGAGAAAAAGGCATGTGCCAAAATGCTTCAGGACCTTTATGGCATCAGCGACAATTTCTTCAAAGAAATAGATCTCAGCATCAAAAAAGGATGTCGTACCCAAAATGATGTAAGCCGATACCTTTATCTCTTCCAAGGATTCACACAAGACTTGATGATGCTGATTGGAAACCAACTAAAATGGAAGTTCCGAATTCCAGGATTCTTGAAGAAGCTCTTTAAGAAAGTGACCGACAGCACCGTCCATGACATTCTCACCAAGGATTCCTGGAACGACGGTAGCACGACCAAGGCCGTCTTCTCAGTACGCAAATACCAGCAAATGCTCGGTTTCAGTGAAGCTTGGATACAGGAATATGTATACAACCTTATCACTTTGGCAAAGAAAGAACCTACGCCTTCTAATGAAGAAGTAGCAAAAGCTGAAGCCAAAATGAAAAAGTAAGAAGATAGAACGCTGACAATCGGCACAAAAAGCACCTCCTTCTCATCTTTTTCCACATCTCACGAGAAAAAAAAGACAAAAAGGTTGGTACTATTCTATCAAATGCATATATTTGCATAAAATTGTTGTATCATCCGTGTTAAAAGCACACACCTCATGACAGCAGAAGAAAGACAGTCAATGAAGAATTTTGAAGCAAAGGTCCGTCAAGCCATTGCTCAATTCCGTGTGCTAAAGCAAGAAAATGCTGATCTCTATACAGAATTAGAGAACAGGGATGAAGAAATCCGAAAGCTAAAAGCCTCTTTGGCACAAAGCCAGAACGATTACAACAATCTGAAATTGGCCAAAATGATTGAAGTCAGCGATGCCGACATCAAGGAATCGAAGATGAAAATCAGCCGTTTGGTTCGAGAGATTAACAAGTGTATCAATATCTTATCCGCCAGCTCCGAAGAGGAAAATGGTAGTGATATAGAAGGCTAAGCGAATTCCCTCCTATATAATATATTATAGACGTAAGAAACGCTAACCTAATAATAGTACAAAAGCATGACAGATAAACTGAGTCTCAACGTCACCATTGAAGGTATCCGGCTTCCTCTTCAGGTTTCATCACCCGATGAGGAAAAGATCTATCGTGACGCAGCATCTGCCATCCAGCGCCGCATTCAGCGTTTACGCGACATGTACCCACAGATGCCAAATGAAAAGTACTATTATGCAATGGCCATGTTAAATACTGCCGTAGAGGCAGTTAAAGCGACAGACAGACTTGACACACAGCCCTATGTTGAAATGATGCATGACCTCGAGCAAGAACTCGACACACTTGAAATCAAATAAATCCTGTAACAGCTCTACACACCACATATAAAATAGTGTTCCAAAGCTGTTACCCCTAGCAAGAACTTTACGGCACAATTTCAGGTATTCACATAACACATCGTGTGAAGAACTTGATTGTGCCTTTTTGTATAACTAAAAAACAAACTAAACAAATGGATATCATATTAGCAATAAGCATTGCGGTTGGTTGCTTGATTATAGGTGGAGTAATAGGATTTGTACTATTCCGCTATATCATCAAACAAAAGTACAATCAGATTATCAAAGAAGCCCAGATTGAAGCTGAAACCCTTAAAGAGAAGAAGCAGTTGGAGTTGAAAGAGAAATTCTTGAATCGCAAAGCAGAACTCGATAAGGAAGCCAATCAACGCAATCAGAAAATGCAGTCGTTTGAGAACAAACTCAAACAGCGCGAACTGACACTCAATCAACAGCACGAAGAAGTACAGAAAAAGATGAATGACATTGAGTCTCAGCGTAACAATCTTTCCAAGCAGCAAGAGAAGCTGGACGCACTGATAGTCGACCAGCGTTCCAAGCTAGAGGCTATCTCTGGACTTACTACAGAAGAGGCACGCGAGTCACTCATCGAATCGCTCAAAGACGAGGCCAAGACCCAAGCCCAGCAATACATCAATGAGATCATGGATGAAGCCAAGATGACAGCCAACAAGGAGGCTAAGAAAATTGTCATCCAGTCCATCCAGCGTGTTGCAAGTGAAACTGCCGTTGAGAACTCTGTCAGCGTATTCCACATAGATTCTGACGAAGTGAAAGGCCGCGTCATTGGTCGTGAAGGCCGTAACATCCGTGCTCTTGAAGCAGCAACTGGCACAGAGATTGTTGTGGATGACACACCGGAAGCAATTGTCATAAGTGCCTTCGACCCCGTACGCCGTGAGATTTGCCGCCTGGCTCTCCACCAGTTGGTTGCCGACGGACGCATTCACCCTGCACGCATCGAGGAAGTTGTCGCTAAAGTAAAGAAGCAAATTGAAGAAGAGATTATCGAGACAGGTAAACGCACAACAATCGACCTCGGTATTCATGGCCTGCATCCTGAACTGATTCGCATTGTAGGTAAAATGAAATATCGTTCATCTTACGGACAGAACCTCTTGCAACATGCACGCGAAACAGCCAACCTCTGCGCTGTCATGGCTGCAGAATTAGGTCTCAATCCGAAGAAAGCTCGCCGTGCAGGCCTTTTGCACGATATAGGCAAGGTGCCAGACGAGCAATTGGAAATTCCTCACGCACTTTATGGCGCACAGATTGCCGAGAAGTATAAAGAAAAGCCCGACATTTGCAACGCCATTGGTGCTCACCACGATGAAATGGAGATGACGACTCTGCTTGCTCCTATCGTACAGGTGTGCGACGCTATCAGTGGTGCACGTCCTGGTGCACGTCGCGAAATCGTCGAAGCATACATCAAGCGTCTCAATGACCTCGAGAATTTGGCAGCCAGCTACCCCGGTGTTACTAAGACTTATGCCATTCAGGCAGGTCGCGAGCTCCGCGTCATTGTTGGTGCCGACAAGATTTCCGATAAGGACATTGATGCACTCAGTGCAGACATCGCCAAGAAGATTCAGGACGAAATGACCTATCCTGGCCAAGTTAAAATTACTGTTATCCGCGAAACTCGCGCTGTCGCCTTCGCAAAATAACAACCACCCACATACAAAGACAATGAAAAAGTCCCTTTTTACATTGTTCATAACGATAAGTTTAAGCACCTTTGCCCAATCGCCAGATTTGGGCAAAGGTGTTACCTTTTTTGCCGAAACTTCAGGAACTCTTTCCGATGGAAGTCATGCCCCCTTCTGGCTCACAGCCAACAAGTATGGCCTTTCATCAGTGGAACGAAATTCTGGCTATGTGCGAGGTGGGCTCTCTCGCAGCACCACAAATGACTCCACACGTCGTTGGGACATCGGATATGGGGCAGATTTCGTAGTACCTGCCAACTACACGAGCGACTTCGTTGTACAACAACTTTATGCAGATGTACGCTGGCTGAGAGGAGAGCTCACCATTGGTCAGAAGCAACAGCCCATGCAACTAAAGAACAATGAGTTGAGCAGCGGTTCACAAACCTTCGGTATCAATGCCCGCCCCTACCCTGAAGTACGTCTATCTCTGCCCGACTATTGGGAGATCCCTGGTACCAAGGGCTTTTTGTCATTCAAGGGACACATAGCATGGGGCATGTACACAGACAATCGCTTTCAACGGAACTTCACCCAGGGTCTGACTGATTACGACCAAAATGTACTGATGCACACCAAGGCCGGATATTTACGGATAGGCAAAAAAGACAAACCTTTCACCGCAGAAGCCGGATTAGAATTGGCGTCTCAATTCGGAAGCAAACATTACCTACGCGGCAGCAATGAATTTCAACATAATGGTAGGGATTTATCCGCATTTTGGCACGCTTTCATTGGGGGAGGCTCAGACTCTAATGACGGCATCATCAAGAACAACGAAGGCAATATGTTAGGTAGTTGGGTGGCACGACTTAACTATGACACAAAGAATGTCCGATTGGGGCTGTATGCAGACCATTTCTTCGAAGACCACTCGGCCATGTTCCATATCAACTACGATGGATACGCCTACGAAAATGGACGAATGAAGAAAAAGAAGAATCGCTTCTTAGTCTATCCCCTCAAGGACATCATGCTAGGATTTGACATACACTTCAAACGGTGTACATGGCTGACAGATGCTGTAGTAGAATACATCTACACACGTTATCAGAGTGGTCCTATTTACAACGATCGCAATGAATACATCACAGACCAGATGGCCGGCATTGACAATTATTACAACAACAGCCTCGAACCCGGTTGGCAACACTGGGGACAAACATTGGGCAACCCTTTGTATGTTTCCCCCATCTACAATACAGACCATCATCTTAAATTCGAATGCAATCGTTTTACAGCTTGGCACATGGGACTTGCCGGGCAACCGACAGACGAACTTCATTATCGCCTACGCATTTCATGGCAAGAAGGACTCGGCACATATGATTGGCCCTATATCAATCCCAAACACAATGTTAGCATAGGAATTGAGGCCATGTATGATGCACATCGCATCTATAAAGGAGCAAGTGTGGGTGCAGCAATCGGATTTGACCGTGGAGCGTTATTGGGCAACAACACCGGAGGGTGCATCACCGTAAGATTGGAACATTAAAAAGTGGCATGAAAAAACTAATCTATATTATCATAAGCCTCATACTCACTTCCTGTGAGCTGGAGATGACGGACAATGGAGCATTGGACGGGAACTGGCAGCTACGCCAAATAGACACACTCTCTACAGGCGGCACATGCGACATGTCGAGCAGCTATATTTATTGGGCGGTACAAAACCATATATTGCAAGTTAGAGACATTGACAACAACAATCTCATCATTCTCTTCCGATTCGAGAAGAAGGGAGACCGCTTGACCATCCACAGCCCATATCGTGTTATAATAAAAGCAGAATTGGAGCCCATTGAAGATATCGAACAGTTCACTCCGTATGGCATTTTGGGAACAGAAGACACATTCACGTTCGAAAATCTCAGCAGCGGAAACATGACGCTGAAGAATGAATCCTTCAGACTTCACTTTCGAAAATACTGACCCAGAACAGTAATAATACACTTAAGTTTCGGAAGTAAAATAGGAAGCAAAAATGGAAGGACTACGAGCTTGCTCGCCTAAGCACCGATCAGCTCATGAAATTCGCTACGCTTATGGAAGTTTAAAAAGACAATAGCAAGGAGTGAGGAGTTGGAAGTTTTACCTTAGAATGTTCCACTGAACAGTAAATTACCGCACACACATAACACACCCTAAGCATCCAACAACTGCGTAAGGGCAACCTGATTGTTTTTCAATTATTAATAAAATAGTTTCACATTTCCACAATAAATAACAAGTTTTCACGTTTTACGAATTAGGGAAAGTTAAATTATATGATGCTAAACTATACCTATATTATTACAGCCTTTACTATCAGTCTCATCTTTTCATTGATTGGGACTCCATTTGTTGTGAAGATGTGCAACACAAATGGAATTTATGATTTGCCCAATGCGCGCAAAGTGCATAAGCATGCCATTCCAAGACTAGGCGGTACACTTTTCATGCCATCTTTAAGTGTGGGAATGGTCATCACGCTGTTAATTATGTATCAAGGCATAAACAAAGACTTTGAAATAGGTATTTCCAACGTGATGATGGTGGTAGGTTCCATCCTCATTTATCTGATAGGCATCATTGATGATTTGAAAGGTTTGAAAGCCTCCCATAAGTTCATCATTCAAACCATCGCTGCCCTGTTATTCCCGCTCTGCAACCTGATGATTAGCAACCTGCACGGATTGTTCGGAATCTACAACATCCCTATCTGGGTGGGCTACCCTCTCACCGTTTTCATCATTCTGCTCATCGTCAATGCAATGAATCTGATAGACGGCATCGATGGACTCGCTTCTGGGCTCGCATGTCTCATCTTAGGATCATTTGCATATCTGTACTTCCAGCTCGAAGCATATCTCTTCTCTCTTATCAGCATCAGCCTCGCTGGCGCCACTCTCGCCTTCTTCTTCTTTAACATGTATGGTAAGGTAGGAAGCCTTAAGACCTTCATGGGCGATTCTGGCAGCCTATTCCTCGGATACGTCATCGCATATCTGGCCATCAAGTACCAGATGTCACAAGAGCCTATTGGTTTCCCTTATCGTGAGGAATCCCTCCTTATCTCCTTCACCCTTGTTTTCATCCCTTGTATTGATGCCATTCGTGTGGCATTATGGCGTAAGTTTAACGGCAAAGCCATGTTTGAACCTGATAAAACCCACCTGCATCATCGCATAATGCAGATGGGGCTTGATATGCGCCAAACCCTTGCTGTCATTATCACTCTTTTCATCTCCATCTGCCTCATCAATTACGGACTGTACGAAGGAGGACTTGAAACAACTTACATCATTGGAATCGATATTGCCATTTATTCAATATTCGTTTGGACTGTTGTGAGTTTGAATATACAACTCAATGAGTATATATCACAACAAAACAAAATGCGTTCAAAGGTGAAGGTTTCCATCATCACAGTAACATACAACAGCGCCAAGACATTAGCAGACACAATCCAATCTGTGCTCGACCAAACCCATCGCGACATAGAATATATCATTGTAGACGGAGCCTCCACGGATGGCACCCTAGATATTATCAAACACTTTGAGCCAATCTTCAATGGAAGAATGAAATGGATTTCCGAAAAAGACCATGGCATTTATGATGCCATGAACAAGGGCATTGCAATGGCTACGGGTGACGTGATTGGCACTTTGAATTCTGACGACTATTACACCACCCATGATGTCATTGAACGAATCATAGCAGCATTTAACGAGCCGGCACTTGATGCAGTCTATGGAGACATACACTTCATCCGAGACGGAGAACCCAACAAATGTGTTCGCTATTATAGTTCCAAACACTTTCGTCCCAAGTGGCTACGTTTTGGCATGATGCCCGCTCACCCATCTTTCTACTGCCGCAAAATCATATACCAGAAAGTCGGCCTCTATAAGACCAACTACAAAATTGGCTCTGATTACGACATGATGGTACGAATGTTTTGGGTGCATCACATCAATGCACGTTACCTCCCCATGGATTTCGTTACCATGCGGACAGGGGGAGCCAGTACTCGTGACATCCAAAGCCGGTGTCAAATCATCAAGGACGATGTACGTGCATGCCGCGAAAATGGCATCTACACCAATTCCTTAATGATTTGTATGAAATACTTCTATAAGATATTTGAACTGAGGATGTAACAATAGTTTACGGCACCATCCAACCAACCCAACAGGACAAGGGTGCTTGTATCTCCCTATTTGTGTCTTATCAGCCACAAGATAAGATACAATCGGTAGCGCAATTTGAAGAAGAAAGTGGTTGTCGGCAACAATCCTCCCGCAGAAGTGTTGGTCGTATGACGACGATAATGGAAAAGTTTGTCATTGATAACAATGGTTCGATAGTAGGACATTGCAACAATGCCTAACCAATTATCGTGTGTGCATAATGTATGATTAGGAGGAAAAGGAAGAGCCCTTTTCAGTATTTCTTTTCGAAAGGCCATGCTACATCCCAAGAACGAGAAGCGCACCAAGTTGTTCCAAAAGCCCGCCTTTGAGCCACGTTCCTTAAAATACGAATCAGATATTTTCTGTCCTTCAGCATTAATAATGTCGGCATCCGATATGACCATATCATATCGTTGCAAATAGCTCATCATGACACTTACTTTTTCTGGCGCCCAGATATCGTCTTGATCTGCAAAAAAGACGTAATCTCCCTTGGCCTGCTTTAGTGCATTCTCGAAATTAGGCGTATAACCATGTTCCTTTACATTATGATAAAGCTTGATATTGGGTGCACCTATAGATTGTATCACTTTAAGCGTATTGTCAGTGGAGCCATCATCAGAGATGATGATTTCATCACTTTTCTTTATTTGGGAAAGTATAGACACTATTTGTTCTTTGATGTAACGTTCCCCGTTGTATGTAGCAATGCAAACAGATATCATGATTACTGAAGAAAAAACTGACTGTAAACCTTGTTCCTAATACCAGATAAGACTTCTATAGAGTAATATTGACGGAATACGTTATTGGCTCTCTCTCCCAGTGATTGACATTTTTCCGGATGGGTTACAAGGTAATTAATCGCCTCTGCAAAATCCTTGGGCTCGTCTGCAATTAGACAAGACTCCTTATCAATCAACTTGATGCCCTCAACCCCAACAGAAGTAGTAATGATGGGCATGCTCAGAGCCATTGCTTCTATTATTTTCATTCTCATACCACTACCTGAAAGAATGGGAACAATCATGATTGAGCCATGAATTGCCTCAGGCAGATTGGGCACAAAACCTATTATATTGATTTTCGAATGACTGTATTTCTCTGGCCATCCTTTGCCAACAATGTCAAGCATGGGTGCATTGTCGCCAAGCAACGGAATGACGTGTTCTATATACCAATCCAGACCTTCTTTGTTCGGGCCATGCACATAACCGCCTACAAATGAAAGTTTGCCATTCCATTTCTGATATGGAAGTGAGGTGGTTTGTACTGCAGCTGGCGACACATATATTGGAACCATGACTCCCTCAGACTTGAGAAAATCCTTATCTTTTTGTGTCAGCGTTACTATTGCATCGTATTTCTGAAGATCTTCTATTTCTTGTCTTTTAGTCTGCTTCAGCTGTTCTTCTTCGAGAACAGTCAGCTGAAATGAACTTGTTTGACGCTCGTTACGAATGTATCGAAGTTCGTGATGTATGAATATCTTGCGGATAGAGGTGGGCAGATAATTCACCATGTGCAGACATGCAAAGAACTCCACCTGAATAACATCCGTAGATTCTCTATCTATTATTTCATTTACAAAATTAACAAAGTCCTTCGAGTACCATATCCCATAAGGTTTAAGTATGCGCTGAACCTTGAACCGTGTGTCGTCAGGAGTGAATTTAAGTTTTAAGGCTCGTTCTATTTTATCTTTCAAAAATTTAGGATACAATAATTGTCTCCAAAGGGGATACATCACGATTTTCACTTCTGGCCACATCGCTTGCAATTCGTTCATGCTCTCAATCTTGTTCATTGAGTTCTCGATACAGATGATGGTAAAGTGGTTCTGGTGGCGCAAAGAATCAATCATGTTGAATTGCGCCTGTGCACCTCCCGTATTCAAAGGCCATGGGAGTACTTCTGTTATAATTGTGATATTCATTACGTATTATGCATCAAATGATATGTTCATAAACAAGAATGTCATGCAGTTTCTCGATACCTGTATCCAAGGAGAACACTTCTCTGTATGCTGCATATATATCTTCGGGGGCTATCTTGTTTGATAAAAGGCTATTGAGGGACTCCATGAATGTTTTGTCGTCATGATAGGAGAAAAGATACTTTCTTTTTTCAAACACCTCGTAGCCTGCCGCCGACCGCTCATGACAAAGAATCGGCAATCCTTGTTTCAATCCGTCCCAATTGCGTAGCTTTAGGCCACTTCCCGTGTATATAGGACAGATGTAGTAATTGGCTTTACTCACAACAACAGCCATATCCTCCGGATTTGCAATTATCTTGATATTACGGTCATCACCGCAAAGATTTATCAGCTCTTGGGAAGGCTTCCTTCCTGCAATCAAGAGTGTTGACTCTGGGTGAATGGCTATTACCAAGGGCCAATAATACTGTATGAAATCCACGATGGGTACCAATGATTGTCTAAAATACAGCGAACCTGTTATAATAAAGGTCATACGATTTTCTTTGGGGGTGAACGTTTTGTTCTCTATTTTTTTATACTCAAAAATTCCCCAATGCTGTATGTTTTGTTCTGGATACCACGAACGAAATGTCTCCGCATCTCTATTTGTCACAGTCAGATTAAGATGACTGTATTGTAGGCATTGCCTTTCTGCTCTTTTCGAATAGTACAGGAATGGATAGCGATAAAATAGAGGCCGCTCATTTCCATTGTCGCGTAGGTAGTCCCGTTCAACATTATGATGTATAGTGATAATGTACGCTCCTGTAGTACGAAGATACTTGCAGAGTCCCGTTCCTGTAAAGCTGTGATCAATGACTATTGTATGATACTTGTGAGTTTTCAAGTGCTCTCTGACATGATAGTACAGTCCACTGGTTACCCCTCTGTACATATCGAACAGCTTTTTCACTTTTGTACGTTTGTCGTACATTGGATAGAGTCGGAAGCTTGATGGTATGTATGCATCTGTTTCTCCTTCAAAATGTGGATATATAATGGAGCAATTGTCATAAAGGGCTGCAAAGCAACGCATAAACCCCTTTGATGCGTTACAACCTCCGTTATTGTCAGAAAGACGATGGAAAGTAATGTATAGTAGATTCTTTTTCATAAGACAAGCTTGAAAATATTTATCACACAATACTTTTGATATACCATTTTATATATGTTCCAATGGAATAAGAGAGAGGTTTTAGTGTTCGATAGCACCAAAGAAGTCGTAATGGATTTCCTTTGATGAAGTTGGGACAGTCATTATCTAAAGCACCGAAAAAATATTTGCTTTTGACATTTTCAATAGTCTTTAAATACTTCACATCTGTTTCAGAGAGATTTGATTGTTGTGCCATTTCATCGAGAAACGTGCGGTAAAATCGTAATTGCTCCAGACGTGTCAGGATTTTCAGTTTAGAATTGCCTTTGGAACTGGTAATAGTCTGTGAATTCTGTCGGTATTGGAAGCCAATGACTTGCGTGTTTGCAATACCTCTTTCACGACTAGCAAGAATTGCTGTGATATCGTCGCTTCCCCATGCTAACGGTAATTTATAATAACCACCTACAGATTTCAGATAAGTGACACTATAACAGAAGTCACCAATAAACTGCAAATGTCTTGAAGACCACCGATTCCAAATCAGTGATACAACAGATTCCCATTCAGGCCTTGGCTCTTGAAGGGTCATCAGCTTGCCACATTCATCTATTATTTCAGCACGTGAATGATATACATACAAGTCTGGATATTTTTCTATGAGATCTTTATAAGTTTCCAAACAACATGGCAATAGTAGATCGTCATCTCCCATACAAATAACATAGTCACCAGTACAATATGACAGGCATTTGTTCCAATTATCCACAACATTTATTGCGCCACAATTCTGTTCATTCCGATAGTAACGCACTCTTGAATCCCTGAGGAAAGGAGCTGTTATATCATACAAATTCTCTGGCGAACAATCATCAACAATAATGAGTTCCCAGTCATTATAAGTTTGGTATAAAATGCTACTTATTGCGTCATATAGAAATTTTGACTTGTATGCTGGTATTGTTATTGAGAATTTCATCACTGCTGATTTTTTGTGCTAAATATAAAGCGTAGTTTGTAAATAAGAAACATCAATCCTGCAAATAGATATTGTAATGCGATAGTAAAACTATGGAATCTATAGTAAAAGATTCCAAATAATGGGATATTGGCTAGTACAAATAAAAATAGAGCGTCACCCAGGTCAAACGAGGTTCTATCATATCTGTAAATAACCAGTGTCACCAAAATGGAGAAGCCAACAGAAATCAATATCGCCCCCATTTTCCCTACGTCAAGAATCCAGGAACCTATATGTGTTGCAAACACTCCTATGAAAAAGCCTTCTTTTGCTGTTCTTTCAGCCTTCACATCACTGTACTCTTGTTTAAAACATACATGCGAAAGAATCGGGAATTCTCGCTGCATATAAATTAGTGATTCGTTATGGTTCTCATAAAAATAGCAAAAATTCAGATATGGCTGTCCCGCATACTGCAAGACACTTCCACTGCTTCCCTCATCCGTGTCATCAAAGCGAGCCGCTGTTACTGCGACAAGATATATTGACGCAATAGCAACTATAGGCAAACCAATTAGTGAGATGAACCATTTTATCTTTTTGGTTATTATATTTTTACAGAAAACGAGACAATAGCCAAACATAATTCCATAATTGACCAATTCTGTTCTATCAGCGGTTTGCAATGCTCTAATAATAGGACTGACGGATATCAATAATAATGGAGCTGTAAACCATAAAGAGTATTTTTTTATACATGAGTAATAAAAAAACAAAGGTAAAGCCAGAAATGTAACATGGAGCGTATAATCAAAAAACTTGAAAATTGTAGGCATGCCTTCAAGTTTTATATCAGCTGGTGACATCTCATCGTTATATAACATATCTCGCACCTCCTTGAGGTCTCCACTGAGAATACTAACGGTTGAATCTGCCACAATGTATAAATTGAGTAAGGCTTCCGCTGCAATCATGACAACAAAACATCGAGTCAGAATCGGATGACTGTCAATTATGTTGGTTAATCTGTCAACCTTGATTAACGTAAATGGCAATATAGTTAGGGTTATCAAGCCACAATATAAAAATGTTGGCACCACATTTAATTCAGGTTCCCATCCATCAAAAAGTATACCACTACCTTCCAGATGTCCATCTGTAACAATAATAGCAGCACAGAATGATGTTATAGTGTACAAAATGGACATGTACGTAGCTATATCTATATTCTTGTTTCTATACCATAGATAGCAAGATAGTACTGTAAAATATAGAAAAGGAACAAACTGCATTATCTTTACAATTTTTGTATTGTTTCTTTCATGCAATCTAGACATCTTCCTGCAATGTCTATTGCCTTTTTATTGGATACTGATTGATTTCTTAGATATTTGATACGTGATGCTATTTTCTCTTCCAAAGCACAAATTTCTTTCTGTTCGTTTAGGGATTGAGTGATGTCAATCAAGTGGTCTTGCATACCAAGAACCTCTAATAACCCTGTAATCTTGGCTTCATAGCTAAAGGCCATAAACGGAACTTCATTGTTGATGGAAAAGACAATTGTATGATATCTTGCCCCTACAACCATTGAAGCTTTAGAGATGATTGTCTGTTGAATATCTGATCCGTACGTATCTGGCACAACATAGACATTATCATCACCACACCGCTCTTTGAGTTTCACAAAGAAAGAATAGTCACCCCTATCTCCAAGTGAACAAATCTGTGGGAGCATGACTATCTGATGTTCAAGGAACTCCTTGCGAAGAATCTTCATTGTGTTAATAAAAAGTGCTTCCACATTACTATTGGGAACATCTTTATACATGTAATGCCACGTTAATTGGTTAGGCACAAAGATAACATATTTCTCCTTCAGATTCTGCCGAATACTTTCTGGAATAACAACTTTAGGCTGTTCCAAAAAGGCGGTATCAACAGTAGGGATAAATGATACACTTATATTTTTTGCCCATATCTCAGATTTCCTATCGCGTAACGATAAGAAAGAGAAATATCTCATAAGGTTGTAAGAAACATCTCTGAAACGCCTATTAAGCCATGTGGATTCAGGGAATGGTCCTATTGAACGTGAATAATAAATGATCTTTTTATTAAGTTCTTTTGCCAATTGTAAAAAGAACAGATGTTGCCAGCTCTGGAATCCTCCCATACATATGCCACCTGGTGCACACACCACAATATCAGCTTTTTGGTATATCGGTAGCAAATGTCTTAATAGGGGGTGTATTCTTGTCGCGAATTTTGTACACCCCATCTGAGTGGATCCTACAAGTACATCGTGCATCCTGTAACTCCGATTGAACATGAATCTATTATATTCCACACGTGAATCGTCAACAATGAAATCGGCAATGTAGTTATTATGATCTTCGAACGATAGAACCACAATACTTGCTTCAGGAAAAGATTTGAGCAATCCATGAATTAGTGCTCTATGTGCGGCTTCATCTCCTCGATTATTAAGAGGTTGGTTTACCACTAGTATATTTTGAGGTATCATGTTTTTTAATGAAATACATTAGTTTTACATACTTCTTTACGGCTGGATGCTGCAATCTTCACTTCTTCTGTCAACTCACCACATCCAATAATAACTACCATGACTTCATTATCGGGAATATCAAATGACTTCTGTATCATCTTCAGCTTTGTGCTGTAGAACCCGCATGAAAGTGGAATAGTCCCTAATCCTTCATAGTGTAGTGTATTTATAAGATTCATCGCATATAGACCACCATCCACGTAACATTGGAATGGTTCGTAATCAAGAAATCCCTTCATGTCTGCTGTTACGACAATACTACAATGTATGTTGTCTGCAAATCCATTACACCCTCCTTGCATGTCCAGGAGTCGATGGCTATCGGCACCCATATAAATATGGGTGTGCCATGCTTGTCTATTGCAAGCTGATGGAGTACGGGCTGCCAACTCCAAAGCTCTTTCTATTCGTTCTTTTGCGGGAAGCTCCTCTTTGAAATAACGTATAGAATGTCTACTATATAAAAGTGACTCAAAGTTTCCCATTGCATCTCTTCGCAGATTTCCAGAATCGGTCGTATATACACCAGCAGCTGTTATCAAGGCATTAGGATCTATGCCCACTTCTTGACAGAGATTTAAGAATTTATCTTCAATGTCCGGAATATTAACAGCATCTTCATGCTGATATTTAATATATGCCTTTATGGTTGAGAGGGGATATATAAGAAACGACCTATCGGAATTCCCATATAGAGTGTTATATTTTCGAAGTCGTTTTATAAGTGCAGAAACCTTCTCCTGTCCAAACCCTTTCCGTGGATTACGCATGGACATGCCCTTCTCGATAACATGATTTTCGCGAAGCAATGTATATTGCATTTTCTGCATATCATCATCAGTTGCAAATGATGCGTTGTATTTAAATAGTCTACGCCAATACCCCCACATCTCATATAGCAATAACCATGAATAAGGTATTCTATCCTTTATCCTCTTAAGAATGTTACATGTTTTCATTTTAATAATTGTCTAACATATACAATGTCCTTCCATCCATAGATAAGTGATGATACTTGCATCTTAAATATGTGGATATAAGGTGATATTATTAAATTTGTAATAAAGCCTGAAACAAAGATGGTTATAATAGATACAATAGCAGCTCCTATGACTCCATATTTGCCAATTAGTATAATATTAAGAATAATGCATACTATACACCCTATGATATTTCTCAAAGAAACCCATTTCTGTCTCTTTTCAATTATAATGAGTTGTCCGGAGGTCTGTGCTAAAGCCGCACCAATTACCTTGAAAGACATAATAGACAGTATTGGTACAGCAGGCAGATACTGACTGCCAAATGTTAGTTTTATAACTGGATATGATATGATACAGAGAATTACAGATGCTATAATAGACATCCATAAAGTTATATTCAGAAAAATCTCAGCATTTCTCTTATACAGTTGTTTGTTTTCTTGATAGTGTTTTGCCAATATTGGACTGACAGTTTGTGCTATGATGGTTGGAATGAATATGAGTATCTCCACAAATCTAACAGCTACAGAATAGTGTCCTACACATGTTTTATCCAACATGTTTCCAAGCATAACCTGGTCTATACGCTCATAAACTATGATTGCTGCTCCAGAAAGTAACAAAGGGAAAGACTGCTGAATAAAATATCTTGCCACTTTAGAATTGAATCTCCATTTTAATGGATTATCAATTTTCTTCTTATATGAGACTAAGTATCCTGTGGCCAATAGCAATGCATCAAAAAGCAAGGCCAATACAAACCAAGTCAATGAAGCATGATACAGTAACAATATAATCTTCAAAGCAATGCCAACAAGAGTACGAAAAATTTCCGTTTTGACGATGTATTCGTTCCATACTAATGCAGTAAAATGGTTTCTCGCAACATTGAATGCTGAAAGAATGATTGATATGGAATATATCATAATCAAAAGTCTGACATAGCTGTCTCCTTCACAAGTGTAAACATAAATTACAATTGCCAACAGCGTAATCAATGCCAATGCAATTCGTAAATAAAAAACTGTTCCAATGATATAATCTCTCAAATGGGGTTTCTTGGACTCTTCGCGGATTTCAATCAAATCAAATCCAAACTGAGAAAAAATCAT
The DNA here is from genome assembly GCA_902786925.1 of uncultured Bacteroidales bacterium. Lineage (GTDB taxonomy): Bacteria > Bacteroidota > Bacteroidia > Bacteroidales > Bacteroidaceae > Minthosoma. The sequence goes on from CADAEK010000004.1 coordinate 102,221, forward strand.
AAATATTGTGACTATACTTATGACATAATTCATTAACCCATATTTTTCTGGACCTAAATACCGTGCAACTATAATACCGACTAACAAACCACCCAACAAGGTCACAATTTTCCCTACCACAGACCAAAACAAGTTCCTGAGAATTTTCTCTTTTGTCTCAGAAAGACGCAACACAGAATTTATGGTAGAGGAAAACGGGAATCTCATCACATGCTCTTTTATATATTACGAGATATTATATATTATGAGAAAAAGTTTCTCCAGTTCACAACAATAACTGTTATTAAAGAAGCGAAGATAAGCATTCCAAGTACAAAAATCATACGTTTAGGGCCTGCTGGTTTTACAGGCACTGTAGCACTTTTCAAAGTTGTGAATGCAGGGGTCTTCTCCTGAAGTTTGACTTTGGAACTTTGTAGTTGTGCCTCCATCACTCCCAACGTGTTTTGTCTAATAGACAATTCGCTTTCTAACTTGTCACGCTCACTCTGGAAACTTTGTAGTACAATGTCCTTGTGAGCATCACAGAAACGGCTGTAAGCTTCCATTGCCATATCATATTCATGTTCTGCGCTATCACGCATCTGCTGGTAGTGCATCACATCATCAATTGCTTTGCTCGTACGATAGCGAATAATGAAAGCCTGCAGATGCGACTTCACACTGTCAGCCATTGTGGCACAGACCAACGGATCTTGATCAGTCACGTTAATCGTGATGACTGATGTCTTTTTATCAACTGAACAATGAATATTATCCATCATCTTTTGCATCAGTGCGTAGTCTTTTCGGTTCATCTTGAATGGATTGATGTCAACGCTACCTGTTCCACGTTGGATGGTGCCTTCATCTTCAAAGAGTCCGTTCACCCATTCTTTCGCAATACCAAAAGGAGCCATGAGAGGATTTTGCTTCTGGTGTTTCTTCATGTAGGTGAAATAATTAGCTGTAACATCACCCTCCATTGTTGTGACCTTGATATCATATAATCCGACTACAAATTCCGGACTTTCAAAGAGTTCTGGATATAACTCTGGATAGATGGCGTCTTGCCCTGCCATACCTCCAAGATTAAAACCAAAAGAAGAAGCAATACTGGAAAGGCCACCTCCTATATCCTCGCCATTCATCTCGGGGGCAAGTTTCACTTCACAATTATAGTAGCGTGGTTGGGGAAGTATCAAAATACATGAAAGTATGAAGGTTAAGGCCCAAACTTTATAGAAAAGTTTGCGCTTTCCCCAAACCGTTTGTACCAACTTCAACACATCTATAATTTTCCTTTTCTCCGTAGATTCCATCTTTTTGTATATATTAAAAGTCAAATAATCATCTGGTCAAAGAAGTTTTTTCTCACAACTCCTTCACCACCTCAAACGCCCGTTCTATCACTTTATGCATGTCGTAATACTTATACTCCGCCAAACGACCACCAAAGATGACTTTGGTTTGAGAATCAGCAAGGGCTTTGTACTGAGCATAGAGCTGGGAGTTGGGGGCATCATTCACAGGATAGTAAGGTTCGTCACCCTGTTGCCATTCCTTGCTATACTCTCGAGATATTACCGTATCGGGGCACTCTTCCAAAGCTGCGCCAAACATCTCGAAATGCTTGTGCTCGATGATACGAGTATAAGGAGTTTCAGCATCCGTATAATTAACTACGGCATTGCCTTGATAATTGGCGACACCTTCCAACAGTTCTGTCTCGAAGGAGACGGTGCGATACTGCAAATGCCCATACTGGTAATTGAAGTAGCGATCTATTTCTCCAGTGTATATGATCCGATTTGCTTGTGCATTCAGTTCCTCTTTATGTTCGAAATAATCAACACCAAGACGTACGTCACACCCGTCAAGCATCTTCTCAACCAGGGCTGTGTAGCCACCTTCTGGGATACCTTGATACTTATCATTGAAGTAGTTATTATCAAAAGTGAAACGGACCGGGAGACGTTTGATGATAAAGGCTGGAAGTTCTGTGCATGCCCTGCCCCACTGCTTCTGCGTATATCCCTTAATGAGCGTTTCGTAGATATCTTTACCTATCAGACTGATAGCTTGTTCTTCAAGATTCTTTGGCTCATTTATATGGTATTCCTTCTTCTGCTCTTCAATCTTTGCCTTAGCCTCTTCAGGAGTCTTCACCCCCCACATCTGGTAGAAGGTGTTCATATTGAAGGGCAAGTTATAGAGTTTGCCGTGATAATTGGCCACAGGCGAGTTGGTGTAGCGATTGAAGGGCACAAAACTATTCACGAAGTCCCATACATCCTTATTGCTGGTATGGAAGATATGCGCGCCATATTTGTGCACATTGATTCCATTGACGTTCTCTGTATAGACATTGCCGCCAACGTGGTTGCGTTTATCTATCAGAAGAACGGAGTAGCCCTTCTGCTTCAGAAGATAAGCTGAAACAGCACCAAAAAGGCCGGCACCAACAATCAGGAAATCATATTGTTTCATAAATATCCCGTTCTATACGAATCACTTCATAATGTTAGCGATAGTCACCATCATGGTAGCGATGGATGCTGCAGACGTTCCCATTGCGGCATACTCCGCTGTAGTCATCTTATTCTTCTGCTTCTTCGATGGCACCACAATCGTACATCCAGGCTGAACGGCCTTGTTGCTGGTATGGCTAAGCAGCTCTACCGAACCATTCATATAGATGGCATATACACGCTTCTTGCGCGCATTGTCGCCATAGCCGCCTGCATGCTTGATATAATATTTCAGAGATTCACCCTTCTTATAGTTCATCGAGATGGGGTACATCACGTCACCACTGATTTTGACAGTGGAAGAATATTGTGGAACTATCAACCGGTCACCTTCACGCAACACGATATCTTCTTCGCAGCCAGGATTGGCAACAGCCTTTTCAAGGTCGATGGCCACTGGGAAGATGTTGCCCACATCCAGTTTCATGATCAACAACGAGTCTGCACGAGAGAGATTGAAGTCATTGTTTTCATTCTGCATTGCCTCTTCATACATGGCTATTTGTGCAGCACGCAATGAAGCCTCCTGCTGTTGGCGCTCCTCTTCAGTCATACGGCGTTCCAATCGAGCGCCTTTGGCATAACCCAATGAAGTGAGTCCGCCAGCATCCTTAATCAAATCGCTCAAGCGGTAGTTTCTGCTAGACATAGCATACTGCCCTGAAAAGTTCACAGAACCTGTGACAGAGACATTCTTCTGCGATGAATAAGTCGGACTGGTACGCACCACTACCTGATCGTACGGCTGAAGGATAAAGCCTGGTTCGCCATCAATCACAAAACCATCTTTCAATGCAAAGGTGAATGTCTCGGTCAAATTCTCGTCATTCACCAAAGCGTGCGGGTCGTCAATACGGCGATACACATCCACTTTCACGGACGAAGCCGCATCAGTCAAGCCACCTGCCTGAAGAACAAGGTCCTCAAGCGACGTATTGTCTGCATATACATAGAGGCCAGGATAATGTACTTCACCTGTAATGGAGAGGGTCTGCTCGCCATCCATGTCACGCTTGCTCGGGATATAGAGCACATCATTTTTGCGAAGAGGAATGTCTGCCGCAGTGCCTGCCATGATGCCTTCCACATTTACTGCCAGCACCTCCAGCGAAAGGTCATCCTTCTGACGGTGCATGACCGCACGTGCTGTAAACGCATCTTCGCGCAATCCTTCAGCAGCTTTAATCAATTCGCGAACTGTGCTTATGCCACCATCCATCTGATACATACCGCTATGGAACACAGCACCACGAACTTCCACCATATTAGAATAGCGAGCGATGACACTATCCACATAGATAGAGTCACCATCAGCCAACGTGAAACCATTCCAGTCAAACTCGCCCACCGTATGCATCGAGTATTCTGCCCCATTCTTGCGCGTTACACGAATGCTCTTCTTGTAGGCATCGCCCGTGAAGCCGCCTGAATAGCCCAAGATGGTGGAGAGGCTCTCATTCTTCTTCATCTCGTAGAACATCGGACGCTTCACCTTGCCGTGAATCTCCACCAGTGCGTCATAAGGGCCAACTACGATGATGTCATTGTCATTCAGACGCACATCGCCTCGAGAATTGCCATTCAACAGATAATCATACACGTCTATCGTAGAAATCATGCGTCCCTGGCGATACACCTTAATGCCACGCAAGGTTCCTATATCATTGATACCACCAGCAGCATACAAGGCATTGAAAGCAGAAGACAGAGAGCTGAGCGTGTAGGTGCCGGGCACATTCACCTCACCCATCACCTGCACCTGGATGCTACGCGTTCCGCCCACTGACAACTGGATGCTTGAGTCTGAATAGAAGCGCCCAAGACGTGAACGCAGGTAGGCCGTTGCCTCAGACACACTCATGCCGCCAATCTTGCAAGGTCCCACACCCGTAATCGTCACCACTCCATCTGGAGAGATAGTCTCTGTAAAAGTCTCTTGAGAGGCCCCCCACACATCGATAATCACCTCGTCACCTGCTCCCAACCGGTAGTTTGCAGGAGTCGCCATATTCATGTTGGGCTGGAATGTCAGCATCTGATTGTTGAAGATGTTGCGTCCGAACACCTGGCTCTCGTCACGCACCGGTGCCTCATCTGCAGCAAAGTCCAGACCCATATTACCCAGCTCATCGCTCATCTCATTCTGCCGGTCCTGCCAAGTGACATTATTACGATTCAGCATGCGCTGCTGCGACTGCAGCATATATTGATCCCGCATCTGCGACTGTTCGCCTTGCTGCTGTTGTTCTGTACGCAATCGGCTTTCGGACTTACCTGCGTTCTTTCCCGTCAGGTCGGAAGCGCCGAGAGTTTGCTGTTCTGCCTGATATTTCCTGCGAATGCGCCGCAACTGGTCAGTCGTAACGCCACGCTTCATCAAGTTGGTCACAATCTGCTGTTGCGAAGTTCCCTTCTCCTGTTCCTTCTTTACATACTCTATCACCTGATTGTCCGACATGGACTGTGCACAAACAGGAGAAACCACGATGGTAAATCCGGCTATTAATAGCAGTTTCTTAAAAAACGACAGGTTCATTTCTTCTGTATAAAGATTTAGATATTAAACAATGTCTTGGTTAGAATCTTGATGTCAAGCCACAAACTACGATGCCGCAAATAATACAAATCCATGTCCAAGCGGCGGAGCATCTTCTCCATCGTGTCCGTATAGCCATTCTCAATAGTGGCCAGCGACGTGACCCCTGGACAGGTACGGTACAGCAGGGCATAATCTGCATTCTGCTGCATAATTTGGTCTATGAAATACTTACGTTCTGGGCGATATCCCACAAATGACATATCTCCTTTGAGCACGTTCCATATTTGTGGCAACTCATCCAGATGGTGCTTACGCAACGAACGGCCAAAGCTCGTCAGGCGTGGATCATCAGCCTGCTCCAATTGAGGCACGCCATCCTTCTCCGCATCCACCACCATCGTTCTGAACTTATATATATAAAACGGTTTGCCGCCTTTTCCTATTCGCTCTTGACGATAAAACACAGGCCCAGAAGCGTTCATCTTCTGGCGCATATATATATATATAAACACAGGTGACAGCACTATCAGCAACACGATGGCTCCTACCACGTCGCCCACTCGTTTCAACGCCCTCTCAACTGCCGTCATTCCGTCTATGTCTGCCTTTTCTTTCTTCAAGCCCATCGGTTCGTACATGTTCCGTACATTATTACTTCATTAACGAAACACATTCACATTTATTATATTAAAAAACGACTAAATTCATACAAAGGTAGCAATAATTCAACAATAAATGGCATTCATCCGATGTTTTTTCCTTAATTTCGCATCCGACGAGGGAAACACACAACATACCCTCCTACATTCCACACACTGAAAAACAAATCAATACATAAAAAAAGATATGAAAAAAGAACTGATTATCCTTGCCTGTCTCTGCAGTCAATTGTCTGCATCAGCACAAGGAATCTCATCCCAAATGTTGACACGATTCGCGCAGGCCAACAAATTGACAGGCAGCGAAATCGCCATCAAGAATGCCCTTGCGGCAGGCCCCGTGTCCAGCATGGCGCTCAACCAAGACAACATGGTGGAGCAAGACACATATTTCTCACATTCGGTACCTTCTAAAGGCATCACAGACCAGAAGTCATCCGGCAGATGCTGGCTGTTCACAGGAATGAACGTACTAAGGGCCAAGATGATTAAGGAGCAGAACCTGCCCACAGGCATTGAATTCTCACAGAACTATCTCTTCTTCTACGACCAGCTGGAGAAGTCCAACCTTTTCCTCCAGGCCATCATCGACACACGGAACAAACCCATGGATGACCAGACCGTCATCTGGCTGTTCCAGAACCCACTTTCCGACGGCGGCACATTCACTGGCGTGGCCGACCTCGTGGCAAAATATGGCATTGTGCCCAAAGGAGTCATGCCAGAGACCTACACATCCAACAACACCAGCCAGTTCACCACCTTCTTGAAACAGAAACTTCGTGAAGATGCATTAGCGCTGCGTGCCGATAAAAAAGCTAACGCCAAGACGCTTCAAGCACAGAAAGAGAAGTACCTTTCTGAAATCTATCATATGCTCACATTGGGACTGGGCACACCCGTTACTGAGTTCACATGGGCGCCTAAGGACAGCGAGGGCAGAACCGTCTATCCTCCTAAAAAATACACCCCTCGCTCGTTCTATGAGGAGTTCATCAATCTCGACCTGCAGAACGATTACATCATGCTGATGAATGACCCCACACGCGACTACTGGAAGACCTATGAAATCCAGTACGACCGCCACACTTACGATGGACACAACTGGCTATACCTCAACGTGCCCATGGAGGACATCAAAGAGGCAGCCATCGCATCCATCAAGGACAGCACCATGATGTATTTCTCCTGCGATGTGGTGAAGTACCTGGACCGTTCACGCGGCATTGCAGACCTTGCCAACTACAACTATGGTGAAATCTTTGGCACCAAGTTTGGCATGAACAAGGCCCAGCGCATCCAGTCCTTCGACTCTGGCTCCACCCATGCCATGACGCTCAAGGCCGTTGACCTCGACGAGAACGGCAAGCCCATCAAATGGGAGGTCGAGAACTCTTGGGGAGCCAGCAGCGGACACCGCGGACACATCATCATGACTGACGAGTGGTTTGACAACTACATGTTCCGTCTCGTCATCAACAAGAAATACGCCTCAGAGATAATATTGAAGGCCAGCCAACAAAAACCAATCCTCTTGCCTTGCTGGGATCCCATGTTTGGTTCAGAAGAATAATAGTTATGAATATAGTAGAACGATTTCTGAATTATGTTTCCTTCGACACACAGTCGTCTGAAGAAACAGGCACCACGCCCTCCACAGAGAAGCAGCGTGTATTTGCCAAATACCTGAAAGAAGAACTCATCCGAGAAGGGCTTCAAGACGTTGAACTTGATGAGCTGGGCTATCTCTATGCCACCCTGCCTTCCAACACAGAGAAGCAGGTGCCCACCATCGGCTTCATTGCCCACATGGACACCAGCCCCGACGCATCGGGCAAAAACGTCAAACCACGCATTGTGCCTCAATACGACGGTGCCGACATCGTGCTGTCTGAAGGCATTGTCACCTCTCCCTCCAAATTCCCAGAGCTGCTTGCCCACAAAGGTGAAGACCTCATCGTCACCGACGGCACCACCCTGCTGGGAGCCGATGACAAAGCAGGCATCGCCGAAATTGTGCAGGCCATGGTGTATCTGCAGCAACATCCTGAAATCAAACACGGAACCATTCGTGTAGGCTTCAACCCAGACGAGGAAATCGGAATGGGAGCGCACCACTTCGATGTAGAGAAATTCGGATGTGACTTCGCTTACACGATGGATGGCAGCGAAGTGGGCGAAATAGAGTTTGAGAACTTCAATGCAGCTTCAGCAAAGATTACCATCAACGGTTGTTCAGTACATCCAGGCTACGCCAAAGACAAGATGGTGAATGCAGCCCGCATCGCCACAGAATTGGTCAGCATGCTCCCTGCTGACGAGACACCAGAGACAACCGATGAATACCAAGGCTTCTTCCATCTCACCAGCATCAGCGGAAGCGTGGAGAATGCACAACTCTCCTTCATCATCCGCGACCACGACCGCGAGTATTTTGAAAGCCGCAAAACAGAAATGCAGGATGTTGTCGATAGCATCAACGAAAAATACGGCAACATTGCCACCCTCGAACTGAAAGACCAATACTACAATATGAGGGAGATGGTGGAACCCAAGATGCACATCATCGACATTGCCAAGCAAGCGATAGCTGAGGCAGGCATGACGCCTAAAATCAAAGCCATCCGAGGCGGAACCGATGGTGCACAGCTTTCCTTCAAGGGACTGCCCTGCCCCAACATCTTTGCAGGCGGGCTCAACTTCCACGGCCCTCACGAATTCTGCCCCGTTCAGAGTTTGGAGAAAGCGATGATGACCGTTGTCAACATCTGCAAGGCGACCGAGCAGATGTTAGGACAAGAATAAGATAAGCATCTATATGCCAATCAAGTGCCCTTTAAAGTTAACACTTAGCTTTAGAGGGCACTTCTTTTTCAGCAGGCACTCAGAACTATGGCGTGTGCCTGCAACTGCCAAGTTATGGATATGTGATAGTAGGTGAAAACATGTGCGTCAAATCTGCATTCGTCTGAACCAAAAATGTAGGGATATGTACTTTTTTCATTTATAATCTAGTGCATCGCAACCCTTGAAAGCAGTCTTGTCTATCTGGGTAACAGATGATGGTATCTTAATATGTCTTAAACTTTTGCAGTCCTCAAATGCATTTCTGTCAATTCTCAGCAAACCATCTGGAAGACTTACAGCAGAGAGGTGATAGCATTTCGAAAATGTGTCACTTTCGATTGTCACAGGAGCCAACATCTGTACCACTGACAAATTGGCACAGCCATAAAATGCAGAAGATCCTAGGGACTGCAATGATGCAGGCAATATGACTCCACATATAGCATTGCAACCTCTGAATGCATCCATTTCTATAGATTTCACATGCTCTGGTATACGAAGCATAAGTTTTGAATAACGGCCTGCAAAGGCGCTATACCCAATTGTTTCCACAGTTTCCGGAATAACGGTTGTACGACATCCCACCAAAAGAATCTTACCATCCTTACTCAATAGAGCATTCGAACCCTTCACAGAAGCGTAATTAGGATTGTCTGTAGATACCGTTATTTCATCTATTTCATAACAACAGTCAAATGCATTGCTTGAAATGGACACGATATTACTATGGATATTCACCGAATGAATAATAGTTCCTTCAAAGCAATAGTCTCCTAAAACACTTATATCCCTGCTAAGTGACGTAGAACGACAAGAAGCTATCAATGTTGAATCCGACTTGCGAACAATGCCATTGCAATTGGACCGAGAATCGTAGTTTGAATTGGCAGGATCAACCACCACCGATGTAAGACTATTGCATGACATAAAAATATTACCATCTGCTATTGATTCCACATTCTTTGGGATTACAATTGAAGTCAAAGAATTACATCCAAGAAATGCTTCACCCCCAATTTCTGTCAATGACTCAGGAAGAACTATTGATTGAAGGCTGCTGCACCCAAAGAAAGCGCGATTACCGATAGCCTTTACTCCCTCCGGAATGACCAGTTGCTCCATCACACTACAATAATAGAATGAAAAATCAGCCAACGACTTTACTGAAGCAGGAATCCTTGTGGATGAGCAAGCAACAAGGAGCTCGTCATAGTCCGAATCAATGATAGCATTAGAACCATCACGCGAGTCTAAGCTTTCGTTATCAGGATCGACCTCTACAGATGTGAGATTGTAACAACTGCCAAAGAGCCCCTCGCCAATGCCCATAACTGAAGATGGGATAAAAATAGACTTCAAATTAGTACAGCCATAAAAGGCATAATTCCCAATGTCCTCAATTCCTTCATCTATCACAATCTCCCGTACTTCTGTAACATTCTGAAACGCCCTTGTATCTATCTTTTTCACCGGATAGGTCTTTCCCTCAAAAACAACTGATGCTTCAACATGAAGCGGACGGGAATAATCCGTCTCTGGCTGGGCTTTATAACTTGCTAACGCCACAGAACGGTGGTCTTCCATTATTGAGTACACAAATCCATCTATGCAGAATGAATCATCAGCAAAAACCTTCATGCTTGCCATTAAGCATAAAAATAAAATAACCACGTTTTTTGGAACATTCATTTTCATCTTTCTAAATAAAACTATTACCATAATATACGCATTTGTAGAGTATAAAATAACGTGAGTTCGATGAAATATAATTGTCTATAAATTTGGTGGTTAGCAAAAATTGTTGTACCTTTATATTGCTCAATTTCAAAGTGGTACAAACAATAATCGCTATGCTCACCGAGGACAAAGTTACTGAAATTTTCTATATGGCAGATGAATTCTGCAAGTTTTTCGATCTTATGGCCAAGAAATATGCCATAGAAGTCTGTTCCAAGCGCAAATATCACCGCGACGGTACACTTTCGATGGCGGAAGTCATGCGAACGCAAGGAGCACTAAAGGAGGAGCAAAGGAACACTAAAGGAGGAGCAAAGGGACACTAAAGGAGGACTCTTGCAAGTACTCTACTGTCAACGTAAATTAACGTGAGTTCGATGAATCAAGTTGTTGTCGTATAATTATATTGAGCAATCTAGCTTCGTGCATTTCCTTGGAGGAAACGAACTAACTGAAGGTTCTGGTGTGCATTCAGTTAATATTATACAGAGTAACAAAATTGGGAAAAGAACTAAAACTTTATTCATAACTGTTATACTTTCATTCTGTTATAACTGAGCCTATCTTGACATTTGGGAACTTGTCTCCATAATAAATTGCAAAATAGATTCTGGTTTTTATTTTACATCCAGGACATTCAAATTCTAAGAAGGAATTATTTTTCTCCACGAATGAATCAGAAAAAACTCCTTTGTATTTAGTCATCCTGTTTAATTCGTAACGGTGAAAGTCGTGTTCTGAAAAACGCACTTTACAATTACATTGGGGGCATGTATAATACGTATACTCAAAAACATTTGTATCTTTAGTACGCAATAAAACACTTGAGAATTGCGATTCTGCTTTATAAATCTTCATTTCATTCTCTGTAAACTGTTACGGTTTTCTTAAGTTGTGTACGATGTTGCGGAATATTATGGCACAATATGGATTCGGCTTGGGGAACCAACACAAAATGTTCTTCCAATAAAGAAATTGCGATAGGACGCATTCCCTTTGCCATTTTTACATTTATTTATTATATCGGAGTATTCCTCTTCAAATTCAAGTTCATTTTTCTCGGATCGTACAAGCATCCAATCGTGGTAAGGTCGATAATCTATAGAAAAGTCCACATCCTCTCTTGATATGATAATTTTTTTTGAACCCCAAAAGCGAATCTTATACCTTTTATCTTCCAATTTTTCTAATTCAAATATGATGGTGGCAATGTCTTCAGGCAAAGATTCTTCTTGCCCAATAATTGAGTCAAACCAAACATGAGTGGCAACTTCTACTATATCCACCTTCCCGATTGATTCTAACGTCTGTGGCAACAACACTGGTGTCTGAGAAAAAATGACAGCCTCTTTTGTAAGCATCAAAAGTGCCAATTCATGATGAATGAATTCACATGCAGAGGTCTCCGAACTGCATTTTCTCAACATTTGCTTATTTCCACGTTCATCAAAATAAAAAACTTCCCATTTACCATAATTTTCGTACAATACTATTCTGTCTGGTAATAGTTCTCCATACAATGAATACCAACAAGAAGGAATTCCTTCTTGTTCCAAAATTTTTATTAATTCTTTTCTATTCATAAACGTATCATCTATATCTAATATACCCTTGTTTCATCAATACCTCAACTTTATTAGGAAGCTTGTATTGAACACCATACCCTATTTTTCCAAACCATGGTGCTACCTGAGATTTCTGAACTTTTAATGGCAGTTGAACCTCATATTGATGATATCCACCGGTATTATTGGGGGACAAGGCCCTCATCTCAATCGGTACACCCGCAGGCACCATAATTTCAGTAACCCGAAAGGTCTCATTACACAGAGGCAAATAAAATTCGTAGTTCATTCCCAATCATTACTCATAATATAAGTATTCCAAGGAATCAAAGTATTACAATCAGAAAAATCGTCAAAGCCGTATAAATGATTATCTTTTACAACTACATATTTGTAACCAGTTTTTCTAGAATCTAAACTGCTCATGAAGAATATGAAACCATTTTTATCAACAGACAATAATTCCTTAGGCATAACACTTGCACATGAATAAAAACGTCCACCTATACAGACATCCAATCTATACCCATCAGCATTTACCAGATAAGTATAGGCATGAAGATATTTCTTTTTAAACCCAAATCTTTTTTCTTTAATCCTAACATATTCTGGTCTCAAATAGTTAAGAAACGAATAGTCTAACCATTCCTTCTCTGTGATTTTTTTCTCATCACAACAAATTTTCAATTTGAACACATGAATTTGTTTCAATTTCCCGGATTGATTCAACAAAGTATTCTTCTGCACCTTCCGTGCTACAAGAGATTCAAGTTTTTCAACATCTTCCTTTATACCTAGTTTTGCCACCATATCAACTGTCTCTTGAGCATAAACTCCTATACAGAATAAATACAAGACAAAAGCAAGAAGCATTATTTTCAGTATTTTCATATATCGATATATTTAAATTAAACTTAGCACTCCACGAAAGGAAAGGCTGTTATATAGAGCTGTTATATAAAAAAGACCTCTCCGTTTCAAAATAAAGGTCCATTGTATGGCGTTATTAGGCGTAATACAGTTCCATTCCGAACTTTGGTAAGGTTTATAATCCGATAATGGCCTCCTCCCGCAGGATCCATTACTTGATATATGTATTTAGCACTTAACTTCCCCTTTACAGACATGGTCGTTTTCAATGTGAGTTTATTCATGAGAACCATATGACGGTCATCGCCAGAACCTACACTGTAGGAAATTCCGACCTTGTCTCCAAAAGTCATATAACCTAATACATTATCAACGCTTCCTGACTTATATTGTAAACCAAGTTCTTTTGCAATATTTTGAAATGCATTCACGTCTAATAATCCTTGTTCGTCGGGATTTGTTACAATATATCTTCCTTCAATTATTGAACGTTGAGCATCTTCCATTGCTCTTATGCGCTCTTGCGATATTTGACGGTTTGACGCAGATTCTCCAGTGGCACCGACACAGTTCCAGCGTCCTCTTTGTCCAACGATTGGATTATTTTGGTCGATTAAAACGTATTTTTTGACATCTGCTCCATCCCAAAAACGTCTTCCATCTAACGAGGCTTCGATTCCACTGGCTAATCCTCCTATTAACCCAGCAGTGGCACCACCCATCAAGCCGTCTACGCCCCCATTGTATAATGATTTGAAGAAAGAATTACCATCAACAAGTGAATTTCCAAAGCCTGTAATAAAACCGCAAGAAAAACCAGCAGCTCCTCCGATAGCAGCTCCAGACACAAAGCTACTTGTAGCTATAGTCGCAGAACTGGTTCCCCAGAAACCTGCGGAGAAGCCTCCTGCGGTGCTTCCTGCTACTGGCAACGAAGAACAGACACCTGCACCAACTCCTGCAGACAGAAAGCCCGCTGCAGCACCTACGCCCAAATAGCCAAGCCCCTTGGCATTCCACTGACAATCATGCATCATCCAATTTATCATTCCGCCTATCAATGCTCCTACGACAAGATGGAAAAATTCTCCGCTCGGGTCATTATATTTCAGCGGATTGTTCAAACAATAAGAATATCGGTTGAAGCTCTGTGTGTTCTCTGGAGCCTGCACATAATTGTCAGGAGCCAGGAAACGGCCGGCATAAGGGCTATATAGACGGGCATTCATGTTGATGAGCCTGAACTCATCCAGCATCTCGTGCCCGCAGTATCCCCGATGCAACTTGATGCTGTTGACTGTCACATCATGCTGTCTTCCCCAAGCATCGTAATGGGCATCGAACACTTTGTTGCCCAGACTGTCCACGACCGTCAGATAACTGCCCAGATTGTCAGTCATGGCAAGGTAAGGGGTAAAGACTCCATCCTGTCTGACAACGATGACATTGCCGTCCAGATACGTCTCTCCATGCGCTTGAAAAGACGACAACAAGAACATCGGCAAAAGCACCGCCAACTGCACCAAAGAAGAAATCAATCGTCTATTCATTACGTTCATATGGCAAAGTTACAAAAGAATCATTTATTTACATCAAACTGTATAAGTAATACCAGTATCCTTTCTTGAGATTACACAAAAGGCCACAATTGATTGTTTTTGATTATATCTTTTCCAAGTTCTACGCAATAAGCATGAAGTTGCAGAAACGAGAAGAAATCATCTGCAACAACCTCTGCATCTTCATGGATGTCTTCGTTGCAATATATAAATTTCCCTTTATCTTCACCTTGCAGGATGACAGAGATAGTAGAATCCTCTATCACACTACTCTCCATGATAAACAAATGATTCTCCCATGGGGCAAGGTTGTCAGGCTGTGTCCCCAATTCGACAAACCATGCATCTTCAGAATCATTGCCCAACGTCTTAAATGATAATAGGAATTTCAAAAGGTCTGGATCCAGCACGGCCAAGTCTCCCGTTGCTTTATCTGCAGAACTTGCAGATGCCGATGGATCCATCACCCAACCATGTTTAATGAGTGTCTCCAAATAGCGCTTCATAAACACCTCTTTCTCTTCTTCTGTTTGAGGTAGTGGGATACGTTCCACGGATTTTGTTATATCAGCAGAGTCCCCAAATATTTTTTTAAATAAGTTTATCATTTTCTTTGCTATTATCTGTATGACGTAATTAATCTCTATCCAAGAAATTGAACATCTCTATAATCAAATCCTTTTAAATCATATTGTTTCATCAGCTCCGCTGTTTTTAAGCCAACGATTATTGTGTCAAATTTTTGGTTACGGTCTCCCATAAGAATATTCAAACGCATTATGAAATCTTCTTCTGATCCAAAATGACAGTTACTAAACAAGGTATGGCCTCCTGTCCCAACCCACTGATACCTTCCACATTGGGGGCATTGTTTCCCAGCGTGTTCAATAATGGTGTGTTTAACATCTATAGGAAAGATATCATTGGGCATAAAATAATAATGCTTCGATGACTTATTTAAAGGAATAAAAGTTAAATTCTCATATCCCTGTTCATCACAAAATCTTTTAAACCTATCTCTCACAATAAAAAAACCGTCATATGTCATAGCGATATCCTTTGTTGTGGCAGTATGATAATCTAGATTTGGAATCTTTTCAATAGTATAATGACATACTGGACATAGACCTGGCATTTTATCAGGATCATCGTACATATGATCTATATCATACGGCTCTATTGTTTTTGCGACAACAACACCGACAGGATTATTTATTATTCTTAACGGTTGAGAAGACTCCTCTTTTCTACGCAAAAGTAGCCTTTCAAGAAAATCAATAAACCTCATATTAACAAATTATTGTTTAATGATAATAGTAAATTCTTTACCACGGGCGCCATACACATTGGAAAAGACTGATTCTGCTTGATATAAGTTCATTTCATTCTAATTATATTATTGTTTTCCAGACACGATAAGAAGACCGATTCTGCTTCAGAAAACTTTCTATATAAAGAAACTTCTTTTAGACAACCTTTTTCATTCATTTCATAGACAATCCAGACTTCATTATCTATGACCTCTTTGATAACGCATGTATATTCCGCATTATGTATGCGCAACTCATCGAACCTCCATCTGCTCAAAGAGAAATTAATATAATGCCGAATTGGAAGACCTTTATTAGTGATTTCTCGTCTGTAAACCTGCCTATTAAGTTTTCTTATACTCATAGTTTATGTGAATAATGTGAATGACATGTATGAATTCATAAACAGCATGACACCTATGGAATAATTTGCAAATATCCAGCCTCAATCAAGTCATTAATAGAGTATGGCAATTGATACTGTCCACAACCGCCAGGTAACTGCCCAGGTTGTCAGTCATGGCAAGGTAAGGGGTGAAGACTCCATCCTGCTTGACAACGATGACATTGCCGTCCAGATACGTCTCTCCATGCGTTTGAAAAGACGACAACAAGAACATCGGCAAAAGCACCGCCAACTGCACCCAAAAAGAAATTAACCGTCTTTTCATTACGTTCATAAGGCAAAGGTACGAATATATGAGAAAAGAAACAGCAGCATGGCATGATTTCTTGCATGAGCAGGTGTAAATTCGTTTTTCTCCGCATAAACACTCGGGCAATAGATTCAACGAAATTGCCTCTTGAACGGTGCTTTCACAGCCTCCGAATCGACATCGGGGACATCGGCTGACCGACATCGGGGACGTCGATTGAGAGGCTGTGACGTTAAACATGAAGAGGGCACGAAACAGAGAAGGGGGAAGCACCGAGGTTGGTACTCCCCCTTACTTGTCAGCAACCTGTCCGACATGCTCAGCATCGCGTCAAGAAAATCTATTTCGTCACACTCACATTGTAAGATTATGGGTATACTATAGTCGGTGATGTCTGATTCATATCAAAATTTCCTGCCGAATACTTGTAAATTTTCAGTACATTTGAGTCTTTATTTGGTAATTTACATTTCTGACCTTGTGTGTTTGGAATCTCTTTTACTATATAAATATATATAGTATCAACACCTTCTGCCATACAAAACTGCCCCCATGTATCATCTAGCCCATAGTGTTGAGCGAATCCCTGTACGGTGGCAGACGGACAGACAGGATAGCCACCAATCAAATGATAAACAGTTTCTCCATTCTTATCTTTTTGATAATGGATATAAACCGAGTAACCAATTGTATCCGAGGAATTGTTGACCAATGAAAAATCAAAAATGCTGGTAGCAGGTTCTTGACATGCTATAGTAAAAAATACAAGAATTGTATAGAAAACAATGTTTCTTAATCTTTTCATATGTTCTAAACATTTAATTACGAATTAAAAAGGATATCTTTTCTCATCCCATTTCTTATTTACAAGTTTGAAGTATTCCTTCCTTTTCTAAAAGTTCTATTAGATCTGTTCTATTCATATAGCCTTCATTTAACTTCAATAATATACCCTTGTTTTATCAAATTTTCAACTGTGTCTGGAAGTTTATATTGAACACCATACCCCATTTCCCCAACCATGGAGCTGCTACATACTTCTGAACCATTAATGGATTTTGGACTCTAAATTGATGGTATTCACCGGTGTTCGTTAGTGGCAGTGCTCTCATCTCTATAGGAACGCCCGTTGGTGAGGCATATAACCCATTATACCTTCCATAGCGATCTATCAAAGTCCCTGGCCCAAGAACATCTTTAGTCCACTCATTTATTGCACCATCATTAGGTGGATAATATGAAACGCGAACCATTTTCTGGTTTCACGCTCTTGAAGCGTGTATACGTCTCCAATCCTTGTCACCATCTTTGTTCTTTTCATTCCCATGATAGAGTTTGTTTAATGTTTCCATTATCTGTAAAAAGATTCGCAAAACTGATTAACGGTCCATAATTCATCTTCCATATGTCCAGCTCATACAGAAGGTCATTTTGGTCTATATTCAAGGATATCAACACATCAACATCGTCAATGTCTTTGAATAGGGCTTCACTAATCTGTGCTTTAAATAAGCGTTTAGTGTTTGATTGTCCTTGAGGAATCAGCAGTAAGCTGCCCATTCCATCTGGTATGTCAACGACTTTTAATTCTTGTTTCCAATCCATTTTTTTATAATTTGCCTTAGCAACCAAAAGCTCTATAACTTTTGTTTCTTCAAGGGTTGGTACCCTACTTGACTGCATGTATTCTTCCAACATTTTGAGTTCCATTATCTAATTTGAATACTGTATATTGCAATTTTATCCCATCCACATATATTATTCTATTTACAGGTAGCCCTTGGGGTACATCTAATGTTTTCAGATCTTTCATTACATGGGACTTCACGCTTTCCCTGTTCAAATGTAATTCATCAATATGTCTAAATGTATGATACGTTTGATTTTCATTTTGTCCAAAGGTAATTCGTGGGTTCACCTCTTGCAACTTAACCTTGCTGTTTTGTACCGCCCTATGCTGGAAGCCACTGCCTAATCCATCGATTGTTCCAAGAGCCCAACCTTGCCAACAACCATTCCATCCTCCACGTAAGACAGATTCCCAATCTGCATCTTTCTTACTGAGTTCAAACGCAATTCCCAATACACATCCTGATGCAGCACCTGAAAGAGAGCCGACAAATGTCTCTTTCACAATTTGATTTGTAATATGTGAGGTTAAACGTTTCAATGGTTCAGCAAAGGCATTACCCATACTAGCACCTACACATGACATAGCCATAGACATTGCCAAGTCATTACAAACAGTCACGCCATCAATCTTATCCCAACCGTTTACATAGCCTTGGTTGATTACACTATTCCCTATGCCCATAACAGCAGCTCCCGCTAACGGGCTACCATACAACGTCG
>CADAEK010000005.1 GCA_902786925.1 uncultured Bacteroidales bacterium
TTCTTGGGAACTGTGATTGGTATGGTGCAGGCATTCGATGACATCCAGGCTGCAGGTGACATCTCTCCAACAGTCGTTGCAGGTGGTATGAAGGTGGCCTTGTTGACTACTATCTTCGGTATCGTCGTAGCCCTCATTCTCCAGGTATTCTACAACTATATCCTCGCTGAGATTGAAGGTCTTACTGCCAAGATGGAAGACTCTACTATTTCTCTCCTTGACATCGTTGCAAAGTACAACAACAAGAAATAAGCAGACATTTCAGGGAATACAACACTCTCTGATTACTGCCCAACATTTCTTGATTCAGTCAACAACATTAACTAAATAAAAGGAGAAAAATAAAATGGAGAATACACAAGTAATAAGCGCACAGGACAAGGTTGAGAAGTTCTCAAAAATCACGCTTTGGGCACTCATCGGTGTTTCAATCCTCGTGATGGCTCTCTTCCTTCTTGTTGGCTACGATACTCCTTATGAGGAGAATCCCAAGTTCGTGGATCCACAGCTGACAGACCTCCTTATCATCTGGACATATGCCCTCATCATTCTGACAGCCATCGCTACTGTAGGTGCAGTTATCTATGGCTTTGTTAGTGGTGGCAACAAGTCTAAGAACGAGGATATCGGCATGGCAAGCAAGGCAGGCCTCATCGCATGGGGCACATGCGTAGCATCAGTAGTGATTGGTCTTATCGTCGGCATCAGCAACAAGAGCGAAGTACTTTTGATTAATGGTAAAGACTGGAACATTCCATCTGATATCATCATGACAGATATGTCTATGATTGCCATTCTTGTATTGACAATCGTGACTGTCATTGCCACTGTCTTCAGCATGGTGACCAACAAGAAGTAAACAACTTTAACTCCGAGCAAATAATATGGGAAAGAAAAGAAAAATGCCAGGCTTGAACACTAGTTCTACAGCCGACATCTCATTCATGTTGCTCATCTTCTTCCTTGTAACAACATCAATGGACACAGACCAGGGTCTTGGCCGTACACTGCCAAAGCCACCTGAGGATGACCAGTTGAACAACGAAATCAAGGTTAAGGAACGTAACATTCTCAACATCCGTATCAACAAAGACAACTACGTGATGATTGGTGACGACTACGCCTCCCTGACTGACGTGAAGGAGAGAGCTAAAGAGTTTATCAAGAACGAGGAAAACAAGCCCAATCTGCCTGAACTCAAGCCCAAGAAGATTAAAGGTCTTGGCAAGACAATGATGGTGACTGAAAACCACGTCATCTCAGTTCAGACAGACCGCGGCACAGACTACGGAGTTTACTTCGCCGTTCAAGACGCTCTTGTAGCAGCTTATAACGAGTTGCGCGACGAGTTGGCAAAACAGGAATTTGGTTTCAAATACGAGTTCCTGACAGAAGACCAGAAGAAAGCCATCCGCGAAGTCTATCCACAGAAGATATCTGAGGCAGAACCAAAGAAATATGGAGGACAAAACTAATGAGCAGATTTAACAAAGGTGAGGGCAGAGAAATGCCCGAGATGAACACCTCATCTCTTCCTGACTTGATCTTCACCATCCTGTTCTTCTTCATGATGGTAACCACCATGCGTGAGGTGACATTGAAGGTGAAGTTTGAAAAGCCAACAGGTACTCAGCTTGAGAAATTGGCTCGTAAGTCTTGTACTTCATTCATCTACATCGGTCAGCCTACAGATGCTTTGAAAGGTCAGTTCGGTACAGCTCACCGCATTCAGTTGAACGACAAGTACGCTGAAGCACCCGAAATCTACGACTACGTGATTTCCGACCGTGGTGAACTTCCCGAAGCAGACAAACCTTTCTACACAATCTCACTGAAAGTGGACCACAAGACCCCTATGGGTATCATCACCGACGTGAAGCAAGTGTTGCGTAAGGCTTACGCCCTCAAGATTATGTACTCGGCTAACAAGCAGCAGTAATAACATAATAAATCATACATAAAAAAGAGCGACTCATTATTGGGCCGCTCTTTTTTTTGTTTTTTTCCGTCTTATTCTCCTTTCATCGGGAGAAACCGCTAATAAAAAGAGAGGAATGAAGATGTACGAGAGGGTGGAAAGAGAATAGGAGAAGGAAGAAAGAAAGAAAGAAGGAAGGAAGGAAGAAGGAAGATGGAAGGAGAATAGGAGAAGGAAGAAAGGAGGCGGAGATTTGGAAAGTCTGTAGATGGGGAACGCCTGTAGATAAGGTCTGTCTGTAGATGGGGAACGCCTGTAGATGGGGAATATGTCCATTTTCCTTTGTCGCCTTTAGTTATGCTAAGATCGCAATTCTATTTTACCCACTGAGACCTAAAACTCTTTTACAAATTCTCGTAAACTAGTTTTAGAAATGCTGGGACGACCTCATTTTCTGCTGATTTTCTTTGTTTGGTGAAGGGAAAGAACTAACTTTGTCGTGCGCAATGTTAATAAACGCCTTTTCCCCTAAAAAAGTGGTGTGTTAGTTATACATTTCTGGAAAAAGGAGAATAAGCCATACACGACAGTCTTGCTAACTAAAAAACTTTATACATGAAAAAAATTGTATATCTCGCTATCGTTGCGATAATGACTTTGAACCTGACCGACATGAGGGCAGGAGAAGACCCACATGGGCTCTACCACCTCAAGAGATCAATCTTCCAAGATGGCAAAATCAAATTTCCTGCTTTCCAGCAATACAAGTATGCTGCCGACTCAGTCGGACTGCTTGTGACGTGGCAAGAGGCGACAGGTTCCAGCCAATGGGGACGGTTGCAAGTTGAGATACGTGAGAATTATCCGCTGAAAAACACTGGCGAAACGCCTCAAGGCCCTGACGGACACGGCACCCAAATCTTCAACGTCAATGCCAACCAGTTCTACTTCAAATGGTATAACAAACAATGGCCTGGCGTGAGCAAACTTAACGAGTTCGTTACCGAAGTATATACCAAAGACAACATCAGCCCCACAGTGGCAAAGGCCTTCAGCATGTTCGAAAACAAAATTGACTCGTCAAGCAACAACAAGTTCACCGGCTGGTGGATCCGAATTGCCTCGGCAGCCAATCCCGACGGTTCGGGACAACGACAACCTGTGCAGACACTCTGGAAAGCATACACCTCAGACATGTCTGTAGTAGTCTATATGCTCAACAACGGCAACGTGCTCGGCTGCAACACCGCAACCGGCACCAAATACGAAAACGACACCACCATTTACGAGGCAGGACATCCCTGCAACATCCACTGGATCAACAAAGATTGCCACACACTCACCTTCGTGCAGGAAGACAACACCAAACTCACTGAAATATGGGTGCGCGGAGGACTGCCACAGACTTGGCAAAGCATCTTCAACACCGATGTGCCCCTCTACAAAGATGGCAGCCAATGCATCATCGACGCCGTGAAATCAGCCATAGAAGGCAACCTGAAACAGGCTGAAGCATCACTCGCCGAGGCTGCTGACGAGAAGGATGTACCCATCAACAACCTCTGTATGGGAATATCCGTCATCGCTGAGAATCTTTTCCGAACAGCTGAAAATCTGGGTGACAAACAAAAATACACTGAATGCCACGACTTCTGCGAACGCCAACTGCAGAAGATAAACGACTACGCCAATGCTGGACACACACCCGATGCCCAATCCCGCACACACACCCACCTGATAGATATTCTCAAAGCCCTCGCCATCCACCGCACAGGAAAAACCGAAGAAGGAAAGAAACAACTGGAGGAACGCAAATCAATCATCGATGCCGAAATCAACCGCTTCAAAACCGTGGCAGGGATGGAATCATACATTAGCTCGCTCCACTACGTACAACTCTGGATGTATAGCCAAGCCTACGACATCTTCGGCTCATTCCAGACTATCCTCATGCTCGACGCCCTGACACTCATGGCACCAAACATCACCACAACCTTTAAGCCCATGCTTCTCAACACCTACGCCAATTGCCATCTTCTCGACGGCAAACAAGCAGAAGCTCAAAAACTGTGGCAACAAATCAAGGAGCTTGATGCCAATTACCTCAAGAACCAGCCAGACAGCAATCCACTAAAGAAGACTTTCGGTGAATAATTCATGAAGTCAAGAATCAAAGGACCCTCATCGCCAGTGACATGAAAGACCGAAGATACAGGAAGGCGAAAGATTATATTTTATATTGCGCTCGCCTAATCGTAACTTTGGCTGCAACGAAGCTACTCGCGCTCGACTATAAAAATAAAAGATTATATTTTGTATTGTGCCCGCTTAATCGTAACTTTGTACAAAAATCAAAAAGTAGGAACAATGAAACAGTATCTTGACTTGCTCGACCGCATCCTGAAAGAAGGAGTACAAAAAGGAGACCGCACCGGCACTGGCACCATCTCTGTATTTGGCAATCAGATGAGATTCAACTTGCAGGAGGGATTCCCGCTCCTCACAACAAAAAAACTGCATCTGAAGTCTATCATCTACGAACTCTTGTGGTTCCTGCAGGGCAATACGAATGCCAAGTGGTTGCAGGAGCGTGGAGTGCGCATTTGGAATGAGTGGGCCGACGAGGATGGTAACCTTGGACACATCTATGGTTACCAATGGCGCTCTTGGCCCGACTACGATGGTGGCCATGTGGACCAAATCAGTGAAGTGATTGATCAAATCAAGAACAATCCCAATTCACGCCGGCTGATTGTTTCTGCTTGGAATGTTGCGGACATCAAAAACATGAACTTGCCCCCATGCCACATCCTCTTCCAGTTCTATGTGGCAGATGGCAAACTGAGCTGTCAGCTCTATCAGAGGAGTGCCGACACATTCTTGGGTGTTCCTTTCAACATTGCTTCTTATGCGCTGCTGACCATGATGGTAGCTCAGGTGTGCAATCTGCAACCTGGCGACTTCGTGTACACCACAGGCGACACCCACTTGTATCTCGACCACATCGAGCAAGCCAAACTCCAACTCACACGCGATCCTCGTCCACTGCCAAAGATGAAGATTAACCCAGCTGTGAAGAGCATCTTTGACTTCCAGTATGAGGACTTTGAACTGACTGACTACGACCCACACCCACACATCAAGGCTACGGTCAGCGTATAACCGCCATACAAAAGGGAGAGAATACTCTGCTAATGCACAATGAAAGACGATAGCAAGCGTATCGCCTCGGCCTGCAGCCCCTTTGTTCCCGCACAACCCTTGAGGAGGCACTATTACTCCATGTGAAGAAACAAGGAGGATGCAGTGGGTTGAACACCATACAGGAACAAGACAATACTATTAGGATAAAAGAAGGTGAGCATCCATAAAGATGCTCACCTTTTACGTTAGAAGTCTCAATAACATGAGAGACACTACTGCCCTCACATCATGAAGCTCCCTCTGTCTTTTTCGTCACTTGCTAGCAATTTTCCAAGTCCCGTTTACCTTCCGCATATAGAACGGCCTTGTTGTGCCATATCCGTCAGCCATAATAGAGACTTCCACATCAGCCTCGTCCCCATTGATGTCTTCCGAGACCACTTCAAACTTTCCGTTCTTGATAAGATAGTTGTCTGCATTGTCGCGCTCATACTGTCGCGTCAATTTCTCCACCATATACTCTACCCTATCTTCAGGTAAATCCATGTAACCAACGGCCTTTTCCACGTCGCCATCCTTGATGGCCTCGAGTGCAGCCACAGCCACATCGCCTGGCGTGTTGCCACCACACGATGAAAAAGAAAGAGCCATCAGCAGCATTGCTGCTACAGCAAAAAGAATGTTTTTCTTCATTTCTATCAATGTTTTAGGGTTAGATGATAAATGTATGTTTAAATGAGAATGGTAAAAGATTCCTTTTATCAATAATAAGTAATAGTTCTTTTCTGAACCGTGATAGAGGCATCAGTACTGTACACCTTGCGCTCAGTCCAGTTTCCATGTTTATCGACAACCACGTTCCTATATGTCTCGGTATAGGGCTCGCCAGCATCCATGCCACCTGGTTCAAAACGTCGCTGTAAGATGTAGCCATCAGCCCCATATCGAGTGGTCTCATTCTCAATGGCGTCATAGACATGGGAGAAGTACTTCACCACACGGCCTTGTGCATCATAGGTATAATCCTCACCATTCCCTTCCGAATCGACCAAACCCTTTACAATCCGTCCTTTTGCGTCTCGCTTGATGCCCGATGGGAAAATGGCGTTCAACGCTTTGCCATCCATTGTCTTCCAGAAGCCTTGTGC
Organism: uncultured Bacteroidales bacterium; assembly: GCA_902786925.1. Taxonomy (GTDB): domain Bacteria; phylum Bacteroidota; class Bacteroidia; order Bacteroidales; family Bacteroidaceae; genus Minthosoma. Next base: position 6,211 of record CADAEK010000005.1, read on the forward strand.
ATCAAATGTGCGAGTGGTGTTGCCCCATTCATTGATCCAAGTGCACGACTTCACAGGGCCGCGCAAATCGAAGATGCCCAATTCGCCGCGAGCAACAGTTTGGGCTGCAGAAGGCACAGACGTTGAGCCGGGAGTAGGCTTAGGCGTCGGCACAGGAGTGGGAGCGGGAGCCGCCGAGGATGTAACTACGGGTGCATCCGTCACAGCACGTATCAGGCATCCCTGGAAACGATACCCTGCGTGCAAGCCGCCAGGATTGTCTACAAAGTCCAACTTCACAGCATTATCACGATCGAAATTGCCGCTATCATACTGCACCAAATTGCCAGTCCAGTATTCTCCCCTCACCTGGTCTGCCCTCACTGTAGTGTAATCATCTTTCCGATATCCACCCGATGGAAGGAAGATGCTGTTGCCGTTGGGTCCAGTCACCAGCATGCCCTTCACACCATTCCGTGTGGTAAGGGTCCATTTACACTTATCCCTCAGTTCGGTGCACTCCTCTCTTGTCGGCAAACGCCATGTGCCCCGCCAGATGACACGAGCCGCATCAAGTTTCGTACCGCTGATTTGTTTGCCAATCTCCATGACACCCGTTGATTTCTGAAACCAGCGATACGTGTCCGGCTTATAAAGCGCCTTGGGCTTGGTTTCTCCCCAAGCGAAATAGTCGCCATACGCTTCAGGGCTGGTTGCCCCCACATTGAACGGCGCCCAGCGCACCGATAGTCCCAAATCTACCGCATTCTCTTCAGACACAAATGGAAGCAGATCTTCTTTCTTGTTCTTTTGTGCATAACTCTGAGATGTTGCAGCCAACAGCATGATCGCTGTGAGCATACAGGATAAAATAGAATGTTTCATTAGCAAAAGATTTTGTTCAACTGATTGTGCGCAAAGATATAGAGAATGGTATTAAAAAGCATCATATTTCGCCTTTTATTTTAACTATCCCATCACATTTCGCCTCGAAACATCCCACCATTGCCCTAAAGAAGCGTGAGAAGCCTACAGCAAGCATTTCCCTCATCGCAGCTTCAATCATTCAAAAGACTCCCACCTATACCTATAAAGTCGGTCTGAGTCACACCGGTATAGGCGGTGTGACTCAGACCGGCACCCTCGGTGTGACTCACACCGAATTCAGAGGTGTAAGTGCAGCCTATTGGGGACTACTCCCACAAGAACGAAGTAGCACTGGAAGGACGGGACGAAGACCCGTGTCGGCTGGAGAGAAAAAAGTAAGGAAGGAAGACGGGTGATATGAAGAAAATGTCGTAAATTTGCAAACCCAATATATGGTTTCCACACATGGGAGGAAACAAGAAAAAGCCCAAGGTAAGAATGAACCAGGCCATTGTCGAATTATAAATTGCAAACAAGACCATGATTTCCATCATTGTAGCGATAGCCGAGAACCGCGCGATAGGCTCGGAGAACAAACTCATCTATTGGTTGCCCAACGACCTGAAACGCTTCAAGGCACTGACCACCGGACACACCATCATCATGGGCCGGCGCACATTCGAGAGTCTGCCCAAGGGCGCACTGCCCAACCGCCGCAACATTGTGCTCTCACGCAAGGGCAAGGCTGCCGATTTCCCCAATTGTGACCTCTACCCCACACTCGACGATGCGCTGGCTTCGTGCGAGGGCGACGTGTACATCATTGGTGGTGCATCCGTCTATCAGGAGGCACTCTCCAAGGCAGACCGCCTGTGCCTCACCTACATCTACGACACACCTCAGCAGGCCGACACCTTCTTTCCCGAAATCAACGAGAACGAATGGGTGGAGACCTTCAGGGAGGAACACGACGTGGACGAGAAACACGCACATCCGTATGCATTCGTCAACTTAGAGAGAAAAGCATGACGCTACCACTTGACTTTCAGCGACTGATGACCCAGCACCTCGGCAAGGAAGAATATGACAAACTCGCTGAGGCGCTTGCCATGCCCGCACCTACCAGCATCCGCATCAACATGGAGAAGAACTTCCAGCCCGCAACGCTCAACGTTCCATTCTCCCCCATTCCTTGGTGCACAGAAGGTTTCTATCTGGACGAGCGACCTGCGTTCACGTCCGACCCTCTCTTCCATGCAGGCTGCTACTATGTGCAGGAAGCCTCATCGATGTTTCTGGCACACATCCTGCGACAATATGTAGAAGAGCCCGTGGTGGCCCTCGACCTGTGTGCCGCACCTGGTGGAAAATCCACCCTCATGCTCTCACAACTGCCTGAAGGCTCCGTGCTCATCACCAACGAGGCCATGCGCCAACGAGCCAACATCTTGGCCGAGAACATCACCAAGTGGGGCAATCCCAACTGCATCGTGACCAACAACTATGCGGAAGACTTTGGAGCCTTCGGACAGACCTTCGACGTCATCGTCTGCGACGCACCCTGCTCAGGCGAAGGCATGTTCCGCAAAGACCCCGCCAGCATCGGCGAATGGAGTCTTGACAACGTGGATACCTGTTGGCAGCGTCAACGCGACATAGTCAGCAACATCTGGCACACACTGAAGGACGGAGGCCTTTTCATCTACAGCACCTGCACCTACAATTCCTTGGAGGATGAGGAGAATGTGGCATGGATAGCCAAAACACTCGGAGCCGAAGTGCTGTCATGTCATCCACAAGAGGACTGGGGACTGACCGAAACCAACACACACTTCTATCCCCACCGCACCAAGGGAGAAGGCTTCTTCATCAGCGTGCTGAGAAAGACCACACCAACTGAGAATAACGAGGGTATGGGGCATCGCAAGCACAAGGAGAAAGGACGAAACGGAAAACCTGTCACGAAGATTCCTGCAGAGCTGAAAAACTGGATGACGAACAGCGAAGACTTCACCATCACAGAAGACAAAGAAGTGTTCCGCGCATTCCCCACAACTCACGCCCCACTCTATCAGCTGGCAAAGAACCACTTGAAAGTGGTGCATGCAGGCATTGAGCTGGCCACGGTCAAGGGCAAAAACCTGCAGCCCTGCCACAGCCTGGCCATGAGCAACCCCCTTCATCCAGAAGCATTTCCTGCCGTAGAAGTGGAGAAAGCGCAAGCCATTGCCTACCTGCGCACCGAAGCCCTGCAACTGCCCGACGGCACCCCTCGTGGCTATGTGCTCCTCACCTATCAGGACCATCCACTCGGATTCGTCAAGAACATCGGCAACCGTGCCAACAACCTCTACCCTGCAGAATGGCGCATCAGAAGCGGCTACATCCAATAGCGCACCGAGTTGGCATTTTCCAGCACCTGGCACACCTCCGCATCAAACCAGAAAGGTTTTTGCCTGCTATCCTTTCCTAATTGGAATAATTTGCCTATTTTTGCACATCATAAAATCACACAATATGAAGACAGAACTCACACTTGCCATACCTACCGAAAAGTTATGGCAGTTGCTTGAATACAAAGAAAATGCGGTCATCAAACTCGTAGACACCGACCTGATGGAGCAAATCCTCTCACATGGCATTTTTGAGCACCGCAACCTGTTGGAAGAAGACCCTTCCCACAAGCAAATCATTCCCTACGCTGTGATTTGCTGCGGCGATGAGGTATATCTTTTCCACCGCACTAAGAAGCAAACCGAAACCCGCCTCCACAACCTCTATTCGCTGGGCGTAGGTGGCCACATGAACCCCTACGGCGATAAAATCGACATCGCCTACATGCGCCACGAGCTGGAGCGCGAGATGAACGAGGAAGTGCTGCTGCATGAAGACTGCCATGTGGAGTCTGTCGTGCCCGTCGGCTTCATCAACGACGACACCAACGAGGTAGGCAAAGTGCACCTGGGTGTGCTCTACCACATCAACCTCAACAACACCTCCATCGAAATCAATGAAAAAGAAAAAATGACAGGTCAGTGGATCAAGAAATCCCAGTTGAAAGACTACTACCCACAGATGGAGTCATGGTCGAAGATATATGTTGACCTGCAGTCGCTGTAAGGTTTTTCATGCATTCTTCACCCCATATCGTTTTTTTGTCGTATCTTTGCAAAACGAAAAACAAGCAAATCAACACAAATGAACTTATACGTTAGATATTTTGACCACGAGGCACTGGCCACATCCGTTGACGAAGCAATGGCATTTCTTCAGACCATCGAGGAAATCAAGCTGGAAAGCAACACCGCCAGCCGCATCTCTACATTCCTCAACTCTTCCAACCTCTTCCCCTTCCGTCTGAAAGTGAGCTACTCCAACTATGTGCTCTTCCTGAAGACTGAGGCTGAGACCCTTGAGCAATTCAAGGAAGAAGAGGCCAAGCGCAAGGAACAGAAAGCAGAACGTGTGTCAACCATGGCAGAACGTAAGAAGACCATCCTCGATGCACTCAATGAGGAAAAAATTGGATGGTGGGATGTTGTGCTCACTTTCAAGCGTGTCATCACCATGCCCGAGACCGGCAAGTGCAAGTACATTGACACCCGCTTCCACGTTCGTTTGCGTGCCCTCAGCGCCATGGATGCCTACAACCGTCTCATCAAGCACCTGCAAGGTCGTGCAGATGTAGATCCACGCTCTCAGTTCCCATCGGCCAAGAGCGACAAGTTCGAATATACTTATTTGGGAGATGAGGTCCCTGCAGCAGAAGCTACTTCCAACGCTGAAGGAACCATCAACGAATAATCATCAACGATTAAAATATAAAATCGTCATCCTTAGCCGCATCTTCACGACGTTGAGATGCGGCCTTTTTTGTCTCATCTTCTGGATTATACTCACGCAGCGTCGTGCCATAGGTGGTACGGAGCACACGGAACTCCGTGCGGCGGTTCAGAGCATTCAGCACCTCCTGCTCCTCTTCATTCTTCACATTGCGGATAAAGGCCTCGGTCAGCGTGTCGTTCTCCTGAACCTCCACCTTGGGATTGCCAGCCAAGAGGGTTTCAGCCAACTTCTTGCTGATGACCTTCGGACGTGATTCGCCATAACCCACAGCCGTTAAGCGGTCTGCGGCAATATCGTGCTGAATAAGATAACGCACCACAGACTCGGCACGCCGCTGGGACAGACGCTGGTTGTAATCGTCGTTACCACGATAGTCACAATGAGCTGAAAGCTCAATGGTAATCGTCGGATTCTCGTTCATCATCACCACCAACTTATCCAGCGCCTCTGTCGATTCGGGCGTCAAGTCAGCACGGTCAAATTCATAGAAGATATTGTCGATAAGCACGGGCACATTGATGGGCGGCAAAGGGAATTGAAGTGTGTAGTCCTCACTTTCCTCCGACTGCTCCACACGAATCTCGTTCTTCACATTCAGATATCCTTTGCAGGTGCCCAGCAGCACATAGTCAACACCCGGCTTCAGCACCTGTGTGAACGAGCCATCGCCCTTCACTGACAACTTTAAGTTCGTGCCATCATTGCCCACCATATAGACAAGCGCTTCGGGCAACTCATAGCCATCTTTCTCATACACCCATCCCGTCACCGTCTGCAAAATCTCGGGACATTCAAACGAATAGATATGTTCCCAGCCCTTGGCATCGTTGCGCGAAGAGGAAAAGAAGCCACGGTTGTGCACGCCCTCGAAAGTCATGCCAAAGTCATCAGCAGAAGAGTTGAGCGGGAACTGCTGGTTCTCCACAATCGTTCCACGCAGCGAATCCTCATGGGCAATAAAGATATCCAATCCTCCCATGCCTGGATGGCCATCAGAAGAGAAGTAAAGGTCACCATTGGGACGGAAGACGGGGAACATCTCATCACCAGACGTATTGATAGGACGGCCAAGATTCTCCATGCCGCCAAAACCATTGCTGAGGATGCGTGTGCGCCATATGTCCAAGCCACCTTCACCACCAGGGAAATCACTTACAAAGTACAACCACTCACCATCAGGACTCACCGCAGGATGCGCAAACGAGCTCAATGTGTCACGCGAGATGTCGCACTTCGTGGGTTTGCTCCATGATGCATCGCTGCGCTGCGACTTCCATATTTCGGCATAACGGGGATAGTCTGGGTCGCTGGAACAGCGGGTAAAGTACATCGTCTTGCCGTCAGGACTCAGGCACGAGGCACCCTCGTCATAGACTGTGTTAACTTCACCTTCTATCACTTCCACAGGCTGCCATTTTCCACGCTCATTCTTGCGTGAAGAGAACAAATCGCCAAACTTCAATCCCGTGATGCCCGAAATGTCATCACCCTCCGCATCATTACGCGTGGACGACAGCACCATCACATCCGCATCGTCCCCCACCAACATCGGCGAGTAGTCAGAACGGCGCGAATTGAAGAAAGTCTCCTTCTTCACCTTATACTGATTCGGCTTAACTTTCCATTGTGGTCCCAGTTCACAAGAGAGCAGTCCGCTGTGTGCCAACTCATTCCCGGGGTCAAACGTCAAATATTGCTGAAAATTCTGTTCTGCCTGCTTATACTGCCCAGCCTTCAACTGCTGCTGAGCCAAATGCAGGTAAGCCAAACTATCAGGAACTTTGTTCCGGATAGCACTTAAATAGGCAGCCATTGCCTTCTGCGTAAAACCGATATGCCGATAGCACTCTCCCAACATGAACGCACGCACGGCACGCTTATCCTTTTCTTTTGGAGCACACCGCGAATACGACTTCTTATAATTGATGCTTGCCGCATAATATTCTCCGATGGCATAACTCTGTTCTGCTTTCTTGAACGCTATACCCTCATTGCTGCACGCACCAAGCATCAAAGCCGCTATATAGATGACTATGAAGAGACTATTTCTTCGCATATCAGTACTAATATAACGAAGAAGAGACCCTGTTATTGCACGGAGTCTCTTTCTAAAGTGATAATTGAACTATTTTTAGTTGACAGGTGACAACGACATTGAATGGGAATTTGAAGAAGAAGCTTAAAAGAAGATACGCAGTCCCAACTATCAACTGTCAACTATCAACTGCCAACTATCAATTACCCCAAGTGTACTTCCTTATCCACCACTTCTCCATTCAGAATCTTGAACGAATTAAGGTGGATGCCCTCATAGAGCGAAAGGATAGCATATCGGATAGTAGGGTCATTGGCCAGACGCAAGTCCTCCTGTGAAGGACGCGAAGGAGAAGCCGGATGACTGTGCCAATTGGCAAGAATCTTCAATCCATTAGCACGAGCATACTTCAGGGCAGCAAACTGGTCTTTCGGAGCAAAGGAGAAATGCTCGGACGAATGATCTATGTTCTCCATCCAATAGTTCTCCTTCACCACATCACCATCTTCCGTTGCAACGCCCAACAGATAGCCGCACGTCTCTTCAGGAGCATCCTTCTGCGCCTGAGCAATCAGCTGGTCTATTATATCTTGTGAAATCTTCATCTTAGTGATTTTTTAAGTCGCACGCAGCCTGTTCATAGTCAATCAGGTGGTCAATCGTTGGGTTAGCGCCACAGATAGGACACGTGTCGCGATGGCGCACGCTGACTGTACGGAACTGCATCGTCTTTGCGTCGAATGTCAGCAGACGGTTCGTGAGCAACTCACCCACCCCTGTGAAGTACTTCAAGGTCTCTGCAGCCTGAATGGTGCCCAGCATACCGGCGATAGCACCCAGCACACCTGCCTGAGAGCAAGTAGGTACTGCACCTACTGGAGGTGGTTCCTTAAACATACAACGATAGCATGCAGTACCAGGCAAGTGCGTGAACGTCTGTCCGTTGAAGCGCAAGATACCTCCATGAGAGAAAGGCTTACCTGCCATCACACACGCATCGTTGATGAGAAACTTAACGGGGAAGTTATCCGTACCGTCCACCACGAAATCATATTCTTTGATGATGTCCAGCGCATTGGAAGAATCCAAGAATTCATAGTAGGTATCCACCTTCACATCGGGATTGATAGCCTGAATCTTCTCTGCAGCACTCTTCACTTTCGGCACACCCACATCCTTTGTGAAGTGGATGACCTGGCGCTGCAAGTTAGACAGGTCCACCACATCAGCATCAACGATACCGATGCGTCCGATGCCTGCCGCTGCCAGATAGAGAGACACAGGAGCACCGAGGCCACCTGCACCCACTACCAGCACACGCGCATTCATGATTTTCTCTTGCCCTTCCACACCTACATCTTGCAAAAGGATATGGCGTGAATAACGCTGGATTTGTTCTTCTGTAAAGTCAATCATAATGCTCCACCTCCCATGAAATAGAGGAAATCAACCACGTCACCCTCCTTGATTTGGATGGTGTCCCACTCCGTGCGGTCTGTGAACTCGTCGTTCACCTGAACCGACACCATATCGGGCTGTGCCACATCATTCTGCTTGATGAGTTCTGTCAGGTTGAGAGGCAACTGCACTTCCTGTGCCTCACCATTTACTGTTATCTTTGCCATATTCTTATTCTTTAATTGATTATTGACTTTACTTTCTCCCCACGATTTTGCGAACAGCAATCACAAGCTTATCCACATCCTCGCGAGTGTTGTACAGAGCGAACGTAGGACGCACACTCATCTCGTAGCCCAAAGCACGAAGGGCGGGTTGGGCACAGTGATGACCTGCACGCACGGCGATACCCTCCTTGTCCAGCAAGGTACCCGTTTCAGGGACTGGGATACCGTCCAGCACAAAGCTGACCACCGACACACGGTTCTTAGGATTGCCCAGCAGCGTCAAACCCGGAATGAGCGCTAACTGCTCACGTGCATACTCCGTGAGCTGATGCTCGTGGTGCTCGATGTTATGTATGCCAATATGGCGCACATAGTCCAGCGCAGCACCCAGTCCGATGGCGTCAGCCACATTAGGTGTACCAGCCTCGAAACGAGCAGGAGGCACGTTATACTCCGTACGTTCGATAGTCACATCCTTAATCATGTTGCCACCACCCTGCCAAGGCTGCAGCTTGTCCAGAATCGCCTTGCGGCCATAGACCACACCGATACCGTTAGGGCCATAAATCTTATGTCCACTGAAGACAAAGAAGTCTGCTCCCAATTGCTGCACGTCCACTGGCGTGTGAGCAATAGACTGCGCACCGTCAATCAGCACAGGGATATTGTGCGAATGAGCTATATCAATGATACGCGCTACATCGTTGATGGTGCCGAACGTATTGTTCACATGACCCACAGACACAAAACGGGTGCGAGGCGTGATGAGCCGTTCAAACTCCGACAGAATCAAGTCACCGTTCTGGTCCGTAGGGATAGCACGCAACGTAGCGCCGCGTTCCTGGCACACACGCTGCCAAGGCACGATATTAGCATGGTGGTCCAACTCCGATACAATCACCTCGTCACCAGGAGAGAGGAACTGCCGGCCATAAGTCTGAGCCACCAGATTGATACCTTCCGTTGTGCCGCGCACGAAGATGATTTCCTCACTTGATGCAGCATTGATGAAACGCTGCACCTTCTCACGTGCCTCCTCATAAGCATCGGTAGCACGGGCGGCCAGCGTGTGGGCGCCACGATGGATATTCGAATTATAATTCTTGTAGTAATCCGAAATCTTGTCGATGACCTGCAAGGGCTTCTGCGTTGTCGCGCCATTGTCCAGCCACACCAAGTCGTGCCCATTCACCTTCTGGTTCAGCACAGGGAAATCTTTCTTGATTTCCTCCGAGTTTAGGGTGTCCAGTTCCTCGTAGTTCAGTTCGCGCAACTTCTGCGTCTCAGGGATGCCGATGCCGAAACCATCCTCCTGGGGAATCGGAGATGAAGAGGACGAGTCCTCCTCGCCGAGGTAAGGCAAATCAGCATAGCCACTACCGCCGGCCAGCAATTGCTTGAAACCTGCTTCGAGTTCCGCGAGGTTCAGGGATTCGTCAGGGAACACACTCTGACGAACCTCCTGCACTTCCTCGGGGCAGTACTTCTGTGCAAGTTCCTTCAACTGGGCCAGTGCGCCACCGTCCTGTGCTGGGAAACTATTGAGTTCTGCAATATTTAGCATTACTTTTCTACTTTATTTCTGTGCTGATAATCGTGATAGTAACCCACCTCTACATTCTCGAGGACTGCAATTGCGTCGTCCGTGAGAGAAGCAAGGCTGAAATACTTAGTGAGCAAGTAAGAAGCCACACCAAACTTGTCCAGACCCATCAGGCGGGCAGACAACGATGGAGCAATCTCGCCAGGGATGCCGCTCTGGTGCAAACCAATCACACCCTGATTCTTCTCACCCACACGCACAAGGATAATCTTGGTGGTACCGACGCCGCGGCCCGTCAGATACTGACCTTCCACCTCGACCTTGTCTGAAGGGATGATTGGCACACCACGCCACAGGATGACTCTTGTGCCGAAGAGATCGGTAGTCACAGGTGGCACGCCACGCCAAGTGCACTCACGCTCAAAGGCAGCGATGGCACGAGGATGCGCGATGAAGAAGGCAGGCTCTTTCCACACCAGCGACAGCAGTTCGTCCAGGTCGTCAGGTGTAGGAGCACCATAACGAGTCGTGATGCGATAAGCAGGATTGACAGCAGACAGCAGACCGAACTTCTTGTTGTTAATCAGCTCCCACTCCTGACGCTCCTTGATGCTCTCGATAGAGAGTCGGAGCTGCTCCTCCAACTGGTTGTAAGGATTATTGTAGAGGTCGCTCACACGAGTGTGCACACGCACTACCGTCTGCAACGTGTTCAGAGAATACTCCTTAGGATTCTCTTCATAGTCAATATAAGTCTCAGGAATGATGTTATCTTCCTCGTGACCGCTCACAAGGTCAATATGCTTCTCGCCATGATCATTCACCGTAGCCTTCAGGCGCAACTGCTTGTCCACAGCCTTGCTGAATGTCTCACGGAAATCAGGCACTTCCTTGATGAACTTCAACAGTTCAGTCAGCTTCAAGCCCAAGAATACCGTAGGAGTGATGGCACGTACAGACACTGTAGATTCAGCGTCGTCCAGCAAGTCAGCCTCACCGAAGTATTCGCCATCGCCCAGCAGAGCAATCCGCAGTTCATCGCCATGAGGGCCCTTGCTGATGACCTCAGCCTGACCGCTTGCCACGATGAAGAATTTCTGCTTATCCTTGCCTTCCTCCACAAAGAGCTGGCCAATCTCCACCTCATTCGTCTCGAACGAGCGAGCCAGACGCTCCACAATCTCATCCTTAAACTCTGAGAACAGAGGAATAGCCTTCAAGCTCTTAGCCGAGAACGAAGGTTCGCCATTCAGATACTGAATATCCAGGCGTTCGCTCTTGCGAAGTTCTACCTTCGTGCGGTTCACGCGGAATGTGCCACCGCTCACCTGCACCCAAGGCAACAATTTCAACAACAATCTTGGAGTGATGCTGCCCATCTGCGGAGCAGTCTTGGTAGTCGTCGCCAGTCTTCTGGCGGTAGCCGTAGTCACACTACGCTGAAGATTTGAATCTGCCATAGTTTTTTTCGTTTTATAATTATTGAATTAGAATTTACTAGTTTCAGACGATAAAAAGGGAAGTCAGAGGGACCACAGAGCCTTTGGAAAGGCTCTTTCTTACTTCACAATCGTCACCTTATGGGTAGTACCCTCCACATGCTCAACGCTCACCACATTATAGCCCTGGTCCACAGCGTTGCGAGGAACATTATCCAAGGGTTCCCCCTCGCTGAGCAGCACTTCCAGCGTGTCGCCCGGTTGTAACTTAGATAACTCAATCTTTGTTTTGACGAAGGTCATAGGGCAATGCTCCTTCGTGATGTCTAATACTTTTGTTGCCATAATCCTTATGAAGTTTTTTGAAAGAAATAATATATTACTTAGTGAGGAGTGAGGAGTTGGGAGTTGGGAGTTCCACCTTTAACCATTCCTCGTTCTATTTCCGCTGCTATTCTATTCTACCTTCGGGGGGAGTTCGTAAGGGAACTTTTGGGGAGGATGCTTTATCAAATAAACAATGTCTGTCCGCCCTCTGAGAGATTCAGGAACGAAGCAACGCCCAGCACATCCTTCACCTCGGGAATGAAATCCTCTTTCTTCAGTCCCAGCACGTGCATTGCCATCTCACACGCATACAGATTAATGCCCAGCGCCTTTGCCGCCTCCACCAGTTCCTCCAGCGTTGCCACATTATTCTTGCGCATCAGCGAGCGGAAAATCTGTGGTCCCGCACCCAGGAAGTTAAAGCGGCTCGTAGGAGTCACCTTCAGACCACCCATCATAAAGCCAAACAACTTCGTCAGCCAGTTGCCTCCGGTAAACGAACGCCCTTGCTTCTTCTTGATGGCATCCAGTCCCCAGAAGGTAAAGAAGATATTCACTTCATAGCCAATAGCTGCAGCACCAGTGCCCAGCGTGAACACAGCCGTCAGTTTATCGAAATCGCCACTGAAAGCGATGATAGAAAGTTTTTTTGTCTCAGCCATAAATATATTCAGTTTCAAATTTCACATTCAACCTTTCACATCTCACCTACTTCTTCCTCACCCCAACGCTTGTTCTATGTCAGCCAGCAGATCCTCGGGAGCTTCGAGTCCCACCGACAGGCGGATAGTCGTCTGCCGCACATCAATCTGCTCCAACTGGCGCAGCGGGAAGAGTCCAAAGATTGTCGAGGCGGGATGGATTGCCAGCGTGCGGCTGTCAAAGAGATTGGTAGCTCGGTGAATCAGCTTCAAGTTATTCAAGAACCGGAAGCAAGCCTCCTTCGATTCCAAGTCAATCGTCAGCATGGCTCCAGCCGTCTTGCCGAACTGCCGCTGAGCCAGCTCATAATACGGGTTATCCGGCAGTCCTACATAATTCACTCGCGTGATGCCCTGCACATTTCTCAGATGCTCAGCCAACCACAATGCATTCGCTGCTTGTCGCTGATAGCGCACCTCCAGTGTTTCCAGTCCCAGCGTCTGCATATAAGCCGACTGCGGCGTCATATACACACCCAGGTTAATCAGCAAGTCATACTTCACATACTTGTTAATCTTCGGAAATGAGCCATAGTCAATAATCAGACCACCCAGCGATGTGCCACCGCCCGAAATATACTTCGTGCTCGACACTACCTCCACGTCCACGCCCAAGTCCTTCAGACTCATCTCCGTAAACGGAATCGCCGTCGAGTCGGCAATCACCGGCACACCCTTCTTGTGCGCAATCTCCGCAATCGCTTTCAAGTCGGCCACCTCCATCTGCGGATTTGTCACAATCTCCAGATACACGCAGCACGTCTGCTCATCAATCGACGCCTCCACCTCTTCCAGATTCGTCAAGTCTTTCAGACGGGGCTTTACGCCAAAGCGCAGCAACGTGCCCGAAATCAGCGCCAACGTGTTGCCAAACAAATGGCGGGAAGTCAGGATATTCTTTCCCTGAGCGCTCACCGCCAACAGTGCCGTGCTGATAGCAGCCATGCCCGAATTAAACGCCGTCACGTGCTCTGCGCCCGTCAGCGCCTTCACACGTTGCTCAAAATTCGTCACCGTTGGGTTCGCAATTCTTGCATAATCAGGAGCTTTGATGCGGTTGCAGAAAGCATCGGCCATCTCCTGCGCATCCTCAAACTCGAAAGATACATTAGTATAAATAGGAACCGACAGCGAGCCATACACATCAGGTCTCACAAACGGTGTATTGATTGCAATAGTCTGTTTATTCATCTCCACTTGATTTTGAGTGCAAAGGTATGGACATCAAGATAAACATACTAACAAAACATCATCCTTTAGAATATAAATTTACCACAATGTCTTGTGTTAGAAAATAAATCTACAAAGACACTCTCACAAACAATGCATGGCGAAGCTATAAGAACAACCAAAAGGCATTCAAAGCAGTAAAAACTTCAATAGTCATATAAAAAAGAGTGTGATATTGTAAAAAAAAGACTCAATAATGAACAAGTTTAGAAACAATCTCGTACATTTGCAACAGAACGTTAACCTTTAATAAAAAACTAATAATATGAACAAAAACGAGCATTTTGTTATTACCATCAATCGTGAACTGGGTAGCGGCGGACGTACCGTCGGTCGTCTGATAGCAAAGAAATTAGGTGTGTCCTATTTTGACAAGGCACTTATTCAGGCTCTGCAGAAAGAGTATAACCTCTCTGTTTCAGAGATTGAAAAGTTGAAGGGACTTAAGCAAGGCTGGTGGGGCGAAGTGCAACGCATCTTCAGCATCGGCCCTAGCATCACCACCGACTATTATATGCCACATCTAGGGGAAGAGCCAGACTACTTAACAACCGACGAGGTGTTCGAGACGGAGACTGCAATTCTGGAGAAGCTCGCCACAGAAGGGTCATGCGTCATAGCTGGCCGCAGCGGATTCCATGTATTCCGCAATCACCCCAACCATCTGAGCATTCTCATTCAAGCATCTTTGGAGCACCGTCTGGAACGTGTCATGTGCAAGCAGAACGTGACCAGGGAAGAGGCCCAGACAATCATTAATAAGGTGGATAAGATGCGCGAGAACTACGTCAAAAAATACACAGGCACATCTCGCTATGACACACGCAACTATCAACTGGTGATTTCTGCCGACGAAAAGACAGAAGAGGAAATAGCTGACCTCATCTTGAGGTATATAGGCTGACACATCTTGCACAGCAATAAAACCACCGAGCCATTCAGGCCCCTTAGTTCATAGACCAATGAGAACACGGAGCCAGACTGCGAGGACACCCCTTTTGTAACACTTGCGAAAATATTTGTGTTACAAGTGTAACATAGGCGGTGTAACATTTGTAACACACGGTGTGTTACAAATGTTACACTGGGTGTGTTACAAACGTAACATCGACGATGAAATGATGCTGATTGCGACTTCTACGGCTTGCATGATAACAGCTACAAGCTGAACTGTTGGAGTCGTTCATTCATACCTACAAAAAAAGAAAGATGGCACGAGCTATGCCGTGCCATCTTTCCATTTCTCATTATTGATTATTTAGTTCAGTATCCAGGATTCTGTACCCATTTCGAATTGATGCGCAATTCTCGAGATGGGAACGGCATCAGCAACGATGCCGCATTTTAGAGTAATTAAATGAACCGTCGTTGTATTTGGTTGTATGATGATATTTTATTACCCATCATCTCCCCCCTCATGCTTGATCGAAAGGAAGGCGATATCCGCAGCCCTCCTGCCAGCGGGAACAGCCGTAGGCGGATTTGCCTTTGATGATGTGGCCTTCGTGGCAGACGGGACAAGGCATGCCGATGAGGTCGTCGGGGTTGTGTTGAGCCTTGACTTCCTCGGTAGTCTTCTTGGGGGCAGACTTCTTGGGGGGTGCCTTTTTCTTGGGCTGGAAACCTGCGGGAGCGTTGGAAGATGGAGCAGCTGCCCCATCAGCTTCGGCGGTCTTGCGGGCTTTCTTCTTTTTCAAGTCGTCCTCGGTGGTGACTGCCACGTAGCGATTAGAGTGGTCGTTGCGAACGGTATTGATGATGTCGGTGACCATCTGCTTGAGCTCCTCGATGAAGGTCTTGGCGTCATACTGGTGACGCTCTATCTCACGGAGCCTCTTCTCCCAAATACCAGTAAGTTCGGCACTCTTGAGGAGTTCTTCGTGGATGATGCCAATAAGTTCCACACCGGTAGGAGTGGCTACAAGACTCTTGCGCTCTTTGCGGATATAGCGACGCTTGAAGAGTGTCTCGATGATGGCAGCTCGAGTGGAAGGCCGTCCGATGCCGTTTTCTTTCATGGCGTCACGCAGTTCTTCGTTGTCCACGAACTTGCCGGCGGTTTCCATGGCACGCAGCAAGGTGGCTTCGGTATAGGGCTTAGGAGGCTGTGTCCATTTCTCTGTAAGCATGGGGAGATGGGGACCACTTTCAGCCTTCTTAAATGCGGGAAGAGAGCGGTCGTCTTCAGCCGCAGCCTCATCGTCGTCGGTGTTCTCTGCGGTGCTCTTCTTGTAGATGACTTTCCATCCTTCGTCGAGGATGGTACGGCCACTGGTACGGAAGAGGACGGCATCTCCGCTGTTTTCTCCCTCGGCGACGGTTTTGAGGGCCACTTCGCCAAAGACAGTAGTCGTTTCAAACTTGCAGTCGGGATAGAATACGGCGATGAAGGCGCGAGTGACAAGGTCGTAGACGCGGCGCTCCATTTCGGTAAGACTGATAGCGGGCACACCAGTAGGAATGATGGCGTGGTGGTCGGTCACCTTGGAGGAGTCGAACACTTTCTTGGACTTGGGCAGTTTCTTGCCTTCAAGAGGTGTGGTATATTGCTCATAGCCTTTGAGCCCACGGAGAGTCTGTGGGCACTTGGCATAGATGTCGTCGCTGAGGAAAGTGGTGTCAACACGCGGATAGGTAGTGAACTTCTTCTCGTAGAGGCTTTGAATAAGCTGAAGAGTCTGTTCGGCAGAGTAGCCAAACTTACGGTTGCAGTCCACCTGCAGAGAGGTGAGGTCGTAGAGACGCGGTGGCGCCTCGGTGCCTTTCTTCTTCTGGATATCGGTGACGGTAAAAGGCTGGTTCTGAATGGCCTGAAGCACAGCCCTGCCCTCTTCCTCTGTTTGGTATTCTATCTGCTTGTAGATGGGGCCCTTGCCTTTGAGCGTCTTGCCTTGTTCGGCTGCAGCTTTCACTTCGGCGGCATCTTCGGCCTCGGCTTCTTCGTCGTGGGCAATGGCGGTGAACTTAGTGTCGCGATAGAGAGTGGAGAGCACCCAACTCTGCTTGGGAACAAAGTTCTCTATTTCCTGCTGGCGACGCACAATGAGCGCCAAGGTGGGAGTCTGTACACGTCCGATGGAGAGCACTTGTTTCTGCTGTCCATACTTGAGGGTGTAGAGGCGTGTGGCGTTCATGCCGAGAGTCCAGTCGCCAATGGCGCGGCAGAGTCCTGCCTCGTAGAGGGACTGGTATTCAATCTGGTCTTTAAGGTTGTTGAAACCTTCACGGATAGCTTCTTCTGTCAGGGAGGATATCCACAGACGCTTAACGGGGCATTTGGCTCCTGCCTTCTGCATGACCCAGCGCTGGATGAGTTCTCCTTCCTGCCCGGCATCACCGCAGTTGATGATGCCGTCAGCGGCCTGCATCAGTTTCTCGATAACGGCAAACTGGCGCTGCACGCCTTCGTCATCTTTGAGGCGTATGCCGAAACGGGCTGGAATCATCGGAAGGTCCCACAGGTCCCAACGTTTCCAACGG
Organism: uncultured Bacteroidales bacterium; assembly: GCA_902786925.1. Taxonomy (GTDB): domain Bacteria; phylum Bacteroidota; class Bacteroidia; order Bacteroidales; family Bacteroidaceae; genus Minthosoma. The sequence continues at coordinate 23,283 of CADAEK010000005.1, forward strand.
TCAAAATATTCATGAGGATTCTTGAGTTCGCACAGGTGACCGAAGGTCCAAGTGACTTGGTAGCCATTACCTTCGATATAGCCTTGCTTCGTCTCTTTGGCACCCAACACGTTAGCGATGTCGCGTGCCACACTTGGTTTCTCCGCTATACAAACAATCATCTCTTCTGCTGGTCGTGCAGTTCCTTAGCCTGCCTCAATATATCGCTGGCGAAAATGAAGTCTTCCAGTTTCTTGTTGGTGGCATCCATAATTTCCTTGTTACTGCCCTGCCACTCGGCGCGTCCTTCACAGATGAAGGTGATGTTCTCACCAATGCCCATGACAGAGTTCATGTCGTGGGTGTTGACGATGGTCGTGATTTTGTCCTCGTGGGTGATGCCGGCAATGAGTTCGTCAATGACGATGCTGGTCTTGGGGTCGAGACCGGAGTTGGGCTCGTCACAGAAGAGGTATTTGGGTTGCAGGACGATGGCGCGCGCAATGGCCACGCGCTTCTGCATACCGCCTGAGATTTCACCGGGGAATTTGTTTTCGGCTCCCTGAAGGTTGACACGTGCCAAGCAGTCGAGCGCCCGACGCTTGCGGTCTTCGTAGGGGGCATAAGAGAACATATTGAGGGGGAACATGACGTTGTCGAGCACGGTCATGGAGTCGAAGAGTGCTGCGCTCTGGAAAATCATGCCCATCTCGCGGCGCAGGAGCACCTTCTCCTTCTTGGAGAGTGACACGAAGTCGCGCTTGTCGTAGTAGATGCTGCCTGTAGTGGGCGTGAGCAGTCCGACAATGTTCTTCATGAGCACAGTCTTTCCGCTACCACTCTGTCCGATGATGAGGTTGACCTCGCCATCGCGAAACTCTGCGTTGATGTCTTTGAGCACTTCTCTGTCCTCAAAGCTCTTATATAGATGTTCTACTGTTATCATTCGAAAAAGGAACAATTGGAGAACTCCTTCATTTCCCCTTGTTGAGGGGAAGGTTGGGAAGTTAGGGTTGAATTAAGGACTCCCTCATTCCATCTGTTGAGGGGGAGGCTGCACGAGGCTTCACGTCAGCATGCTGGTGAGGAAGATATCGGAGAAGAGGACGAGGATACTGCTGGTAACAACGGCATCGGTGCTGGACTTGCCGACTTCCACGCTGCCGCCTTCAACGGTGTAGCCTTTATAGGCTGAGACGCTAGTAATGATGAAGCCATAAACTACTGCCTTAATCATACCGCACCAAAAGAACCACTGGTTGAACTGATAGCGGAAACCCTCGTCCAGTTCAGGCACCGTGGTAGTGCCCATGAGTGAGGTGGCGTAAGCACCCAAAATACCTGCCGTAACACTGAGGGTGACAAGGATAGGCATGATAGTCATAAGCCCCATAATCTTAGGCAGGATGAGGTAGTTGGCAGAGTTGACACCCATGATATCGAGGGCATCTATCTGCTGTGTGATGCGCATAGTGCCAATCTCGGAGGCGATGTTGGAGCCTACCTTACCGGCAAGAATGAGGCACATGATGCTGGAGGAGAACTCCAAAAGCATGATTTCACGGGTGGTATAGCCCACAACCATGCGGGGCATCCATGGACTCTGAATGTTCAACTTGATTTGGAGACAGATGACGGCTCCAATGAAGAACGAGATGATGAGCACAATGCCTATGGAATTGTAACCCAACTGGTACATCTCGGTAACGTATTGCTTGAGGAACATCCGCCAGCGGTCAGGCTGGGACAGCACACGCCCCATGAGAAGGACGTAACGACCGAGATGTTCTAATCCACTTTTGAGAGAAAGCACGATAGTTTTAGTTTTAGGGGGTTATAATTGACAAAACCGTCGCAAAATTAGCGTTTTTTGTTTAAAAGAGTGGCTTTTAACATAGTTTTTTCATTTAGAAAGTGCCCAATCAACAAAGTATTTGTACTTTTGTGCCTAATTTGACAGTTTATGGAGTTCAAAAACACATCGGCCATCACGAATGCAGGCGACGAGGGCATCCCACCCTATTCGGAGGAGCGTAACACGCTCTACACTCGTGATCTGGTGAAGATATACGGCAAACGCACTGTGGCTAACCATGTGTCCATCAGTGTGCGCCAAGGAGAAATTGTGGGGCTGCTGGGACCTAACGGTGCCGGCAAGACGACGTCGTTCTACATGACGACCGGACTGGTGGTGCCGAATAGCGGACAGGTATTCATTAACGATATGGAAATCACGAAGGACCCTGTGTCCACCCGCGCCAAGAAGGGTGTGGGTTATCTGGCTCAGGAGGCCAGCGTGTTCAGAACCATGAGTGTGGAGGACAACATCATGACGGTGCTGGAGATGAAGTACAAGTCTGTAGATGAACAAAGAGAGCATCTGGAGAAGCTGCTGGACGAATTTAACCTGCAGAAGGTGAGACGGAACAAGGGAAACCAGCTCTCTGGTGGCGAACGTCGCCGTTGTGAGATTGCGCGCTGCCTAGCCATCGACCCAAAGTTCATCATGCTGGACGAACCTTTCGCAGGCGTGGACCCTATCGCCGTGGAGGACATCCAATATGTGGTATGGAAACTGAAGGACCGCAACATTGGCATCCTCATCACCGACCACAACGTGCAGGAGACGCTCTGTATCACAGACCGCGCCTACTTGCTCTTTGAAGGGCGCATCCTCTTCAAAGGCACTCCCCAGGAACTGGCAGAGAACACGATTGTGAAAGAGAAGTATCTGGGCAGCAACTTCGTACTGCGTCCGAAGGACTTCCAGATGATTGAGGAGAAAAAGAAGAGAGAACAGGCGGAAAACGCTGAGTGAAGGTGGAGCTCCTCCTTACCTACCCCAAAGGGGAAGGAGAAAAACGGCGGGAACGGAAAGAGGAAAGGTCGAAGGTAAACTCCTAACTCTTAACTCCTAACTCCTCACCACTACTTGCGATTCGCGAAACAATAAATACACATTATTATATTAAATGACAGAAACAAAGAAGTTAGTAGACGCTTGCGTAGCAGGCATCCAAGAAAAGAAAGGTAAGAAAATCCGTGTGGTGAACCTCGAAGGTATCGATGACACCATCACAAAATATCTGGTGATAGGCGAAGGCAATTCGCCCAGCCAAGTGGCAGCCATCACAGACTCTGTGAAAGAGTTTGCACGAAAGGAGGCCAATGGACGTCCATCGGCTGTGGACGGTACACGCAACAACCTGTGGGTAGCTTTAGATTATATTGACGTGGTGGTGCACATCTTTGTGCCGGACGCACGTGAATTCTACGATGTGGACAACCTCTGGGAGGATGCTGACATCGAGGATATTCCAGACATTGACTGACGAACATGGAAAAAAACGATACAAATAATAACAACGGCAAGAACCAGATGCAGAAGCCACGATTCAACTTCACGTGGCTGTATATCCTGCTCATCGCTGGTCTTGCTATCATGATTTTCACACGCCACGATTCATCAGCTTCTCGCATGGTGGATTACACCACATTCAAGGAGTTTGTGGCTAAGGGTTATGTGGCTGATGTGACTGTCAACAAAGACGACAACACACTCACACTGGGTGTCGATGCCAAGTACGCCAAGCAAGTATTTGGCGCTGTGGGCAAGGACAAGAAAGCTGCACGCATCAAGGTAGAGTTTGGCTCTATCGACAATCTGGAGAGTTATCTGGACGCTCAGAATGAGGCAGGTAACTTCACTGGAAAGGTGACGTATGAGCGTGACAATGACATTTTCAGCAATCTATTCTGGAACTTTGCCCCTATCATCATCATCGTTCTCATCTGGCTCTTCATCATGCGTGGCATTGGTGGAGGAAACAGCATCATGGGCGGTGGCGGCATTTTCTCTGTAGGACGTTCGAAGGCACAACTCTTTGACAAGGACGACAAGAACATGCAGAAGATCACGTTCAAGGATGTGGCTGGCCAAGCCGGCGCCAAGCAAGAAGTACAGGAGATTGTGGACTTCTTGAAGACTCCTGAACGATACACGAACTTGGGCGGTAAAATTCCTAAGGGTGCTCTGTTAGTAGGTCCTCCAGGAACAGGTAAGACTCTGTTGGCCAAGGCTGTAGCAGGTGAAGCAGGTGTTCCCTTCTTCTCGCTCTCTGGCTCAGAATTTGTAGAGATGTTTGTGGGCGTGGGCGCTAGTCGTGTGCGCGACCTCTTCCAGCAAGCCAAGGCAAAGGCTCCCTGCATTGTGTTCATCGATGAGATTGACGCTATCGGACGTGCCCGCGGCAAAACAGCTGCAATGGGTGGAAACGATGAGCGTGAAAGCACGTTGAACCAGTTGCTGACGGAGATGGACGGCTTCGGCACGAACAGCGGCATCATCATCATGGCTGCGACGAACCGTGCAGACATTCTGGACAGCGCTCTGCTGCGTGCAGGACGTTTCGACCGACAGATTCACGTGGACCTGCCCGACCTTAACGAGCGTAAAGAAATCTTCATGGTGCACTTGAAGCCTCTCAAGATAGACGAGACGGTAGACGTAGCACAGTTGGCTCGTCAAACTCCAGGATTCTCAGGAGCAGACATTGCAAACGTATGCAACGAGGCGGCGCTCATTGCTGCCAGAAACAATAAGGACTGGGTGGACAAACAGTGTTTTCTGGATGCTGTGGACCGCATTATTGGTGGTTTGGAGAAGAAGACCAAGCTGCTCACAGCACAAGAGAAGAAGACCATTGCCCTGCATGAGGCTGGACACGCTACCATCTCTTGGTTCCTCGAATATGCCAATCCGCTTGTAAAGGTGACTATCGTGCCCCGTGGACAAGCTTTGGGTGCAGCATGGTATATGCCTGAAGAACGTCAAATCTCCACGAAGGAAGAGATTCTCGACGAGATTTGTGCAACCTTGGGGGGCCGTGCCGCTGAGGAAATCTGCGTAGGACGTATCTCTACGGGCGCAATGAACGACCTGGAGAAGGTGACAAAACGTGCCTATGGCATGATTGCCTATGCGGGCATGGGCGAAAAGTTGCCTAACCTCTGCTACTATGACAATCAGGAGTACCAGTTCAGTAAGCCCTATAGCGATAAAACGGCTGAGACCATTGACGAAGAGGTACGCAACCTCATTGCAGGTCAATACGAGCGCGCTAAGAGGGTGCTGTTAGAGCACAAAGAAGGCCACGCTCAGTTGGCACAGAAGCTCATAGACAAAGAGGTCATCTTCGCAGAGGACTTGGAAGAAATCTTTGGCAAGCGTCCTTGGACTTCACGCACAGACGAGATTTTGGCAGCCAATCCTGAAGATAAGGACGCTGACAACAACGGTTCGAGCGATGCAGCCGACCACAAAAAAGAAAACGAGGAGTTCATCCGCCAGAAGATTGTACAGGCTGTCATTGCTAAAGCAGAAAAGGCCAAAGGACAAGGTCACCAAGCCAAGGAGCAATCTCCTACGGAAGACACTCAAACGGATAAACCCGAAACAACGTGAAGAATCTGATTATACGTACCATAACCGGAGCGCTGTTCGTTGCCATCCTCATTGCTGGCATCGTGCTGAATCCCTATACGCTTCTGGTTGTCTTCACTGCCATCACCGCGCTGACAGTGTGGGAGTTCACGACCATTGTCAACCGCAACATGCAGTTGCATGTCAACCGGTTTATTACGACGGTGGCGGGTGCTTATCTGTATGTGGCGGTGTGGGCGTTCAACACCAACATCATGGGGTCGGAGGTATTTATTCCCTACCTCATCTCACTCCTCTACCTGTTGGTGTCGGAACTCTATCTAGACAGGCCTGACAATGTACAGAACTGGGCAATGGCGTTTATGGCACAAATCTATATCGCCCTGCCTTTCGCTTCGTTCAATACACTGTGCTTTATCAACACTCCCGCAGGCATTACCTATTACTATTGGTATGCCCTCTCGCTGTTCATCTTCCTATGGGCTAACGATTCTGGTGCATACCTATTCGGTTCGTGGCTGGGTGAGCACAGGTTGTTCCCCCGCATCTCTCCCAAGAAGTCGTGGGAAGGCAGCATTGGCGGCGGCGCTGTTGCTATTGCGGCATCGCAAGTCATTGCAGGCTACATTCCCTTCGCTGAGAATCTGACCATGCCTATGAGCCGTCTGCTATGGGCTGGACTGGCATTGCTCACCGTCGTAGTGGGCACATGGGGCGACCTAGTGGAATCACTTTTGAAGCGACGCCTCGGCATCAAAGACTCAGGGCACATCCTTCCAGGACATGGAGGTATGCTTGACCGCTTTGACAGTTCGCTGCTCGCCATTCCCGCAGCAGTTGTCTATGTCTATACAATCATGCTTAATATAATACATTAAACTAACAACTATGACTGAAATTCAGAACCCCACTGAGGAACCTGTAGTTGAACCTACAGTAGCTCCAGAGTCCGTTGCAGACGAAACATCTGCAGCCGTTGCAGAATCAGCTGAAGAAACAACAGAAGCTCCTGCAACCGAAGAAGCTGTCGAAGAACCTCAGGCAGAAACCTCTACCACTTCTATCGCCACTTATGAGACCAAAGCTGAAGTTGTTGCACGACTGAAAGCCCTGGCAGAAAGTGACGAGGAGGTAACTCGCCAAGAACTCGACAGCCTCAAGAGTAATTTCTACCGCATCCACCACCAGGAGGGTGATGCCGCCTACAAGAAATTCATCGAAGAAGGAGGCAATGCCGAGGAATATGTTCCTGCGCCTAATCTCGAAGAGGGTGAATTCAAGGAACTCATGGCTATTCTCCGCGAAAAGCGTGCTGCCGCTGCCGCTGCGCAAGAGCAAGAACGCGAGGAGAACTATCAGAAGAAAGTTGAAATCATTGAAAAGATAAAGGCCATCACAGAGAACCCTGATGAAATCAATCGTGCCTACAACGATTTCAAAGAACTGCAGCAGCAGTGGAACGACATCAAGGAGGTTCCTGCCGAGAAGGCCACCAACCTGTGGAAGACTTATCAGCAAGCTGTAGAAGCCTTCTATGACACGCTGAAGCTGAGCAACGAGCTCCGTGCCTATGACTTCAAGAAGAACTTGGAACGTAAGACCGCTCTGTGTGAAGCTGCCGAGAAACTGGCCGAAGAATCAGACGTGATTGTAGCCTTCCGCAAATTACAACAGCTGCATCAGGACTTCCGCGAAATTGGTCCTGTAGCCAGCGACTTGCGCGAACAAATCTGGACTCGCTTTAAGGATGCCTCAACAGTCATCAACAAGCGTCATCAGGAGTTCTTTGAATCTCGTAAGCAGAAGGAAGAAGAGAACCTTGAGAAGAAAACGGCTATCTGCGAAACGATTGAAGGCTTCAACCTTGAAGACCTCAAGACGTTCGCTGAGTGGAATGCACTCTCCGAGAAGATTACGGCTCTGCAAGCAGAATGGAAGACAATCGGTTACGCTCCACAGAAGATGAACACCAAGATCTTCGAGCGTTTCCGCGCTGCCTGCGACAACTTCTTTACCCGCAAGAACGAGTACTTCCAGACGGTACGCAACAACCTCAATCAGAACTATGCCCAGAAGCTGGATTTGGTAGAGAAAGCAGAAGCCCTCAAGGACAGCACAGACTGGAAGTCAACCACCGACATCTTGATTGACCTTCAAAAGAAATGGAAAGAGATTGGCACCGTTCCAAAGAAATACAGCGACCAAATTTGGGAGCGCTTCAACGCTGCTTGTGATGCTTTCTTCGCAGCCAAGAAGGAGGCGAACCAAGACGCTCATGCAGAACAGGCCACAAACATGGAGAAGAAGAAGAGCATCATTGATATGCTTGCAGCCATCGTGCCTGAGGAGTTCGAAGGCGACCTCCGCGCGAAGTTGCGTGAAGCTCAGGAAGAGTGGAATCAGGTGGGTCATGTTCCTTTCAAAGAGAAGGACAAACTCTACAAGCTCCTCCGCGAACAGATGGACCGTCTATATGGCTTTGCCAACCAGAACGCAGCCAAGCGTCGCCTTGACCGCTTCAAGGAAAGCATCAAGAATGGCAATGGCAACGACCTCCGCTCACGCCTCACGCGTCAGCTGGACATCTTGAAGAATGAAATCAAGACTTACGAGAACAACCTTGGATTCTTGAACCTCAGCAGCAAATCCAAGCAAGGCAATGCCCTGGTGGAGGAACTGAACCGCAAGATGGACAAACTCAGAGCCGACATGGAAGAGGTAAAAGCTAAGATTGCAGCTCTTGAAGAGAACAAATAAACGTACACAAGATAACTCAAACGAGGGACGGACCAGAAATGGCTCGTCCCTCGTTTGTGTTGTACAAAATAATGTTATTTTCGTGGGAATTCGGGGGAAAAAGCGTATCTTTGCAACGATAAAGACTGATAAGACAATATTAAGATGAAGAAATACGTTATATCCTGTGCATTAGGACTCATCATGGCTCTGGGCGCACAAGCGCAGAGGATTGTGTTCGAAAAGAACCTGGTCAACGCCGGTTCAACCCTGTGGAAGAGACCTGTCACCGCTGTCTTCAAGTTCACGAACAAAGACAGAGAGCCTCTATTCATCAGAGAAGTAGATGCCGGATGTGGCTGTCTGAGACCGGAATGGCCCACCCACAGCATGATGAAAGGAGAAGGAGGAGAAATCCGCATCACATACGACGCTAAGCTGCTGGGACACTTCGACCGCTACATTGATGTGTACACCAACGCGAGCGAAAAGCCTGTAAGGATTCGGATGAAGGCATTGGTTCACAACGGTGAACTGAAAACCATCGAAGACCTCTTCCCCTATCGCATTGATGACATCCTGTTGAGTTCCAACAACGTGGAATTCACAGACGTGAATGCAGGAGACTCGACCACGGTGGAGATAGAGGTTCTGAATCAGAGCAAAGATGTCTATACGCCTCAACTGATGCACTTGCCCGAGTATCTCAGTGCGACGTACACGCCAAGTATGATTGCACGCGGACGTCGTGGCAAGATAGCCCTCACGCTACATAGCGAGAAGTTGCCAGACCTCGGACTGAACCAAACCAGCATCTATCTGGCACGTTTCTCAGGCGACAAGGTGAGCACCGACAACGAGATTGTGGTCTCCGCAGTACAGTTGCCAGACCTCCATTTCGCGGAGCAATTCGCCAAGAAGCCACGCTTCCATGTTTCCTCCACAGAGCTCCAAATGGGGAAATTAGGCAAGAAGAGCAAAGTGAAGGGATACATCAAGATTAGCAACAAGGGCAATGGCGTGCTGAAGCTCAGCAAGATTCAAGCCTTCAACCAAGCCATCTCTGTAGCAATCAACAAAACAGAGTTGCAGCCAGGCGAAGAAGTGAAGATGGACATCGCCATAGATACGCGCTTCTTGGGAATGTCAAAGACACAGCCAAGAGTGCTCATCATCACGAATGACCCAGCTCACCCCAAAGAAGTGGTGAATGTCAATTTTGAGAAATAGTCAAACCGCAATGTGAAGATGGAACATCCAGAGAACAGCAAAGAATACGCAGGTCTCCAAGTCAATGCAGGCGTGGAGCAACCCTCTATTGTGAATCCTTATCTGAAGCAGATGAGGAAGAAGCGTCAGAAACTCTTCACTCCTGGCGAATACGTGGAAGGTATCCTGAAGGGGAATGTCAGCATGCTCAGCCAGGCTGTCACGCTGATAGAGAGCGTCCTGCCCGAGCATCAGGTGATCGCTCAGGAAGTAATTGAAAAGTGTCTCCCCTACTCTGGCAACTCCGTCCGCATTGGCATCAGCGGTGTGCCCGGTGCGGGAAAGTCCACCAGCATCGACACCTTCGGTGTTCACCTGCTGAACAACTACGGTGGCAAACTTGCTGTGCTGGCTATTGACCCATCCTCCGAAAAGACCAAAGGCAGTATACTGGGTGACAAGACCCGTATGGAGAAACTGGCTGTACATCCCAAGTCATTCATTCGTCCCAGCCCGACTGCGGGAAGCTTGGGCGGTGTGGCCCGTAAGACTCGCGAGACCATCATTCTCTGTGAAGCCGCGGGTTACGACAACATCTTTGTGGAGACGGTAGGTGTAGGACAAAGTGAGACCGCCTGCCATTCCATGGTAGACTATTTCCTGCTCATCCAATTGGCTGGTACAGGCGATGAACTGCAGGGCATCAAGCGTGGCATCATGGAAATCGCTGATGGCATCGTCATCAACAAAGCAGATGGCAGCAATGTGGACAAGGCACAGTTGGCAGCTTCCCATTTCCGCAACGCCCTTCATCTGTTCCCTGTGCCCGATAGCGGCATTGTTCCAGAAGTGATGTGCTATTCCGGCTTCTACGAGCTCAACATAGACGAAGTGCTCAAGATGATCTTCCGCTATATTGACCAAGTGAAAGAAAGCGGCTACTTCCAGTACCGCCGCAACGAGCAGTCCAAGTACTGGATGTATGAAAGCATCAACGAGCACCTGAAGAACAGCTTCTACTACAACCCTGTCATCAAGAGCACCATCGACCAAATGGAGAAAGATGTGTTGGGTGGACAAATCACCTCATTTGTGGCAGCCAAGAAATTGTTGGACACTTACTATGCAACACTCAAATAAACTCTGGCTCCTGAGCATGCTGATGCTCATCTCCACTCATGTGGCAGCACAAGACGGGAAAGTGGGATACCAGTTCCTCAACGTTCCTGCCAGCGCTCATTCTGCCGCTTTGGGAGGCGCCAACATCAGCATCGTGGAGGACGATGCCACCATGATGTGGACCAACGCCGCCCTGCTCACCAACGTGTCAGACAACAGCATCGCGTTCAGCTACAACTCTTATATCCGTTCCAGCCAGCTCCTTTCTGCTGGTTACACAAAAGCCATCGGAGAACGAGGCACTTGGGCTTTAGGTGCCCAAATGCTCGATTACGGCAAGATGGACGAAACCGACGAGAACGGCAACGTCATTGGCAGCTTCACAGCCAAAGACATTAACATTCAAACATCATATTCTTATCTGCTCAGCAACCGCTGGAGTGGTGCTATCACAGCCAAAGTGATCGTGAGCAACTATGCCAACTATTCCAGCACGGCCTTAGGAGCCGACCTCGCCCTCAATTACTTCGACGACGAGAACGGTTTCTCTTTCTCTACAACAGGACGCAACCTGGGCGGACAAATCAACTCACTTTACGAGGACGGCGTCAAAGAGGCTTTGCCGTTCAACCTTGCCATGGGCATCAGCAAAGACTTTTCCAATGCCCCATTACGAATCTCGCTGACAGCCGATGACATCACCCATTGGGACGATGTGAATTTCATTCAGCACTTTGTGGTGGGCATGGACATTCTGCCTTCAAAGAACACATGGTTGGCACTCGGCTACAACTTCCGACGTGCCAAGGAGATGGAGGTGCAGGACAAGAGTCATTGGGCAGGGTTCAGCATTGGTGCAGGCCTCAACGTCAAGAAATTCAAGATTGGAGTAGCATACGGCAAGTACCATATCGCCGCATCCTCCGTTCTTATTAACGCAGCTATATCATTATGAAGAAGATTATCATCGCCATCGATGGCCACTCCAGCTGTGGTAAAAGCACGATGGCCAAGCAACTGGCGAAAGAAATTGGATATGTCTATGTAGATACAGGCGCAATGTACCGCGCTGTCACCTTGTATGCCATGCGCAACGGCTTCTTTCCCGACGCAGGCATCAACGAAGCAGAACTCAAAGCGGCCATTGATGCAGGAAAGATTCACATCAGTTTCAAGTTCAATCCAGAGACAGGCCGCCCTGATACCTATCTGAACGAGGAGAATGTAGAGGAGGAGATTCGACAGATGGCTGTCAGCAACCGTGTGAGCCCCATTGCTGCACTCCCCTTCGTTCGTGCCTTGCTGACTGAGCAGCAGAAAGCAATGGGCGAGGAGAAAGGCATTGTGATGGATGGACGCGACATTGGCACTGCTGTGTTCCCTCAGGCAGAACTGAAGGTGTTCGTCACCGCTTCTGCACGGGTACGTGCTCAGCGCCGTTACGATGAGCTGATGGGCAAAGCGAAGACACAAGCAGAGCGCGATGCCCTCAACTTTGACGAGATTCTCAAGAACGTGGAAGAGCGCGATTACATTGACTCCCACCGCGAAGTAGCTCCACTCCGTCAAGCAGAAGATGCCTTGGTGCTGGACAACTCCAACCTCACACGCGAGGAGCAAAGCGCTTGGTTATTGGAAAGATATAAAGAACGCGTAGGCTGATACCAACAACACCATCACGTATGCTGATTGAGATTGACGAAGGATCAGGCTTCTGTTTCGGTGTGACAACAGCCATCAAGAAGGCAGAAGAGGAATTGGCAGAGAGCCATTCGCTCTATTGCCTGGGGGACATTGTGCACAATGGACGTGAAGTGGAGCGCCTGAAGAAACTGGGACTGACCACCGTGGGACATGCCGACCTTGACACCCTGCACGACACGAAGATGCTTCTCCGTGCTCATGGCGAACCACCGCAGACCTACAAGAAAGCCCAAGAAGCCAACATCCAGCTCATTGATGCCACCTGTCCTGTGGTGCTCAATCTTCAGAAGCGCATCCGCAAGGCTTACGAGGCAGGCGGGCAGATTGTCATCTACGGCAAGACAGGACACGCAGAAGTCGTCGGCTTGGTGGGCCAGACAGATGGCACCGCCATTGTGATTGAGAATTTGGAAGATGCCAAGAAACTCGACTTCAGCCACGACATACAGCTCTTCTCCCAAACCACAAAATCGCTGGAAGGCTTCCGCGAGATCGTGAAATATATAGAAGAGCACATGCAGGAAGGCGCACACTTCAGCTACTTCGACACCATTTGCCGCCAAGTGGCAAACCGCATCCCCAACATCAAAGAGTTTGCTTCCCGTCACGACGTCATCCTGTTCGTGTGTGGCAAGAAAAGTTCCAACGGCAAGGTACTCTACAACCAGTGCCTGTCGGTCAACCCACAGACCTACATGATTGATGAGCCCTCGGAGATAGACCTCAGATGGTTTCAGGGCATCAAGTCCGTTGGCATCTGTGGGGCCACCAGCACCCCCAAGTGGCTGATGGAAGATTGCAAGAAAAAGATTGAACACGACTTTGTACAGGAAGGAGAAACAAGATGAGGAAATTGGACTACGAAATCATCGAACTGCCAAAGATTACCGATCCTCGCGGCAACCTTACAGTGGCCGAGCAGTTGAAAAACGTGCCTTTCGACATCAAGCGAGTCTATTGGACCTACGACGTGCCCGGCGGTGAGAGCCGTGGAGGACATGCCCACAAGGCACTCTACCAGCTGGTGGTGGCCATGAGCGGCAGCTTCACCGTTACGCTCGACAATGGAGAAGAGCGAAAGACCATCTTGCTCAACCACCCCTGGCAAGGCTTGCTCATCAAGCCCAACACATGGCGCACCCTCGACGATTTCTCCAGCGGTGCGGTGTGCATGGTGCTGGCCAGCGAACTCTTCGACGAGGAAGACTACATCTACGAATACAGCGACTTCATTCAGTACATGAAATGTTTGAAATAAGACGATACACCCCTGCAGACCAACCGTTGTGGGACCAGTATGTGGCCAAAGCAAGAAATGCCACATTCATGTTTCACCGCAACTATATGGACTATCATTCCGACCGCTTCGAAGACCACTCTCTGCTCTTCTTTGTGGGCAATCACCTGCACTCCATCCTGCCGGCCAATATCGTCGGAACCACCCTCTACTCGCACCAAGGACTCACGTTCGGAGGCTTGCTCATGGATGTAGATGTCACAGCAGCCGATGTCATCATCTTGTTTGAAGAGCTGAACACATACCTTCGCCAACAAGGCATCAAGAAGGTGGTTTACAAGCCCGTTCCTTGGGACTACCACCAGTTGGCATCCGAGGAAGACCTGTATCCCCTCTTCTGGGTTTGCAAGGCCCGCATCACCACACGCGATGTGGGCACCGTCATCTTTAACCAGCAGAATCTGCGTTGGCGAAAGGACCGCCGTCGCCGCTTGAGACGAGCCCAAGAAGCAGGCATCGAAGTGGTTCGAACGGACGACTTCGCTCCGTTCTGGCAAGTGCTTGAAGACAATCTGATGGAGCGGCACCAAGTGCACCCCGTCCATACGCTTCAAGAAATCCAACTGCTGCACCAGCGTTTCCCCGACAATATCCTCCAGTACAACGCCCTCCTCAATGGCGAGGTGGTGGCTGGAATGACGTTCTATCTGACCAAGCAAGTCCTGCATGGGCAATACTGCTCATCCAACGCCCTCGGAAAAGAATACGGTGCGGTAGATGCCATCCACCATCATGTGATTCATCACGATTTTCCCCACATCCCCTATGTGGATTTTGGACGCTCCACCGAAGGCGATGGCTCCATCCTCAACGAAGGACTGGTAGCACAGAAAGAAGGTTTTGGCGGGCGCACCATCTGTTACGACACTTACGAATGGGAACTATGACCATACCCTATTTGAGCCTAAAGGCGATGACCGAACTGCATGCCGACGAGATTCAGCAAGCAGTAGCAGCAGTCGTGGATAGCGGCTGGTATCTGCAAGGAAAGGCTGTGCAGCAATTCGAACAGCACTATGCCCAGTATATCGGCACCCGCCATTGCGTCGGTGTGGCCAATGGACTTGACGCCCTCACCCTCACCCTCCGAGCCTACAAAGAGATGGGACTGCTCCACGATGGTGACGAAGTGCTTGTACAGGCCAATACGTTCATCGCCACCGTTCTTGCCATCACCGAGAACCACCTCACCCCTGTGTTTGTCGATGTGGAGCCCGACACACTCAACCTCTCCACAGAGGCCCTCCAACAAGCCATCACCCCTAAGACCAAAGCCCTCATGCTGGTGCACCTGTATGGCCGATGCACCTACAACGAGGAGATTCAAGCGCTGTGTGAGGCACACCATCTGCTGCTCATCGAGGACAACGCCCAGGCCCACGGGTGCCTATATGGTCAGCAACGCACCGGTTCTTTAGGCCATGCAGCCTGCCATAGCTTCTACCCAGGCAAGAACCTCGGAGCCTTAGGCGATGGTGGTGCCGTGACCACCAACGATGATGACTTGGCACAAATGATTCGCACCCTTGCCAACTACGGGTTCTCGAAGAAATATGTAGCCCCTCACCAAGGGCGCAACAGCCGACTGGACGAGATACAAGCAGCCGTGCTCGATGTGAAACTGCATCATCTCGATGCAGAAAACCAACGCCGCATCGACATCGCACGTACCTATTATAAAGAGCTACAGCAGAAAGACCTGCGATTGCCCACCTTAATGGATGAAGGCAACAATGTTTATCATATCTTCCCCGTCTTCACCCCCCACCGTGATGCCTTGCAGCAATACCTCAACGAGCAAGGCATCCAAACACTCATCCACTACCCCATTCCACCTCATCAACAAGCCTGCTACAGGGAGTACAACCCACTTTCACTCCCCGTCACAGAGCAACTGGCACGTAAGGAACTCAGTCTTCCTCTCAATCCCACTATGACAGATGCTGAAGTGCAGTATGTGGTAGAAACACTCAATGCGAAGTTAGCCATCTGACGCTTCGCCATTCTCCCCTGCAACAGACCATGATTGTTTCGACGACGACAGAATCGTACGAAAAGGACAGTCATTTTACGCTTCGAAATCGGTGTGAGTCACACCGATGGTGGCGGTGTGAGTCAGACCGACCATACCGGTGTGAGTCACACCAAAAAACAAGCGCAGAATGTGTACATATAGAACAATCGGGTAAACGAGAAAAGTGCTCACGAAAGAAGGACATTGGCCCTTCAAGAGAACATAAAAAAGCGAGGCTCCAGATGTAAATCTGAAGCCTCGCTTTGGTTGGGATACCCGGGCTCGAACCAGGAATAACAGGACCAGAATCTGTTGTGTTGCCAATTACACCATATCCCAATTTTATTGCAGCAACTCTCTTGAGGAACCCCCTCATTTCCGAATTGCGATGCAAAGGTAGTGCTTTTCGGGAAACCGACAAAGGGTTTCGTGTTTTTTTTTCGTCAAAGGGCGATTTTTCTGAGTTCGGGACGAGAAAGAGAGAGGAAATCAGTACCTTTGTAGTCAGAAAAGACTAAAATAAGCATGAATAAACTAATCTTCATAAGTAACGATGATGGCTATGATGCAGCGGGGGTGCAACAGTTGGCAGAGATGATGCGTGAGTTGGGCGACGTGTTTGTGGTGGCACCAGAAGGTGCGCGCAGCGGAGCGAGCATGAGCATCAGCAGCCATACGCCTGTCAAGAACAAGCTCATCATGGATGAGCCCGCAACGGAAGGACGCGGCAGCTTGACGGTATGGTCTTGCACAGGCACACCGAACGACTGCACAAAGATGGCTTTCGAAATACTCTTGCCCCGCCGCCCCGACATGGTGCTGGGAGGCATCAATCACGGCGAGAACTGCGGTGTGAACGCTCACTATTCGGGCACCATGTCCATTGCCTTGGAAGGCTGCATCAAGCAAGTGCCCTCCATCGCCTTCTCCAGCGGCAGAATAGCAAAGGATGCCGACTTTGGCTACATGAAGAAATGGGTGATAAAGATTGCACGCACCACGCTGGAGGAAGGTCTCCCCTTGGGGGTGTGCCTCAATGTGAATGTGCCCAACGTGGAGAAGCCTTTAGGGGTCAAAATCTGCAAAATGGCACTTGGCGACTGGCATGAAGAATGGCAGGAGCGCAACCACCCAAGAGGCGGGAAATACTATTGGATTGCAGGCTATTTCGCTCCCTACAACCCGGACGACGAGGAGACGGACTCTTGGGCTTACCACCAGGGGTATGTGGCCGTGACGCCTCTGCAGCTGGACATGACCGCTTATGACACGATGAAGAAGTTTGAATCGGCTTATAACTGATTAAGCATCACACTAATAGACAGTTGCAGCAAAAGT
The DNA here is from genome assembly GCA_902786925.1 of uncultured Bacteroidales bacterium. Lineage (GTDB taxonomy): Bacteria > Bacteroidota > Bacteroidia > Bacteroidales > Bacteroidaceae > Minthosoma. The sequence continues at coordinate 40,122 of CADAEK010000005.1, forward strand.
AGAACAAGAAGGCAGCACTTTTCAACTGACGCATCATATTACAACTTAGAATGAAGTATTATCTCATAGCAGGAGAGGCTTCGGGCGACTTGCACGCATCGAACCTGATGGCGGCGCTGAAGGAGGAAGACCCAGAGGCGGAGTTTCGCTTTTACGGCGGCGACAAGATGGCGGCTGTAGGCGGCACGATGGTGAAGCACTATCGTGAGCTGGCTTACATGGGATTCATTCCTGTGCTGCTGCATCTGCCCACTATCCTGAAGAACATGAAGCGCTGCAAGGCTGACATTGCGCAATGGAAGCCCGATGTGGTGATTCTGGTGGACTACCCCGGCTTCAATCTTGACATTGCCAAGTATGTGCATGCCGAAGGCATCTGCAAGGTGTTCTACTACATCAGTCCCAAGATATGGGCTTGGAAAGAATACCGCATCAAGAATATCCGACGCGACGTGGACGAGTTGTTCTCTATCCTGCCCTTTGAGGTACAATGGTTCAAGGAGCGCAACTACAACATCCACTATGTGGGCAACCCCTGTGTGGACGCTGTGGAGGGATTCCGCAAGGCTCTTGCCGACAAGGGAACTCCGACGACAACCCAACAGCAGATTGCCATCGTGGCTGGCAGCCGCAAGCAGGAAATCAAGGACAATCTGCGCATGATGCTGCAAGCTGCCGCAACATACAAAGATTATAAACTGGTGATAGCCGGTGCACCTAATATCGACGCCGCCTACTACCAACGGTACATTCCCAAAGGGATAGAAGCCGAATTGCGTTTCGGAGAGACTTATCAAATTGTGAGCGAGTCGGTTGCCGCCTTAGTCACATCGGGCACTGCCACGCTGGAGACGGCCATACTGGGCACACCCCAAGTGGTATGCTATGCTACACCTGTCGGCAAGTTTATCTCATGGCTGAGAAAGAGAATATTGAAAGTGAAATTCATCTCGCTGGTCAATCTGGTGGCTGACCGAGAGATTGTGCAAGAACTGGTGGCTGACCGCATGACCCACGAAAACATGGTGAAGTATCTGGGAGACATTCTCCCTGGCGGAGCGGGACGCCAGCAGATGCTGGACGACTATGCCGAAATGAACAGGATTCTTGGTCCCAGCGGTGCCAGCAAGCGAGCCGCCCAAGAAATGAAACGGCTATTAGAACATACATAACCCCAATAATAAGACTATGGAATATAAGAAATCATACACCAAAGAGGAGCTTCTGGAGCTCCGCCATTGGTTTGACACCCACACCTATGAGAAAGAGCTGGACATGGGGCACGGCCTTTTCATCCCTGACGTAGATAAGACACTGGTCCCCATGTTTCTGACAGCCATGGACCAGTATGAGAACATCACGTTCTCGGGACAAATCAGACAGTTGTTCCGCATTCGCGAAGAGCTAATCAAGCAAAACAAAGTTACAGGAGAGAAGTAGCAGCAGAAACGCGGTTGGTCAGTTCCACATAGTCCTGAACAGAAAGCTGCTCGGGACGCTTCGTGAAGATGGGGTCAGCTAACATGGGATGATCTTTGCCCAGAATCTGCTTCATGCCGTTGCGCATCATCTTGCGTCGCATAGTGAACACCGTCTTCACGATGCGGCGGAACAAAGCCTCATCACATCCCAGAGCATCTTTCCCGTTGCGCGTAAGGCGGATAACTGCACTCTTCACTTTAGGAGGTGGATTGAACACATTCTCGTGGACTGTAAAGAGATATTCCACATCGTACCACGCCTGAATGAGCACACTCAACACGCCATAGGCCTTGCTGCCTGGCTGGGCAGCCATACGCTCTGCCACCTCCTTCTGAATCATGCCTGTGCAACATGGGATCAGGTCACGATTCTCCACCATCTTGAAGAAGATTTGAGAGGAGATGTTGTAGGGATAATTGCCCGTCAAGACAAAGGGCGCACCATCAAACACCTCACGGAGGTCCATTTGCAGGAAGTCACCTTCAATGACATTGTCGCCCAATTGGGGGAAATGCTCATGCAGATAGGGAACAGACTCGAAGTCGATTTCCACCACCTTGAATGGACGGTTCTTACGAAGAATAAATTGTGTAAGTACGCCCATGCCAGGACCTACTTCCAAAACGGGGATGTCGGGGAAAGCATCCACCGTGTCGGCGATGCGCTGCGCCACGCCGAGGTCGGTTAAGAAATGCTGACCGAGAAATTTCTTTGGTTTTACGCTTTTCACAAAAAAAAATCGTAATGTTGGAGGATGAATGATGAATTTATTGTATCTTTGTGGTTGCAAAGGTACGACATTTCTCGATGAACAACAAAAAAACACTTAAAAAGGCACTGAATATCATCGTCCCCTTCTTGTTGGGAGGTGGCATTTTGTGGTGGATGTACCGAGATACCAACTTTCAAGACATGGAGGAAGTGGTGCTGCACCAGATGAACTGGGGGTGGATGTTGTTCTCGTTAGTGTTTGGCGTGACAGCGCAGATGTTTCGGGGCATCCGATGGAAACAGACATTGGCACCACTGGGCGAACACCCACGCATGGCTGACTGTATCCATGCCGTATTCATCTCCTACGCTTCCAGCTTGATTATCCCACGCAGCGGAGAGCTGAGCCGGTGTGGCATTCTGGCGAAATATGACAAGACGCCCTTCCTGAAAGCCCTCGGCACGGTGGTGACGGAACGCATCATTGACTCCTTGCTGCTGCTCTCCATCACAGTGGCCGTCATCATGGCACAACTGGCGGTCTTCAACTCGTTCTTCAACAATACAGGAACAAACTTGAATGACATTCTGGATGGCTTTACCACGACGGGGTATCTGGTCACAGCATTGTGCCTCCTCATCACCGTAGTCTTTATGTGGCTGGCCTTGAAACGTTTCACTTTCATGCAGAGGGTTCGCACGATGCTCTCCAACATCAAGGAAGGCGTGCTGTCGCTCAAAGGTGTGGAGAACAAGAGCTTGTTCACATTCTACACGTTAGCTATTTGGGCCAGCTACTTCCTGCATTACTGGATTACATTCCGTTGCTTCTCTTTCATGGAAGGACTGGGGTTCACAGCAGCGATAGTAAGCTTCATCGTAGGCAGCATCTCGGTGATTGTCCCTACCCCCAACGGAGCCGGACCTTGGCATTTCGCCGTGAAGACGATTTTGATTCTATACGGACTGACAGACACAGAGGCAGTTACCTTCGTGCTCATCGTGCATACGATACAGACGGCACTGGTGCCTGTGCTTGGCATCTTCTCACTCATCGTTCTGGGTATGCGTTCCGCTGTCAGCCCCAAGACTATAACAAACTAATTATCACTAAAAACAGAACATCATGAATCCTATCGAAGAATTAGCTCCCAAAGGGGTGTGGAAGAATTTCTATGCATTGACACAGATTCCACGTCCATCAGGACATACAGAGAAAGTGGCCGCATTCCTGGTTGACTTTGCCAAAGCGAATGGTGCAGAGGCATATATTGATGAAGCCGGCAACGTGGTGATGAAGAAGGGTGCTACACCTGGATATGAGGACAGACAGACTACCGTGCTGCAAGCGCACATGGACATGGTGCCACAGAAGACAAAGGACAGTACCCACAACTTCGAAACGGACCCTCTGGATGTGTACATTGACGGAGACTGGGTGAAGGCACGCAACACGACCCTCGGCGCTGACGACGGCATGGGCGTGGCGGCTGCAATGGCTATTATCGAAGACGATAATGTGGCGCACGGACCTATTGAGGTGCTGATTACCCGCGACGAAGAGACGGGATTGGACGGAGCTTTCGGTCTGAAAGAGAATGAACTGGAAGGCAAGTATCTGCTCAACCTCGATTCGGAAGAGGAAGGAGAGATAACCATCGGTTGCGCTGGCGGCATGGACATTCTTTGCCAGATGGAGTATCAGGAGCTGAATGTGGAACCAGCCAATATGCTGTGCTACGAAATTGTCATCAAAGGATTGCTCGGAGGACATTCTGGCATTGAAATCAACAAAGGCAGAGCTAACGCCAACAAACTGATGGCACGCATCTTGTTTGCCGTTGTCAACACGAAGGCTGCATGGCTGTGCAGCTGGCACGGAGGAAACATGCGCAACGCTATCCCACGCGAGTGTGAGGCAAAGGTGCTGGTGCCACAAGCTGAGAAGGAGAATTTCCTTGCACTTATCGAGAAATGCAAGAACACTTTCATCGAGGAGTTCAAGGACATCGAGACGAAAGGCATTCAACTGACGGCTACACCTGTGGAAAGCATCCCCACGAAGGCCGTTCCACAAGAGGTGCAGGAGAATCTTATCAATGCCATCTTGGCTGCGCACGATGGTGTGTTGCGCAACACTCCATCTATGCCTGAATTGGTGGAGACTTCATGCAACCTTGCCATCATCGACATCGAAGGCGGAAAGGCCGAAGTCATCACATTGGCACGCTCTTCGCAGGACAGCATGAAGCAGTATCTCTGCAACCAATATATCGCTTGCTTCTCTATGGCAGGCATGGAAGTGAAGCTGGAAGGCGGTTACAGCGGCTGGCAGCCTAACCCAAAGAGTCCACTTGTGAAGATGATGGCCGACATCTATGAGAAGCTGTACGGCTCTCGTCCTGTTGTGGGCGCTTGTCATGCAGGTCTGGAATGTGGAATCATTGGTGACAAATATCCAGAGATGGATATGGCCAGCTATGGTCCAACTCTCGTGAGCCCGCACACACCCAACGAGGCGTGCCTCATCCCTACAGTGGAGAGGTTCTACAACTTCACGCTCGAAATCCTGAAGAATATTCCTAAAAAGTAATAAAAACCTAAGCCTATGGCACTCAACAAGAACAAAGATCTGAAGATGTTTTACAGCATCAGCGAGGTCGCCAAACTATTCAATGTGTCGGAAACTCTTCTCCGCTTCTGGGAGAAGGAATTCCCAACCATCAAGCCTGAAAAGGCAGGTCGTGGCATACGCCAATACACAAAGGCTGACATTGAACAGGTCAGGCTGGTCTATCACCTTGTGAAAGAACGTGGCATGACCTTACAAGGAGCACGTGACATGATTAAACGTGACAAGGGAGGCAGTGTCAATCGCAACGTGGAAGTGATTGACAGGCTTAAGGCAATCCGTTCTGAACTTCAAGCCATTGGCAAGGATTTAGGAGGTTTGGTGTAAAGAAGCACCAACCGCACAACAAGAAAAGGGGCTGTGTCTGATTCGACACAGCCCCTTACTATATATGAGCAGGAAGGCAGTCTTTTCTGAACGGAAGACACTTCTTCACGTGATGCTACAATTATTCAAAGAAGCCAAAGCCTGCAATGGCAGTTAGCATACGTTCAACATAGTCCCATGAAGTGTCACTCCAATGGAAGCCAAGGCGGTGGAGAACCGAGCAAGTGTAGCGGTTGTCACGCTCTATGACTGCAGACTTCTGCCCATGAGTCATATCTTGATAAGCAAGCATAGAGGATAGCAACTTGGCCTTTTCCGGATCTTGTCCTGCTTCACCTACCGCTTTCTCAAACTGGTCTGACTCCACGAAGTAAATCTCACTGCTCACTTTTGACATCAAGCGAAGCACATCACCAAAGAGTTCCGTGTGATTGTTAAAAGGCTGGAACACGGTGCATTCCTTGGGTGTAGATGCGAGAAGCACAACGGCCTTTGCTGTTTCATTGATTGGTGACATCTCGGTCAGTTCATCATAGATGTCGTAAGGGCAGCAGCCCAAGGTGCAGAACACTTTGAGACGCCCCATGAAGCTGTTGCTGTTGAAATTGACCTGGAACTCGCCATCGTAACTGCGAGGGGCTAGATTGCCCACACGCATTACCTTGCCACTGAGACCATGATGAGCAACTGCGTCAAGAACGAGTCGCTCGGCAAGGAACTTTGAATGTATGTAGCGGTTGTCAAGGAACTGTCCGAACCAGAGTTTGCGTTCGTCAAGCTTGGGAACTTCGCTACTGCTGTTGCGAACCAACCACAACTCGCCTACGGAGGTAGTGGAAATGTGCACCAGCCGAGCAGATTTTTTCAAGCAGAACTCCACGCAGCGCTGCGCACCTCCGATATTCACGTCTTCGATATCTGTGCCCTTTGAGAAATGCTTCACATTGGCAGCACAATTAAAGACTGTGTTGATGACAGGATGCCCCTTGGGCAAAAGATCTGTCATATCAGCCGTCACATCACCTGCAACAACAAAGAGACGATTTCCGAAGAGTTCCTTATACGATTTTTCAAAATAGTAGAACAGCATGTTCTTCAATCGCCGTTCTGCTGCAGGTTGGTCTTTCCCTCTCACGATACAAGTGATTGTCGCAGCATCGGAATCAATAAGCTCCCGCAGTACATGAATGCCAAGATAGCCTGTGGCACCTGTAAGAAGGACATTGCCCAACTGCTGACGTTCACCATTGATGAATGTCTCGACCCTATTTTGCTGCAAGATGGCGTCAATGCCGGAATAATCAAAGCCCGTCACCTCGTCATCCTTACTATCTACTGAAGTTTCGCCTGTTACGAACTGAGTCAGCAGACGAGGTGTAGGATGTGTGAACACATCGCCGTAGGCCACATGGTAGCCTGCCTTATCCGCTTCGATAATCACCTTGGTCACCATGAGCGACGTGCCGCCTAACTCAAAGAAATTGTCGGTTGCACCTATCTTTTCCACGGAAAGGACATTACTAAAGATGCTGCAGAATAATTGCTCTGTATCGCCAACAGGCTCTACGTATTCGTGATGATCCGCTTGCACAACAGGAGCCGGCAATTCTTTGCGGTTCACCTTCTGATTTTGGTTCAGCGGAATGCGGTCTATCTGCATAGTGGCAGCAGGAACCATATAGGGCGGCTTCTGCTTGCCAATGAAAGCATTGAGCGCCTTGACATCCAACTGCCCATCACAAACCACATAAGCGGCGATATACTTTCCTCCGTTCTCATAGTCAAAAGCTTGGACGGTGACATCTTTAACACCGGGATATTGACGGATGACGGCCTCAATTTCTTTCAGTTCGATACGGAAACCACGAATTTTCACCTGCCCATCCTTACGCCCTACAAATTGAACATTTCCATCTGGCAAGTAGCGCACGATGTCACCAGTACGATACACACGAGCATATTTACTATTATCTGTTTCCAAAGAATTCGGGACATAGACTTCTGCCGTTTTCTCTGGACGATTCAAGTAACCACGACTCACCTGAGGACCACTCACCCACAACTCGCCAACAGCACCAGGAGGGAGCCGGTTGAACTGCTTGTCTACAATGTATAGGCGCATGTTGTCTAGTGGCTTTCCTATAGGAATGTCCAGTTCATAATCCCGCACCCAATAAGTTGTTGTGAAAATGGTGCACTCTGTAGGTCCATAGCCATTATACATCCTATAATGCTTTGGAGGATTTAGTGCGGAGAGTTTCTCGCCACCCACAGAGAAGCATTTCAACGAATGGTTGTCCACATTCGTAGCAAACTGATATCCTACCTGGGTGGTGATGAACGAGTGAGTGATGCCATTATCATTGAAATAGGCATTCAGGTCTGGCAGGTTCAAACGTATGTCATCACCTATGATATACACACTCGCTCCACATGTCAGCGCCGGATACATATCCATCATGCAAGCATCGAATCCGTAGCTTGCATATGCGGCTACATGGCTCTCGGCGGTCAATTCGTAGTAGCGTTGATACCAATGACAGAAACAAACCAAGTTTCCGTGTTCCAGTTGACAACCTTTGGGCACACCTGTTGAACCTGAGGTGTAGAGCATGATAAACAGCGATGATGGCGTAATAGTGGCCTGAGCAGGAGTAGACATCGCTGGCAAGGCATCAATATCCTTTGTCAACAGTACCGTCCCTTGATATTCATCCACTAATGGGCGAAGCTCCTCGTCTGCAATGAGCAGCTTGGCAGAGGCATCTTGCATCATGAAGTTCAGTCGTTCCTTTGGATAGCTTGGATCTAAAGGCTGATAAGCACAACCAGCCTTCAGCACACCTAACGAGGCGACTACCATCCATTCACATCGCGGAATCAGCACAGATACTACATCTTCTTCACCAAGCCCTAACGACATTATATGCCCTGCAATGCGTTCCGACATCTCGTCCACCTGCTGATAGGTCAACCTCACGTCGTGATAAACTACCGCAATATTTTCAGGAACTTTCGCCACTTGCTGACGGAACAGAGAAACGACCGTCTGCGTATTGTCATAAGGCACATCGTTCTGATTGAAGCTATTGAGCAGCGCAGTCTGCTTTTCATCGAGCAGCGAAATACTCTTCAATGGGGCATTAGGATGGCGGATGAAAGCATCCGCTGCATTGCAAACTGATTGTGCCAAGTTTTGCATCAGCTCTTGGCTATATCGTCCTTTGTCATATTGCAGGCAGATGCTCGGCTTACCCGATGGATCGTTCATAATGAAGAAAGCAATCCGGAACTTTGGCGTATCCGACTCGAATGTCTCAATGCTTACTGTCTGTCCCTTATACTGATAATCATCAAGCACTCCCATCTGATAGGCAAACATGATTTCAGCAGAAAGGTCATAGTCAGCCGCGATGCGAGCAAACGGATAGGTCTCGTGACTTAATGTCTCATCGAAGTTCTTGCTGGTCTCATCAAGGAAATCCATGACTGTCTGCTCATCAACCTTGGCACTCAGCGCTAAGGTGTTGACAAACATGCCCACCGTGTTGCTGATGCGCAAGTCTGAACGCCCATTACTGATTGTGGTGATGCACAACTGCTCGTTATTGGTAAAACGAGACAGTGCATAGAACGTAGCAGCAAGGATATGATGCGACGGAGAAATGTTGTGCTGACAGCAGAAGGCTTCGATAGCAGCAAAATCCAATGGTGTATATAATGTTCCCACGGTACCTTGCTCCTGAGGATTGGTCAGGTCAGATGGCACTTCCGTCGCACCTTCCACACTACCCAAACGCTCCTGGAAGAAATCACGGGCTGCTGCATATTCCTCTCCATCCTCTGCAGCTTTCTGTGCAGCGACAAAACTTGCGTAGGAGAATGTCTCAGGTTCTATTTCCCCGCCATTGAGCAAGTCAAACAGTTGTGACAGCAACACATCAAACGAACCACCATCCACAACAAGGTGATGAATGTCCATCATCAGGTACACCCACGCTTCTGTGGTGACAATCTCAATACGATAAAGGGGACCTTGCTTCAAATTGAAGGGTTTGACGAACTCCAGTTTATAGTTCGGTATATCCTCTTCCTTATGCTGACTATAAGTGATTTCCACTTGTTGCCCTGGGTCAACAATCTGCACAATATCAGCCCCGACGCTTGCGAAATGCACTTGCAACTGAGGGTGCGCTTTTACTAGCGTTTCCATCGCCCTTGCGAGCTGCTTGATATCCACTTCTTTCGGGAAGCGAGCGATAACAGGTGTATTGTAAATGGTAGATTCAGGGTGTTTAACGGAATCTACATAGACACCTATCTGTGCGTATGACAATGGAATATTGCTCATGTCTGCGTGTTTCACTTCATCAGCACTTTGCTTAGGAACCCCTCCACTCATCAAGTCTTTCAATATTTCGTTCTCGATGCTCTGTATACTACCCGTCTTTGCCAGCGTTTTCGAATTGAGACTCACACCAAAGCGTTTGTTTATCTGTATCGCCACCTTGATGGACATGATAGAGGTCAGTCCTACATAACCCAACACTGTCGTTACACCAAAATCCTCTGTATTGATAATCTTAGCAATGATTTCATGGATTTCTTGTTCCAACACATTGAGCGGCGCGGCAGATTCTTCCATTCCGCCTCTTCCATCAGCCTTCCTTTCAGGTTTCGGCAAGGCGCTCTTGTTCACCTTCTGATTCTGGTTCAACGGAATTGCCTCAATCTGCATCGTAACAGCTGGCACCATATAAGGCGGTTTCTGCTCAAGGATGAAGTTATTCAGGGCTTCAATGTCTATCTGCTCATCACTAACAATATAAGCAGCAATAAACTTACCACCTCCTTCCTCATCAAACGCCTGTACTGTTGTATCCTTGATGGATGGGAACTCACGGATGACAGCCTCAATTTCCTTCAGCTCGATACGAAAACCACGTATTTTCACCTGACCATCCTTGCGCCCTACAAATTGGACATTCCCATCAGGGAGATAGCGAACGATGTCACCGGTACGATATACTCGGGCATATTTGGCATTTCCCCTTTCAAAAGGATTCTGGATATACACCTCGGCTGTTTTCTCTGGACGATTCAAATAGCCACGACTTACCTGTGGGCCACTCACCCATAACTCACCTGCTGCACCAACAGGCTGCCGTTTACCTTGCCCGTCAACAATATACAGACACATATTGTCAAGGGGGGGTCCAATAGGGATTTCATTCAACTTTTGACTCACTAAATAACTTGTAGTAAGCACGGTGCACTCCGTTGGTCCATACACATTATAGAAACGATAACTCGCAGGCGGCGTCATGGGAGCCAGTTTTTCCCCACCTGTTGACAAGTAACGCAACGAGTGATTCTCTATGCTTGTGGCAAACTGATAGCCCACCTGTGTAGTCATGAAAGCATGCGTAACATGTTCGCGCTCGAAGTAGTCGTTTAAAGCAATGAGATCCAGACGTATTTCTTCAGGAATGATGTGCACACAGGCTCCACAAGTCAGCGCGGGATACATGTCCATCATGCAGGCATCAAAACCGTAGCTGGCATATGCTGCCACACGACTCTCTGCTGTCAGCTCATAAAAACGCTGATACCAATGGCAGAAACAAACGATGTTGCCGTGTTCCAGCTGACAACCCTTAGGCACACCTGTCGAACCTGAAGTATAGAGCATGATGAACAATGACGACGGTGTGATGTTTGCCTGAACAGGTGTTGCGACAACAGGCAAAGTGTCTATATCCCTCGTCAACAGCACATCGCCGTGATATTCATCTACAATGCCTCGCAGCTCCTCGTCGGCAATCAGAAGTTTGGCATCAGCATCTTGCATCATGAAGTTCAGTCGTTCCTTCGGATAGGTGGGGTCAAGAGGTTGATAGGCACAACCAGCCTTCAATACACCCAGTGAGGCAATAGGCATCCATTCAGAACGTGGAATAAGCACAGAGACCACTGGCTCTGACACTGCATCTTTCACCTTTAATCGGTCACTTACATACTTTGCAATGCGGTCACTCATCTCATCCACTTCAGCATAGGTAAGTTGCTTGTCTTTATACACAACTGCGATATTCTCAGGTGTCGCTGTTGCTTGACGGCGGAAGAGCGAGACGATAGTTTGTGAGTCATCGTATGCCACGTCATTTTGGTTGAAGCTGTCGAGCAATTTCGTTTGCGAAGCGGTAGTAATGCAGATGTCACACAACTTGGTTTGACTCAAAAGACCCTCCAGCGTTGCCTCATAACTCTCCATGAACTGGCTGACCATCATCTCCGAATATTCGCTGGAGTTGTATTCTGCTCTCAGCTCATAATGATTGCCGACAGTGGATGCCATCATGAAGAAAGGCACCTCCAGCGTAAAGTTACTGAGTTGCTCAATTTGCATGGGTTTCCCCATCAATTGAGTCGCACGAAGCATGTTCCCATTCCATACAAACAAAGAGTTGCTTTGCAAATTCAGGTCAAACTTGGCGTCGCTATAGGAATAGATATCGTGTTCACGGCAACCGCTCATTTGCTCCTGTCCGGTTTTCAAAAAGTCAATCACAGAGGTATCGTCTGTGAATTTCACATACACCGGCATTGACTTCACCACGATTCCTGCCGAATGAAGGAAGCGCTGGTCGGTGCGACCATTATACACAGTAGTGAAGAGTGCTTCCTGCTCATTATTATACTTCGCCAATAGATATGAGTACGTGGCAACGAAAATCGTGTTCTTATAGATGCCATTCGCTTTGCAGAAAGCCTCAACCCTGTCTTTATTAATGCTGAGTGTACGAACAATGTTTGCCTTTTCGGGTTTCTCACCTTCAAGGTCTGGAACGAATGGAGTGAAGGTTTCACTACAGTCAAAGTGTTGAGCATACCATTGCTTGCTTTCCTCAAAGGCAGGTGTTTGCATCTTCTCCGCTTCAGCAAGCGCCATCTCGGTCATCGTCATCATTTCTGGTTCCAGCACCTTTCCATTGTAAGCTGCCTCTATATCGGCAAGCAACACCTCCAACGTGGTACCGTCACATATGATGTGGTGGATGTCAAGCAAGAGGTAGAAATGCTCCTGATTCTTCAGCAAACGGATACGGAACAACCTGTCTTTATACAAGTCGAACGGCTGAATGAATTGAGCCTTCTCGCTCTCTATATCAAATGGTTCATGTTCAACGTTCAGTGTAAACGTCTCGCTTTCATCAACATTCTGTACAGGTTCCCCCTGCCCGTTCAGACTGATACGTGTAAACAATGTGGGGTGTGCTGCCACGGTAGCTTCAATGGAAGCCTTGAGTTTTTCTTCATCTAAGCAGCCATCAAGCACAAAGAGAAATGGAATGTTGTAGCAAATTTCTCCCATATGCTGTACGCATGTTACATAGATGCCATATTGCATTTTTGACAAAGGTGCGGTCTTCATAATTCTACAGAATTTAGGTTAGTACGATAACGTTCAGGTCGTTATTTTTTAGTCAAACTCGAAGATGCTGATAAATCCCGTAAGCTTGAAAACATTCTTGATGTCTTCATTCACTCCGCGCATTACCACCCTGCTACCGTTGGCTTTAGCGCCTTTTAGAATGCTCAACAAGATTCGAAGACCACTGGACGCAATATACTCAAGGCCAGTGCAATCAATAATGATATCCTTTCCATTGCTATTGTAGATAGGCTTCAACACTTGCTCAGCCTCAATAGCCGCTGCCGTATCCATTTCTCCTTCCAAGGTGGCAACATACTTACCATCGATTTCTTCAATTGTTGTATTCATAGTCAACTGTTTTTTAAGTATTTAATTAACGTCAATATATTATTTCCATCTACACGTTCATAGTTGATAGAGTCCATAAATTCACGAACCAAATAAATGCCAAGCCCACCTATTTTCCGTTCTTCAGCAGAAAGTGTAGTATCAGCCTTCTCCACCAATGTCGGATCAAATATCACTCCCGAATCGACAATGACTATCTTGAGGCTCTGTCCATCAGTCATCATCTTAATCGTAATGTCACCATCGGTGCCAATCGGATATGCATAATCAATCACATTGACGACCGCTTCTTCGACTGAAAGTTGTAATTGGTGAGCCAGCGATGTTTCAAGAGACATCTTACCATAGAATGATTTTTGGAATGCGTTCAATGCTGGCACCTCATGGATATCGTTCTTGATAGACAATGTCTCCGTCAACGTGCTCTCAAACGGCCTAGGTGTATAGTGGATAGCAAGCATCGTCAAATCGTCGCTCTGTTCCGCACCACGAACATAACGATGAACCTCAGCGGTGACTCTTTCTAGAATTTGGCGAGGCGTCATACGCTCTTTCAGACATCCGTCTAATACTGCCACGGTTCGCTCTATCCCAAAGAACTGTTTACGTTCTCTTCTTGCCTCTGTTAATCCGTCTGTATAGAGGAAAAGTGTGCTGTCTGGAGCAAGCAAAGTTTCCTGAATATCATATTTTGTATCGTCAAACACGCCTAATGGCAAATGCGGCCGACACATTTCCTTTCTCACTATCCCTTTCTCCAGTAATAATGGACAATCATGTCCTCCATTGCAGTAGCGCAAATTGCCCGTAGGCAAGTCTAGCACACCAATAAACATGGTGACAAAAATATTGGAGTCATTTCTGTGGCAAGCAGCCTCATTGATTGCACGCATAATACGTGCCGGATTATTTTCGTGGGCAGAGAAAGCTCGAAACAGTGAAAGAATCACAGCCATAACAATAGCCGATGGTACACCCTTGCCACTCACATCGCCGATGCAGAAGAAGAGCTTTCCATCGCGGATATAATAGTCAAACAAGTCGCCACCAACCTCTCGAGCAGGAGCCAACGAGCTGCTGATGTCCACGTCATCACTGCGCAAATCCAGTTCTGGAAGCATGCTCTGCTGTATCCGACTGGCCACATGCAATTCCCCACCTATACGCTCTTTCTCTGCATTCACTTCACGCAAACGCTCCAAGTTTCTTGAACTGCGCCAGACAATAACCCCCGCAAAGAAAAGGCCAATGATTGACGGAATAAGCAAAAGACAACGAATCCTCCGTAATCCACCGAACACATCGTCATCATCCAAGATATTGATAAGCACCCAATCGGTCTTACCACCTACAGATTTATAGAAAACATGACGCTTTGTTCCGTCTTGGGTCGTAAGTGTAAAGTATTCATCCTTATCCTCATCTGCTTTTAATATGTCAAGCACTTCACTAATCACAGGATTTTCCTTACCTGCCAGAATATTGTAGTTGCCTGTGACCAAGACGCGCTGAGTCGATTGGTAGATTTTCTCCTCATTCATCACTTCCTCCAGAAAGTCTGTCGTGATGTCTGTAAATGCAACACCAACAAAGCGATTTGAATCACTGAAAATGGGAGCACTATAGGTCGTTATGACAGCCTTGGCACCGACACTATCCACATATGGTTCGCTCCAATGCGACTTCCCTTGCGCAAGTGGAACACAATAATACTCTTTGCGAGTGTAATCTGCCCCTTCTTCTGCCACTTGTATCGATATGATAGAATCCTGTCCCCTACACACTGAATATGGTTCATAATACGGTCCCTTATCTGGATAGAAATCTGGCGCAAAAGCAACGCCACTCCCCCAAAAAGAGGAATTATTCATAACCATACGCTTGGTCAAGTTAAACATCCATTCCGGTTTCTCTAGATTTTCACTTACAACCCAAGACATATTATCAATCAGAACCTCAACATTGGCCAATTTGTTGCGTATACAAAGATATATAGCATTCATCTCGACTTCCACCATACGTTCCATAGTCCTTTGGATAAAGGTTTGTGCAGCATAGAACATGATTCCCACCATCAACTCTAATACAAATACCGCAGAGATGATTATTGACAAACCTACATTGGCCCTCATATAGCATTTCAATCGCTTCCACCAACTCTTATGTGTAGTTTCTATTCTATCCATGCTTCAACATTTCCTTTACAAATTAGACTTAGGTATGACATATTTCACTTCTATATGAAATACATTCAAAAAGAATATAAACGCTAGCATCCTTCAACACATCCCCTCTAAAACCAGCATTACGTCACCATAGAAGCAATAATCTATGCAACATACTGAAAGTATTGATAGGTTCCATTTTAATCATATCAGTTTCTCCGTATTCTTTGGCATATCGTTTAACATTCTTGAATTCCTAATACTGCATCATTTCGCCACACATCACCACCAGTTAGTTCCTCATGTTACTTACAATTTCCCGGCTCCTATATATAAGAATCCTCTAAGAGGATGATTTAGAGCCAAACGTTTCTCATCAGCATAGAGTGCTCCACAATTACTTTTTTCAATGAGTCCTAGACGCTGAGTTCAATATCATCTCCACTATTACCTAGGAAGCATTGTTTTATGCCGAATTCAATGGCAACGCTAACAAAATATCAAAAGCATCGGCTATCATCAAAGGCAATCATGAGCACTATTCCTTAAATCCCCTCCCCAAAGCAATCACTCTTAATATCAAAGAAGGAGCGTCAATCCTAAAACCATTGGACAACGTCCTTATTCTATACAGAAACATGTATAGCTACACTCGTGAAGCTTCTTTCAAGTCAGCAATCTTGCGCAAGCTAGCCAACACCTCATCCACTTCCTTGGTCCCATGCACATACATCTGAATGTTGCACTCAAAGATTCCTTTGTCACACTCAATTTCCACCTTGCGGATGTTGATGCCATGCAATACAGATATCACCTGGGTCATCTCGTGCAAAAGCCCCAACTTGTCGAAACCTTTGATATGCATAGATACTGGGAAGAGCGTGGTGCCTGCCATTTGCCATTGTGCAGCCAATACTCGATTGCCACGATTGGCTTTCAGCTTCTCAGCGATTGAACACTGAAGTTTATGGACTATCACATGCTTGTCATCGTCAATGTAGCCCATCACTGTATCACCCGGAATTGGCTTGCAACAGTCGCACAGGGTATATTGGTTCTGAATGCTGTCCTCTGTAAGGATGATGGCTTTCTTCTTATCGAAATTTGAACTGATCTTCACCTTGCCTGTAGGGCCTTGTTTGACGGTCTTTTTACCGAATGAGAAGATGCGTTTCCAACCCACCACTTCTTCCTTTTCCTTGACCGCATCGAGCTCCGCACGTCCCAGCTGAACCTTTCCTTCAGCCAATGCAACGTAGAGTGCTTCTGGCTTCGCGAATTCGTGCAAGTTGCAAATCTTATCAACGACCAGAGAATCCTTTACGATATCATTCTGTGACAGGAACTCGTCCAGCATCTGTTCGCCTTTCTTGCGCGACTCACGCTCTTCTTTACGAAGAATGGATAGTATCTTGGTGGTGGCCTTAGCCGTGGTGGCGATATTTAACCATTCTCGAGTTGGATGCACAGATTTTGAGGTCAGAATTTCAACCTGGTCACCACTATTCAGAACATAACTGATAGGCTCAAGCTTATGATTCACCTTTGCGCCAATGCAATGACTGCCCACAAACGTGTGGATACTGAAGGCGAAATCGAGTGTAGTGCTGCCTGCTGGCATCGTGCGAATTTCTCCTTTAGGCGTGAACACAAAAATCTCGGAAGCAAAAAGGTTCAACTTGATGGTATCTAGGAAGTCCATTGCATCTGGCTGCGGGTCGTCAAGAATCTCCTTGATAGTAGCCAACCATTTGTCCAGCTCTATTTCCGATGCTGTTTCGGTCTTGTCTCCATCCTTGTATTTCCAATGAGCAGCGAAACCCTTCTCTGCAATATCGTCCATACGACGAGAACGAATCTGAACCTCAATCCATTCTCCTTGCTTTGACATGAGCGTTACATGCAATGCCTGATATCCATTGGCCTTGGGATGGCTCACCCAATCTCGAGTCCTGTCAGGATGGGAAGTATATATCTTGCACAACTTGACATAGATATCAAAACAATCGTTCAGCTCCGTATCCACATCTTCAGGGTCAAAGATAATACGGACAGCGAGAATATCGTAGATTTCCTCGAAAGGAATATGCTTCGTCTGCATCTTCCTCCAAATGGAATACGGCGACTTCACCCGTTGCTTTATGTCATAATTCAATCCCAGGCCATCCAACTGAGCACGAATGGGTGCAGCAAATTCATCGAAAACCGTATCACGTTCAGCCTTGGTCGCCTCTAACTTATGCGCAATCTCGTTATACTCATCAGGATGCTCAAAACGGAAACTGAGATCTTCCAGCTCTGTCTTGATAGAATTGAGTCCTAAACGATTAGCTAGAGGGGCATAGATATATAAAGTTTCGCCTGCAATCTTATACTGCTTATTGACAGCTTGACTGCCCAATGTGCGCATATTATGCAAACGGTCAGCAATCTTGATGAGTATGACACGAATATCATCACTCATCGTCAGCAACAATTTCTTGAAGTTCTCGGCTTGGGCTGAAGCATGGTCACCGAATATTCCTCCAGAAATTTTAGTCAACCCATCGACAATCTGCGCAATTTTAGGACCGAACATATTCTCGATATCCTCAACAGTATAGTCGGTATCTTCAACAACATCGTGAAGAAGCGCAGAACAGATGGACGTAGAGCCCAACCCAATCTCACAACACACAATCTTGGCCACAGCTATTGGATGCATGATGTAAGGTTCACCTGACAAACGGCGCACTCCCTTATGTGCATGCTTGGCAAAGTTGAAAGCCTTTGTGATAATATCGACTTTCTTACGATGCTTGCTGGCCAAATATGCATCAATCAAACTTTGGAACTCATCATTAACCATCTTCTCTTCGAGTTCCATATCAGCCATTGTCGTTTCCATAGAGTTGTATGATTTACTGATTAAAGATTCATTCTCCCCCTCTTTTCGCTGTATGCTATTTCACACGAAGTTTTTGACCCTCACGAATCATATCACCACGTATATTATTCATCTTCCGCAAATTGTCAACAGTTGTGCCATTTTTCTTAGCTATAGAAGACAGCGTTTCGCCTCGCTTTACAGATACATTCTTTGAGGCCTGTGAGCGAGTATTACGAGCACGTCGGCTGCTACGTGACGCAGAACGATTCGAAGACTGCTGCTCCACCTGAACATTCTCTACATTATCAACAACTGAACGACGGACACCTGCTGCTAATGAACCGACTGCCGCATTAGAACCATAAATACTATCCTCTTTCAGAATAAAGTCTTCCACTGCACTTGCAGGCAGGCGAAGCACATTATCGGCCGGAACAATGTCGCGACGGTACTGCGGATTGATGGCACGCAATTCGTCAATGGTCACATTGCAACGCGCAGCAATCTGAGCGAATGTCACTTCACGCTGCACGACGATAGTGTCCGACTCTAATGGCAACGTCGTCTCGCGTGGCACTATGCCATGTTCACAATAATAATTCATGATATAAGTGGCGGCGATGAATGCAGGCACATATCCACGAGTTTCACGGGGCAGGCGACTGTACACGGACCAAAAATCAGCACCTTCTTGGCTACCTGAGCGAAGGATTGCCTTCTGCACATTTCCTTCACCACAATTGTATGCAGCGATAGCTAATCCCCAATCACCAAACATATCGTACAAATCACGCAGATAACGAGCTGCGGCTTCACTTGACTTAACTGGATCGCGGCGTTCATCCACCAAAGTGTTAACCTCCAATCCATAGCGCTTACCTGTTGTCAGCATGAATTGCCAAAGACCTGCAGCACCCACTCTGGAAGTAGCAGATGGGCGAAGTCCCGATTCTATTACCGGCAAATACTTCAGTTCCAAAGGCAAGTTATAGCGCTCCAATGCTTCTTCAAATATAGGATTGTAAAAATTAGAAGAAGCCAGCATAACTGCAACAGAGCCTTTCATACGTGTGCTGTACGTATCGATATATTTCTTGATTACATCATTAAGCGGCATCTCGATTGTCGTAGGAATACGTGACAGACGATTGACCAGAACCGAATCATCATATGACAATGTACGAGCAACACCAGTACCTTCTGACAAATTATTCAGGTTTGTATAGTCTTTCATCAGCTCTTCTTCACTCACAAACAAACCTTCAGGCATATCATCAACTTGCTCCACTACCCCACTATCAGCAACAACAGAGGTCTCCACTTGTGCCCATGTGCTGGAAGCAGATAACACGAATAAACAGAAAAACATCAACGTCTTGTTCATATACTCATTTCTTTATTTTTCAAATTAAAAATTCAAACTACATTGCAGGCCGTAAGAACTGCCATTCATCCCAGGGGAACGGAATGCGGGCAATCTATCGTGAATAACGGCAGGACGCACTTTCATGGACAAATCCTTGCTAATATCGAAACTTGACAGCTCGGCATCCACGTATGCATCGATAATAGACAATGCATACACACCTATCATGCAGAACATGCTCAAATCTCTGTAGCGGCGATAATAGTTCTTCTTGCGCCGAAAGAGTTCTTGCAAGCGGTTCTTATTGGCTTGGACATTATACTTCGCAGGAATGAAGTTCTCATAACTGTTAGTGTTCTCATCGCTGTCCATGATGTCTATGTATGCCTGAGAATAATCTCTATACATCGTGTTGTTCCAGTTCAATGCATAAATACACCCTAAGAATCCCCCATATACCAAAGGAAGTTTCCAGTATTTACGATTGTATATCTGTCCTCCTCCCGGGAAAATGATAGCAAACCACATCGCCTTTTTAGGGTCAGGAACAAAACGTTCTTGAACCTTTTTACCTAAGACATTCGCGATAGAATCTTCGGTAAAAGAGACACGTCTTATGAGAGTATCAGCCGGAACAAGCACTGGCTTCACATCTTCAGCTGTAACATAGACATCTTCGCCCACAGGCAAATCTACCGTTGAAATGCTATCTGCGGCAGCATGGCTCAAGCTTTCGTCCGGATACTCCTGAGCGGATATCCTTCCACAGAAGGAGAACATCCAAACCCAAAGACACATTATATAATATATGTGACGATTCAACCACATAAATCGTTATTGGAAAAGAGACAGAATTCTGCGCAAATCATCGGCATTCTTATAGGAGAAAGATACCTTACCTCCACCTTGAGCTGTACTAGAGAGCTTCACATCAACCCCCATGCAAGAAGATAATTGAGTACGAATAGCCTCAAGTTCTTCCGTCATGGGAACACGTCCGAGACGGGAAGGAGCTGCAGGAACTCGCTTTTTATCATCACTCTCATTCATCTCCTTAATCAACTCTTCAACCTGACGAACAGAATAACCTTTATTCTGAATCTCATTAAACACCTTTATCTGAGCCTTTGGATCGTCCAATGCCAACAATGAACGCGCATGCCCCGTATCAATCTGATGATTCTGAATTGCCACTTGCACCGGAGCTGGCAACTTCAATAAGCGCAGATAATTTGCAACAGTTGCACGCTTCTTGCCCACACGCTCACTCAATTTTTCCTGAGTCAAACCATAAGCGTCAATTAAGTGCTGATAGGCCAATGCGATTTCGATAGAATTAAGGTCCTGGCGCTGAATGTTCTCTATCAACGCCATTTCCATCACGTTTTCATCACTTGCCGTACGTATATAAGCAGGTATGGACACAAGACCAGCACGCTGAGATGCACGCCAACGACGTTCACCCGCAATAATCTGATATCGCCCGTTGTCCAATTCACGCAAAGTAATCGGCTGAATAATACCTATTTCTGAAATAGAATCAGCCAATTCCTGCAATGCCTCTTCATCAAATTCATGACGAGGCTGATTCGGATTCCGCTCTATCAAGTTAATGTCTATCTCATTGATTGTTGAAGAACCCTCTGTACGCACGTCTTCCGTGGAGATAAGTGCATTCAGTCCTCGACCGAGAGGGGAACCAAACTTTTTTCTAACAGCCATATATTCTTTTCGTTTGAAAACGTTTCACATTTATTTTCCTTCGCGCGCCATAATCTCCTTTGCTAAAGAGATATAATTCTTGGCTCCATTTGACATTGCATCATACAAGATACACGGAATACCATGACTCGGCGCTTCCGACAACTTCACATTACGCTGAATCACCGTTTTGAACACCAGCTCCTGGAAGTGACGTTTCACCTCTTCGTAAATCTGATTAGCCAAACGAAGACGAGAGTCAAACATGGTCAGCAAAAATCCTTCAATCTCCAGATGAGGATTCAGCTTCGATTTAATAATCTTAATGGTATTGAGCAGTTTGCTGATGCCTTCCAATGCAAAATATTCACACTGCACAGGAATAATGATGGAATCAGCTGCTGTCAACGAATTAACCGTAATGATACCCAAGGAAGGAGAACAGTCTATAAAAATATAGTCGTATTCAGCACGTAATGGGGACAAAATCTTCTTTAGGACCATTTCCCGTTTATCTATATTGAGCATTTCAATCTCAGCACCAACCAAATCAATATGGCTCGGAATGACATCCAGACCATCAATATCAGTTGAATATATTGCCTCATGAGGGTCTACTGCGCTAGTAATACAATCATAGATAGAAGTATCCACCTGCTGAATATCTACACCCAAACCAGAAGATGCATTTGCCTGCGGATCGGCATCAACCACAAGAACTTTTTTATCGAAAGCAGCAATACTTGCAGCAAGATTAATGGCTGTAGTAGTCTTACCAACGCCACCCTTCTGATTGGCCAGTGCAATAATCTTTCCCATATCAAACTACAATTTATACGTTAATTCAATAAGGCATCAGGAACAGGTATAGATACATCGCAGCATTCCTTCATACCCTATCGTTCATCATTCAATTCTACATGCAAAGATACAACTTTTATGTGGAACAGAAGAATAAAATACGTGGAACATTATAGGCTTTTCACTTTTTTTGACTTCCCTTCGCACACACAATCCAACTTACATTACACCCGCAACAGTAAACACCATTAACCCTACATCATCATAACGGCTATGGGTGCACCATTGCATTCTTTTACATATGGCTTACCCAGTCTTTTCATTACGGCTTGCCCGCTCACTCAATTGTGGCTTGCCCGCTCACTCAATTGAGGCTTGCCCGCTCACTCAATTGAGGCTTGCTCGCTCACTCGATTGCGGCTTGCTCACTCACTCGATTGTGGCTTGCTCACTCACTCCATGGAGTATTGTCACATCACACGCCAGAGCTCGTGGAATAACAGCAGCTTGTATAATGGCATCCATTCACGACTAACAGTCCACTACCAATCCACTTTCACTAAGCAATATCGACAAGAAGCGACGATTCAGATCGTGACATATAAGCTAAACGTAGCATTGGAGAGTGCCACCCTCTAATAATAGAAGAACCGTAATTATCCTGCGAGCCAATAAGAAAAAAGACGGAATCATTATGCCTATATAAGTATTGAGCTGTTTAAGCACATTCACAGGAAGACAATAGTGCTTGATGCGCGAGTTACAGTTACACCTTTGCCAATAGATAAAAAAAAGAGGAGAAAGATAAAATCCTTCTCCTCTTTGTGGGCGCTGACGGATTCGAACCGCCGACCCTCTGCTTGTAAGGCAGACGCTCTGAACCAGCTGAGCTAAGCGCCCTTGTTAGTCGGGATGACACGACTCGAACGTGCGACCCCTTGGTCCCAAACCAAGTATACTACCAACTGTACTACATCCCGATTTTATGTGGTTTCTAAGCCTCTCCCCTGAAAAGCACTGCAAAGGTACGGCTTTTCTCAATACCCACCAAACAAATGAGCACTTTTTTATCAAGAAAATTAAAAAAAGATGAAGGGGCGGCTTCATATAGATGAAACCACCCCTTCAAAAGTATATTTATTGTCGTTTTACTTCAGTGTGATGATTGCACGACGGTTAAGGTTGAATGGAGCAACATCATTTACACCACCAAGACCCTTAACTTCGATCTTCGCACGGTCAACACCAAGGTTAACGAGCTCATCAGCAACAGCCTGAGCACGAGCCTCAGAAAGTTTCTGGTTGTAAGCAGAAGAACCAGTCTTGCTATCAGCAGCACCAGTTACGACTACAGTTGCGCCAGTATTCTTTGCAGCAGTAGCAACAGCTTCAAGGTTGATGAGATCCTTCTTAGAGTTAACCTTAGAAGAGTTGATGTTGAAGAATACAGAAGTAGCAGCAGAAGCTACATTGCTAGCAACTGGGCACTTGTGGTTAGCCCACTTAGCGAGCTCAGCACGAAGACGTGCGTTCTCGTCCTGCTCAGACTTCAACTGAGAACGGAGAGCAGCGAGCTTAGAGCAAGCCTCTGCAGAAAGAGCCTCATAGTCCTCAAGAGATACAGCCTTAGACCAGCCAGTCTTGCCAAGGTTGAAAGTAACACCGAGGTCTACACTTGCAAGGTTGTCAGCCTGGAATGCTGCGTTTTCCTTGTCATAATATGGCATGTAGTCTTGACCAGTGAAAGCATAAGTTACATCCAGATAAACACCTACACGCTTAGAAACCTTCCATGCAGATTCGAAGCCAAGGCCAAGAACTGGAGAATAAGTATCTCTTGCGAAATTACGGAGAACACCCATACGTGGGAAAGCAATCAAGTTCCAAACACGAGACTCATTAAAACCACAAACAAGGTTGCTGAGGTTGAACTCTGTGTCGAAGTAAACAGCAGCGAAACCACCCTTACATCCGTTAGGAGTTTCCCACACGTGATCTGCATTGCGGAAAGCGTGATGGAAAGCACCGTTCTCCCAGTTGAGTTTCAGACGAGTACCAATGCCTGGAGTAAACCACTTACCTACAGCAAGGTCAAGACCATAAGTACGACCATCGTGCCAATCCTTTTTCAGGAGGCTACCATAACCATACACACTTGAAACGTTCATGTCAACGCCAGCCTGAACAAACCAGTTTGACCAGAAAGAATTTGTGGCCACGCTGTACTTGTTAGTTGTTGGTGTTGCAAATTCGTCGCACTGTGCATTAGCAGCAACAGTACCGAGGCCTACAAAGGCCAACGCCATCATTAACTTTTTCATAAATACTTTATTTAATAAAAAAACAATAATTAGTTTCTTAACTTATAACCCTAACCACCTTATTCAGATGATACACTTTAAGAATTGGTATTTGTCATTCACGCTTTCACGTTACAACAAAATACACTACTCACGGGTGCAAAGTTACAGATTTCGATGATTACTTCATTAAAAAAACAAAAAAAAATACAAAAAATCCCTTAACAAGCGTACGAATTAGCCACCTCGAACGCCTTTTTAGCCAATTTACACTACGTCATTGAACAATTTATCTTCCAATATCGTATACACTAATTTACCATCAGGAGTACGCGCCGGGGCCTTGGATAGGAACAAATCCTGCAACAAACGCTCCATCTCTGCCCCTGACAGCACTTGTCCATACACAATTGCGGCATTTTCCGCCATAGATAAAGCCAAGGCTTCCTGAGCATCTTTCTTAATGGTATTCGTCTTTTCTTTGGCCGCCTCAACCATGTCATGTAACAATCCATCAATATCCACACCTTCAACACCAGAAGGAATTCCATTGACAGAATAGGCTCCTCCACCCAGATTGGACAGATCAAAGCCCAAACTACAAATATCATCCAGCAATTCTTCGACAACCTGTACATCTGCCTTATCAAATTGAACCACATTAGGGAACAGCTCTTTCTGCGAAGGGCGGTTCCCCGTATTGATACACTGCATGTTCTGATCAAAAAGCACTCGAACATGTGCCCTATGCTGATTAACGACCATGAGTCCCTCACTACATGGAAATACAATGTACCTGCCTTTATATTGAAACTTTGGCACAGATGCATCTACATGAAAAGGAGATGACCCGTTTTCTACCACACCGTCATTCCATATAGAGCCTTGCAGAATACGTTCTTCAGGGATAATCTCAGATTGCGCCCCCACTGTTTCCAGATTCAATGACGATGCGACGAAACTCTCCCCCTCTCCCATTTCCAAATCCATATTCGTTTCCCCAGATCTATCATATAAACGCTCCCATCCGGTTGGAACTGAAGACACGCCTCGTCCACTCTCCTTGAACGGGTTATAGGTCGGAGCGGAAAGCTTAGGCTGGCGTGGCACTGTTGTGTCCATCCCCATTACGGGAATATCAGGGCGTCCCTCCACATCGAAATCGATCATCGGAACATTACAAAAACGCCCAATAGTTTCTTTTACCGCAGCTGAAAGAACTTGCCAGATAGGCTGTTCATTGTCAAACTTAATCTCTGTCTTGGTCGGATGAACATTGACATCAACCGCCGATGGCTCCACCGAGAAATACAGAAAATACGAGACGTGCTCCCCGGCTGGCATCAGGTTCTCATAAGCTTTCATCACTGCACTATGGAAATACGGATGTCGCATATAGCGGCCATTAACAAAGAAATATTGATGCATTCCTTTCTTCTTGGAAGACTCCGGCTTTCCCACATACCCAGAAATACGCACCAACGATGTTTCCACCTCCACTGGCAACAGCTCTGCATTTATCTTCTTTCCAAAGACATCAACAATTCGCTGCCGTACTGAAGTATGTGGCAAATGATACATTTCCACACCATTATTATATAATGAGAAGGAAACATCTGGATGTACAAGTACAATACGTTGAAAATCGGCCACGACATTCGTCAACTCTGTCTGGTTCGACTTCAGGAATCTGCGTCTTGCTGGTACATTGAAAAACAGATTCTGTACAGAGAAATTACTCCCCACAGGGCACATAACAGGTTCTTGTTTCTCAATCTTAGAGCCAGAGAGGTAAAGCATTGTTCCCAATTCATCTTCTGCCCGCCGAGTTTTCAGTTCAATCTGCGCAACAGCTGCAATACTTGCCAATGCTTCACCACGAAAGCCCATGGTTGTCAGATTGAACAAATCAGATGCTTCATGAATCTTCGATGTAGCATGCCGTTCGAAAGACAATCGAGCATCCGTTTCCGACATTCCTTTGCCATCATCGATTACCTGCACGTTTGTCTTACCTCCGTCCACCACCAGTACTTTGATGGTTTCCGCACCTGCATCAATCGAATTTTCCATCATTTCCTTCACTATGGATGAAGGGCGTTGTACGACCTCACCTGCTGCTATTTGGTTGGCAACAGCATCTGGCAAAAGATGTATAATATCATTCACTGCCATCTTTTCCTACGCTTTAAAACAAGAGACTTCCAGACACCAAATAGCGCATCAACAACAGCAACAGAATGATAGCTGTAATCAGCACACCATATGAAACAGGTTTCCGTCCACTTTCCTTTCTGCGCTTCACATGCTTTGTAGCCTGCACAAATTTACCACGTATATCCTCCGGTACAAACTCCTTTGGAGGGAGTATACCCAATTCACGTTTAGCCCGCTCATCAATCTCTTTCAATTTTTCTTTCCGAGGGTCATAATAGATATAATTGTGATGGAAGCCTCTAGGCTTCCTGACTGAAAACATGCTCATAGTCGTTGTCTTTCTTAAAGGTTATACGTCGTTCTACACATATATATATATTATATGCTCTTATAAATCATCCAACTTTTGCTTTGGAGCCGCACGTCTCTGTGTTTTCTTCAGCACCTGCTCTTTCTTCTTTGATCTCCAATCAAAAATATCATCTTTGTCCTGCGGACGGATATAATCGAACCACGCAAATCCTGCCAAATAGCGTTTCTCTTCCGGGATGCCAACAGGTGGATACATCACACCCGACGCCGTAGAGGTCCATATTTTATCGACCTTCTTGTTTCGCATGTATAGATTCAGCTCAGGTGTCTCTGTATAGTTCATGCCGATACGACTACCATCGCTTTCCTCCATAAAATAGGTCACATACACGTTTCCCTTTGCGTTATTGTGCTCTATCTCCCCATTTACAAAGTAGCAAAACATTTCTTTTGAGGAGACCTGGTTGTACGAAACAGAATCCAGACGCTCTATCGTCATTGCCTGATTAATAATATGCACCCAGTCGATAGTGCTGTCGTTGTTATACACACGAATCTCCTCACCAAAGACCTGTTGTCCTTCATTCCACAAAATGGGTTGCCCATACAGATATGTACAAGAGTCTCGCTCGTGCGATACTAATGAGTCGCACACTCCCTGAATGTCCCTTCGGAATAACCTCACCTTGTGATAGGCAAACAAATCACGATAAACAGAATCTGTCTTTTGATTATATGAAATCATTTTCAACGTATCAGCATGGACATACAGCGTATCGGGACCCGAAAATTCATAACACACCGCACTATCAGTAGCCACAGCTATTCCCGTTTCATCTTCATAACGGCAATAGTTTCCTGTCAGCATGCACCGATTTTCCACATCAAGCAATACAACATTGCCGAAGGCTTCGCTCACTCCTGTATTCTCATCACAATATAAGCTATCGCCCACAATATCACGCATGTCTTTATACACATGCGAACGATCCAACAGGTTTGCTTGTCCTGTCTGCGTATTGTAATCGCCACGCAAGGCATACACGAACGTACTATCCGATGATATGATATTCGTTTCCGACACGATACTGGCCACTTTGGTATCCGAATAATAATAAAGTTCATTTGTCTTGAGGTTGAACTTTGGATTATCCAATACCACATTATCCTTAAAAATCGCTTCATTCAGAGCAGGTGTATATTGACCATAATCCGAATTTAGCACATTATCTTCATCATACAGTGTGCCATGCTGTGGATAAAAGCCAACACCTTCCAAACGGTCATAATCAATGACAGATGTGACCAATTTCGTTCCCTTGTGCGTAAGCACGGCATGACCGAGTGCATGCGCCTGCATCATGGGACCATCATAAAGCAAGGTGTCACTAGTCAGTGTCAACGTGTCACCCTGCATCATCTTCACATGTCCATAGGCATTGAATGTATTCTCATCCTTATAAAAGCGTGCGCTATCGCAATCCAAATACATTCCATCATGATAAAGCTTCACATGTCCAACCAACACATCGGCCCGCACATCATACTGATTTTTATACAACACATCGCTATGAATCAGTTTTACTTCTTCACTAGACTTTCGGCGTGGCTTATCTTCTGGCTGCGAAGCAAAGAGAACACAAAACATAGACAGGCACATCATACCTATCAAAAACCTTTCCCTTATGTTCGTATCTTTCTTTTGCATATCATGTTCTCGATTCACTTTCATCTATTACAGGTTCTTCTCTCCTGCAATCCTTCAATCTCTACTTAATCCAACCAGGATATTTGAACTCGCAATTCCGCCAGTCATCATTAATATGGATGTATGTTGTCTGTTGCTTCTCACGAATCCACTTCTCAACTTTCTCTGTACACAACTTATCCAAAACGACTTCTTGCAGCACTTGATAATCATCCGCCATTGTTGCGCGGTGCCCGTTCACACGGCTTTTAAGTTTCACCACAGCCACCACTTCTTTACCCTTGTTGTTCATCATGATGAATGGTTTTGAAATCTCGCCAACCTTCATTCCCACAACAGCACGGGCCACTTCTGAGGGAAGATCCTTCAATTCAAATCGTGAAGTACCATCCTGTTCATTTACCATCAAGCCATAATTATTGCGAGTATCTTTGTCGGCTGAGACAATAGAAACACATTCATCAAAAGTATATAATCCCTCGCCTATTTCTTTCGCGATAGAATCCAAATCATTCACACACTCTTGCAAAGCTTCGCCAGAGACACGAGGTTTGCGCAAGATATGCCGGCAATTCATTTGATCGCCGCGCTTTTCAATCAGCTGAATGATATGGAATCCGTATTCAGTCTCCACAATCTTTGAGATTGATTTGGGGTCTGTCAAATTAAATGCCACATTGGCAAATTCAGGCACCAAAGCGCCGCGTCCGGAGAAACCAATCTCACCACCCTTTTGTGCTGATTCTTTATCCTCCGAGTACAGCAATGCTAATGTAGAGAACTGAGCACTACCATTATTCACACGCTCTGTATAGCTACGCAACTCGTCTTTCACACGATCGATTTCCTCCTGAGGAATCTTGGGGTAACGAACAATGATTTGACATTCCACCTTGGTGGGGACAAAGGGGATGCTGTCTTCTGGCAAATCCTTAAAGAAACGGCGAACCTGCGCTGGAGTCACCTTGATATTCTTTACCAAATTTCGTCTCACTTCTGACACCATCTCATCTTCCTTAATGACATTATACAGCTGTTCGCGGAGCTGTGTCGTAGAGCGGCCAAAATACTCTTCCATTTTCTCCTTTGAACCGATATTTTGGATAAAGAAATTGAGACGGCTGTCCACTTTCTGAAACACATCTGCATCTGCAACCTCCACAGAGTCAATTGCCGCTTGATGAAGAAATAGTTTTTTGATGGCCAACTGTTCAGAGAGAACACAATATGGATCGCCTTCCCAACGCTCACCTTGTTGCAAAGCTTCCATGCGAGCGTTTTCCACATCGGATTTCAAGATAGCCTCATCACCGACTACCCATACCACCTCATCTATCACATTGCTCTGTTCTTGTGCCGATGCAGTCAATGCACACACAGCAAAGCATCCAATTAAGAATTTTCGAATCATGCGCTCTTTATTTGAGATGTTATATTTCACTAATGTTGATTTACTGTTTTAACCACATCTTTATATACTTCCACGGGGAACTTCTTATGCAGACTTTCCACCCACGTTTTCTCGCAGGCATTCTGATAGTCTATTATTACCTGTCCGCGTACGTCCGTATAGGTACGAGGGGCCTTTACTTTCTTGCCATACACCATCCACGCTGGATAATCCTTCTTTGCCTTCACTTCCGCTTTTTGTTTGAACACCTCTTTATCCACAAATGCATTATCTCCCTGTTTAAAAATGCCACGCTCAACACGCACAACTTTCACTGAATCAGTATTCAAATTAGACACTATGGTCTTTGCCCAATCAGCCTCCTTCACGCCTTTCAACACTTTCTTGGCTTTAGCAAGTGTCCCTGCATCTTTAGCATGAATCACAATGCCACAGA
This sequence comes from uncultured Bacteroidales bacterium, assembly GCA_902786925.1. Taxonomy (GTDB): domain Bacteria; phylum Bacteroidota; class Bacteroidia; order Bacteroidales; family Bacteroidaceae; genus Minthosoma. The sequence continues at coordinate 70,286 of CADAEK010000005.1, forward strand.
ATCGAGGAGTATCCCATGCATAGTTCTTTTTGTTTGTATTGAAATAGGCAGCTTGACCGGCAGCATCCTGCTGCGCCTTGTCCCACACATCCTTCTTTGTCACTTCGTACATCAATGTGCCATCATAATATTCTTGCGAGAGATTCTTTTGTTCTTCATCCTCACGAACAAGGTTTTGGTGCAGCTCATCCACCAACTCTGCTCTTGTAATGCCTCGCTGCTGAGACACCGAATCCAGGTAAGCATTCGCAGAGGCCTCATTCACTCCCCGCTGTTCCAAGAACTTCAAGATATTGCTACGATGATACTCGTATGGTTCGAACGGATGGCGGTCAGTCATATAGATGATATGATAGCCCACAGTTGATTTCACAGGTTCCGACATTTCGCCTGCCTTCAAAGCGTATGCAGCCTTCTCAAAATCAGGAATCATCGTTCCCTTGCCAAATTGTCCCAATGCGCCACCACGCTGAGCAGAACCTTTGTCATCGCTTTTCTCTCGTGCCAATTCTGCGAACTTTTCAGCCAGTTGCTCACGAGGGACAGCCTTCAACGCACGATAGATGCTATCAATCCGTTCCTTACCAGCCGCCTGCTGTTCCGCTGTTGCATCCTGACGCAAAAGCACCAATATGTGACTAGCCGTCAACAGATCTTGACCTTCAAATCGAACAGCCGTATTGTCATACGTACGTCGTGCCTCACGCTCAATATAGGCAGAGTCTACAATCGTTGGGATAACCATCTGCTCTTTGTAGCTGTAGAGATCCTTGCGGATGGAACTCAATGTATCAAGTCTTTGGCTTTCTGCCTCTGCAACCTTCAGTTTGAAGTCTACATAGAGGGGAACGTACTCCTCTACAGTTTTCTTGTCGATGACACCATCGGAATTATTCTTATTAAATGAATATTCGAACTCGCTTCTCGTGACACGCTTACCATTGATGGTCATAATCACTGGATCCAGCGTCTGCGCTGATGCCGAAAGGCTCAACATTAACGACGTCATCCAAAATGCTATCTTTTTCATATAAAACACGTTCAATAAACTTCAAATTAGTTGCAAAGATACGACTTTTTACGTATTCCGAGAATTCTCCACAAAGAAAACTCGTAGTTTTAACTTTTATTGATTTCACAAGCAGGAAATGCATAGATGGTGCATCAAAAGAGATTCCTCTATAGCCTCAAAAACGAAGTGCCCCACACCGATTCACCGATGTGGGGCACTTCGATTTTAATATGTTAGGCTCGTGTCAATTCAAACGGGCCTCTTGCAATTCAAATCTTTTATGCTGAGGACGACTTTTACTGAGGACGGCTATAGTTTGGAGCCTCACTAGTAATAATGACCTCATGTGGATGGCTTTCCAGCACACCCGCATTTGTGATGCGTGTAAACTTCGCATTATGGAGTTCCATGATGCTTGCTGCGCCACAATAGCCCATGCCTGAACGAAGACCACCTACCAACTGGTAAATCACTTCTTGAACCGTACCTTTATAAGGAACACGTCCTGCAATACCTTCTGGCACAAGCTTCTTGGTCTCTGTTACGCCACCTTGGAAATAGCGGTCCTTAGAGCCATTCTCCATAGCCTCCAATGAGCCCATACCACGGTAGCTCTTAAATTTACGGCCGTTGAAAAGAATTGTTTCACCAGGAGCCTCTTCCGTTCCTGCGACAAGAGAGCCAATCATCACAGAGAATCCACCTGCTGCAATGGCTTTCACCACATCACCAGAATAACGGAGACCGCCATCGGCAATAAGTGGCACTCCAGTACCTGCAAGAGCTTGAGCAACATCATACACAGCGCTCAATTGAGGAACACCCACACCCGCTACGACACGAGTAGTGCAGATAGAGCCTGGGCCAATACCCACCTTCACAGCATCAGCGCCAGCCTCAACCAACGCCTTAGCAGCTTCGCCTGTAGCAATGTTACCCACAACGATATCCACCTCAGGGAAGGCCTTCTTTGCTTCACGCACTTTTTCTATAACACCCTTTGAGTGGCCATGTGCAGTATCAATGACGATAGCATCCACACCGGCCTTCACAAGAGCTTCCATACGCTCAAACGTATCGGCTGTGACGCCAACACCTGCTGCTACACGCAGACGGCCTTTAGCATCCTTACAAGCCATAGGCTTATCTTTAGCCTTCGTGATGTCCTTATAAGTAATCAGTCCAATGAGCTTATTGTCATTATCCACCACAGGAAGCTTTTCAATCTTGTGCTCAAGCAAAATGCGAGATGCGCTCTCAAGGTCAGCCTGCTGATGTGTCACCACCAGATTATCCTTGGTCATCACATCGTCGATTTTCTTTGTGAGATCAGTCTGGAAACGAAGGTCACGATTCGTCACAATGCCCACAAGCGTATTAACGTCATCCACTACAGGGATGCCGCCAATATGGTACTCTGCCATAATATCAAGAGCATCCTTCACAGTCGAGCCACGCTTGATAGTGACAGGGTCGTAAATCATACCGTTTTCAGCACGTTTTACAATAGCTACTTGGCGTGCCTGGTCCTCGATAGACATATTCTTATGAATCACGCCAATGCCTCCTTCACGAGCAATAGCAATAGCCATCGGAGCCTCTGTAACAGTATCCATAGCTGCAGTTACAAATGGCACTTTCAGTTCAATGTTACGTGAAAATTTGGTAGTGAGGGAAACCTCGCGTGGAAGAACCTGAGAGTATGCAGGAATGAGCAATACATCATCGAATGTCAGTCCTTCCATCACAACTTTATCTGCAATAAATGATGACATAATGTTTAAAATTTATTGCATGCAAAGGTATGGCTTTTTTATGAGGTGACAAAAAAAAAGAGCGAAAAGTTAGTTTCGCTCTTGAGTTTTAAATTGTCATTGAATTTAGTTTGCTAATTCGCTGATGAATTTAATACGTACGAGGCGGACATCCTCCTCATAAATGTCACCATCCAAATTGTCCAAGGCCGTGTCCAAGTCATCGGTTTCACTGCTACGGAAATACTCATATATCTCATCAATCACATCTTCATCCATCTCAATATCCTCGAAATAATAATCGATATTGAGTTTCGTTCCGCTGTATACAATCGCCTCCATCTCATCCAGCAATTCATCAAAATCCAATCCTGTGCTTTTAGCAATATCCTCGAGATCAACCTTACGGTCAATAGACTGGATAATCTTCACCTTCACCTTTGACTTATTTGCAACAGTACGCACACGCATATCTGTCGGACGAGCAATGTCATTATCTTCGCAGTGGCGCTTAATCAATTTGCAGAATTCATCGCCATAACGCTTCGCCTTGCCAGCACCCACGCCCGGAATATTCTGTAGCTCTTCCTCACTGATAGGATAAAGCGTTGACATTGATTCGAGCGAGGCGTCTTGGAACACAACATATGGCGGCACATTATGCTTTTTGGCAATCTTCTTACGCAAATCCAGCAACATGCCATATAGAACTTCGTCTGCCACAGCAGTACCACCCTGCTCTGCGCTATCGTCGAAGTCATCGCTAAAGTCGTTGTTCTCGGTCACCATGAAGGAAACTGGTTTCTTGATAAACTTCTTACCCTTCTTGGTCAGCTTCACAGCGCCGTACGTCTCTACTTCTTTTTCGATATACTCTTCCAAAGCAGCCTGGATGAAAATAGCCTCCCACATCGTCTCCTCTACGTCTGCACCAGCACCAAATTGTTCTAATTTATCATGATTATGGCTCAAGACAGATTCATTCTCCTCGCCTCGCAAGATACGGATAATATACTCCTTCTTGAAGTTTTCCTTCACCGCTTGAATTGTCTGCAACGCCAACAACAGGTTATCCTTCTCCTCCATCTTCTTCTTTGGATGCAGACAGTTGTCGCAATTGCCACAATTATCACGGTCATACTCTTCGCCAAAGTAGTGCAGCAGCATCTTACGACGGCACACTGATGACTCACAATAAGCAGCTGTTTCGCTCAAAAGGTGACTGCCGATTTCCTTTTCTGCAGGAGTTTTGTCCTTCATGAACTTCTCCAGCTTCTCCAAGTCCTTGTGGTTATAGAACGTAATGCATTTACCTTCTCCTCCATCACGTCCCGCACGTCCTGTCTCTTGGTAGTAACCTTCAAGACTCTTTGGAATATCATAATGGATAACATAACGGACATCCGGCTTATCAATGCCCATACCAAACGCAATGGTGGCAACAATCACGTCCACTCGTTCCATAATGAAATCGTCTTGCGTCTCACTACGGTCCTTCGTATCCATGCCCGCATGATATGCCACAGCCTTGATATTATTGGCACGCAGCACCTCTGCGAGGTCTTCCACCTTCTTACGGCTCAAGCAATAGATAATTCCGCTTTTGCCTGGATTCTGTTTGATGAACTTGATGATATCCTTATCTACATTCGCAGTCTTTTGGCGTACTTCATAATACAGATTCTGTCTGTTGAATGAAGACTTATAATCCTGTGCATCTAAAATGCCCAGATTCTTCTTGATATCATTACGAACCTTGTCAGTTGCCGTTGCCGTAAGAGCAATAACAGGAGCATCATAGATTTTCTTTGCTGCATCACGGATTGCGTCATCTGAAGGCAACTCTGGCAATGCATCCACAGTGGGTTCTTCCGCCATTTGTTCCTTTAGTTCCGCATAACGACGACGGATGGAAGGCATAATGGCCAGCAAGGACTCCACGAACTTTTCATCAAGCCGTACACATTTGTCCGAGCGTTCCTTAATCTCCTCTTTCATCTCACCCATAAAAGAGATGACGTCAGCCAAGCCCTTCACTCGACGTGTCAAGTTGTCGAGCTCGTTCTCATCCACCCTATCTGGGAACTGCTTAAATTCCTTTGTCAACTCATCCAACTTCAGCTTCTTCTCACGATAAGCAATCGCCAAATCCTTAATCATTGGCACCCGCGAACGAGGAATGAACAATTCCACAATTGGGGCCATCGCAATCCAGTTAATGACAGGACGAATTTTACGGTATTCAGGACGGAAATCATGTCCCCACTCTGAGATACAATGTGCCTCGTCAATCGCAAAGAACGAAATATTCACCTGACGCAAGAAGTCCACATTCTCCTCTTTCGTCAACGATTCAGGCGCCACATACAGCATCTTGGTCTTGCCAGACATGATATCTGACTTCACCAAATCTATGTTTGCCTTGCTCAACGACGAATTGATAAAATGCGCCACTCCATCCTCTTCGCTAATATGCTTAATAGAATCTACTTGATTCTTCATCAATGCTATCAGCGGAGAAATCACAATAGCTGTACCTTCCATCAGCAACGCCGGCAACTGGTAGCACAAAGACTTACCGCCGCCAGTTGGCATCAGCACAAACGTATCCTGTCGATCAAGCAGATGCTGTATAATAGCTTCTTGATCGCCCTTGAACGTATCAAATCCAAAATAATATTTTAGCGCTTGCTGAAGTGTTGTAGGCTTTTCCATTAGATGTTAGAGAATGTGTGTGTTGTAAGGGAGGTTATTTCGTTTTCCAACAACAAAGTTATAACCCTCAATTGAATTTACAAAGAAAAAGCAGAAAAAATAAGTCAATTTCCCAAATTAGTGCATCAACGGTCCTCCGTGCTCTCTTTTAGCACTGACATATTAGCACTTTCCACCTGCTGGCGTGCAAAGTCAAGCGTCACGACATACTCATCAACGTCTGTCGATGGAACCTCAAACATGGGCTTCGTCATAATAAGCTCGATGAGCGAGCGTAAGCCACGGGCACCAAGTTTGAACTCAACAGCCTTGTCTACGACGTATTCCAAGACACCATCTTCAAATGTGAGCTTCACACCATCAATCTCAAACATCTTCACATATTGCTTCACAATTGAGTTCTTGGGTTCCGTCAAGATAGAACGAAGTGCTTTTCTGTCAAGCGGTTCCAAATGCGTCAGCACAGGGAGACGACCTATAATTTCAGGTATCAACCCAAAGGACTTCAAGTCCATTGGTGCGATATACTGCATCATGTTTGACTGGTCAATCTTCGCCACATTCCGTGCCGCATCAAAACCGACCACATGAGTATTCAGACGCTGTGCAATCCGTTTTTCTATGCCATCGAAGGCGCCACCGCAGATAAAGAGGATGTTGCGGGTATCCACTTGTATAAACTTCTGTTCAGGATGTTTACGTCCGCCCTGAGGAGGAACATTCACAATGCTACCCTCCAGAAGTTTCAGCAATCCCTGCTGCACACCTTCGCCACTCACATCACGTGTAATGCTTGGGTTGTCGCCTTTACGCGCAATCTTATCAATCTCGTCAATAAACACAATACCCTTCTCAGCTTTCTTCACATCGCCATCAGCAGCCTGCAGCAAGCGAGCCAACAGACTCTCCACATCCTCACCCACATAGCCTGCTTCTGTCAGAACAGTGGCATCTACCATTGCGAATGGGACCAACAGCATCTTGGCGATTGTACGAGCCAAAAGAGTCTTGCCCGTACCCGTGCTGCCCACCATGATGATATTCGACTTCTCCAATTCCACATCATCATCGTCACCACGGTGATTCAAACGCTTATAATGGTTATACACCGCTACAGAGAGAGCCACCTTCGCAGCATCTTGACCAATCACATAGCGGTCCAAGTATTCTTTTATTTCCTTTGGCTTCGGCAGATTCTCCAGCTTTGAATCATCCTTGCTGCCCTTCTGTGCCTCACGAACAATTGCAGCCGCTTGACCAGCACAGGCATCGCAGATAAAACCATTCAAGCCCGATATGAGCAATCCGACCTCGTTCTCCGGACGTCCGCAGAACGAACACTTATTTAGTTTCGCCACTTCTATATTCTATATTAATAATGAGCCATTCCTGCTATAATATCATCATACCATGACATTACAGCATCAGATTTCAACCTTTTCTCGCCAGCACCTCGTCCACCATGCCATATTCCTTAGCTTCCTCAGCAGTCATCCAATAGTCGCGGTCGCTATCTGCCCACACCTTGTCAAATGGCTGATGGCTATGGTCGCTGATGATGGTGTAGAGTTCCTTCTTCAGTTTTTGGATTTCACGGGCAGTGATCTCAATATCGCTGGCTTGTCCTTGTGCGCCACCCATAGGCTGGTGAATCATAATGCGGCTGTGTGGCAAAGCGCTTCGCTTTCCTTCCTTACCTGCCACAAGCAACACGGCAGCCATACTTGCAGCCATACCAGTACAGATTGTACGCACATCGCTATTGATGAACTGCATGGTGTCGTAAATGCCCAAGCCAGCATATACGCTGCCACCAGGAGAGTTGATATAGATACTAATGTCCTTAGCGCTGTCCACGCTGTCCAGATAGAGCATCTGTGCCTGCAGCACGTTAGCGGTATAGTCATTCACCTCTGTTCCCAGGAAAATGATACGGTCCATCATCAATCGTGAGAAAACGTCCAATTGAGTGACATTCAACTGGCGCTCTTCCAATATATATGGGTTCAGATACCCCGCTTGTGACTTAACCACATCATCGAGAATCATACTATTCATTCCCAAATGCTTAGTTGCATACTTTCTGAAATCTTCCAACATAATAATGCTCTGTCTAATTACTATTTTACTTTTTCCGACCACAAAGGTATAAAAAAAGTGGTAAGAACAAAAATTCTTACCACCTTTTTTCATTTTTTATATATTCACTTAGGCGAACATCTTGTTGAAGTCCTCTGCACTTACGGTGCTCTCCTTCAGTCCAACCTTTTCCTTCAGCGCAGCACCCAGCTTCACTTCGATGCAACGGTCAATCAGGTTGTCCACCGTTTCACGCTTCTTCAGCATCTCTGTTACAGAGCTTTCAAGATACTCTTCTGGGATGTTCAACATACCATACTGTGCGAACTGCATACGAGTCACTTCCTTGGCCATGTTCTTCACATCCTCGTCATCCACCTTGATTTCGTTCTGTTCAACCAGCTTTTCCTTGATAAGATGCCAAGTCAACTCCTCAATGCTCTTCTCGAACTGAGCATCCACCTTCTCCTGGTCGCCGACGTTAGCAAGAAGAATCTTCTTCAGTTTATCCTCAGGGAACTCCAGCTTACCAACCTTCTCGGTTACATACTTGCGTACATCGAGAATGAACTTGTAGTCGCTATCCTTCTTGAACTGGTCTTCAATCAGCTCCTTCACCTTTGCGCGGAAGTCAGCCTCTGTCTTCACTTCGCCACCTGGGAACACTGTATCAAAGAGCTCTTGATCCAATGGGCCCAATACAAAGCGAGTGATTTCAGTCACCTGGAAAGTGAACTCGCCCTTGTGGTTCAGAGCGTCTTCCTTCTCCACTTTCAGCAGTGAAGTCAATTCAGCCTCATTGTTATCGTATGCTACAGATGGGTTGAAAGTCACCACATCGTTTACCTTCACACCATCGAACAACTTCTTCTGGTCATCATTCTTGAAATACTTAGGCAGCATCACCACGTTCTCTGCAGTTACAGGAGTCTCCACATTCAACTCTGTGATAACACCCTTCACCATATCGTTGTCCTCGTATGAATCAACCTGGTCATACTTGCCACCGCGCTGACGGTACATGTCCACCTGGTTATCCACCATCTGGTCAGTCACCTCTACGTTGTAGTAGTCAACCTTATCCTTCTTTGTCAGTTTCACCTCAAACTCAGGAGCGATAGCCAACTCAAACTTGAAAGTGAAGCTCTCGCCTTCCTTCAGGTCCACGTTGTTGTTCTCCTCTGTAGGAAGAGGCTCACCCAGCATATTGATCTTATTCTCACGGATATAGTTGAAAAGACCATCCTGAAGAATCTTGTTCACCTCTTCAGCGAGGATGGACACGCCAAACTGCTTCTTAATCAGGCCTACAGGCACCATACCAGGACGGAATCCTGGCATATTCATCTTCTTTTTAGCGTCCTTGATAGCCTTCTCATACTTCTCCGTATAGTCGGCAGGCTCCACCACGGCAGTCATCACCGCGTTCACCTTGTCAATGTTTTCTACTGAAATATTCATATTGATTTGTTTAAATTTTAATGTTCTTAATCCGTTAACTTTACCAACTCTCGGTTTTCATACTACCCGTTTGCACACGGAGCGGCAAAATCGGCTGCAAAGGTAGGGCTTTTTTTCCGAACAGCCAAAAAATCAGCAAGAAAACATGGCCATCTACTTTAAGAGTCCGAACAGACCTAATTCATTCGCAAAAATGAAAAAGATACAGAGTGGAGCCACATAGCGAATAATAAAACGATATACGGCATACAAGGGGCTTTTGATAGCGCCTTGGTTCGTTATCTCCGCGCGCAGCACACGTTCATCCACCACCCATCCAAGGAACACACACATCAGCACACCCCCCACTGGCATAATGAGTTTAGCCACCAAGAAATCAAACAGGTCGAAGAAGCCCATTCCAAACAGCGTCACATCTTTCCAGTCTCCAAACGACCACGAGCAGAACATGCCTAGAATTGCGCTCACAACACTCACCAACACGGCAGCCATTGGGCGTGACAGATGCAAGTTTGCATGAAAATAAGCAGTCACCATTTCCAACATTGAAATGCTGCTAGTCAGCGCTGCCATCACCAGCAGCAAATAGAAAACCAACGAGAAAATATACGCCAGCCAAGGTATTCCACCAAAGACGTGCTGAAACACATTCGGCAACGTGACAAACACGAGCGAAGGACCCGCATCTGGCTGCAGGCCTGAGATGCTATAGACAGCCGGGAAGATGATGAGACCGCTCATCAGCGCCACCATCGTGTCGATACTGGCCACACTCAGTCCGTTCTTCATCAAATCAATATCCTTGCGGAAGTAGCAAGCGTATGTACACAGGCAACCTAGTCCCACACTCAGCGAGAAAAAGGCCTGTCCCATGGCGCTGAGCACCACCGAACCATTCACTTTCGAGAAATCTGGTTGAAAAAGGAATGACAATCCCTTGCTGGCACCGGGCAACGACAACGAGCACACCACCAGCACTCCGATGAAGACAAACAGCAGGGGCATCATCACCTTGGCCCCACGCTCAATACCCTTCTGCACCCCCATTGCCACGATGCCACACGTCATTGCGATGATGAGTATCATCCAGAATACAGGGCTAAACGAATCGGAAGAGAAGGTCGCAAAATCACTGGCGAACTCTGCAGGGGCTTTGCCTTGGAAACCACCAAGCAAAGCCGTATAAGCATAGTAAAGCGTCCATCCGGCCACCACGGCATAGTAGCTGAGCACGAGAAATCCGCTCACAACTGGGAACATGCCCATCCAGCGCCAACCGCGCTTGCCTCCGCTCATCTTTTCGAACGCCTGACTCACGTTCTCCCCTCCATGCCGGCCTATGGCAAACTCGGTCACCATCACAGGCACTCCCAGCAGCAACATGAACAGCACATAAATCAAGATGAAAGCGGCACCGCCGTTAGCCCCGGTCTCTGTAGGGAAACGCCACACGTTACCAAGGCCCACAGCACTTCCTGCCGCAGCCAGTATAGCTCCCACCTTCGAGGCGAACTCGTTCTTCGTTATGCCCATATACTATAAAGATATCAATAGTTGTCGGACAGCTGACTCAGTTTCGAAGCCTTATCTTCCACTTCTCGCCATGCCGAACCATCTTATGCGACACCACTTCCTTCGTGCTGTCCGCAAATGTGTATTGGCAATAAGCCGTACAGATGCTGTCGCCATCAAGCTGAATATCTACCACATCAACAGAAACCACTGCTGGACGTTCTGCGCCTTTCCACTCCTGATGCTGCCGCAACGCGTCCTTCATGAAAGCACGCTGTGCCGAGTCCATCGGTGCGCCCATGTCCACATGGTGCAGATATCCGTTGTAATCACCTCGCTCCAATGCCTCCAGTGCCACGGTCAGCGACTCCTTTATCACCTCTTCGGTTGTTTTCTCGTGGCAAGCAGACAAACACAATATCAACAATATGTACAGAACTTTCGATTTCATCTGCTACAGGTCAACTCCTCCTTATTTCTGTCTGATGTACACGTTAATTGGTGTTCCTCTGAAGTTCCAGTGGTCACGAATCTGGTTTTCCAAGAAACGCCTATAGGGTTCCTTCACATACTGAGGCAGGTTGGCATAGAACACGAATGAAGGCACACGCGTGTCAGGAATCTGCATCACATATTTAATCTTGATATACTTACCCTTCAATGATGGTGGTGGTGTAGCCTCAATGATAGGCAGCATCACCTCGTTCAGCTTCGCGGTTGAAACCTTGTTCGTACGCGATTCGTACACCTTCTTAGCTTCTTCCAGCACCTTGAAGATGCGCTGTTTGGTCACAGCAGAAGCAAAAATGATGGGAAAGTCGGTGAAGGGTGCGAAACGGTCGCGGATAGCATTCTCGAAGTGGCGAATCGCCTCGTTCGACTTCTCCTCTACCAAGTCCCACTTGTTCACCACAACCACTAGACCTTTCTGGTTCTTCTGCACCAGCTGGAAGATGTTGATATCCTGACCCTCAATACCACGAGTTGCATCCACCATCAGCACACACACATCCGAGTTCTCAATGGCACGAATGCTTCTCATCACCGAGTAATACTCCAGGTCTTCTGTCACCTTGTTCTTCTTACGGATACCTGCCGTATCCACCAAGTAGAAGTTGAAGCCAAACTTCTCATACTTCGTGTAGATGGAATCGCGCGTCGTGCCTGCAATATCTGTCACCACGTTGCGGTTATCATCCAGGAAAGCATTGATAATGCTTGATTTGCCGGCATTAGGACGTCCTACCACAGCGATACGAGGAATATCCTCCTCAATCACTTCCTTCATTTCCTTCGTGAAACTGCCCACCACTGCATCAAGCAAATCGCCCGTGCCACTACCGGTCAGAGAGCTGACACACATGGGGTCGCCCAAGCCAAGGCTGTAGAACTCTGCCGCATCATAGCGGTGCTCGTTGCTGTCCACCTTGTTAGCCACCAGGAATACAGGCAGTTTGCTGCGGCGCAGAATGTCGGCCACTTCCAAGTCGAGGTCTGTCACACCCACTCGCACGTCCACCATGAAGAGGATTACATCACACTCTTCAATGGCGATGAGCACTTGACGGCGGATTTCCTCCTCGAACACATCGTCCGAGTTGACCACCCATCCACCAGTGTCAACCACCGAAAACTCCTTGTTGCCCCACTCGCACTTGCCATACTGGCGGTCGCGCGTAGTGCCGGCCTCATCACTCACAATGGCGTGACGGGTTTTCGTCAGCCTATTGAAAAGGGTCGATTTACCCACATTGGGACGACCCACGATTGCTACCAAATTTGCCATAACGTACTGATTTTGGGTGCAAAGGTACGACAATTCTCACACATAGCCAACATATTGGAGCTTTTTCGTCTTTACCTGAAACAACGAGCACATTTTCCCTATCACATTCCGTCTCAGGCAACTAACAACACCAGCGAAAGACTTCTCGCCTTGCCTTGTGTCCACAAAAGAGAGGAGCCTTGTAGCTACAGACACAGGATTTATTCGTCCCAAAGATTACGTCTTTTGGCGCGAGCTTCGCCGTCATAACCTTCATCGGTAAAGGTAATGTCCACGTCGTTTTGGACACTCTTCACTTTGGTCAAGCCTGGACTTCCAGGAAGGAGCATACCTGACTGCTGCTGCAGCTTCACCATCTGCAAGGCAGGCTTCATATAATCCTTTTTCATATTATTGAGTTTAATTAGTTAATGACTACTATACTACCTCCATGAAGGTATGTTCCCTTCGCGGCCGGCTTTCCTGTGAGTTTCAAGCCACTCAGCATGTACCATTCACCCTTTTCCTCGAAGGACGACTGAGGAGAGGCTATCTCTGTTGTCCCTTCCGTGCCAAAGTTAAGCGACATGCTGCGCACTTTGGCATTGTTGCCTTCGTCCAGTTCGAAGTAGGCACGGCAACATCCTATTTTAGCGCCAGCCTTGGGGAATGACAGGGTATTGGTGGCGCCCATAAAGAGGATGTCTCCGTCTGTATCGTCGAATGTAGTGGAAGTGTATGTGCCCTTAAAGGCTCCACCCGTAAAGGCTACATCGTTTTTGTCTTTGCTGATGGCCACACCTGGGAAGACAAGATTTGACTCTGTCAGGTTCTGGCCCGTGTTATCCCATTTGATAATGAAAGGAGTGCCGGCAGGGATGGTGGCTGGAGCATTGTCGAATTTCAAATTCAACACGCCATTGGCCAGGTTTGAAGCATTACCGTCAAGCACCATTGCCACTACGTTATCTCCATCAAGTGCACTGCCGGCAATCGTCAGGTCAAACGGCAGGCACAAGGTATTCCACTTTCCGTCCTTGTAGAGGGTGCGGCCACACAAAGTGACATCATACGTTTTCGTTCCGTCCTCGGCTGCGGTCGTGATGGCCTTGCTGTTGTCAGAACTGTTGGCTATGGCGAGCTTTCCGCCATACACCTGATGGATGTAGCGAATGCCTGCCAGAGCATCTATCTTGCCTTTACCAAAACGGTTGGCATAGGTGCCGGTGGTGAATTCGTCCTGGATGGCGGTCTGCTCCATGACATCTTTCACCTCGTTTGCCGTCAAGCTTGCACGTGCTTCCGTAGCAGCCTGCAGCCACAGCGCCACGATGCCAGAGGCCACTGGTGTTGCCATTGAGGTGCCTTGCATTACGCCATAGGGGTTATTGGCATTGTTGACCACCAATCTGGAAAGATAATCGCCATAATAACTACCATCGCCCGAAGAATGGAAGTGATTGACACCAGCTACCAGTTGAGCGCCCGGTGCTGTTATCCAGGGATATGCCAGCCCTGTGGGACTCAACTCTGCTGTGGCATAGCTCGAAAAACGTGCAATGTCGCCTTCCTGACCAGAATCGTATGTGTATGTTTTCTCTTGTGAATTCGTCACCCGCGATTTTGACACATATGCTCCCACAGAGATGGCATCTGCGATGGTAGCTTCGTCACTAACGGTCATGTCATCAGTTCCATTCAGCCAAGTGTGGCCTTCTGTGGTTAGGTGGCTTGAGAAATAGCCCATTTCGCCTCCCCACATATCGATATTTGCACCACCTTCAGTCCAAAGCTCTATAGCCAAAGTATAGTCACCTTCGCTTTTAGAAACGAGTTCATTAGCATATACGTCCAACACATATTTTTCATAGTCTGACCAAAGTTCCACCTCGAGTGTGCCACTATAATAGTCCTCCAGTCCGGGAAAGACGCTGGTTTGGTTTGCTTGTCCATCCCACTCCCAAGACTTCAGAATCTCACCTGTCTTATCATTCAAGACATGAATAATATAGTGGGGTATCTGGGTAGACCACGCAAAAGCCGTATAACCATCATATTTGTTACCTTGACTGCTGTAGCAACGCATGATAGTGCCAAGCGGACTCTCTTTACGAGCCTCACTTTTCTTCACGAAGTAGCCACCGTTATCGTCCCCTGTGCTGTTGCCAGCATCGTTGGACGAAGCAAAAAGGATCACACGGTTGGGGTGCTCGTCGCCAAAATACTGTTTAACCACTTGGGCTATTTCGTTATTTCCATCACGAGGTCCGCTGCTGCTACCCCAGCTGTTGCTCACCACCAAAGGCTTATCCTGCGAGTTGGCATACGCTACTATCTTTGCCAAAGCCTCTGTCAAAGCAGTGTTTGCAAGCACTTTGAGTCCTGCCAGATACAGATCTGCACCAGGAGCCATGCCGCCATAAGTGGCGCTGGCGTGGTCGTTGGTCACGCTAACCTCAGAGCCGTTCACAATAACGCTTGAGCCACCTGCTGTCGAGGATGTATGCGTACCATGATCCTCTCCTTCATTGTCGGTCGTAAGAGAAGCTATCTGCTCTGCGTCTGTATATACGTTGCTTGTCTCACCCGTATATACATATGCCCCCTTGATGCGCGAATGGCCATCTTTGTCCTTGAACGCAATATGCTGGAAGTCTATGCCCGTGTCAATAATACCAAGGATAACACCCGTACCATCGTACAGACTGTTCACACCCACAGAAGCGGCATCTGGCGAAAGTGTGAGCAAGTCATCCACATGGGTCAAACTGCGTGCCACATCTGTCGTTGGACGCATCAGCTGAGCCACATTGATGCGTGTGACATTATCAACTTGCGACAACGCCTCCAGCTGTGCGACAGGCACATGGGCTGTGACAAAGTCCATGCCATCAAACGTGGCATCAATCTTCACACCCAAGGAACGGACTGCACTCAGGTCATTCACATCCTTCAGGTGGATAAAGCTGGAAATGTAAGCCACACCGCCCAACGTGTCGGGGCTGGCTATCCAAGGGTGCTTCTTTGGAACTTTTTCCACGGCTGCAGCAGAGCGCCTCGAGGTGCTTTGCACATAAGTTGCTGGCTTATTCACCTGCTCACGCAACTCACTCATGAACATTCGGGTAGTCATGGAGAATTTGTTGCCAGCATCCTGCGCCAACAGCATGCCTACAGGCGCAGTCATCATGACGAGCACTACCAGCAGCCTCGCCACTACAATTTGAATGTTTGGGGTTACGATCATTTTATCTGCTATTTCTATTCTGCCCAAATTTGCAAAAAACTGGCACAAAGATACAAATAACCCGTTAAAACACAAAATAAGACAAAACTTTTTCACTTTTACCATGCTGTAAGAAGTACAGGCGACGTTATTCCACAAGAAAAGGCCATCTTTGCCCACTAACGAACTTGCCGATACGCCACAAGCAGCCACCACAGACGCCCGGAAGGAAAACTGTTCCTAAGTATGAAACAACAATTTGTAAGTTTGAAAAAATTTTTCTCAAGTTTGAAAAAATTTTTCCTAAGTTTAGAAAAATATTTCTTAAGTTTAGAAATTCTTTTCCTAAGTTTGGAATAATTGTTCACAAGTTATGAATAACGCAGCAAGAAGCCTATTTCTGATGCCAAAAGGAGAGGCTGTATGCAGCGTGCATATCGACACACGGCAGCGGCAGTTTTGGGATGTTCGGCAAGGTTTACATGATATATGTCATGGGAACGGCAAGAAAAGAGATGTTTTCTTTCCTCGGCGCTCGGTTTTGCGTAACTTTGCACAGAAAACGAAAAAAGGCGAGACAGGATTTGTCTCGCCAAGATTATATAAGAACAGAGGACACGATATGGGAATCTTTAAGCAACTGGCCATTATCATTGGCTGTCTGGCTGTGGGCGAACTGATTGTCTGGCTCACACATGTGCCGGTGCCATCCAGCATTCTGGGCATGCTCCTGCTGACAGCACTGCTGCAGATGAAGGTGCTGAAACTGGAATGGGTGGAAAGCCTGTCGGACTTTCTTGTGGCAAACATGGGCTTTTTCTTTGTGCCGCCTGGCGTGGCGCTGATGCTCTACTTCGACATCATCAAAGCTGAGTTCTGGCCCATCGTCGCATCTGTGGTCATCAGCACCGTGCTGGTGATGGTGATGACAGGATGGAGCCACCATCTCACTCGTTTACTGATTGGCAAGTTGAGGAAGAAAGAGAAGAAAAGCTGAATAAAGCCTCAAAGCCTCCTCCCAACCTCCCCCTGAAGGGAGAGGAGAAGCGAGGTGGGAATGGAGAGAGTTGAACTAATCATTAACAATTTCTCATTCCTTAACTATCGTCCTTTTTAACTTCCATGAGCACAGCGAATTAACTTCCTATTTAACTTCAATAACATTGTAAATAATGGTTCTAGAATATTTTCAAAACGAAAACTTTTTGCTGACGCTGACGTTTGGCGTCTATTTCTTGGCACGCTACATCCAGCGGAAAGTAGGTTGGGCATGGCTCAACCCTATTCTGGTGAGCATCGCGTTCCTGATTCTGTTTCTGAAACTGACCGGTGTCAGCTACGAGACTTACGAGAGGGGCGGCGCAAAAATTGACTTTTGGCTGAAGCCTGCCGTAGTAGCCCTGGGTGTTCCGCTTTACCGCCAGTTGGTAGCCATCAAGAAGCAGATTCTTCCAATCGTCGTATCGCAAATAGTTGGTTGCACAACGGGCATCGTGTCTGTGGTGCTGATTGCCAAGTGGCTGGGAGCGTCTCAGCCCGTCATCCTGTCGCTGGTGGCGAAGTCGGTCACAACCCCCATCGCCATGGAAGTCACGAGAACATTGCACGGCATCCCCTCGCTCACGGCTGCCATCGTGGTGGCAGTAGGCATCTTGGGAGCCATCATCGGCTTCAAGGTACTGCATTTCGGACACATCAATCATGCTGACTCACAGGGGCTTTCCATCGGCACAGCATCGCACGCGGTAGGCACATCGGCTGCCATGCAACGAGGCGAAGAGCATGGTGCCTTCGCCTCGCTGGGATTGATTCTAAACGGTGTATTCACCGCTGTTCTGGCTTCCGTCCTTTTGCGATGGATGGACATCGTATAACAGACACCCGTCCACTGGAACCGGCACTCTTTCAGCCCCTTCCATCTATTGATGAATGAGCACTTTTCTATCTCCATGGAGATACACCCCTTTTGCCGTTGGCCTTTGGCCTATTTCCCGCCCATCTAACGTGCGCCAAACACCTGTCTCATCAGGCATTTTCAATGGGCTAGACTCTATTGAAGTCACACCTTCTGTTCCATAATTCAGTCCCATGCTGCGCACCTTGGCATAATAATAATCGTTAAAGTCAAAGTACGCACGACAAGCACCTATCTTAGCCGCAACTTTCGGGTATGTCAACTGATTGCCTGCTCCAATGAAAAGGATGTTCGGATCGGCATAATCAAAGAGCGTGAAGCTGACTTTTTACTCTGGATTGTATCCAAACAGATTCAGTTCCTTCGTAGAATTTCGCCAATCCTTATCAACTTTAACAAAAGTCTCCAAATAGATGCTCTTGCCAAAGAACTTCTCAAGGCTCTTCCGTGCTTCAGTGGCCACCTTCTTGAGCGCCTTTCCCTGATGACCGATGATAATGCCTTTCTGTGAATCACGCTCTACGTAGATGACTGCATTGATGTGGATGTGAGTCTTATCCTCTTTGAAGCTCTCCACTCCTACCTCAACGGAGTATGGTATCTCTTTGTCGTAGTAGAGCAGTATCTTCTCGCGGATAATCTCGGTAACAAAGAACTTGGCAGGCTTGTCGGTCAGCTGGTCTTTGTCGAAATATGGAGGGCACTCGGGCAATAGTTCCTTGATACGAGCCAAAACGGGCTGCACATTAAAGCGATGTAAAGCTGAGATAGGAAGTATCTCTGCCTTAGGCAACAGCTCGTGCCATTGTTCCACTAAAGAGACAAGACTCTTCTCATCTGTCAAATCAATCTTGTTGATAAGCACAAGCACAGGAACGTCCAACTGCGCCACCTTCGACAGGAAATCGGCATTCTTATCAACTGTCTCCATGGGATCGGTCACATAGAGCAACACATCGGCATCAACCAATGCACTTTCGGAGAAAGCAAGCATTGATTCCTGCAACTTATAATTAGGCTTCAGTACTCCGGGTGTGTCGGAAAACACAATCTGAGCATCCTCATCATTGATGATACCCATGATACGATGACGCGTGGTCTGCGCCTTGAACGTGGCAATGGAAATACGCTCCCCAACTAGGAGATTCATCAACGTGGACTTTCCCACATTCGGGTTACCCACAATATTCACGAAACCAGACTTATGCATAATTCAACAGGAAATAAACAGACTTACGTATGATGGATTAGAGGAACTTATGTACGATAGGATTGACAATAAACGGACTTATACAGACAATCGCTTCATTAGTATGTTTGCAACAATTGCGACAAACATCACCTAACTTGAACGAAACTAGCTTACAACTATTTATATGGACAATAAAAGAGCTTATGCTGCTTTAGATAGACAATAAAAAAATGTATAATATACAATAGCCAATCCAGCGTGTCATCACCCCGAACAACCATTATATATTATACATTATTTAGTAGATATTACTTACGACCTCTCTTGGCGTACCACTCCTCACGGCTAATTGTTCCCTCTTTGTAGAACTCCGCTGGAGTATCGGCAAACTTGCTGCCATCGTAGCCCCATATCATGTAGCTTGCGCCCCATGTGAAGCCTGCGCCAAATGCGGTGAAGATAAGCTTATCACCCTTCTTAAGCTGGGGTTCATACTCCCAAAGACAGAGAGGGAGAGTACCACCAGAAGTGTTGGCCATATGGTCAATGTTAATCATCACATGATCTTCTTCCACGCCAATGCGACGAGCTACTGCGCTCTCAATACGTACATTCGCCTGATGAGGAACAACCCATGCAATATCATCCTTAGTGAGATTGTTACGCTTTGCTACCAACTCCACAGCATCAGACATGTCAGTTACAGCGTGCTTGAACACTGCACGACCTTCCTGATACACAAAGTGGAGACGCTGATCGACGGTCTCATGGCTTGGCATATTGGCTGAACCACCTGCTGCCATGTGAAGATTCTCATAACCCTTGCCATCTACGCGAAGATAGCTGTCCATCAAGCCATAATCCTCTTCCGTAGCCTCCATCAGCACACATGCAGCACCGTCACCAAAAATAGGACATGTGTTACGGTCCTGATAGTTCGTCATGGATGACATATGGTCACCTCCACACACTATAATCCTCTTGTATCGTCCGCTGCGGATGTAGTTAGCACCACACTCCATAGCGTAAAGGAAACCAGCGCATGCTGCTTCCATATCAAATCCGAAGGCATTCTTCAAGTCAAGATTGCCAATAATGAGCGAAGCAGTAGAAGGGAAATGGTAGTCGGGGGTTGTGGTTGCCACAATCACGGCCTCAATGGAGTCAGGATCAGCACCTGTCTTATCCAACAGCTGCTTCACGGCCTTAGTCATCATGAATGATGTGCCGCGACCCTCTTCTGGCTTAAGGATGTGGCGCGTCTTCACGCCTATGCGTTCCATAATCCATTCATCGCTTGTCTCAACGATGGTGGACATCTCCTCATTGTCAAGGATATAAGTAGGAACCCAACCGCCTACACCAGTAATAACAGCATTTATCTTTCCCATAAGAAAGGAATGTTAAATTAGATTGCAGCTTCCTTAACAATAGCCACCTTACCACGGTAGTAACCGCATGAAGGACAAACGGTGTGATATACGTAGAATTCACCGCAATTTGGGCATACAGCAAGTGTTGGAGCTACTGCAACGTCATGAGTTCTTCTTTTTCTTGTACGAGTCTTTGACTGTCTTCTTTTAGGATGTGCCATTTTCTTGTTATTTTTATAGTTTATCTTTCAGTTGTTTCAGCGCTGCCCAACGGTCATCAACAGGTTCATCGGAATCTTCCCCTATGACTACGCTACGCGAATCGCTGCTTAGCGAATTATCCTGCTCTGTACCCTCCCCTCCACTTCGGGTGGATTGATGACGGCTGAGTTCGTGCATCATCGTATCGTCACATTTCCCAGGTTCGTGACAACACACGATTGGCATACTGAGCACTATAAATTCATAGATGAATTGTGCAAGGTCTATGCGACCTTCTGCCTCAGGAACAACTACACAATCACCTTCGTCAGCATACTCATCTCCTAGCTTCACGTTCAAAACATCTGTTGTCTCAATCCGCAATTCGAGATCAGACATACAACGATCGCATGGTACTATGACTGTGCCGACGCTTTGTATCTGGAACTTATAGATTGTATTCGCGCCCTTGCAAGTCACCGTAGAATGCAACTTACCACGCTGAATGAGCCCATCAATTTGACGAAAAAAAGCATCATCAATATCGTACTCAAAGGTCTTACCCTCAAGTCCGCGACTCAACAAATCAATCTTAAAAGTATCCATGATATGCTTTTAGACTGCAAAGGTACGAATTAATTTATTAACAACGAGAAAATAAAAGAACTTTTTTCTCAAGCCACTCTAAAAACGGGATTCTCAATCATCCATTTACACATCCACCTTAGCTTTGGGCAACTCGATTCGAAACGTTGTACCGACACCGATGACAGAATCTTTCACATAGATTTTCCCATGATGATACTCCTCAACGATACGCTTTGCCAAAGATAATCCCAAGCCCCATCCACGCTCTTTAGTTGTAAAGCCTGGCTTGAAAACTGAACGGAAATTGGACTTAGGAATTCCTTTTCCTGAATCCTTCACCTCTACGTACACATAGTGTTCATCTTCCTCTACAACGACCTCGATGCTTCCAGCTCCTCCCATCGCATCCACCGCATTCTTACACAAGTTCTCCGCAACCCATTCAAACAAACTAGGGATAAGATTGGCAATGACTGGGCCATCAGGGAAAATCGTACGCATTTGAACCTTGTTTGAAGTGCGCTTATCCATATAAACCACCACACGCGACAACACATCCAGCACATTTTCAGGTTTAGGGTCGGGGATAGAACCAATTTTCGAGAAACGCTCGGCAATTCGCTCTAAACGCTTGATATCCTTTTCCATTTCCGGCAACAAGACATCATCTGGATAGCTCTCTTTAAGAACTTCATGCCATGCAATTAAGCTTGAAATGGGCGTACCCAATTGATGCGCAGTCTCTTTTGAAAGCCCGACCCATACTTTATTCTGCTCGGCTCTCATTGCCGAGAACAAGGCAAATATGGCAATAAGCACAAAGAGTATAACAACACCTAATTGAATATAGGGATAAATAGCCAAACGCTTCAACATCAGCGATTCGTCATAGCATATATGAATATAACCGCCTTGATCAAACTCTTGGGGAAGGTCTATCCTTATCACACGTCCATGAGAGCGGAAATCTTTAGCTAACGCAGATAAATAAAGGACTGAATCTTCATCAGAAGAAAACCTTTTATTGATGTTACGAGCGGACAAAGCTATTCCTTTCTGATCTGTCAATATCACAGGAATTGTACGATTTCCATTAATAACCTTCAACACAAGGTTCATATCGGTATTCTCGTCAGCAGCATTCAACGAACGCATTGCTTCCGCCCAGACTCCCATTCTGTTCCGCTCTTCCTGTTCCAAGTCTGAAATCAGGTAGTTGCTAACAAGTAAGGATCCAATGGCTATCAGAACAGCCACAAGAAGCAACACATATCTAATATGTCGTATCCTTTCGAACATTTGCATAACATATATATAACGAAAAAGCCCTCCACATTATTGTGTGGAGGGCTCCATCAAGAAGGCGGCGACCTACTCTCCCGCATTGCGGTGCAGTACCATCGGCGCGCCCGGGCTTAACTTCTCTGTTCGGGATGGGAA
>CADAEK010000006.1 GCA_902786925.1 uncultured Bacteroidales bacterium
GGGTAGGGTGTCATGAGTGTCAAGTGTCACGAGTGTCATTTAGCGCTCGAAAGTGGTGTCAATAGAGCCACTATATAATATAAAATATTTTTTATATTATATAGTGAGAATTTTTTTGCTTTTGCCGACCAGAAAATGACACTCGTGACACTTGACACTCGTGACACCACTTGAGGAAAAATTGGGTTGTTGTTTTGTGGTGTCAAGAATAAGTTGTAACTTCGCAATATCTAAACCTAAAGCTATATGGCACAGACACGGTGTATCAAACATAACACGCTGATTGCAAGGGAGTTATTACCCCCCCCCCTGCTGCATTATGTAGAGTAATCAGCAAGCCCTTTTTGTCAGCCAAACCATCCCTGCTGCATACGAAATCTCGTCGTATGAGCAGGGTATTTTATTGTCTTTTTTTGACCGTTTTCACCCTCGTTTTTGGCAGTTGCACCACTGACGAAGACCCCGTTCATGAGGTCATGAGAGGGTATTTTGACGAGTCTCAAGGTCTTTTTTCGCAGAATTCCGACAGTATTTCACGCTTTTCATACAAGAATCACTGAAAATCTTGAAAAAGTGAGCCTAAAATCCACCATTACGGTTAACACTGAATGGGATGGGGAAATCTTTGTAACTTTCTAATTTTGAAGGATAAAGAAACGAAAAATAGGTAATGGCAAACTCCATGATTATACATGGAAAAATCAAAAATAGGCTGTTTTTATATACAGACCACCCAAATTTCAGTGAAAAATAGGCGAAAATGGTACTGCCAAGTATGGGATGCAGGGCTAAACTTATCGTGGAAAGCTTGTGCAAACCGAGAGTAGAGCCAAGCTTGGTTGAGCTATACCGAGGTGCCGCCAAGTTTCGCTAAATGCAAAACAATGGAATTTTTCCGATTTTGGCATTTAGAGGTTGCTTTGAGTGACATGAAAAGACAAAAATAAATGCAACTTACAAGCTGCAATTTTACTTTAAATTCACTTTTTAAATGCCAAAATTACATTTTCTGCTTAGAAAATGCATTTATTTGAAGAAATAATAGTAATTTGGACGCAGAATCAAATCATTATAAGATGGACAAAAAAGACGTGAACCGCCTAAAGGTTATAATAGGAAAGAAGTGTATAATATAAAAGGTAGGAGGGGTGGTTTGAGGGGGACTTATCAGTGAAGGAAAAAGGAAAATCAATATTTTATCAATATTTTAACATTTATTAACGAGGTGGGAGTGGGAACGCCCCGTTTTTTCTACCTATTTTTGCATTTTACAAACCATATCAATAAAACACACTATGAGACGATTTTTACTAATAATTGCATTGGTGCAAATGACGTTTTGCACCTTGCCCTCCATGGCGCAAGGCAACGCCACGCTGGTGTTGTGGCATGCCGACGGCACGACGACCGACGTGGCCTTGTATCTCATGCCCAAGGTGGAGTTCTCTGGCGACAAGGTGCGCATCACGTCCACCGTCCTCGACATGGAATACCCCAAGGAAAACGTCCTCCGCTTCTCCTACAAGGGCGGCGGCACGGGCATCTCCACACCCAAGAACGAGGCAGACTGCGGGCGCGAGGGCGACCGCCTCGTGTTCCACGGCGTGACATCAAGAGATAAGGTGGCCGTATATACCACCAACGGCATCCGGGTGCCCGTGTCGCTCACCGACACGCCCGATGGCCTCTCGCTGCCCCTCTCCTCCATCCCCCAGGGGGTGTATGTGTTAAGTGTCAATGGTAAAACCACTAAATTCACGAGGAAATGAAAAGGACTACTTTGTATAGTGTTAAGCGTTTAGTGTTTAGTGCGAAATGCCTCTTGGCTTGCCTTTTCGCCTTGCCGATGATGACCGTCGATGCGCAAACCGTGGGCGATGCGTTCTACATCTACCGTAACGACGGGCAATTCAACGCATTCTTCCGCGACGAGGTGGATTCGATAGCCTATTCCTATTACGATGCCGATAGCGTCTATTACAACGACATCGTGACACAGGTCATCTATACCCCAGATAGCATCTACCGAATCCCTCTCGCAGCTATAGACAGCGTGGGATTTGTGCAGCCAGAGACTATCTACAAGGAGGATGCCGTGCCATTGACGGGCGACCTTTTCGACTATCTAATCAAAGTCGATAGTTTAACGCTGACCTTTGACGTGTCCCTGCCCATGTCCTTGACTCCCCATGTTGGTGATAAGTTGGTGAACACGGATGTTACGGACAAACTACCATACGGTTTCGTTGGTCAAGTGAGACAGGTTTCAACCAGTTTTGAGGGCATTGTAATCCAATGTGACAGTATCGGTTTGTCCGAAGCCTTATCACGATTCTATGGTGTGTACGACATTTACGTGGGTGAGAATGGTGAGGTACGCTCACGTGGTCCTCGGAAAGCACAAAGGACAACTACGTACAACTACGACCTTCCCATTGGTACAAAGCACGTCCCACCCATAGAACTTTCAGCCTTGGTAAAAGAGAAAGACCTCTTCGACATCAATTATAAAAATACGCTCGAAGTTACATTCACGCCACAAATTCACATCAAGGTGACACGGGTGGTGGATGACATACTATTCCTCTCCCATACCAATCTTTTTGTTGTGACAAACGTTGACGTGGAGACAGCTCTCGACATTTCAGGAGAAGCCGAGAAGGAATGGAAAAAGTCTTTCTTGCCCAAGCAGGACTTCATTATCCCTCCATGTGTCCCTTTCTATTTTGACATCGGGGGGAAGGCAACGCTTATCGGCGAAATCGCTGCAGGATTTACCCTCAATAACCACATAAGTACTACTATGGATATTACATACTATGATGTCTCGCTCCTTCCCATGGTGGGTGGGATAATCAATCCCATCATCAACAGGGTAGATGGTAATGCCAATATCACGACGATGGATATGACTTGGGACTTTTTCGGCGCACGTGCCGAGTTGAAACCTTGCTTTTATATACGTGTGGGCATACCTGCCATTACGCATGTAGCTGGCTGGGTCGGTGGTGAGTTTGATGGCGGCATCAAGGTTAATGGTGAGCTGATGTTCGATTTCCGCTGTCTACAAAATGCAGAACCGAGCACGGCAGTTTATGATGAACTAAAGGATATTGCCAAGTTGGATATCAAACCATACGTTGGCGCACATTTCATGGCGGCAGCCGTGGATGACCACTATTCTTTCCGTCTTGGCAAGGATTTTGATAATATACTTGGGACGTGGTATCAAGGCAGGTTAATCCCGGGTTTCTCTGGCACATCTGCCAAACCATTATCAGACACAAGGGCACAGGCTTCGGTGAACATTACAAATGACTGCCCCATCCCATATACCGTCGGATTTGCACTCTATGATGAGGACAACCACTATATCAATACACAAATGTATGGGGAAAAATATTGGACGAGAAATGCTTTCCCATCCTATACTTGTGAGTTTAGCGGACTGGATAAGACGAAGAAATATAAGGTTTACCCTGTCATTCGTTTCTTTGGTAAGCACGACATGCTGGCATCGCCCAGTGCCGACCTGATTATGCAATTCCCCGTCACTATCGACAACTTCAAGCAGACGAAGTCGCAATACAAGAAGGGTGGGTTCACGCATGAGGGCGTGAATTACGATTATCGCTATGACGTGGCGGTGACAGTCTCCATTGAGGATTTAGAAGGTGTTGCAGACTGGGGTTATGTCTATCGCGACCCCAATGGCCGTGAGACAGAGATATCGCTGAGCCGGTTCGGTACAAGCTATACGGACACGCGTTACGCCTATTTCCGCAACCAGGCCAGCAGCACGGTATGCCTGTTCGGTTACGTCAAATACGTGGACAGCGACGAGACCGTCTATGGCGAGCCGAAGGACTACGAGGTAAGCCACAGCCAGACCTACTGCCCCGACGACCACCATCCCCACATGATCGACCTCGGTCTGCCCTCCGGCACGAAGTGGTCGTGCTGCAACGTGGGGGCGAGCACCCCGGAGGGCTACGGCGGCTACTACGCCTGGGGCGAGACGGAGGAGAAAAACTATTATTCTTTGTATACTTATCAATACTGGACAGACAGCGATGGTGATGGATTGGTGGATAGTAACGAGGTAACTAACCTCGGCTCTGACATCGCCGGCACTGGTTACGACGTTGCGCACGTGAAATGGGGTGGTTCCTGGGTGATGCCGTCTTTCGACCAAATCAATGAATTGCTCAACAAATGCACCTACACTTGGACTTCCAAGAACGGGGTCAAGGGCGGTCAGTTCACTGGTCCGAGCGGCGGCACCATCTTCTTGCCTGCGGCGGGCATCCGCTGGAGTGGCAGCCTCGACTACGCCGGCTCGGGCGGCGACTACTGGTCGTCTACGCAGAGTCCGTCGTACTCGCGCTACGCCTACGGCCTGCTCTTCGATTCGGGCGGTGCGCTCTGGACCGACAGCCACTACGACCGCTACTACGGTCTCACGGTTCGCCCCGTCTCCAGATGAGTGCATCCTTGTCCCCTCGCCCCACCCCCAACTCGGCGTTGTTGGCGCACGGGATGGCGGTGGGGCGCAGGCCCTCAGGCCTGCTTCCCAGCCCCACTGCCGGCTCAGTGTGCAAACAACGCCGCACGCGAAAAAAATGATTAAAAACATATCATTATGTCATCAATAAGAATCACAAGGGACAGGTTCTTTGATTCACTATAAAGAATCACAAGGGACAGGTTCTTTGATTCACTATAACAACTAACAGTTGTGCCCGACACGGATAAGGGTAGAAGGATATGAAAAGGTTTTTAATTGTATTTTTGCTTTGTATTCCCTTTGTTTGTTATGCACAAACAGAAGAGAGTAAATATTATATCTATAGTGTTGTTTCTTTTGAAGGTGAGTTTGATGATAAAGAGAACTTTAAAGTTTACTTTGATGATGGCAAAGAAATAAAAAGGTTGCGTAATGATAAGGGAACAAAAATGAAATTCTCTACTCCTGCTGGTGCCCTTATGTATTTCATATCTCAAGGATGGGAAATGTATCTTAGCGGTTCAACTTCAAAAGGCGCTTCGTTTCAAGGTACTGGAAATTCTTCAACCAGCTCCTATTGGATTTTACGAAGACCTTGTACTAAAGAGGAATTTGAGCAAGCTGTAAAGGCTGCAACAAACAATCAAAAAGAATAAAGTATCATATAGGACAAGCTTAAATTCTTAATAACATAAAAGAACAAAACCTAAATGAAATTTCGGAAGTTATAGGAAATGATTTATAGCAAGGACGGGCAATAATCAGTACAAACACAACGGATAACTACCATATTTACTAATTAATCATATAACAACAAACACGAATCTGCATGGGGCTTGGGCCTATGCGGAAGAAAAACAACTTTATTGACGATGAAAAGAAGTGAAGCGAAGGAGATGCTGGTACTGTTGAAGGATATGACTCAGCAGGGCTGGCAGCCGATGTTGTGCGACACACCTGTGCCGTGCTTTGACAATGAGGTGATGTGTGGCGTGCCGAATGGTGTGGGCGACGTGTCGGAGGAGTCGATGATGCTGCCGAAGGAGTTGCTGGCTTTGCAGCCTGAGTTTATCGTGAAGGCTAAGGGCGACTCTATGCTGGGCGCTGGCATTGAATCGGGCGATATGCTGCAAGTGGTGGCTGACGCGCGTGTGATGGATGGCGATACGGTGATGGCGCTGCTGGATGGCGACTATACGGTGAAGACGTATTGCGAGGATGACCAGGGACACCCATGGCTGGTGCCGCAGAATGAGGCGTATGACCCGATTTGTCTGGATGGCTATGAGCAGGTGAAGATTGTGGGTGTGGTGAAGCAGGTGACGAAGTGTGCTCCGAGGGCTAATTTCCGCACGTGCAGGAAGATGATTGACATGGCAAAGATGAAGGAGGCTGGAACGAGAACAGTGAAGCCAGAACGGTTGGCTGAGGCTGTGCGGCAGGTGGCTCCGATGGTGAAGGTGGGACGCCAGTGGTATGCGGTGTACCGTGTGCTGGCTGACTGCAAGGCAGTGAAGGAGGATGACTTCGACGGGTTTTGCAAGATGGTAAGGAGGACGGTGCCTGAGCATGGGCATCTGCCTCGCAGAGAGGAGATGTTTCGCATGGCGGTGCAGAGTTTCAAGAAGCCTGTGGCGATGTGGAACGAGGGAAATGCGCCTGTGCAGGGCAAACGCTTTGTGGATTATGTGAAGATTGCAGAAACTCTCACAAAACTCTCAAAAACTCTCACAAAATCGGGGCGTTTGGGGTGAAAACTCTCACGAAAGGGGCAATACTCTACGCCAAACTCTCATAAACTCTACGGCGACGGAATTTCGGTTCCGCCGCCGTTTTTTATGTCTTACCTTTGCATCGTCAACAGAAAAACGACGCAATGTTGCAGAGTTTTATCCCTGTTGAACACAAGGATTAATCAAAATGAAAAAATCAAAGTTTGCAATGAACGAATGGGAGGTGCGAATCAAAATGTGCTGCGCCTCGTGTGAATGGATGGATGCCACAAGGCTCCAGACCAAACGACGATGCACGAAACGGAGAAAGGGCGTGCGACCATGCGACTGCTGCCCGAAATGGGTGATGAGCGACAAAATGAAGGACGTGCGCAAGTCGGAAGGGAAAATCAAGCGGCGAGAGTACCAGCTGTTCCTCTTGAAGATTCGCGAACAAGAGATGCTGGAGGGAAAAGAAGACGGTCGTGACGTGATGGAGTTGCGAGCGGAATTTGAAAGCCAATACGGCAGCGTTTATTTAGTTGACAGTTGACAGTTGACAGTTGACAGTTGATAGTTGACAGTTGACAGTTGACAGTTGATAGTTGACAGTTGATAGTTGACAATTGACATCAGACATTAGACTTTAGACATTAGACATTTGACAATTTATAACGGAGAATTAACTTGAGTTGAAGCGATGAGGTCTTCACGTGATTAAAGATGGCCATCGGATTTCAGAGGCTTCACTCGCAAAATCAACTCAACAATGAAAAAATTAATCTATATTATTAATGCCCTCGAATTGCTGGAACAGCTGGTGAGCGGCAAGAGATTGGAAGGTGTCCTCTATATGGACAAGAGTACAGGTGCTTTGACATTCAAGGCATATAACAGGAAGCCCAAGAAGCCTAAGCGTGACCGCTTGGTGTGCCATCTTGAACATGGCTGGGTGAAGGAGTCGGAAGAACGCATCAAGGTGTATGAGAGTGTGCCCAAGGTGCTGGGAGCCGCTGGAGTGGGGCATGTGCTCCAGAGGGAGACGAAAAGGGCTACGGAGGCCTTGCTGGATTGTGAATTGGACGCTATAATGTTTTGCTAAATGGAGTGTGAATTATGAGTGTACATGTAATCTATTATCAGGACGGGGCGAAGATGATGCGCCCTGTCCTCAACAGAGAGGAGTATTTGAAGTTGCGCGACAGCCGCAAGCAGACGGCCGCCATGAAGGCTGTGCATGAGGGTGACGAGAAGCAGAAGCAACGCCTTGAGCAGATGAACTACAGCTGTCTGCCTAACGAGGACGGCTCGCTGAAGGGCTCTGCACGCATGAGCAGCACCATCGGCATGGATGTTGACCATATCGCGAAGGAGGAGATGCAGCCGGTGAGGGAGCGCATTCTGGAGAAGAAGGAGGAGCTGGGCTTGCTGATGCTGGAAGTGAGCGCTCGTGGCGAGGGTTTTCACTTGGTGTTCAGACGCCGCCAGGAGCTGACCCAAGAGGAATGCCTCAAGTGGGCAAGCGATCTGTTGGGCGTGAAGTATGACGACGGAGCGAAGGACATCACGAGGGTGTTCTTTACGACGACGGCAGCGGAACTGCTTTATCTTGACGATGAAATCTTTGAAGTTCAAGAAGTTCAAAGGGTTCAAGAAGCTCAAAGGGTTCAAGAAGCTCAAAGAGAAAACGAAAAAGTCTCTCATTCTCAAATTCCTGATAAAGGCCCATCTTTCGCAACTTCCTTCAAGGGGATTCCTTACACAACGATTATCGCTGAGTATTGGCGTCGGACTGGGGGTGAACCGAGTGAGGGTGAGCGCAACAAATGTCTGCACAAGCTGGCTGCCAATCTGCGTGCCATCTGTGACGACAAGGAGGAGTGGCTGCTGGAGGTTATGCCTCGATTCGGGCTGCCTGAGCAGGAGATGAGGAGTATCGTCCACTCGGCTTGCAAGGAGCCTACCAAAGGCTCGAAAATGATGGATGAGATTGTCAGGACGATTAACGAAAACGAAAACCTTAGCGAAAACGAAAACGTTAACGATAACGATTTGTCAATTGTCAATTATCAATTGTCAATTAAGAAGTTGCCGCAGGGTGTGAAGGATTCTGTAGATGCAGTGGGGCAGCAACTCGCAATGCCAATGATAACGGCCATCTGTCCTGCTATCGGTGCGCTGGCAACGGGTGTGATGCTGGATGTTCACGGCCAGAAGAGGGGACTGAACTTGATTAGCTACATCGCTGGTGATTTCGCTTCTGGAAAAGGCAGCATCGACCCTGTGGTGGAGGCTTGGATGAACGAGGTGATAGAGTTTGACAAGCTGTATATGCAGCAGGAGGAGGAATACCGCAACAAGAAGAGGGCTGCGAAGAACAAGAAGGAACAGCCAGAGGAACCTCAGCTGCCTGTGCGCTTCATCACCCTGAACAGCACGGTGGCGAAGCTGGCAGAGCGCTTGGCCAACACCGATGGGAAGCATGCCTTCTCGTTTACGCCAGAGGCGGACACGGTGGCACAGAAGTGGCGTTCGTCCATGAGCGATTTCTCTGTGATGCTACGCCAAAGCTACGACGGCAGCAAGTTCGACAGGGAAGCCAAGAGCGTGGAGGCTGTGAACGTGCATATAGAGAAATTGTTGTGGAATGTCTGTATGTGCGGAACGCCTGATGCTCTCTATCGTGTGGTGTCGAACTACACTGACGGATTTCAGAGCCGTATTGCGGTGGCTCGAACTCCTGACAATACGTTTGCTCCACTGGAGGAGAAGCCGCACGTGCTGACCGACCACCAGAAGGACCGCATCCTGCAGATTGCGCACTTGTTGCCCCTGATGCAGGGCGAGGTGGTGCTGCCGAAACTTGAAAAGAAGGGCCGTGAGTGGTTGGAGAAGATTCGTCTGGAAACAATGAAGAATGATGACCGCACCAAAGCACGACAGCGCATCCGAGTGTGTGTGACAGCGCAGCGAATGGCATGCTGCATCATGCTCTGCAAGGTGTGTGAGACATTGATTCAGAAGCACGGACTGAATGGAGCGGAAGCGCTGCTGAAGCAGCATCCGAAGCTTTGGATGGAGCAGCTCCTGAAGGCTCAAACACCACAAATGCTGGAGTTTTATGACGTGATTGCCGACTCGCTTCTGGAGAACGCTCTCTTCTTCTTCCGCGATCGTATCGAGAACGCTTTCAACAGCCGAGACTATGCTGGCTATCTGGACGGAGAACGGTTGAGACGAGGCAAGAATGACACTATCTTTGAAAGGCTGGACGTGCAGTTTACTATCGAGCAGGCGATGCAGCACTGCGTGGCTGTCAAGGGTGCAGGCGTGACTCGCAACTCTGTTAAACAGATGCTGAAGAATTGGCGGAAGCAGGGACTGGTAGTGCAAATCGAAGCAGGGAAGTATCGCAAGTCTCAAAATATGGAAATGGGCGATAGGGTGTCATGAGTGTCAAGTGTCACGAGTGTCATTTAGCGCTCGAAAGTGATCAACTATTTTAATAATGAATCAAATCAAAACTAAAACAAAAATGTTACCAAGAGGATTGAGAAATAATAACCCGCTGAATATCCGCAGAAGCAAGGACCAGTGGAAAGGTACGTCGAAAACGCAGAACGACAAGAGTTTCTGCCAGTTTGAAACTTTGGAATGGGGCTGGCGGGCTGCTTTCTGCCTGCTTGCCCGCACGTACTGCCAGAAGTACCGCCTCTGCACCATCCGAGGCATCATTTCGAGGTGGGCGCCGCCTAACGAGAACAACACTCGTGCCTATATCGAGAATGTCTCTCGCCTGTCTGGCATCGCTCCTGACGAGCCGCTGGGCAACCCGTCGGACAAGCCCTCGCGCTGGATGGCACTCGGTATGGCGATGGCGATTCAGGAGAACGGCACCACGTCCATCGACTGGTTCGCTATGCTGAGAGGATGGGAGCTTGCGAGGGAGGAGGAGAGTTGACAGTTGACAATTGACAATTGACAATTAGCTTCGCTGAGGTTTGGGCGCGACTCGGCATAGTTCAAGTACACTTGACTCTGCTCTCGCTGCTACAAACGTTGACAGGTGAGAGGGCTAATGTCTAATGTCTGATGTCTAATGTCGGAGGGTGGAGGGAAATGTGAAAAAGTGAAAGAGGGGGCTGGCGCAGTGCCCCTCTTTCACTTTTTTATCTTCTTGTGGTTGTTGATGAGGATGCCGCGTGTGGTGTCGGTGGCTTGGATGCCGCTGAGCGTGTAGGTGGGGGTGTTGGGAATGATGGCTGTGGCTGGAATGGAGCAGGAGGAGCTTAGGAGGAGCATATGTAGTTCGCTGATTGGGGTTGTCAGTTTTCTGTCAAATAAGAGTAAGGCGTATAGAGGAAGCTGACAGAGAGGCAGAAACACGGCTCTGTAGCGGTGAACGTGTTTGATTGGGCGTCCATCTTTTCAATGCTTTTCATGCAGTCGGGGAAGTTGTTCATAAGTTGCAAATAATTATTCATAACTTATGAATAAGTAAAATCATGCCGTAAAATACGGCACGATGGGGCAACAAGGGCTCCTTCGAAAGATGGTCCAATAAGTATACAGTGAACCCCGAAAGTTGCTTATCCAACTCTCGGGGCTCACTGCTATTCAATATTTCTGGTCATCAAAGTCCTCGTCGTCCTCTTCCTCATCGTCGTCGTCGAAATCGAACTCAAAGTCGCCAAAGAAGGCTGGCTGGATGAAGTCATCAAGTTCACGGCGCTCCTTTTTGGTGGGACGGCCTGTGCCACGTGCTCGGCCTACGAATCCGCTGATGCGATTCATCTCGAGCAGTTCAAGCTGTTCTTTGGCGGTGACGTTCTCCAGCACCTCGGGCACCAACTTGGCGCCTACACGGTTTTGGATGGCTTTGAGCACTTTGAAGGAATAGGTGATGGGGGGCTTGCGCACCTCAATGATATCGCCCTCCTTAATCATCTTGGAGGCTTTCTGTTTCACTCCCGCTATCGTAATGCGCCCATTCTTGCAGGCGTCGGCAGCTATGGAACGCGTCTTGAAGATGCGGGCTGCCCACAGCCATTTGTCGAGTCTTGCTTCCATTTGTTTCCGTTATATTGATGTCATGCTCCACATCACAGTGATCACTTCCTGTTATACTGATTCATGGTTCGGTCGAGCCCCTGCAGACAGAAGCTCTTAATCATCTCGCCCACGTAATCCAGCTTTTCCTCAATGATCTTGTTGTCCTCATCGCTAAACTGGCCCAGCACAAAATCGACCTGACCACCCTTGGGAAAGTCGTTGCCAATGCCGAACTTGATGCGGGCATACTCCTGAGTCATCATGCAGGAGGCGATGTTTTTCAGTCCATTGTGACCACCATCGCTACCATTGCCACGCATACGAATCTTGCCCACGGGCAGGCTGAGGTCGTCCACAATCACGAGAATGTTCTCCACGGGAATCTTCTCTTGCTGCGTCCAATAGCGGACGGCCTGACCGGAGAGGTTCATATAGGTGGAGGGTTTGAGAAGGGTGAGTTCAGCGTTCTTCACACGTGTCTTGGCAATGGCGCCATAACGCTTGTCGGCCCACTCCACTCCCTGTTTCTTGGCAAAGGCATCCACCACGCGGAAGCCGATGTTGTGACGTGTGTCCACATACTCGTCGCCGATGTTGCCTAGACCTACTATCAAGTATTTCATATGATCATCTTCTGTTTTCGCCTCTTTCTTGCGAAACCAATCAAAAAGCCACATATTATTATATATTGGAAAAAAGAAAGAGGGTGCACCCATGCCGGAGAACGGTAGGTACACCCTCTTGTGCTTTGTAGTTTCTGTCTACAATCGGCTTACTTGTCAGCCTCTGCTTCTGCCTGTGCAGCACGGGCAGCACGGGTCATACGAACGGCGCAAACAACAACTTCCTTAGAAGTGATGATTTCGAGGCCTTCGTAAGAGAGAGCACCCACCTTCATTGACTTGCCAAGACCGAGGTTGGTTACATCAATGTCGAGAGTGTCAGGGAACTGAGTGTAGAGAGCCTTCACAGCGAGCTTGCGAACGTTGAGGGCAAGCTTACCACCGGCACGAACACCTTCAGCAAGACCGTTGAGCTTGACAGGAATCTCGAACACAACAGGCTTGTCTTCTGTAATCTGGTAGAAGTCAACGTGTACAGGACGGTCAGTTACGAAGTCGCACTGCAGGTCCTTCAGAATAGCCTTCACGCTCTTGCCATCTACTACGAGGTTGATGATGTACACGTTAGGAGTGTAGAGCAACTTAGCGAGCTCCTTCTCTGAAACCTGAATGGTCTTTGCTACTGGAAGACCCTTCTCGTCCTTCTCTACTCCGTAGAACACTGCTGGAACCTGACCTGCACGGCGAAGCTCCTTGCTTGCCTTCTTGCCATACTCTGTACGAGTCTGTGCGTTGATAGTGATTTCTTTCATTTGAAATGTTTTTTGTGTTACTATAAATTAAGTTTTCGGTTGAAAGCCGACAGCAAGAAAAGAGTCCTGCAACGGCTCCCGTTGTGCTTAATTTTGCCATCACACGGATGCCCTCCACTCGAAGTGGGGCGAATGTGTTGCCCAAAAAAGCGGCACAAAGGTACGGCTTTTGTCCGAGCTGGCAAAAGTTTTCCTTTGTTTTTTATGTCCGGCTATTGAAATTCAGCCTTCTGGAGAAAAAGGGAAAGGCTTTCCAGTCTTGTTGGAGAGCAGGAAAGCCTTTATTGTGTGCTATTAAAAGATGTCTTTTACCTTGTCCAAGAAGCTCCTTTTCTCGGTCTTCTCCTCATCTTCTTCAACAGCTGCAGTTCGAGCACCTTCTATTGCCTCTTCTTTTGCGTAGGCTGCCTCGCGCTGTGCCTTGGCTTTCTGGGCCTCTTCTACGGACACAACACCCTTGGCCACATCAAGTGTACGATTCAGAGCATCAACAAACTTCTCATAGTCTTCCTTGTACAAAAACAACTTGTGCTTCTGGAACACGAAGCGAGGATTCTCTGGAGTTCCCTCATTGATTTTCTTACTCTCTGTGATGGCAATGTATTTGTCACCATTTCTGCTCTGCTTCACATCGAAATAATAGATGCGCTTGCCCGCTTTGACACCCTCCGAGAAAACGAGGTCTTTGTCTGTTTCGCCCATAATCAAGTTCTTTGTAATTATTCTTTTTATAAATTTTCTACAAAATTGTCGCTTTTTTTTCGTTTACACAAGATTTTAGCACCTTTTTTTCGTTTTAAAGCAATCATTCCAACAAAAAAGCGGTTTTTTCAAAGAAAATCTCTACATTTGCAGTCAAAATGTTCAGAGCAAACCAAGCTACGGGACATCTGGGCACGATTCCCAGACCTTTTATCATATTATATAATATATAGAAACACAAAAAAAGAGTTTTTTGAGAAATGATTAACCGTACCCTCATTCGCCTGAAAATCGTACAGCTCATGTACGCTTACTATCAAAATAGTGGAAAAAGCATAGATACAGCCGAGAAAGAGCTCTTGTTCAGCCTCGCAAAGGCTTACGACCTCTACAACTACATGCTGCTGCTCATGGTCAGCGTGTCGCGCTATGCCATTCAGGATGTGGAGCACAAGGAGCAGCTCAACAAGGTGGGACACATCGACGAGGAAGTGAGCCACCGCTTTGCCGACAACCGATTCACAGCACAGTTGGAAATCAACAAGCAGCTGATGGACTTCGTGGAGACAAAGAAGAAGTCGTGGAACAACGACCTTGACTATGTGAAGAAGCTCTATGCTGACATCGTGCAGAGCGAATACTACACAGAATACATGGCGATGGAAGAGGTGACTTACGCTGATGACCGTGAGTTGTGGCGCAAGATATACAAGAACATCATCATGAAGGATGAGCGCATTGACGACATTCTGGAGGAGCAGAGCCTTTATTGGAACGATGACCGCGAAATCGTGGACACCTTTGTGCTGAAGACTATCAAGCGTTTCGCACCAGAGAATGGTGCCAACCAGGAGCTGGTGCCTGAATACAAGGACATCGAAGACCAAGACTTTGCCACACGCTTGTTCCGCCGTGCCATCACCAACGATGAGTACTATCGTTCTCTCATTGGCAAGTGTGTCAAGAACTGGGAGTTCAACCGTCTGGCCTACATGGATGTCATCATCATGCAGATTGCCATTGCCGAACTGCTCAGCTTCCCACAGATTCCTGTATCTGTCACCATCAACGAATACGTGGAGATAGCCAAATGGTACAGCACTCCTAAGAGCAGTGGTTATGTGAACGGCATCATCGACTCCGTAGCCAAGATGCTCAAGAAAGAGAATATCCTCACGAAAGCTTAAACAGAAAAAAACAATCAAACTAAATAGAATACAAAACTATGTCCTACTACATGATTCCTGCAGCTGCAGCCGCACAAGGTGGCTTTGATTTTAGCATGATTCTCATGCTCGTTGCCATGTTCGCCATCATCTACTTCTTCATGATCCGTCCTCAGCGGAAACGTCAGAAGGAAATCGAGAACTTCCGCAAGAGCCTTGCTATTGGCAGCCAGGTGGTTACCGCCAGCGGCGTGTACGGCACAGTGAAGTCGCTCAACGAAGGTCAGCCTTACCTCACCATCGAGATTGCCAAAGGCGTGACTATCCAGATTGATCGCAACTTCGTCTATGCCAACGGAGCTCAGCAGGCACCACAAGGGTAAGACAACAACATGGACTTCATAAAGGTGATACTCCGACGTTTGCGGCTGATAAAAATCAACCGCA
Organism: uncultured Bacteroidales bacterium; assembly: GCA_902786925.1. Lineage (GTDB taxonomy): Bacteria > Bacteroidota > Bacteroidia > Bacteroidales > Bacteroidaceae > Minthosoma. The sequence goes on from CADAEK010000006.1 coordinate 14,962, forward strand.
ACTTTGGTGTGTATCTGATCTTCCTCGCTGTCTCCATCGTCTTCTGGTTCATGCAAGCCATCAAAGAGACGACAGAGGTGGTGCTGACCTATCAGCTGGTGATAGAGGACTTGCCACGCAACCTTATCTACACCAGCGAGATGCCTAGCGAGGTGAGTGTCACCTATTCCAGCAAAGGCTGGAACGCCTTCTACTATAAGTTCATGAAGAACGAGGACCAGCCGCTCGTCATCAACTTCAAGGAGATTAACCAGAACGCAGGCAGTCTGTCCATCGATGCCAACGTCTTGCGCCGAGCCGCCATGAAAGTGAAGCCCGTGGGCATGACCTTCAAATCAACGACACCCAACCGCATCAATGTCTTCTACTCGAACGGTCAGCACAAGCGTGTGCCTGTGATTTTCAACGGCCACATCACCACCACTGATGGACGTTTCTTGTGCGGCACCATCCTCACCCCAGACTCCATTGACCTCTATGCGCCCCCACATCTCTATGGGAGCATCAATAGCGTTAAGACTGAGAATGTAACCATCGAAGGGCTGCAAGACACGCTCAACGCAAAGTTTGCCATACTCGTGCCACGCGGTGTCAGAACCATCCCTGACTCTATCGAGGCATGCATTTGTGTGGACATCTTCACAGACAAGACCATACAAGTGCCCGTCTATAGCGAGAATGTGCCAGCCAATAAAATCATGCGCACCTTCCCACAGAAAGTCGATGTCACATTCCTCGTCAGCTCCACGCTCTATGACGACATCACTCCGCAAGACTTCCTCATAGCCATCGACTACAAGGAAGCACAGGCAGGCACCTCTCGATGCCGCCTACACTTGCGGCAGACTCCACAGAACATACGCCACTTGCGCATGCCCGAATCTGTAGAATATATCATCGAACAACTATCTGAATGATACGCATCGGCATCACAGGCGGCATCGGCAGCGGCAAGACATACGTCTGTCAACTGCTCCAGAAGCGCGGCATCCCGGTCTATCACTGCGATGACGAAGCCAAGCTTCTCATGACTCAGAGTCCCCTCATTAGAGAACGACTCATACAACTCCTCGGCACTGAGGCCTATATGGGTCAGGAACTGAACAAGCCGCTCATCGCAGCATACCTCTTTTCCGACGAACACCATGCCGCTAAGGTCAATGCCATCGTTCATCCCGTAGTCAAGCGAGACTTTCAGCAGTGGACTGAACGACAAACGGCACCCATCGTTGCTCAGGAGTGCGCGCTCCTTTTCGAGACGGGCTTTCAAGACACTGTTGATGTCACCGTCGAAGTCTATGCCCCACTCTCTCTGCGCCTCCAACGAGCTATCCAACGCGACCAGGCCACCCCTGAGCAGATTCAGGCACGCATGGCACAACAGATGGACGAGGAAGAGAAACGCCAACGAGCCGATATCTGCATTCTCAATGACGGCACAGCAGACTTGGAAGAACAAATTGAGCACATGCTCAATGAATTAAATAACGGAACAACTACAACAATAAAATAACAAAACATCATCATATGATTAAGCAAATTCTCGCCATTTCAGGCAAGCCAGGGCTTTACAAGCTCGTGTCAAGAGGCAACAAGAGCCTCATCGTAGAGACTGTTGACGAACAAAAGAAGCGCATGCCAGCTTTTGGTGCTGACCGTGTCGTATCACTCGGCGACATCTCTATCTACACCAACGACGACAATGAGGTGTCTCTCGCCTCCGTGTTCCAGTCTATCAAGCAGAACTACGACGGCAAGGCTGTTGACCTCTCTCCAAAGAAAGCAGACCAGGACGACATCATCGCCTTCTTTGCCAAAGTGCTGCCTAACTACGACACAGACCGTGTACGTGTCAGCGACATGCGTAAAGTCCTCTCTTGGTACAACATCCTGATCAACAACGGAATTAACGAGTTTGAGAGCAAGGAAGAAGAAGGTGCTGAAGAAGGCCAGAAGGCTACAGAAGAATAACCTTACATACGCTGTTCAGATGCCTTAAAGAAGGCAAGAAACATAAAAAGATTGTGACGAACTATGATGCTCGTCACAATCTTTTGGTTTTAGTGAAGTCTGAGCGTGATTTCACTACCGAGTACCTCCTCCGAGGGCGATGTACAAAGCGATGAGAGCCTGCGCGCCATCATAGAGATTCATGGCTTCACTCAGCTGGGCACTCAGCAAGCTCTCTTGAGCTGTGAGCACTTCAAGATAACTGGCCTTACCATTATCCATCAGTTCGTGGGTACCGTTATAAGCCTCATGAAGCACAGCCACCTGACGCTTGTAGTAACCATCCTTTTCCAGTGCTGTTTGGCAATCCGCCATTGCCTCATTCACTTGGTTTCCGGCATCGATGACTGTCTGCACATATTTATTCCGTACATCCTCTTGCGTGAGTTTGCTCACTTTAAGGTTTGTGAGCAATCTGCCTCGTGCAAAGATAGGCTGTGTGAGTGAAGCTACAGCCGTCCACAACAGTTTGCCAGGATCCATCACGACACCAACATTGTTCGTCCATCCCAATGCTCCTTGCAAGGTGATGGAAGGATAGAAGGCAGAACGGGCCGCTTGTGTGTTGTAGAACGCTTCTTCCATAGCGTGCTCCGCGATGCGCACGTCTGGACGGCGAGTAAGCAGCTGGGCTGGCACACCAACGCTAAACCGCCGAGGCAGTTCGTAGCTTCCCCAACGCTTACGCTGGATATGCTGAGGCGTGATGGCCAACAAGCGGCAAAGCGCATTCTCCACTTGACGTATATTTCGCTTGGTATCAACCAACTGTGTCTTCACATTTAGATAAGAAGACTCCATCTGATTGACTGCTGTAGAATAGGACTTGCCGTTTTCCCACAGCGACTTCTGAGTTTCCAACGACGCGTTCCAGAGACTATCTGTAGCCGTAAGTATCTCCATCTGACGGTCAAGCACCAGCAGAAGGATGTAGTGCTGCGCCACAGAAGAAACCAAGTTGGCACGGATTGCCTCCTCTTGGGCTTGCGCTTGCAGCAGCACAGCCTTCGACTTGCGCTTTTGGCTGGTGATGGAGCCAAACACATCCAGATCCATGCTCATCTGCAAAGACAAGTCATAAGCCTTCGACACGGGACCGTGGTCAAAGCTCGACAGGGATCCAGAAGGTGAGAAATAGAGCGACGGCAGATAAGCCAACTTAGCTGCACGCAGTGATGCCTGCGCCTTTTCCACCGTGATGCGGGCAGAGTTCAAGTCGGTGTTACGCACCAATGCAGTGTCAATAAGCTGCTGGAGCAATGGATCGGCGAAGAACTCGCGCCATGACAAATCAGCCAATTGAATACCATCGATGTTCACGACGTCAGCTCCATAGGCATTGGCTGGCACTTCTGCCGTAGATTGATATTTGTTGTAGATGCCACATCCTGAAAGAACGAAGCAAACAGCTGCGGCATAGATAAATGCTATTCTTTTCATAAGCTACTCGTTTTCAGTTCAACTTCATCAAGTATTAAGATTCAGACTTCTGTGCTCCGCCTTGGAATCGCTCATGCAACTTCTGGAATACAATGAAGAAGGCAGGAACCACAAACAGCAAGGCTATAGTGCCTACGGTCATGCCACCCACCACGCCAAGGGCAAGGGCACGGTTTCCGTTGGCTCCAGCACCGCCCTCGATAATGAGCGGAATCATGCCTGCAATCATCGTCACCACTGTCATGAGGATAGGACGCAGACGTTCCTTGCATGCCTCGAAAGCTGCATCTACTATGCTCAAGCCTTGAGCACGACGCTCAGAAGCGAACTCTGTAATCAGGATAGCCGTCTTGGCAAGCAAACCAATCAACATAATGACACCTGTCTGCAGGTAGATGTTATTGTCCATGCCCGGCAAATGAAGCAGTGAGCCCAAGTAGGCAAACAAGAAGGCTCCCATCAATCCGAAGGGCACACTCAAAAGCACAGCCATTGGAGTGAACCACGAGTTGTACAGGGACGCCAGAATGAGATAAATCAAGATGGCACAAATCACATAGATGAGTGCTGTGGCATTAGAACCAGAAGTCTCCTCTACCTCACGCGACATGCCGCTATATTCGTAGGTGGCCGTGTTTGGCATCTCCTCCTTGAATACCTCGGCAATGGCTTTATGAGCGTCGCCTTCGGTGTAGCCGCTACCAGGTTTCACGATGCAGGTGATGCTCTGGAACAGGTTGAAATGCTCGATATTCGACGGACCGACAATCTGCTTCAGCGAGACGAACTGGGAGATGGGGGCCATCTTGCCGCCTTTCACTTGCATGAAGATGTTGTGCAGCGACTGCGGATCGAGACGATACTCGGGTGACGAAGCAGCCATGATGCGATAGACCTTACCAAACTGGTTGAAGTTACCGATATAGGCACCACCGCAATATGAACCCAGCGTGTTGAGTACTGCTTCAGGTGTCACACCGGCGCGGTCGCACTGGGTAGCATCAACCTCGACCTGATATTTCGGGAAGCGCTCAGAGTACGTTGACATGGCAGTGGCTATCTCCGGGCGTTCAGACAGTTTAGCCAAGAAGTGCTCAGTATGCTTGGCAAACTCCGACAGGTTACCATCTGTGGGATCTTCTACCATGAGCATGATGTCGTTACTGGTACCATAGCCTGGAATCTGCGGCATCTCGAACGGAATCACCCGCAAGTTCTTGATATCTTGGCAGTCATAGTAGAAACGGTACATGACGAGCGTCAGCAGATGGTTCATGCCAGAACGCTCATCCCAGTTCTTCAGACGTACCACCATCGTGCCATAGTTGGAACCGGCACCCGAAATCATACCATAACCACAGACTAAAGCGAAACTCTCTAGTTCGGGAATCTTCTTCACCTTAGCTTCAACGGCTTTCGCCATCTCACGGGTCTGCTTCAGTGTGGAGCCCTCGGGAGCTTGTATCTCAACCAAGAACACGCCCTGGTCCTCCTGCGGAACGAGACCAGAAGGCAGACTCTTCATGAAGAACACCAGCAGCACAGCGGCCAGTGCCAAGATGCTCCAAGCCAGCATGGGACGCTTGATGAACTTCTGGACAGCCTTGCTATATTTATTAGAGATGGCGTTATAGCTGACTTCATACGCTTTCTTGGTATAATAGGTCAGGCTCTTGCCTTCCGTCTTGCCTTCCGTCACGCGCATCATGATGGCGCAGAGGGCTGGACACAGCGTCAGGGCTGATATGCACGACAGACCTACAGACGAGGCAATAGTGATACCAAACTGAGTGAAGAACGTACCTGAGGTGCCTGGCATGAAGGTCACGGGGATGAACACCGCCATGAATACTAAGGTACAGGACACAACAGCTACCGACACCTCGTTCATGGCCTCACGGGTAGCCTCACGGGCATCGCTGATACCATTCTCCATTTTTGCCATGACGGCCTCCACCACCACAATTGCGTCGTCCACCACCGTACCGATGGCCAGCACCAGAGCGAACAGCGTCAGGATGTTGAGCGAGAAACCGCATATTGACACAACGGCAAAGGTGCCCAGCAGCGACACGATAATAGAGATGGACGGGATGATGGTAGCCTTGAAACACCACAAGCACTACAAGGATAATGGCGATGACAAGCGTCTCCACCACATTGTGGATAGCGGCAAACAAGAAGTCATCGCTGGTCATCAGGGTCACGAACTCCAGTCCTGCAGGCATCGTTGCCTTCATCTCCTCAAACGTTTTGTTAATGCTAGCGTTCACCTGAGTGGCATTAGCACCTGGCGCTGCGAACACCATACAGATGGCACCCGGCTTGTCCTGGATGTTGGATGTGAAGTTGTAGCTCATGGCACCAATCTTTACCTCTGCTACATCACTCAGGTGCAAAATGCCACCACCACTGGTGCGCAGCACGATGTTGTTGAACTCCTCGATAGTCTTCAGCGTACCCTTATACTGCATCGAGTACTGGTAGGAGTTCTCCGACTGTTCACCCAAAGAACCCACACCAGCCACGAAGCTCTGTCCACCGATAGCAGCGAAGACATCGTTAGGCGTCAGGCCATACTGAGCCATCACATCAGGCTTCAGCCAGATACGCAGAGCATAGGTATTACCCAAGCTCTGCACGTTACCCACACCAGTGACACGCATCAGTTTTGGCTTGATGTTGATATCGATATAGTTTGATACGAAATCTTCGTCGTATTTGCCGTCGGAACTTCTTACCGCAAAGATGCGCAGGATATTGTTCTGCCGCTTCTCCACCTTCACACCCACCTTGTTCACGTCGGCAGGCAGTAGCGCCTGTGCACGAGAGACGCGGTTCTGCACGTTCACCGATGCCATATCGGGGTCGGTACCCTGCTTGAAATAGACGTTGATTTCCACATCACCATTCGATGAGGCTTTTGAGGTCATATAGGTCATATCATTCACGCCATTGATAGCCTCTTCGAGTGGCTGGATGACAGACTTCATCACCGTATTCTCATCAGCACCAGTGTAGCTGGTTGAAACATTCACCGTAGGTGGTGCAATGTCGGGATATTGCTCTACTGGCAGAGTGCTCATCGAGATGTAGCCCACCAGCGCTATCACAATCGAGATGGCACATGCCATCACATATTTATTAATAAATATATTGTTCTTCATAATGCGGAAGATTTTGATTAATTGAAAGGTGAAAGGTGAAAAGTAAAACTCTTAACTCCTTACTTCTCATTCCTTATTCCTTAGGAAAGAGCACCTTTTGCCCTTCGGTCACGTTATTAGCGCCGGTGGTCACAATTTTGTCGCCCACTTTCAAGCCGCTGGTAACGATAAAGTCCTTGCCGTTGCCCACATCTTCCGTCGTCACATCGACAGCTGTGGCCGTACTGTCAGCCTGCACTTTATACACCAACGATTTGTCCTGCAGACGCACCACAGCATGCTGAGGGATGACAATCACATCCTTCTCCACGAAAGGCAGCACGATTGTGCCCTGCACGCCAGAGTACAAATGGCCATCGGGATTGGGGAACGATACCTTGCTGGTCAACGAGCCCGTTGCAGCATTCACCATACCAGTTAAGCTTGTGACACGCCCTTTATGGGGATACTCCGTACCATTCTTCATCACAAAAGTTGCTTCAGGCAGATTCGCAATATATTTCTCCTTATCTTCTGCATTGATGCCTTCCTGCACCATTGCTTCCACCACAGCCTCTGTCACCGAAAACTCAGCCTCCATCGTTGTATTGCCACTCAATATGGTCAATTGCGTCATGGGACTCACTTGATCACCTCCACGCACTGGAATCTCACCAATTATGCCCGACACAGGAGCTGTGATAGTGCAAAAGCCTAAGTTCACCTTCGCACGGTTCACAGCCGCCCGAGCCTGAGCCACCGAAGCCTGCGCCTGACGATAAGTGTTCTGCGAGTTATCAAGCATATAGCTGCTCACAATCTTCTTGTCAAACAAATTCTTGTTCGACTCAAACTCCAGCTTTGCTGAGTTTTCCTGAGCCAAAGCTGCCTGCAAGTTAGCCTGAGCCGCTTCCAGTTCCAGCTGGGCGTTGCGTGAATCGATAATAAAAAGCGTCTGGCCAACCTTCACTTGCTGACCCTCACTCACACAGATTTTCATCAGCTGACCACTCACCTGAGGCGTAATGGTCACGTCTGCCTGACCCTTCATCTTAGCGCTGAACTTGGCAGGAATCTCAATGTCTGACTTTTTAACTGTCATCGTTTCAAACGACGATTGTGTTTCTTTGGGCAAATCAAGTCCGCATGAAGTCAATCCGCTGACCACGGCGCCGAGCACCAAAGTCCACTTTGGAAAATACGTTCTATTCATATATCATTAAATTTAGGTTATATATACAACATATAGGGGAATGCCATCCCTTCTTTCTGTTTTACAAGTATTATGTATGGCTAAACATGTTTCGATTACAAAGATAGGCCTTTCTTTTGAACATCCAACAACTTTTCGCTATTTTTTTACTCTTTTTCTATGCAAATTCTATTTCCCAAGATAAAACACGATTTCCCAAAGTGGCTATATGACAACAAAAGAAACATGGGAACACATGCGGTATGGAAAGGGGTCTCTTTGTATAAAAAATGTTAATATATGTTATAACTATTACTGTTTAAAAAAAGATTCGTACTTTTGTCTAATACAATCTAATCATAGACCATAACAAGAACCAATACCTAATCTAATGAAAAAGTACCAAAACTTTCTGAGCACATTATGTTTATTAATGCTCATGGTGTCGGCAACCACTTCGATATGGGCTGCTGATAATCCGAACGATGACACTGTTATCCTTGACGGTGTGAGTTACCATGTGCTGCGCAACGCAGACGACTGGGAACGCTTCAGGCAGTTAGTTGTCGAGGCTAATGGAAATTATGACGTTAACGCCATCATGGATGCTGACTTCACGGTGTCCAACTGGGTAGGACTAAACATGGATGCACCTTTCCAGGGAACGTTCAACGGTAATGGCCATACACTGAATGTAGAGATTGTTAATCCCTACAATGATTTTTACATGGCGCCCTTCGTCTTTGCAGCCAACGCCACCATTCGCAACTTGCACGTCACGGGCAGCGTTTCGGGCGGAAAGCACTCTGCCGGACTGGTGGGTATGGTTGGAAAAACCGAGACCAATTGTAGTCTCACCGTCGAGAGGGTGTGGGTTTCTGTTACAGTAACAGGCAATGACAACTCGGAAAACACGGGTGAAATTCTCGGCGGCTTCATAGGACATGCGCGCAAGAACTCGATTGTGATGAGCGACTGTCTGTTTGATGGCAAAATCATCTACTCCAACAAAAAAAGCGATAAAGATAAATATGCAGGTGCCTTCGTTGGATGGGGTGAAGAAGGTGCCTCATACGATGTTCGCCGCCTCTATGAGAATGGCTCCAAGGATAATATAGACCATTACAGCATATGCTATTATGATTTTGATGCCTGGGGAGGCCAAGACCATCCTTGCGTCTACACCGCTCATAACTGGGGCGAGTGTGGAGACCATAAAAATTTCACTGATCAGGCTGGTTTGATGAATAATATGAATAGCAACGAGCCCAACTCATGGCAGCTCGTTGACGGCAAGGCGGTGCCTGTTATTACTGTCAACCCCACCTTTGAGTGCTACGACATCGTGCCAGGCACGGATAGCGGCGAGGAAGGTATGCTGAAGATTCCCTTCTCGTGCGACCAAGTGGTGGAATGGATTGACGCGTGGTACACCGACGAGAACGGCAACCGGAAAGACATGCCGCGGCTGACGCTGCCTAAGAACAGCTATTCGGGTTTCCTGCAGTTGCCAGCAGCCGAGGCTCACCGCGACCTGAAGATGGTTGTCAAGCTGACACCCGACTATATCATCTACACCTACGATGCAAAGAGTGATGCCGTGATGCACAATCCGCGCAACCTGAAGTGCGAAGTGCTGACCTACTCGAAACAGAGCCTGACGGATGCCGGTGCTGTGCGCCTGCAGTGGGAGGTTAAGGAGCCTGCCTACAACGACGCATTAGATGGCGACCAGTTCGTGGTGCTTCGCTCGCTGACGGGCAAGTTGGAAGATGCTGCATCTATCGGTGCTGTGCTGATTGAGGACGACGTGACGAACTACGAATATAAGGACTCCACGCTGATGAGTATCCTCACGGCTAAGCAGATAGACCTGACGACAGCTACGGCACAGGTGGCCTATTGGGTGGTGCGTGCTTCCGCCCAGCAGCTATGGGGATTGGATGCTGCCAAGAACCCCACGGTGGCGACCGTGCAGCCAACCCTGGATAAGCTTACCTTGGTGCAGCCCACGGGCATGAAGGCCGACTGGAGCGACAAGGAGGAATATAGGGCCAAGGTGACATGGGGCTATAAGGACAACGACGACAGCCATCGCTATGTATGGGATGACCGCATCAGCATGATGTTCAAGGTGAATACCTACAACAGCGCCAACGAGCCAGTGGACAGCACGATTACGGCTATCACCGCCGAACAACTGCGGACTGGCGAGGCAGAGCTGCTGTTGAACCGTTCGTGCGTTAACTACCAAATCACGCTGCTCGCCGATGCCACCAAGACAGCACTGGGCAAGGACACCATGCGCATAGCCGTACAGGTGCCCGACGACAAATTCTACCACGAGAATTCTGGTCGCATCGACAAGGAGTCGCTGGTGGCCCGCGAGCTGCAGAGTTCCGTCCTGCTGACGTGGGCTAACGTGGACGATGAGCCCGTTGACTACTACGAGGTGTATCGCCGCGACGTCAGTGGCGGCAACTTCGAACTTCTGGTATCTCAGCTGGCAGAGATGCAGTTTGAGGACAAGACCACCAGTCCTGTCCACCAATATGAATACAAGGTACGCGGCGTGAACAGCTGTGAGGGTCTGAAGTATGAAGAGACGAAGACCGTTGCCAGCAACTGTAAGCAGACCGGTACCGTAGAAGGCTATCTGTGCTTTGACGACGGTACGGGCATACCGGGGATAAAAATCAATGTCACGTTGGAAGGCGGACTGCCATATACGGCAACCACCGACGAGAGTGGCTTCTTCAGCATCAGTGACCTGCCCTACGTGGGTGGCACAGAGACGACCTATAGTGTTGCCCCCAATTTGGACAAATTCAGCGAGGTGCAGCCTGTCACCTTCAAAACCACACCGGGCGGCAACGTCGTAACGGACGTGACATTTATCGCCAAGGATTGCATCAAGTTTTCGGGTCTGGTGCAGTACATGGGCACGAGCATCCCAGTGCAGGGAGTGTCGTTCCTGGTCGACGGCCGCGAGGTACACAACGGCAGCGGGAAAGTGGTGACCGACCACGATGGTAAGTACTCCTTCCGCATACTGGCGGACACAAAAACCCATAGCGTCCAAGCCGTCAAGGACGGACACGTGTTCTATCAGGACGGCTTCTACCACAAAGGCGACGATCCGTCGACTGAATATCCATTTACTAGCGACATGCCAGGCATCAACTTCTATGACGAGACCCGGGTGAAGCTCATCGGTCGTGTGGCCGGTGGTAAGGACCAGGCAGCCATTCCTCTGGGCAACTCGCTGTCACGCAACAACCTGGGTGACGACCTGCAGTTGGTCTTCGCTTTGGAGGGTGACAATGCCTCGCGACTGGTGTGGGACGTTCAGAATACGGACAAGAAGGAGCGCGACGAGGTCAACTACCACAAAGCCCACGACTCAAAGTATAAATACCAGACGAAGGTACACACCACGCTGAACCGCATGGTGGTGACGCCCGATGTACATACTGGCGAGTACGAGGTACTGCTGCCGCCCGTGAAGTGGAAAATCCAGCAGATTACCGCCAAGGGCTATGCCACACTGTTCCAGAGCGGACAAGTGGGCGACGTGATAGACCTCACCGACTCGCTGACCCTGCATACCGACCACTTCGAGGGCTCGTGGCTGAACGCCGAGAAAGCACCGGTCGAGTCTGTCGACGTAGAATACCATGCCCAGTACAACCGCATCTATCACTCGCCTGTGGTCATCGACTACAAGCAGATAGGTTATGAAGACTTCGACTTCTTTGGCGACCAGTATTACAGCTACAAGGATGTCAGCGGCAACAAGCAGAAGCTGACACTGGCCTATGGTGTAAAGAAGAAGAACTGGCCGAAGAACAAGCGTGACTCGCTGGAGACCCACTACACCTTCGGCTATCCCGTCTTCAGTATCGAGCGCAAGTATCCCGTGAAGATTTCTGCAACGGAGCGCTACTACTACAACAACAATATCAAGAGCGACACCATCGACGTCATCCGTCTGTCGGGTGGAGAGGTAACTATCCACAATGGCATGGAGAGCTCGACGCATCGTGACGTCGTCATGCTGGACAGCGTGGGCGAAGCCACCTACAACCTGGTAGCAGCACAGGTGCCCTACCTACTGACAGGCAGCGACGCCTTGCGCACGGTGACGATGACGCTGTTGCTGGACGGCACGCACTACGAGGCACAGCCGCTTCGCGCGTACTTATTAAATATACAGCAGCTGAAGGGTGCCAAGGACATTCTGAACTACTCCACACCATTGCTTGTTGACGTGCTGCGCGACCCACCAGGAGGTTCTTCGAAGGCTACGCTCAGCAAGGGTTCGACGCTGAAGTATAGCTACCAGATGGATATGACCTGGAATTTGGGAATGAATATCGGCATTACCATAGGTGGCCAGATGGCTACCTTCACCGGTGTCGTGGCAGCGCCGATGGGCGCCGGTGGAGTTGGCGGCTTCAACTTCAGTTCTAAGAACGACCTGTCTTACTCTATTGACCTGATGTTCTCAGGTAGCGGCAACCGTGCCTTCAACTACACGATGACGGCCACCGAGGACATCTCGACCAGTTCTGAAGCCACTATGGTAGGTGCTGATGCAGACTTGTATATCGGTATCGACCAGAACATCGTCGTCAAGCCCGCCACCGCCATCCGTGCCATCCCCGACAGCGTGTTCCGGCAGATGGGCGGCCTGCAGAAGTCCGGACGCATGGTAGAGATAGCTCAGGGCACAGATAGCGAAGGCAAGCTACTGCACCTGGTACGCGACGAAGTGGTGACATATGGTCCGGTAATCAACTCCAATTTCGTACACTCTCAACACTACATCGTCAATCAACTCATCCCTTCGTTAGTAGAGCAGTGCCAGTCACTGATGTTCACGGGCTCTAAAGAGCAAGCCAAGGAGCATGCTAATGCTACGGGCGAGCTGGTGTACTGGTCAAAGGTAGATAAGGAGGACAAGACTTTTGGCGCAGAATACGAAATAATAGAGCCTGACGGATACACCGGCAATAAGATTGACGAAGTGGCCCACTATCAAGACAACATCGTGAAGTGGATGGAGATGATAGCCCAGAACGAGCGTGAGAAACTGACCGCCCGCGACCTGGTTCAGAACTTCGACGTGGACGGCGGCTCCACTATCAATTATGGCGAGACGTTCACCAGCGACTACTCGAGCACCAATTCGTTTGTCAATCCAATGACCCCAATAACCGAAGCATACTTCGATAGTGAAGTAGGTAGTGGTTTGGCGGGCCTTGCAGGCGTAGTTGGGCCTGTGGTGGCTAAGATGCTTTCCCAAATACTCACCAAGACATTTGATGAAGATGAAGGAAGCAAGGAAGGCAGGGGTACCACCGTCGAAGTCAAGGCTCCCGGCTTTGGGTCGAAGATTGACCTCATACCAGCCGTCAGCTTCAATGTGAAGCCCAGAGACACGGAGAGCACGGCATTCAGCCGCAAAGAGAGTTTCACCATCAGCATGGACCGCAAGAGCCATCTGAACTTCGATGTCTATCGTGTGGAGACTGGAACCGACGGTGTAACCTGCGACGACCCGCTCGACGTCTTCATCGGCAATAACTTCGCCGAACAGGCAGCCGGCAACTACGACTATCTGAAGCGCGACCTAAGTCTGAAGAATTACCGCCAGCCACGTAGTTTCGTCTACCGAACCCGCGGAGGAGCCACCTGCCGTCCTTACGAGGATGAGCGCAAGTCGGTATACTATAATCCCGGCACCGTCATCGACGAGCGCACGAAGAAGATAGAGAACCCCATCATCAAGATGGACAAGCAAAGCCTCAGCGGCGTTCCCTTCGGCGATGCTGCCCGCTTCAAGCTTTATCTGACCAACGAGAGTGAGGCGCCCGAGGCCGCCTACAGCTACTTCAAAATCTACCAGTCAGAGAAGTCTAATCCCGATGGTGCCAAGATGCTTGTTGACGGCATGCCGCTGACGGGCGACGGCCGTACGATCGAGGTTCGTCCGGGTGAGATAACGGAGAAGACTTTGGAGGTGTATGCCAGTGAGAAGTTCGACTATCAGGGTCTGAATATAGGCCTCATCTCGGTGGGCGACATGATGGTGTTCCAGGAGGTTTCCTTCGATGTTCACTATCTGCAGACGGCAGGTCCCGTTGCTATCACCACTCCTGGCGACAAGTGGATTATGAATTGCGATGCTCCGCAGGAAGACGGCAAGGGTTGGTATATGCCTGTCATCATCAGTGGCTTCGACAAGAACCAGCACAACTTCGACCACATCGAGTTCCAGTATAAGGAATCGACACGCGGCGACGACTACTGGACTAACCTCTGTGGCTACTATGCCGACTCGACGCTCTATGCTGCTGCCAGCGGAACGAAGGAGATGATTCCTGAGAACGGCAACATCACCACACGCTTCTTCGGCGAAGGCGATGTCATGGAGAAGGCCTATGACCTCAGAGCCGTGCTCTTCTGCCGCAACGGCAATGCCTTCCTGACGCATGAGTCGAAGGTGCTCAGCGGCGTCAAGGATACGCGCCGTCCGCAACTGTTCGGCACTCCTGACCCTATGGATGGAGTACTTGAGGCAGGTGAAAACATCATCTTCAACTTCTCAGAAGACATCGAATACAACTATCTGCGTGAGGCCACCAACTTCGAGGTGAAGGGCGAGACCAATGAGACCAGTCTCCAGGAGGCACCGTCATTGCAGTTCACGGGCAAGGGATATGCACAAAGCGAGGCCCGTCGCAACTTTGCCGACAAGAGCATCACCGTCGAGGTGATGGTCAAGCCTGCCGATACGGGTAAGGAGATGCCTATCTTCTCGCATGGCCGTGACGGTAAGGAACTGCAGTTGTGGTTGACCGCTGACCGTCGTCTGCGTGCTGTCGTAGACGACAAGGTGCTGGAGGGTACCACCGTGCTGAGCGCCGCCTCCTTCCAGCGCGTGGCACTCGTACTGGACAACGACCAAAAGAAGCTGACTATCTACGCAAAGAAGGAAGAGGGCTCGCTAGGCAACGTGACCTATAACGGCTATGGCCCGCTGATCTTTGGTTCTACCAACCAGACTGACGCCACCAAGCGCTCATTCTTTACGGGCCACATGCTGCAGGGCAGAATATGGAACCGCACAATGGACATCAACCAGCTCAACAGCTATGGCAACAAGCTGCTGACGGGCTATGAGATGGGGCTTATGGACTACTATCCTATGAACGAGGGTAAGGGCGACTATGCTACCGACCATGCCCAGGGTGCCCATCTGAAACTGAATGGTGCTGAATGGGCACAGCCGGATGGCATGTCGCTGCAGCTTGACATGAACGAGCAGAAGGAAATTAAGGGTCTAAAGCTCAATGAAAAATGCTTCCAGCGTACTGCCGAGCAGGACTACACGCTGATGTTCTGGTTCAGGACCAACGACAGCGGCCACGGTACGCTGCTCTGCAACGGTTCTGGCAAGAAAACCGATGTGGGAGCCATCAATAAGTTCTTCATTGGCTTCGAGGGTCCTACGCTGAAGTATCGCTCCTATGGTCAGGAGTTCGTGCTGGGCGATAAGTATAGCGACGACCGCTGGCACCACTATGTCATGACCGTGAACCGTTCGCACCACGTAGCCACCATCTATATCGACCAAGACATAAGAGCGCAGTTTGCAACCGACTCATTGGGTGGTATGATGGGTGACTTCTACTTGGGCAACATGGTATGGAAGGAAGAAGGTAAGGAGAACGATAAGGTACACCAGGAGAACCCGCTGACAGGCCACATTGACGGACTTGCCCTGTTCGAGCAGGCGCTGCCGGCAACGCTCATCAAGCGCTATTCAGAAAAGGCACTGGGTGGTTCCGAGTTAGGACTGCTTACCTATATAGACTTTGAGCGTCAGGTACGACAGCAGAATAACGAAATAGTGACGCAGCCTTACGCCTTGAACAAGAAAGTACAGTACGACAAGGACGGCAACGTCGTCGATGGCGACAGCGTCTTCGCAAATCCCGTCACCGAC
The DNA here is from genome assembly GCA_902786925.1 of uncultured Bacteroidales bacterium. Taxonomy (GTDB): domain Bacteria; phylum Bacteroidota; class Bacteroidia; order Bacteroidales; family Bacteroidaceae; genus Minthosoma. Next base: position 30,764 of record CADAEK010000006.1, read on the forward strand.
ATCCTGCAGCTCATCGACGTCAATATGGGTGCTCCGATACAGGCTTATGAGGAACTGCACAACCTGAACTTTAGCTTCGTTGGTCGTGACAACCGCATCTTGGTCAACATCGACGAGCTGGAGAAGCGAATCAACAAGCGCACCGTCTATGCTACTGTTCGCGATATTCCCGACCTGAACGGCAACTTCATGGCCTCGCCGGCAACGGTGTCCATGTTCGTTGACCTCAACCCACTGCGCTGGGCTAAGAAGAGCCTTACGAAAACGGTCTATAGCAGTTCGGCCACAGACAGCAACTTCGGCATGAACATCATGAACAACAGCGGAGCTGCACACACCTACCAGGTGGAGAACCTGCCGAGGTGGCTCAGCGTTGACAAATCTACTGATATCATCGATGCCCGCAGCGAGCATACGCTGACCTTCACCATCAACAAGAATGCCAATGTAGGTACATACGATGATGTTATCTATCTAGTTGACGAGAATGGGCTGGCTGAGCCGTTGGCACTGAACATCATCATAGAAGGCAGAAAACCAGGTTGGTCGGTATCCAATGGCATGAAACGCTACTCTATGAGCATTGTAGGCCGTATAGATATCGCGGGCGATATCGTGACAGACAAGCGCGACATCGTGGGCGCCTTTGATGCACAGGGCAACTGCATGGGAGTATGCAGTATCTATGACGACTCTGAGGGAGAAAGCCTCATCTATATGTCGGTATATGACAGTCTGGCTGTGATTAAACCGCTGAACTTCCGCTTGTGGCATTATGAGTCGGGCAAGGAGATGTTGCTTACAACACATGAGACGGTGACTTTCACGCCTGAGAGCGTCGTTGGCAGCACAAAAGATCCGCTGCTGCTGCATGCCACAGACCTATACGTACAGCACACCACACTGAAGACCGGCTGGAACTGGGTATCACTAAATGTCCTCAACGACAGCTATCGTAATGTGAAGCAACTGCTCGACAGCTTTATCTGGCATGAAGGCGATATGCTGACAGACGAGAATAATAACATCTCGCTGCTATATCATAATGAAGAGTGGCTGTCGAATACTGGTCTTCCATTAGACCGGATGATGGCAAAAGTAAGTGACAGCTATCGTGTCAGGGTGGTCAGTCCAGTGAAAGTACAGCTGACAGGTTCGATACTGAAGACGGAGAGCGACCGCACCATCACTGTAAAACAAGGATGGAACAGCATCGGCTATACTCCAATTATCAACCTGCCTATAGCAACAGCCCTCTCTGACTACTTCGACGAGGCTGAGGAGGGAGACATCGTGAAGAGTCAGACGGCATTCGCAGTCTTCTCTACTGATGCAAACGGCTCAGGCAAATGGAAAGGCGACTTGGAGTATTTGAAGCCAGGCGAGGGGTATATGCTATACCGCAAGCGTGCCGGTGAGGCCAAGTTCGTCTATCCGTTCTATGATGCCAACGAGACATTCTTCGAGGAAACGAGCAACACTGCCACCACCTACAGTAGCAATATGACGCTGACAGCTATTGCCAAGGGCGTAAAGCTGCAGGGAGGTGACAAGGTCATTGCCTATGCCGACGCCGAGATAGTAGGCGAGAGCATCATCAAGGAGGATAGAATGTATATGACCATTAATGGTGACAGCAATGCACCTCTCTCATTTGTCGTAGAACGTGACGGTAACGTCATCGCATCGAGTTACAAGGCAATGAATTATGTGGCTGATGCCATCAGTGGTTCGTATAATATGCCAACAACGATTGATTTCACTACTACAGACGAGGAAACGATGTCGGAAGGCAGCTGGTATTCTCTGCAAGGCATAAAGCTTGAGAAGAAACCTACACAGAAAGGCATCTACATCTATAATGGTTCTAAGCAAGTAATTAAGTAACTGATAATTGATATGAAGACAATAAAGTTAATGACGCTGATGATGGCAGCCCTCGCTACGACATGGGGCTGCTCATCAGACAGCAACGACAACGAAGAGCAGTGGAGCAACTCCACCTTTGCGCCTTCTGCCCAACCAACGTGGGCGGTAGACTGGACATCTACAGCCACCGCGCCCGACTGGAAAAATCCCGACCCTACCCGATTTGACGGTCCTAGTATGAGTTTCTTGGTAGATCTAGACGAGGAACTGACACGCAACTCTACCAGCGAAGACATAATGGCTGCGTTCATTAATAATGAATGTCGCGGTGTGAGCCGCCGTCATGAATGGCCTAATGGGAGCGTGAGTTTTCTATTGACCTTAAAAGGTTCGGGCATTGAGGCAAAAAAGCCTGTGGAACTACGCTACTATTGTGACAAGCTGCACCACATGAATACAGTGTCTTCCATCATGCAATTCGTGCCTGGCAATATTCTTAATAAGGATTATATGACGATTCTTAACATCAGCGATGGCAGCTCGAAATATCCTGTCAAGACACTGCTGACAATCAAGATACCACAAAAGACACCGTTCACCGTAAACAGTGGTGACATGCTGGCAGTCTTTGTGGGTGATGAGTGCAGAGGTGTAGGCTCCAGAAATGCTGACGCGAATGATTGTTGGCAAGTCACCACATATAGTGTCCAAGCAGGAGAGACTGCTCAGATACGCTACTACAGTTCCGAGAAAGTTGGAATATATACCATTTTGAAAACCTTCGAACTGGAAGGTGACTCTCAACAGGAGAATATTTTATTTTAAACCAGAAACAGACATTAATGATGAAACAGATTAAAGTAATAATGCTGATGACGGTTGCTTGTCTGGCAGGCTGCTCATCAGATGACACAGAACAGACGCAGAAGAGAGAAACACCAAGACCAATGATTGTCGATGTGCAGGGAATAACTCGCGGTGATGCTCCTACCACCACAGCTACACTCAATAGTTTCTCGATGAACTACTTGCAGGGCAATAAGTACAATTTCGCGAAAACTGAACCTGGAGAAACATGGGATACCAAAGAGTGGCCTAGCGTGGGTACTGACCAGAAGATAGACTTCTATGCCTACACACGTGGTACGTTTAACTACAACGAAGGCAACCCTTATGTGTCGTTTACCGTTGAGGAGACCGTAGCCAACCAGCACGACCTGCTCGTTGCTGAGCATAAGCAGATATCATACAATGATGCCGGCGGACATGTTAGCCTGCTTTTCGATCACGCCTGCGCTGCCGTTCTCTTCACCGTGCAGATAACGAATAAACTGCATACTAATCTCAAGGGTAATCTTACCGTCAAAAGCATTGTTCTTAAGAAAGTTATCAAGACAGGTGACTACTATTATAACACGGGGGCGTGGGAAATTAGCGATGTAAACAAGAATTATGCTGAGTATACTGTGACCAATGGTGATATCACCGTCTCGACTACACCGCAAGAGGTGGCACAGGGCTATCTCTACATGATTCCGCAGACGCATGAAGCCAATGGTACTGAGGGTACCTACCTCGAGATTAACTACACTAAGGGAAATGAAGACAAACAAGCCACCATTCCTCTCGCTATTGACTGGAAGGCGGGCGAGTCATACCCTATTAACATCAAATTAGGAACCACTATAATACTCTAATAATTATGAAGAAGCAATATATTGTTCCAGCCATGCGTGTTATTCAGCTCAGGTGTAATTCCATTCTACAATACAGTGTAATGAGATATAGGGATACCACTAAACTAGATGTTGGTGACAACGAAGACTAACCTAACTCTGTAGGAGCAGAGGAAAGAGCAAGAATTTGCTATATCTATAGCTTTGCGGAAGAAGGGAAAGGAAAGAACACCGCATCTTCATATTTCAGAAAGAAGGGGAGCAGTGCAGATGCACCGCTCCCCTTCTTGGTATAATTTAAAATGCTTATTGCTCAAAAGCAAGTTCATCGCCTGCGACTTTGACAGTGACGGGCTTCTCATGATCTATCTCACCGCTGATAATGCGCTTGCTGAGCTCGTTGAGAAGCTTGTCCTGAATGGCTCGCTTGACAGGGCGCGCACCGAACTGCGGGTCAAAACCAGCCTTGGCGATAACACTGATGGCAGCATCGGTGACGTTGAGCGTGATACCATTCTGTGCCACCATCTTAACCACCTTATCGACTTGCAGACGGACAATCTGCTGGATTTCTGCCTCGTTGAGGGGCGAGAAGGTGATGATGTCGTCGATTCGGTTCAGAAACTCCGGACGGAAGATGCTGTGGAGCTGTTCACGCTGAGCATTGCTGGTCATGATGATGATGGTGTTCTTAAAGTTGACCACCCTACCCTTATTGTCGGTGAGACGCCCATCGTCAAGCACCTGCAAGAGGGTGTTGAATACATCTGGATGAGCTTTCTCTATTTCATCGAAGAGGACAACCGAATAAGGTTTGCGCCGCACAGCCTCGGTAAGCTGACCACCCTCTTCATAGCCAATGTAGCCTGGGGGCGCTCCGATGAGTCGGGTGACGCTGAATTTCTCCTGATACTCACTCATGTCAATACGGGTCATCATGGTTTCATCATCAAAGAGGTAGTCGGCAAGTGCTTTCGCCAATTCCGTTTTACCCACACCTGTAGTACCGAGGAAGATGAAAGAGCCAATAGGACGTTTGGGGTCTTGCAAGCCTGCACGACTACGACGCACAGCATCGCTGACGGCACGGATGGCTTCATCCTGTCCAATGACACGTTTGTGCAGTTCTTCTTCTAGATGGATGAGCTTGGTGCGCTCGGAAGTTTGCATCTTGCTCACGGGAATACCGGTCCAGCGGCTCACCACATCTGCAATATCGTCACTCTCTACTTCTTCTTTCACAAGCGCTGCCCCACCCTGCGCGTCGGCAAGTTTCGACTGCACGGCTTTAATATCCTCTTCGAGATTCTGAAGTTTTCCATAACGGATTTCAGCCACACGACCATAGTTGCCTTCTCGTTCAGCCTTATCAGCTTCGAACTTGAGTTGCTCAATCTGCTGCTTGTCACTTTGAATTTGGTTCAATAGCGCTTTTTCGCCTTCCCATTTAGCACGTTGTTTCTGCTCATCGGCTCGGAGCGTGTCAATGATTTTGTTCAGTTCTGCAAGCTTCTCCTTGTCGCCCTCACGCTTGATAGCTTCACGCTCAATCTCCAGTTGCTTGAGTCGGCGACTGAGTTCGTCAATCTCTTCGGGCACAGAGTCACGCTCCATACGGAGTTTTGCGGCAGCCTCATCCATCAGGTCAATAGCCTTATCTGGAAGAAAACGGTCGGTGATGTAACGATTGCTAAGCTCAACAGCTGCAATGATGGCCTCGTCCTTGATACGCACTTTATGGTGGTTCTCGTAACGTTCCTTCAAGCCTCTGAGGATGGATATGGAGGAAGGCACGTCGGGCTCATCTACCATGACGGTCTGGAAACGACGTTCGAGTGCCTTGTCCTTCTCAAAGTACTTCTGGTACTCGTCGAGCGTGGTGGCACCAATGGAACGCAACTCACCACGAGCCAAGGCTGGCTTGAGGATGTTGGCAGCATCCATAGCGCCGCTAGTCTGTCCGGCTCCCACAAGGGTATGAATCTCGTCAATGAAGAGGATGATTTGCCCCTGACTCTCCACAACGGCTTTAACCACAGCCTTAAGTCGTTCCTCAAACTCGCCCTGATACTTGGCTCCGGCAATGAGGGCGCCCATGTCGAGAGAGTAGAGCTGCTTGTCTTTGAGGTTTTCGGGCACGTCGCCACGCACGATGCGTCGCGCAAGACCTTCAACGATGGCGGTCTTGCCGGTGCCTGGCTCACCAATCAAGATTGGATTATTTTTAGTACGACGACTAAGAATCTGCAGGATTCGACGAATCTCTTCATCACGTCCGATGACAGGATCGAGTTTGCCGTTCTTAGCACGCTCTACGAGGTTCGTTGCGTATTTTTCAAGAACCTCCTTGGCAGACGGTTGCTGCCCATTCTGATTCTGATAGTTGTTGTTCATAGTTGCTTATGTGTTTTAGTTCGTTTTCGCTAAAACCTCTAAGCAACTGTTGTTCCACAGCCTTTTACTCTGCCGAATTGTCCGAATCAGAGAACGATTCGGTGTCATTTTGTCCGATTCCGAGAATATTTGCTAAGGCTGTGTATAGCAATATGTCATCGGGGGAACCGTACTCGCCCAAGAATACAGCATCCTGCTCCTTCACCTCCGTGGAGGGGAGGATGGCGCCGAGACCATGGCGACCACCGCCGTCCGTCACGTAGGCCACAACGGGAAAGAGGTGCACATGATAGTTAGCACCAACCTCTTGGGTCATCACGTCTTGCCCTGCAGTCTTTTGGCCGATGATGATCACATTCTCCTCGCCCATAGAGTATTGCAAGGAGCGAATGACCCACTCGGCTGCGCCTTGAGTGTAGGCGCTGGTGAGGATATAGACTCGGGAAAGGTTGAGGTTGGCCACTGAAGCATCGTAAGGAAGCGTAAGATTATTGGTTTCGTAACGCTTGTTCCAAATAGTTTGGGCAAAAGTGGTGTGAAGGGCGGAGGGGTTGACTACATAGCTGGCTAATCGGCGCGCCATATCGAGGGTGCCGTCGTTGCACAGGCGCAGGTCAAGCACCATTTCAGAGACATGAGCCTGCTGCATCTGCGCCATGATACCATCGAGCTGGTCTCGATAAGGAGCGGAGGCTGAACGCACAAGGGTTTGTTCCAGGGGACCTTCAAGCAAGCGGGTGCACATAAGATAGCCAATCTTCATGCCATCGGTCTCAATGATACGAGACACAGGGAAGGGCACGTCTTCCACATAACGGGATTCGCCCAGAAGAACGGTGACGGTGTCTTCCCAATAGAAGACGCCTTCAGTCTCGTCCTGAGCAAGGTGGCGCACTTCAAGAGAACGCGCTATACCCTTTTGAAAACGTGAAACATTCTTGCTGGATATCTTATATGCAGAAGAACTGCCTTCGCCGTAGGAACCATAAGCGCAAATAAAGTCATTGCGCACCAAGCCAGCTTGTTCTGCAGGACTATTGGGATAGACGGTGAGCACACGAAGGACGGAACGAGTGCTCTGTCCTGTAGGGTCGGTCATGAGCACAAAGTCAAATCCGTAAGAATTGTAATGATTGAAATAACCACGCTGATGAGCATCTTCCTGAAGCGTGTCAACAAGAACATAGGACCACTTATCGTTCTGCTTGCTCTTGGACGTCAGCGTAGAGAGGAAGGATGAGGGAGTGGAGAAGAAGGATTTCCAGCCTGGCGTGTAGTCATTCAAGGAGTCAGCCCACAGATAGGTGTCAAGCACTACATCATAGGCCCAATGGTTGTGCTGTGTCTTCGCCTCGTACTCGTAGGTACGGTCTTCGCCACACGACACAAGCATCTGAAGGGCTACAACGATGGTGAACAGGTATGTCAGAAATCTCTTCATCAAATACTATTGTCGGATTTTGAGCTGCAAAGTTATGAAAAAGAAATGACGCGAGAAAAGAAGTTAACTCAATTTTCCTTAATCTTCACAAAAGCGGTAACGGTGAAGGTGACAAGACAGAATGCCATCACCAACCAGAAGAAGTTCTGATAGCCAATGTTCTCAGAGATAAGACCAGACACCATACCGGGAATCATCACACCGCCAAGGTACTGACCAGCGGTGCAGATGGAGAAGACGGCCGTAGAGCGTTCGCCGCGAGAGAAGGTGACGAGGAAGAGCGTGTAGGCAGCAAAGCCAAGACCATAACCTATCTGCTCAACGCATACACAAACACCAGCAAGCCACAGGTCGGTAGTGGGGAAATAACTAAGATAGACATACACGATATCGGGCAATGTAATGCAGAGCACAAGAGGCCAAAGGCACTTTTTCAAGCCCCATTTTGACACAGCCCAACCACCTACAATACCACCCAGCAGCAAACCGATGACACCCAGCGTGCCGTATATAAGTCCAAAATCCACATCGCTCATGGCAAGTCCGCCTTCAGCGGCGCTGCGCGTAAGGAAAAGCGGCACAATCTTAGTGAGCAACCCTTCTGGCAAACGGAATAGGAGGATGAAGCAGAGGGCAGAAATGAGATGAGGCTTGGTGACGAACACCTTCAAGGTGCGTCCAAACTCACGCATCTGCTCCATGAAGTCAAAGCGGTCGTGCACCACTGTTTCCACTTTGGGCAAAATGAAGGCATGATACAGAGCCAACAGCAGCATGAGCACACCCAGAATGACAAACACCACCATCCATTCAAAATGCGGCAACAGGAATGAGCATCGAGATTGAGTAGATGATGTATGCGAAATCTCCTGAAGGAAGCCAGCCAACAGCACCAGTCCACCTTGACCAATGACCATGCCAATGCGGTAGAACGTGTTGCGCACACCCACATAGAGCTCTTGCTTCTTGTCGGGTAATGCGATGATGTAGAAGCCGTCGGCAGAGATGTCGTGAGTGGCGCTGGAGAAAGCTACCACCATGAATATCGCCAATGTGCCTTTCAGCCAGAACTCTGTGGGCAATGTGAAAGCCACTAATGCTAGCGCAACACCCATCAGAAACTGCATGGAAACAATCCACCAACGCTTTGTTTTCAAATTGTCAATAATAGGGCTCCATATTGGTTTTATGACCCACGGCAAACCGAGCCAGCCTGTATAAAAGGTAATTTGACCATCAGTAAGGCCAAATTCCTTAAACATGATGACGGAGATAAGCATCACCGCTGAGAATGGCAATGCCTCACCCAAATAAAGAGAAGGCACCCATGCGCCAGCCCATACGTCTGACGACTTCTTTTGAGAGGATTGATTATTCATTAAGTATTATTGATTTGGTTTTACATTTTATTAATATGAGCCACGCCACTGGAGCCATAGCACTACATACAAAGAAGAACATACGGTAACCCAACACCGCACAGAGCCAGCCTGACAGCGCCATCGGAGCAAGCATCAAGGTAGCAACCAATGGAACATACAGGAAATTAGTTGTGGTACGATAGCGCTGCTCTGAGATGTATGGCACATACAAACGGCACACATTGAGTCCTATGCCAAAACAGAATTGCGCAAAGAAGGTCATACAACACAACAGGAACAAGTTGTTCACCTGTGGAGCAGCAGACATCAGCATGTAAGAGAACGGAGATAGAGTCAGCACGATAGCCGCAACGCCAAATACACGCTGCACACCAAAGCGCTTCATCAACGCCCGTCCTAATGCCAAACCCAGCGAGAATGCCAGCACGCCAATGGTACCTTGGGCAAAACCTACATCTTGCACAGAGCAGCCCAAACCTCCCTCCCCTACTGGAGCCAGCAGGAAGAACACACGAGTATTGAACAGCAATGCTTGAGGCAGCAGCAAGAAGAAAAGACTCAGCACAACAGGAAGCGCATGGGGCTTTTGTTGAATACGTGCCACGACCTGCAACTCGTTCCTTACGGTATTGGCCAACGTCTCATGCCTTGAGCGGTCTCGACCTTTTGGGGTTGGCAAAATAATCATATTCAAGGCAAAGAACACTAAGAAGCCACCTACAACCAACGAGCTCTCCATCGCCCATGCCTTCTGATAGCTGCGGAAGAACACTTCGAAGAATCCGGCCACGATAATAAGCACGCCGTATGTCACTATCAAAGTCATTTGCGATGCCATCATCTTGGTGTTATTGAATATTCGCTGCTGACGCGGAAACAACATTCTGCTATAATAAAGACGCGAAAGCAATTCATGCCAGGCACACAGTAACGAGAGCACAAACAGGAACAGAAAGAGCTGCCACCCTTTCACCGATGCTTCAGAGATATACACAGCGAGTCCTGTAAGACAGACGAGCATCAGCGTCTCCACAAGATGTAGATAGCGTTTGAACCGTCCAGCTTTCCGTACCTTGCTGTAGAAGTACGACTTCAGCACCCATGGCAAGAACAGCAAAGCACCATAGAGCGTGGCCAACGTCGTCGATGTGCCAAACTGCAAGAACATCAGCAATGCCACATAAGTCACAACGGCAGAAGGTATCTCCTCTGCCGCAAAAAGGCACGGTATCCAATACCATGGACTATGTAACTTATTGCTGTTCATTCAAGTGTTCTTTTATCGTATAGTCATCACCATTTCTTGGTCAGTTCTGTCTGAGGATAATAGAAACTCAGTATCTCTTCATAAGGTATGCCTTGGTCGCCCATCACAGCAGCACCTATCTGGCATAACCCCACACCGTGGCCCCAGCCTTTTCCTTTCAGCACAAAGCCATCTACCGTTTTCTCCACATCAAATGCAGAAGAATACAGGTGTGACTCACTCAACCACTTCCGAATCTCCAGTTCCTTCCCCACTTCCACCGAGCACTTCTCTCCCACTATTCTCAGCATGATGATTCTGCCTGATGCTCCTCTGGAAAGAGGGATAAGGTCTAAGATACGACCAAAATCAATACCCGACTTGCGTCGAATCAGCGCCGAGAGTTCATCAACCTTATATGAAACCGTCCACTCATAGAAATCTGTTGTCTCTTGGTCATAGTTGTTCAGCACCTGTGAAAGAATGCGCTTGTCTTGCGTGTTACAATACGGATCCTGTTTTGCCACCAGATAGGGATGACGAACATTCTCCCAACAAGTCTCAAACACCTCTGTCATTCCTCCACAGCATTTCGAGAAACGAGCGTCACAAATTCTCCCTTCATATGTCAGCACTTCACCACGTGTGGCTTCAATCGCTTTCACCACATTAGGGTTCGACTGCCGCGTAATGCCTTGATAACGCTGACAATGGTCATCTGCACAGACATCGAAACCATGATGTGCCTCATTATCGTACCAACGGATAATGGAGGAAGGATGCTGCTGAGAATCCGCCGTTGCAAGGGGAGCGTTATGGGGAGCTGCGTGCGTAGTAGCTTCAAGAATGCGCATCAGCCAACTGCGCGATATGACCGCATGAGCCTTCAACAACTCCAAAGAGGCATTGGCGCTCATTTCGCTGCTGATGACGCTGGTAAGATAGGTCTCCACAGGCACGATATTCACTGCCTGCAATAGTCCATCCTCTTCCATCAGTTCCAACCCACCAGCAAAGGTTTGCTCTTCTTTACGTTCCCAATGGAAACCAATGCCAATCACCACGTCCTTCAACGTAAAACTGGCATGCTCATCAGCAGGGACAAATACCCGTTTCTCTCCACATGGCGCAAACGTATGCTCGCCCACATATGGTTCTCCATCCAACCAATAGGTCGTGTGGAATACCACGTTAAGCTTGCTAGCTTTTACGATGCCTACTCGCACCTGTCGTTCTTGTTCCATCTTCTTGTCTCGTTCTAAATATACATTCACTTCCACGCTCCTACTCCACTCCACATTCCTGAATGATGGCCTTTGCCAATTGGGCATTCATCTTCTTAAAGTCTTCTTCACGAGGAGTGATGAGCAAACCGCCCATATCAAGAGCACCTGGACTCACTAAAGTCTTGGCGTCGCCCTCAGCATGATAGCAATCTGGGCGATGCTTTGCCCGTGGCAACACAACGCTCACCAATTCCTCTTCACTATCAGCCCATGCAAGGATGTTCATCATCGGCTCATACTCTCCTTCTGGCACTGGCAACATGCTGTACACGCTGTCGAACAACGCCTCATGAGCCTCGGCAGTAGAAGCAATAATCACGTAACCTGCGCAGAGATACCCGTTCAGTTGATAGACAGTTCCGCCATCACCCTTCCGCAGACACGACATCTGTGGGCGATATACTTCTTTCCAGTCTCTCTCCAATGGCACCACACCCCTGCTTCCTGCTTGGAAATGCATGTGGTCGGGAGCGCTGGCACCGCACAATGGGCCATTATAAAAGAACAGCAAGTTGTCCAGCTTTTTCACCATCTTCATCAGGTCCTCATAATGTCCCTGAATCTGCTGACGGTTGTGATGGCGCAAGGGGATTGTATAATGTCGTGGCAGAATAGGATTAGGATTAAGCAAAAAGTGATACTTACCCAACAAAGGCATCCCTGTCTGATCTGCCGGGCGATTCATCTCACACAGGAAGCAGGAGCGCCGACGAATGGTCTTTGCATCCACTTTTGCCCCTGTCGAAACCATGCGTACAGGGTTGTATTGTACTCCGACATGGCAGTTGTCCACAGCCAACTCTTTGGTCAGCACCTGGTCCAGTTGCTCATACTTCTTGCGAGCATCAGACCAGCAGGTCAACTGCCTATCGAAAAAAAATCCACATCCTCCTTCTTCACATCTCCCTGCCAATAGAGGTTCAGTCGCTTGCGGTTCCGAATCTCCATGGTGCGCAGGCTGTCTTTATAAGTATTATTTCGATTGATTTGTTCAGGTGTCAAAGCTGCGTCGCTGTTACCTTCCCATCGGCGGCACAGATAGAGTTCGTCATAGATGCGGCCCATCTTATATCGGCGTGAGAATGCAAGCCCCAGCGCATAGTCCTCACCATAGGAGGTGTTTGGCATGCCGATGTGACGCAGCAACGGAGTAAAGAAAGCGCGTGGTGCACCAAGTCCGTTAATACGCAAAGCATTGTTGCGTCCGTTCTCATCCGTCCATTCACGGTGGTCTATCAAGCCTGGAGGCAAGGTCTCCAACTGGAAGTTGCACATCCGATAGGCACCTATCACCATACCGCAACGTTCCTCGTAGAATTTATCCACGATACGCTGCAACGTGTCAGGACCGCTATAGAGGTCATCGCTATCAAGCTGCACAGCAAAGCGTCCGCATCGAGGGTCATTAAAGGCCAAGCCCCAGCATCCACCAATACCTAAGTCCTTACGTTCAGGAATGATGTGCAGCACCCGTTCGTCTGCTGCTGCCAGACGTTTCATCACCTCAGTAGTGCCATCGGTAGAGAGGTTGTCCACCACCATCACATTGAAGGGGAAAGATGTCTTCTGCGACAAAGCGCTCTTCACGGCATCTTCAATCGTTTTCACACGATTGCGGACAGGGATAATCACAGTTGCTTCCACATCAAAGTCAGCACTCTCCACCGCAACCTCGGCAATTGCATCAGAATTGATATATGCACCAATCTCCTTCAGATGGTGGGTGCACACTTGCTCGCGTTCAATCTGCACAGCACGGTTGCGCGGGTCCACATAGTCAAACTGCTTCTCCCCACTCTTTCGTAGGTCCATTTCTTCCTCCGTATAGAGGTATTCGCGCAGATGGAAGAGCGATTCAGCTCCCCAAGTTCTCAAGCCATACAGGTGCAGGTCATACCATCCTGAATAAATGTAGTCTGCTTGTGCATTCTGCTGGGCATATTCACGAAGCGAGGCGGCATTATATACCAGCAGCGAGCCAAAGTCGAAGTCGTCTCGCACGCTGCCTTCATAGAAGTCTATCGTTGGACTTGTTATCGTCTCACCATTCTTCACCACATATCGATCGGCATACACCATAAAGGCGCCAATGCCATTCGCCGTATCAGCCATGCGCTTCACAGCCTGATAGCCCAACGTGATAGGTGTCTGTTTGGTGCACACCAATACCAATGGAGCTGTAGCCACTTCGGCTATCTTACGTACCGTAGAGGCACTCTGCAGGTGGTCGATACGCATCACTTCGCATCCATCCACCTGACATTCCTCGTCTCCTGTCATCATCACATAAATCTTGTTCACCAGTATTTCTTTCTGCAATTGCAGCACCATCAACTGCGTCGTCTCCTTGTCGGCATAGGCAATAAAACAGTCTATGCCTCTTCTCATGATGTTATTCATATATTATTTTTCTTGATTCGTAGTGGTTATGTCTGATTACGTGCAAAGGTACATATTTTAATTCACAATTCACAATTCACGGTTCACAAATTACCATTCAAATTGCATTTAGCCCCTAGAAACATACTGAAACGTGAAATTATAGGCTCTGGATGATGGACGATGTGTGATTTTTACGTACCTTTGCACCCGATTTGGACAATCCGAGTGCCTGAACACCTCGTCAAAACAGGCGTGTACCAGTAACCACGATAAAAACCAGCGAGTGCTTGACGAACCTCGTAAAAAACAAGATCACATGAAACAAAAACATCAAGTGAGCGTTTCCTTCTTGATTGCAGGAATCGTATTCTGTACCTGCCTTGTGGCAGCAAATCTTCTTGAAACCAAAGTCTTTCGTGCTTGGGGACCCATTTCCCTCACCTGCGGTTTCATCGTTTTTCCAATTTCTTACATCATCAACGACGTGATTGCCGAAGTGTGGGGCTATCGCAAGGCGCGACTCATCATCTGGATGGGCTTCCTGATGAACTTTCTCGTGGTTGCATTGGGCGGTATTGCCTGCGCCCTTCCTGCTGCGGTTGAAGGCAGCGACGAAGCTTTTAAGCAGGTCTTCGCCTTTGCTCCGCAAGTGGCTATAGCAAGTCTTTTGGCATTCATTATCGGTTCTTTCCTCAACGCAATGGTAATGAGCAAGATGAAGATGGCCGACCGCAACAAAGGAAACTTTTCTTATTACTTCTCCCTGCGCGCCATTCTTTCTACCCTTGCCGGCGAAAGTGCCGACAGCATCATCTTCTTCCCTTTGGCTTTCTACTTCTTCCCGCTATTCTTTACGGGCAAGCCACAGCTGCCTTTGGAGGTAATGCTCCAGGTGATGGCTACACAAGTCATAGCCAAGACGCTCTATGAAATTCTCGTCTTGCCTATCACCATCCAAGTGGTAAAATTCGTAAAGCGCCTGGAGGGCGAAGATGTTTACGATGAGAACATCAATTACAGCGCATTCAACATTACTGATTTATGATACTCGACAAAAAGAAGGCACTTGTTGTCTTTTCCGGAGGACAAGACAGCACCACTTGCCTGTTTTGGGCTAAGAAGCATTTCGACCAGGTCTATGCACTCTGCTTCCGCTATGGACAGAAGCACGTGAAGGAAGTGGACATCGCACGCGGCATTGCTGAAAAGGCTGGCGTGCCCTTCGAAGAGAAAGACGTCTCATTCATCAGCCAGCTGAGCAGCGGATGCTCGCTGACAGATACCAGCATCACGATGGACAAGGAAAAGCCCGCTACTGCTCCTCCCAACACATTCGTGCCCGGACGCAACCTCTTCTTTCTCTCCGTCGCTGCTGTCTATGCGCGTGAACACGGCATCATGAACCTCGTCACGGGTGTATCGCAGACAGACTTTTCCGGCTATCCCGATTGCCGTGATTCGTTCATCCGTTCGCTGAATGTATCGCTCAATCTGGCTATGGACGAACAGTTTGTCATTCACACGCCACTCATGTGGATAGACAAGGCTGAGACCTGGAAGTTGGCCGATGACTTGGGCGTGTTCGATTTGGTCCGCAACGAGACGCTGACTTGCTACAACGGCATCAAGGGTGACGGATGCGGCGAATGCCCCGCCTGCAAACTGCGCCGACACGGGCTTGAGGTTTATCTAAAAAGCAAAAATAAATAGACAATCGAACAAATGATACAGAACAATACAAACCAGCCTACACATGGGCTGGAACGAGAAAAAGAGGGGCTGCAATCCCTCGGCAAGAAAACGGAATACCGTCAAGACTACGCGCCAGAAGTGCTTGAGGCCTTCCAGAACAAGCACCCCGAAAATGACTATTGGGTGCAGTTCAACTGTCCTGAGTTTACGTCTCTCTGCCCCATTACGGGACAGCCCGACTTTGCAGAGATTCGCATCTCCTACCTGCCCGACCAGCGCATGGTGGAAAGCAAATCCCTGAAGCTCTACCTCTTCTCTTTCCGCAATCATGGTGACTTCCATGAAGACTGTGTCAACATCATCATGAAGGATCTCATCCGTCTGATGGACCCCAAGTATATTGAGGTCACTGGCATCTTCACTCCCCGTGGAGGCATCAGCATCTACCCCTATGCCAATTATGGTCGTCCAGGCACGAAATATGAGGAGATGGCGAATTACAGGCTGATGAATCACGGATTGAAATAAGGAAATAATTCATATTACTTCCAGAGATTCTACAAGATGCCCGGATGAAAGCAAATCCGCAACGCTTATAGCAGTATTCAATAGAACTGCTTTTCAGACCACATAATATAATCGAGATTGAACCAACACAAACAAGCCACCGGCCCCAAGGGACGATGGCTTGTTTTATAATGCTTTGACAGGGGTTACTTCATCTTCGAGCCGTCGACACTTGAGGAAGTGTAATCCCGCCTCTTTCATTATTCATAACTTGTGAACAATATTTTCTAAGTTGGAAATAATTTTTTCCAAGTTGGAAATTATTTTTTCTAAGTTGCAAAAAATATTTCCTAAGTTTCAAAATATTTTTCCCAAGTTGCAAATAATTGTTCCTAAGTTATGAACGACTCCGCTACCGACAGGGTAGAAGGCGCGGAAGTGGAGGAAAGCAAAATGCGCTTGAGAGCATATCTCAAGTGCCTTTCACGCTTATTCGCCGCATCAAATCACTTTTTCTATCGGGCATCGATGTGAATGTCAGATTTTTCTCGTACCTTTGTGGCATGATTGAGAAAATGATTGTTCTGGAGGACATTGACCTCGTGACGTTCTATGGGGTACAAAATGTGCACCTGCAGATGATTAAGGCGCTGTATCCGAAACTGAGGATTGTGGCTCGTGGCAACATTATCAAGGTAATGGGCGACGAGGAGGAGATGTGCGCCTTTGAGGAGAACATTCTGAAGATGCAGGAGCATTGCGCCAAATATAACTCGCTGAATGAGGAGGACATCCTGCAGATTGTGAAGGGCGAACAGCCTAACGGACACGCAGCAGACGGGAATGCCATCTGCTACAGCGTGACGGGCAAAGCGATTGCTCCACGTTCGGAGAACCAGAAGACGCTGATGGATGCCTACTACGGCAACGACATGCTGTTTGCGGTGGGTCCTGCTGGTTCGGGCAAGACGTATGTATCTATTGCCCTGGCTGTAAGAGCACTGAAGAACAAGGAAATCAGAAAAATCATCCTGTCACGCCCTGCAGTGGAAGCAGGCGAGAAGCTTGGTTTTCTGCCTGGCGACATGAGGGAGAAGATTGACCCTTATCTGCAACCGCTCTACGATGCCTTGCAAGACATGATTCCTGCACAGAAGCTGGCTGAATACATGGAACAGAACGTGATTCAGATTGCGCCCCTGGCATTCATGCGCGGACGCACCCTGAACGATGCGGTGGTCATCCTCGACGAGGCACAGAACACCACGACACAGCAAATCAAGATGTTCCTCACACGCATGGGCCAGAACACAAAAATGATCATCACGGGCGACCTGACACAGATTGACCTGCCACGCAACGTGAAGAGCGGACTGAAAGAGGCGAAGGAAGTGCTGAAGGACGTGAAGGGCATCGCATTTGTGGAGATGGACGAGCGGGACATTGTGAGACACAAGCTGGTGACAAGAATCGTGAATGCGTACCACAAGTACGAAAGCGAGCAGAAGTACCCGCTGTTCAACGAAAACAAGGAGAAAGAGTAATTCATTTTTAAACGAATATAATCATGGCAAACGCTTTAACAAGAACGGATTTCAACTTCCCTGGACAGAAGGAAGTGTATCACGGCAAGGTTCGTGACGTGTATAACATCAACGACGACCTCATGGTGATGGTCGCAACTGACCGCATCTCGGCTTTCGACGTGGTGTTGCCTAAGGGCATCCCCTTCAAGGGACAGGTGCTCAACCAGATTGCAGCCAAGTTCCTCGACGCCAGCGCCAACATCGTTCCTAACTGGAAACTCGCCACTCCCGACCCAATGGTGACTGTGGGCCTGAAGTGTGAAGGTTTCCGCGTGGAAATGATTATCCGCGGTTACTTGACTGGCTCTGCATGGCGCGAGTACAAGGCTGGAAACCGCACCCTCTGCGGCATCACCCTGCCTGAAGGCATGAAGGAGAATCAGAAATTCCCCAAACCCATCATCACTCCTACCACAAAGGCTGACGAGGGTCATGACGAGAACATCTCAAAGGAGGAAATCATCGCGCAGGGCCTCGTAAGCAAGGAGGACTATGAGGTGATGGAGAAATACACCTATGCCCTCTTCGAACTGGGCACAAAGATCGCTGCTGAGAAGGGACTGATTCTGGTGGACACGAAGTATGAGTTCGGAAAGCGCGACGGCAAGGTATATCTGATTGACGAGGTGCACACACCTGACTCTAGCCGCTACTTCTACGCTGAAGGCTACGAGGAGAAGTTCGAGAAGGGCGAGCCTCAGAAGCAGCTCTCTAAGGAGTTCGTGCGCCAGTGGCTCATCGACCACAACTTCATGAATCAGCCTGGTCAGGTGATGCCTGAAATCACAGACGAGTATGCCGAGTCAGTTTCTGAGCGCTACATCGAGCTGTATGAGCACATCATCGGCGAGAAGTTCGTGAAGGAGACCAGCGACGAGGACATCGCCAAGCGTATCGAAAAGAATGTATTGAATTATTTAAAAAATAATTAGGAATGAGGAATGAGGAATTGAATGTCATATCCAACAAGGAGTACAAGTAACAATTCCTCATTCCTAATTCCTCATTCCTAATTCCTTTGTATGTACAAACAGGAGCAGATAAAGCCTTACAGCGAAGAAGGGACGAAACGTGAGCAAGTGGAGCTGATGTTTGACAACATCGCCCATTCTTACGACACGCTGAACCATACCCTCAGTTTTGGCGTAGACAAAATCTGGAGGAACAATGCCATTGACTTTCTGCTCAAGAACAGAAAAAGCACGGATAGCGTACTCGACATTGCGACAGGCACTGGCGACTTCGCTATCCGTGCTTTCTTGAAACTTCATCCCCAAAACGTCGTAGGCATCGATATCAGCGAGGGGATGATGCAGATAGGCAGAGAGAAAGTGGCGAAACTCGGACTCTCCGACAAGATTTCCTTCCAGAACGAAGACTGCGCACATCTTTCCTTTGCCGACAATTCATTTGATGCCGTCATCTCCGCTTTTGCGTTAAGGAACTTCCAAAACCTTGACGAATGCCTGAAGGAGATGCACCGCGTCATGAAAGAAGACGGGCATCTGTCTGTAGTGGACCTCTGTGCCCCAGTTTCTTTCCCCATGAAACAACTCTTCTGGTTCTACAAGAAAGTGGTGATGCCCACCCTCGGCAAACTCCTCTCGAAGGACAGTACCGCCTATTCCTATCTGCCCGACACGATGGACGCCGTTCCCCAAGCGGAACGCATGCAGAGCATCATCCAGCAGGCTGGCTTCCACAACGTAAACTTCAAGCGCCTTGCCTTCGGCATGTGCATCCTCTACACCGCAGAAAAATAGTGGAGCCATGAGTGAACCGAATGAAACACACCGCATGGGGAAGCGATGCCAGAAGAAGGACTACCGTTTGCCTGGTGCTTACCACATCACCATCAATGTGGCAGAACGACAATGGCATCCGTTGGGACGGGTGGTAGGAAATCTTGACAAGCCTGATGGCGATGCAAATGGACCAAGGGTGGAACTGACTGCTATCGGAAAGATGGTGGAAGAGGAACTAACGAAAAGCATCACAACACACTATCCCATGATTGAGGTGCAGGATTATGTAGTGATGCCCGAACATATACACTTCATCCTCGTGGTGCACAACAGCATCATCAGTCGAAATGGAAGAGAGACCCACCTGGGGCAAGTCATCGCTGGCTTCAAGAAAGGCTGCAACCGCCGCTATTGGGAAATGACAGGCATGACTGCTAATGGTCAGCTGGGTGTGACCGCCAATAAGCAACAGGAAAAACCTGCTGACGCAAGGGCGGAAAGCACAAGCCCCTTGCGCCATGCGGTTCACCCGCATGGGTTCAAAGTTCCCTCCTCTGGCACCACCAACCGCCCACCCCTCTTCGCCTACGGCTATGTCGATGTGATGCCGCTGCAACCAGGCCAACTCGAAACCCAACGCCACTACATCCACAACAACCCGCGCAGCCGCCTCATGCGCACCAGTAATCGCAACCTGCAAAGCCCACAACGAGGCGGCATCGGCACCGCCCTCAAGCTTCCAGCCCTGAAAGGTTATCTGCAACGCGAATGCGGCACACCCCTCATCGATGAAGACAAATGGGAATACATCCAAAATCGGCTGCTCATTAACGATGGGATGGTAACCTGCGATAGCTACGGCAACCGCCAATTACTACAATGCCGCATGCTCCCAGTCGTCTGCCATAGAAAGGACAAAGCCTCCTTCACCCTGCAGAAACAGCGATGCCTTACAGCTGCATCCGAAGGAGCCATCCTCGTCTCAGCCCGCATCGCCAAAGGCGAACAAGAAATTATTGACACAGCCATCCAACAAGGATTCCCTGTCATCAACATAGAAGACAACGGATTACCAGAACGATACCACCCCTCGGAGCGACGCATAGACCTATGTGCCACTAACAAACTGCTCATCGTCACCCCGTGGCGTTACATTTATCGACATACCCACGAACCCATCTCTGTGGCTGAATGCAAGACTATGAATTGCATTGTCCAAGCTTTGTGCCGCACAAAAGACTCTTGGTGGAAAACAAAATAAAACACCATAGATAAAAACCTATTATGATTAAAAGACTATTTTTACTAAAACCCATTATCGCAGCATTGCTGCTCACAGCCAACTGTATCACCTATGCAGCCGTGCCTGACAGCATTCGTAAGAACTTGGAGGACTTCGACTATCTGACCAACTTCACTGAGGAGAATCACGCTGTCTTTCCTGCCATCATGGAACAAGGATACAAAAAGACGTATGAGTCTTTGAAAAAGAAACTGAGAAAGCAAGTGGCAAAAGGTGAAACGGGCATAGAAAAAGCGGCAACCGAGTATGTCTTTTGGTTCTACAAAAACTTTGACACACACAGCTGGATAGAAACTCCGCTGTGGGACAGCCTTGAAAAGACGGTCAGTATTGACTATTCGACGTTAATGGAATACCAGCCACAGCCGGTATCGTGCAAGGTGGATGAACAGACGTGGCTTGTACGGGTTCCTTCTTGCTCTGGAATTCATCCCACGAACGAGTGGGTATTGCGAGCCTCAAAGGATTATTGGGAATCAGGCTGTGATTATCTAATCATTGATGTGAGAGGAAATGAAGGCGGAAATGATGCTATATGGGCACCTTTCAAGAATATGTTGGCAGATCACAAACGAGAGCGGCCTTTTGAATCATACTTCCGCAATACGGCTTACAATCAAAAGTTCTGGGAATTTGTTATCGAGCAGGTGGATAACAAACAGTTCTATCAGGAATTCCTCAACAAGTGCAAAGAGACTGGAGGTAAGGGTGAGTATAAACTTTGGGCGGTAAACGACTGTAGTGACATAACACCGATGTCCCGTCCTAAAAGGGCTGCCGTCATGATAGACCAAGGTACGGCCAGCGCAGGTGAAGCTTTAATCCAGCTTTACGTAAGAGGCGTAAGCAACAGAACAAAAGTTTATGGCAAGGAAGGCACTTATGGGGCAGACTTGACCGGTAATGTATTCCAAACGAAATTACCCAATGCAGGGTACTTAGTGACCTATCCTACTTGTATGGAATACAAAGAGTTTCTTGAGTATCATGTATTCGGGGAAAATGGCTTTCAACCAGATGTAACAATAGAGATTCCTTATCCCAAACGCCTCACCGACAACATCGACGAGTGGGTGCTGTGGGTGGCAGATGATTTGAAAAAACAATAATAAACAACAAAATAATGAACACATACGGATTGATTGGCTACCCATTGGGACATTCGTTCTCTCGCAAGTTCTTCACGGAGAAATTTGCGAAAGAGGGGATTGATGCCCAGTATTTGAATTTCGAAATTCCAAGCATCGAGGAATTTCCCAACATCATCAAGAACAACCCAACGTTGAAGGGCCTAAACGTGACCATTCCTTATAAGCAGCAGGTGATGCAGTATCTGGATGACATCAGCGAGGAAGCAAAGGCAATTGGTGCGGTGAATGTGGTGAAGGTAGAACACTTGGACGGTTTCGATGGAAAAGTGATGAAAGGTGTGAAGCTGACGGGACACAATAGCGATGTGATTGGCTTTGTGGATAGCATCAAGCCTTTGTTGAAACCCCATCACAAGAAAGCCCTCATCCTCGGCACAGGCGGTGCATCAAAAGCCATTCGCTATGGGTTGGAGGAGAAGTTAGGAATTGAAACGCTGTTTGTGAGCCGCACGGCACGAGAGGGGATGATCACTTATGAGGAGGTGACAGATGAGGTGTTGAGGGAGTATGAAGTGATTGTCAACTGCTCTCCTGTGGGCATGTATCCTCATGTAGACGAGTGCCCTTCCCTCCCCTACGAGTCCATGAATGAGAACCACCTGCTGTATGACCTCGTGTACAATCCTGAAGAAACGCTGTTCATGAAAAAAGGCGCCACAATGGGCGCCTCTGTAAAAAACGGTCACGAAATGCTTATTCTTCAGGCGTTGGCGTCGTGGACGAAGTGGAATCAGTAGTAGTTTCAGGACGCGACACATAGACGGAAGCTCCGATGTATGTGTCACGAGGGATGTCCTCCTTCGCCGTTGGATACTTCCCATGATATTGTGGGAAGCGTTTATCGGCCAGCACCTTATCCATGAAATAGCCAAAGATGGGCAGAGCAGTACGACTGCCTTGTCCGAGTGCGCCTGTGCGGAAGTGGATGCAACGGTATTCTCCTCCTACCCATGCACCACCTACAAGTCCGGGCGCACAACCTATGAACCATGCGTCAGAGTGATTGCTTGACGTACCCGTCTTGCCACCCAGTTCTGTGTCGTAGTAGTGGATATACTCCCACAGCGCCTGCGTTGTGCCGCCAGGTTCATGCATGCCTGCATACAACAAGCGCTGAAGATAGAATGCAGTCTTGTAGCGGATAACAGCCTTAGCCGTTGCCTCATCACGCTCGCAATCATAGATGACGTCGCCATTACGGTCCACGACCTTCGTCACCAAGATAGGCTTGCGCTGCATACCGTCATTCATCGCTGTGCAGTAGGCATTCACCAGTTCCAGCAATGTGACGTCTGACGAGCCCAGCGCTAAAGCGGGAGTCGGGTCGAGCGGACTCTGAATACCCATACGGTGCGCCATGTCCACTACATTATCGATGCCCGTATCCTGCCCCAGCTTGACAGCAATCGTATTGACCGACTGCGCAAAGGCTGACTTCAGCGGCATATTGGCTCCAGTGCAGTAGCCATTCGCGTTATGAGGCGTCCAGGTGACAAAGCGCTGAGGGTCATGCGGATCAGGCACCTGAATAGAGATGAGCTTATCTTGATATCGCGTGGTAGGTGTGATTTCGTCATTATGCTCAAAGGCTGACGCATACACAAATAGCTTGAAGGTAGAGCCCGGCTGTCGCATCGCCGTCACCTTATCGTATTTCCAACTGTTGAAATCGATATCGCCAACCCATGCGCGCACATAGCTTGTCTGCGGTTCCATCGCCACGAATCCACAATGCATAAAGCGGACCATGTAGCGGATAGAGTCCATTGTGCTCATCTCCTTCTCTACCCAGCGAGAGGGGCTGTTATAGTCAAACACCTTCACCCGATGGGGCTGATTCAAGTAGTAAGTGATGGAATCGGTATCATCTCCAAAGCGAGCTGCGAGTTGCTTATAGTGCTCACTGCGCTTGGCAATGTCTTCAATAAAGTTGGCGATTTCCTGTCCATGCTCATCGCGCCAAGGAGACTGACTGCCCCAATGCTGATTGAAACGCTGCTGAATGGTGCGCATCTGTTTCTGCACAGCCTGCTCGGCATACGTCTGCATACGCGTGTCGATAGTCGTGTATATTTTCAAGCCATCGGAATAGAGGTCCACATCATTCTCCTTGCACCAGTCCTCCAGATAATCCTTGATAGCCTCACGGAAATACTGGGCAGAGCCGTCATAAGACTTCTCCACATTATAGTTCAGGTCAATCGGCAACTGCACCAGCGAATCGAGTTCTGCGCGTGTCAGCTTCTGATGGGTGTACATATTGTTCAGTACCACATTACGGCGTTCCAGACTGTTCTTCGGGTTCACCTTCGGATTGTAAGTAGTGGTAGCCTTCAACAATCCCACCAGCACAGCAGCCTGTTCTGCCGTCAAGTTCTGCGGAGTGGTCTTGAAGTAGGTCTTTGCTGCTGTCTTGATGCCAAAAGCGTTGCTGCCAAAGTCCACTGTGTTCAAGTAGAGCGTAAGGATGTCCTGCTTGCTGTACATGTTTTCAATCTTGATGGCAGTAATCCACTCTTTCGACTTCATCACCAAGATGCCAAGTCCTGGCACCTTGCCCAACACGCCCGTTGAGTACTGGGAACGAATCTTGAATAGGTTCTTCACCAGTTGCTGCGTGATGGTGCTGGCACCGCGAGGATTGCCCTTCACGATATCCTTGAAGGCAGAGAACAAGCCCTGATAATCGATGCCATGATGCTGATAGAATCGTTCATCCTCCGTAGAGATAAGCGCATCAATCACATACGGAGATATCTCTTCGAACTTCACAGGCGAGCGGTTCTCATTGAAGAACTTGCCCACCAATACGCTGTCAGCGCTATAGATGTAGGATGCCTCGTTGGTGATAGGGTTCTGAATAACATCCATTGCTGGAGACACACCAAAGAGGTACAAGAAATTGAGGTCAACGGCACCCAGATAAAGAAAGAAGACGATGAATGTCGAAGCGATAGGTGTAATCAGTTTCTGATACCAACGACCTCGATATTGGCTTGCATACCATTCCCAAGCCTGCCGCATATAGATGCGCGCTTTATTCCATATTGATTTCATGCTCAATTGCGTTTAGCATTTCCGAAACATTCATTTTGTCTGCATCCAACCAATGGATATCCGCATCATGCTGATACCACGTCATCTGCTTCTTGGCATAGACCCTCGTGTTTTTCTTGATGCGCTCCACAGCCATAGGCAATTCCCACTCCCCGTCCATCACCTTAAAGAGTTCCTTATAGCCCACGGTATTGAGCGCATTCAGATGGCGAAGAGGATAGACGCGCCGAACCTCCTCCATCAGTCCCTGCTGCATCATCTGGTCCACACGGGTGTTGATGCGCGCAAAGAGCTGCTCACGCTCACGGCGCAAGCCAAACAGAAGAATGCGGAAAGGGCGTTGCTTATAGGTGTTCGTGCGGAAAGACGTGTAGGTCTTTCCCGTCATGTAGCAGATTTCCAAGGCATGAATCACCCGCTTATGATTCTTTTTATCCACTAAATCATAATACTGAGGATCCATCAGTTTCAGTTCTTCAAGCAGCGGCTCCAGTCCTTCCTGCTCAAATCGCTGCTTGAGAAGGTTCCTCGTTTCGTCATCTACAGTAGGGATATCATCAATACCCTTTGTGACTGCATCAATATACATCATACTTCCTCCGGAAAGGACAATTGTATCATGTGTCTGGAAAAGGTCGTGCAGCAAAGCCAACACATCCTTTTCATATTCGGCTGCGCTATAGTAGGCATCCAGCGGCAAGGTGTGAACGAAATAATGCTTCACACGAGCCAGTTCCTCCTCAGTTGGAGCAGCGGTGCCTATCGCGATGTCGCGATAGATTTGCCTTGAATCGGCATTAATGACGGGGCTTCCCAGCAGTTCTGCCAATTGCAGGCTCAGTTCGGTCTTTCCCACTCCCGTTGGCCCCAACAGCACAACCAGAGTCTTAGAATTCATCGCTGATGTCAAACCCTTCAAGGTCTATCTCGCTGCTGTCTATTTCGTCACCAAACATGGTGTCGTCGTCCATCACGGAAGCAGTGTCCGCAATAGGATTGCGCGCAAACATCTCGTCAAAGTCAAGCGTCTGTGCAGGAGGTTCGCCTATCGAGCGTGTCACCTTGCCCGCCTCGAGGTTCTTGCCCGTCTTGATTTCCGACAGTTCGATGAAGAACACACGGTCGGCCAGCGGGTCGAAGGTATAGAGCAGATGCTGCTTCTCGTCCTCAAGGAACTCGTTCAGTTCTGTCTCGCTCATGATGTAGGAATCCTCGTCGGCATCCGTATCCATCTCCTGCAGCGTGATTTCCTGTCCCTTCTCCCATCCGTTCTCGCAGATGGTGAATGAAGTCAGCTGATTGTCCTCATATCCGCACGCAGAGAGAATCGCCTTGTGCAAGTCCAGGAAAGTGGCATCTGCGTCAATCTGTATTTCGCGCATGAAGCCATCCACTTCGTCAGAGATGATGGTGAATCTGTAAACCATAGTGATGAATTACCTAATGATACCTCGTTCCGACTTAGAGACGAAGTCAACAATATATTCTATCTCCTTGCTCATTGGCACCTCTCTGCGGATAGCCTCAATAGCCTCGTTGACAGTGAGGTTGCACTGGTAGATAAGACGGTAAGCGTGCGTGATGTTGTCGATGATGTCGCGTGAGAAGCCTCGACGACGCAGACCGATGATGTTCAGACCTGCATACTCCACAGGCTCGCGGCCAGCCATCACAAATGGAGGGATGTCCTTGCTGGTGCGCGTACCGCCCTGCACCATCACATAGCCACCGATGCGGCAGAACTGGTGTACCAGCACCACAGCAGAGATGATAGCATTGTCGTCCACAATCACTTCACCGGCCAACTTCGTGGAGTTGCCCATGATGATACCGCTGCCGAACACACAGTCGTGAGCGATGTGCGCATTCTCCATGATGAGGTTGTTGCTGCCCACCACAGTCTTGCCCTTGCTGGCTGTGCCGCGATGAATGGTGACATTCTCGCGAATCTTGTTGTTGTCACCGATTTCGACGGTGGTATCCTCTCCTTTGAACTTCAGGTCCTGTGGCACAGCGCCAATCACAGCACCAGGGAAGAGCGTGTTTCCACTGCCCATTCGTGTACCCGACAACAGCGTCACACTATTCATCAGCACGTTGTTGTCACCTATAATCACATTCTTGTCAACGAAGCAAAAAGGACCAATCTCACAATTCTCTCCAATCGTAGCAGAAGGATCGATGAAAGCTAAAGGACTAATCTTCGACATATATATTCTTCTTTATTTATTCTTAACAATTTGTGCTGTAAACTCTGCTTCAGCCGCAACGGTCTCGCCCACAAATACGAGGCCCGACATTGTAGCGATGCCGCGACGCAATGGTCCCATCATCTTGACCTTGAAGATGAGGGTATCGCCCGGAACCACCTTGCGGCGGAACTTCACGTTGTCTATCTTCATGAAGTAAGTAGACCAGCGCTCAGGCTCTTCCACATTGCTCAGCACCAGCAGTCCACCTGCCTGTGCCATTGCCTCCACGATGAGCACACCTGGCATCACGGGTTCCTGAGGGAAGTGACCGGTGAAGAAAGGCTCGTTGCTCGTCACGTTCTTCACGGCAACAATCTCCGTCTCGTCCACAGCAATCACCTTGTCCACCAGCTGCATAGGATAGCGGTGAGGTAGCAGATGACGAATCTTGTTCACATCCATCAGCGGCTCGTTGTTGGGGTTATATTCAGGACACTGCACCTCGTGCTTCTTGATGTCCCTCTTGATAGCGCGCGCGAACTTATTATTTATGGTGTGACCGGGCTTCGTAGCGATGACACGCCCTCTGATAGGCTTGCCCACCAAGGCGAGGTCGCCGATGATGTCCAGCAACTTGTGGCGAGCCGTCTCGTTGTCCCATGCCAAAGGCTTATGGTTGATGTAGCCCAGCTTCGTAGCGTCCATGTGAGGGATGCCCAGCGTGTCAGCCAACTTGTCATAACGCTCCTGTGGCAACTCACGCTCATAAATCACGATAGCGTTGTCCAAGTCGCCGCCCTTGATGAGACCGAGGTTCAGCAGAGGCTCAATCTCGCGCACAAACACGAACGTGCGTGCAGATGCAATCTCCGTAGGGAAATCAGCTATGTTGTCCAAGTTGGCAAACTGGTTGTCCAGAATCTTCGAGTCGAAAGAAATTTGAGCGTTCACGCAGAAGTGGTCATCTGGCAGAAGAATCAAGTGCTCACCATTCTCGCCCACAATCTCCATCTTCTGCTTCACCACGTAGTAGTCCTTCTTCGCATCCTGCTCCTGCAGGCCCACTCTCTGAATCTCCTCCACAAAAGGCATAGCGCTGCCGTCAAGGATAGGCATCTCTGGGCCATCCAGCTGAATGAGACAGTTGTCGATGCCGCTTGCATAGAGTGCTGCCATTGCGTGTTCAATTGTGCTAATCTTGATGTCGCCCTTCACAAGAACGGTGCCACGCTGCGTGTCACCGACCAAGTCAGCATTACAATCAATAATGGGCTGACCTTCAATATCTGTGCGTTGAATTTTGTATCCGTGGTTCTCCTCAGCAGGAGTAAACACAGCCGTGATGAACTGGCCTGTGTGCAAACCTTTACCTTTCAGAGTAAATGCCTCTTTCAGGGTTTGTTGTTTCTGCATCTTCTAATGAGTTGGTTGTTGATGGCCGACGCTTGGCAGCGATTTTGCCGTCCTCGCGTCGCTTCTCAACTTTTTTATTTTATCAATATACTTTTATTTACTTCGCTAATCATTGACCCGAAGAACAATCATTTCTTCTTCAGTTCCTCAAGTTCCTTTTTCAAGGCTGCTACTTCCTTCAGCAGTTCGGGGAGGGAGTTCAGCGCAGCCATGTTCTTGGCAAACTTCTTATGCTCCACAGCGGGATAGCCCATCAGCGTGGCACCACCCTTCTTTGCCAGATTGCCACCGGCAAGACCTGCCTGAGCACCCATCGTTGTGCGGTCGCCCACCTTCAAGTGACCAGCGATGCCCACTTGACCTGCAAAGACGCACCACTCGCCCACTTTCGAACTACCAGCCACGCCCACTTGAGCCGACATCACCGTGTTCTGTCCCACCTCCACATTGTGCGCAATCTGCACGAGGTTGTCGAGCTTCACACCCTTGCGGATGATGGTGCTGCCCATTGTTGAGCGGTCAATGCACGTGTTGGCGCCAATCTCCACATTGTCCTCGATAGTCACGATGCCAATCTGCGGAATCTTGTCGTAGCCGTTAGGTGTAGGAGCAAAGCCGAAGCCGTCAGCACCAATCACACATCCCGCATGCAGAATGCAGTTGTTGCCCACCTTGCAGTCGTGATAAACCACCGCGTTGCTGTAAATCTCCGTGTTGCTGCCCACCTTAGCATTTCTGCCGATAGTGACATGAGGGTGCAGCACCACGCCGTCACCAATCTCCACATTCTCGTCGATAGCCACGAAAGGACCGATGTAGCAGTCCTTGCCAACCTTGGCAGAGGGATGGATAAATGCCAATGAGTCAATGCCCACACGCTTCTGCTGCATGCTCTGATACAGCTGAAGCAACTTTGCCACCGCCTCGTATGCGTTGGGCACACGAATCAAGGTAGCCTTCACTTCTTGAGACGGTTGAAAATCCTGATTCACAAGCACAATGCTTGACTTCGTCTCATAAATATAATGTTCGTATTGGGGGTTTGCAAGGAATGAAAGTGCACCTTCTGTGCCCTCTTCAATCTTGGCGAATGTGCTGATAGAAGCGTTAGCATCGCCTTCCACAGTTCCGCCTGTGAAACCTGCTATTTGTTGTGCAGTAAAAACCATTTAGTTAGTTTTAATTACGTAATCTGTTTGCAAATTTAAGACATTTTCCCGACATAAAGGTAATTTCTCTCAACTTTTCACTACCTTTGCGGCATAAAAACAACAATTAGACAAAAATAGCATACCAAAATGACGATTGACAACAAACAGAGGTATATGATGCGCGGTGTCAGTGCCGCCAAGGAAGACGTGCACAACGCCATCAAAAACATAGACAAGGGAATCTTCCCGCAGGCCTTCTGCAAAATCATCCCCGACATCCTCGGAGGCGACCCAGAGTACTGCAACATCATGCATGCCGACGGCGCCGGCACCAAGTCGAGCCTCGCGTATATGTATTGGAAAGAGACGGGCGACCTCTCCGTGTGGAAGGGCATCGCACAGGATGCGCTCATCATGAACACCGACGACCTGCTCTGCGTGGGCGCTGTGGACAACATTCTCGTTTCCAGCACCATCGGGCGCAACAAGATGCTCATTCCTGGCGAAGTCATCTCTGCCATCATCAACGGCACCGACGAACTCCTTGCCGAGATGCGCAAGATGGGCATTGGCATCTATGCCACAGGCGGTGAGACTGCCGACGTGGGCGACCTCGTGCGCACCATCATCGTGGACAGCACCGTCACTTGCCGCATGAAGCGCAGCGATGTCATCAACAATGCCAACATCCGTCCAGGCGATGTGATTGTAGGCCTTTCCTCTTGTGGACAAGCCACATACGAGAAGGAGTACAACGGCGGCATGGGTAGCAACGGACTCACTTCTGCCCGTCATGACGTATTCGCTAAATACCTCGCAGAGAAATATCCCGAGTCATTCGACAAGGCTGTGCCTGACGAGCTCGTATATTCCGGTTCTTACAAACTGACCGACCCCGTAGAAGGCGCACCCATCAATGCCGGCAAACTCGTCCTCTCTCCCACTCGCACCTATGCGCCCGTGGTGAAGAAACTGCTCGACGAGATGCGTGCCGACATTCACGGCATGGTGCATTGCACAGGCGGCGCACAGACAAAAGTACTGCACTTCGTAGGCGACAACTGCCGCGTCATCAAGGACAACATGTTCCCTGTTCCCCCACTCTTCAAGGCCATCGCCAAAGAGTCCGGCACCGACTGGTCCGAGATGTACAAGGTGTTCAACATGGGCCATCGTCTCGAGGTCTATCTCTCTCCCGAGAATGCCGAGAAGGTCATCGCCATCAGCAAGTCCTTCAACATTGACGCTCAGGTGGTTGGCCGTGTCGAGGAAGGCAAGAAGTCACTCACCATCAAGAGCGAGTTTGGCGAATTCAACTACTAATCCCTCGCACACTCACCAAAAGACTGATTTACAAACAACTATACCGTGCGCCCGCAGCCACAATTAGCCTTGCTCATGCATCGCCATGTGGTTGCGGGCGCACTATTATTTGAAGCCTTGCACCGCCACGCTGGTAGTGTGGCAGATGGAACAAATCGTTTCTGCCGCAAAGATAGCACTTTCGTTTCAAACCCCATAGCATTTCATAACTTTCCTCCTCCACGAACAGAGCCACTTAAGATCTGCGCTCCTCATTCATTGTGCAGACTTATGGGCAAAAGTGTGCACCATTCCACGTTTTCACAAGTGGCTTACTCGGTGAGTCAATTGTGCGTCACTCGGTGATTCAATTGTGAGTTGCTCGGTGATGTAATTAGGGTGCAAGGGGAGGATTTTATGATGAAAAAAGAACTGTGAGGGAAGCACTCGACATTATAACAATTACGGGTGCTTTCCCTCTCTATTTCGCTCGTTTTCCACAACGTTGGCTATCCCGAACTTACTTTTACTCGGAAATGAGAGAAAAACCCACTTTTTTCGCTCTATTTCGCTCGTTTTCCGTAACTTTGCACCCAAATTCACTACATTATGGCAACAGAAAACACATTGCTGAATAAACTGGAAGGGCTGGTGCCTCGTTTTGAGGAGGTGTCAACCCTCATTACCGACCCAAACGTCATTGCCGACCAGAAGCGCTACGTGCAACTGACAAAGGAGTATAAGAATCTGGAGGACATCATGAAGGCCCGACAGGAGTATATCAACGCCGTGAAGGGCTTGGAAGAGGCGAAGGAGATGCTGACGCTGGAGGATGACCCCGAAATGAAGGAGATGGCACGCGAGGAAATTGCCGTGAACGAGAAGCGCATCCCCGAATTGGAGGAGGAAATCAAGTTGCTGCTCATCCCTGCCGACCCAGAGGATAGCAAGAACGTGACGCTGGAGATTCGTGGCGGTACGGGTGGCGACGAGGCGGCTCTCTTTGCAGGCGACTTGTTCCGTATGTACTCGAAATACTGCGAAATCAAGGGCTGGCACCTCACGGTGTCTTCGTTCTCGGAGGGCGCTGTGGGTGGTTATAAGGAAATCATCTGCAACGTGACGGGCGAGAATGTGTATGGCACGATGAAGTATGAATCGGGCGTGCATCGCGTGCAGCGTGTGCCTGTGACGGAGACGCAGGGACGTGTGCACACATCGGCTGCCACGGTGGCTGTGCTGCCTGAAGCAGAAGCCTTTGACGTACAAATCAACGAGGGCGAAATCAAGTGGGACACTTTCCGCTCGTCGGGTGCTGGTGGACAGAACGTGAACAAGGTGGAGTCGGGTGTGCGTGCCCGATATATGTGGATCAATCCGAACACAGGCGAGAAAGAGGAAATCCTTGTGGAATGTACGGAAACACGTGACCAGCCCAAGAATAAGGAGCGTGCCTTGGCGCGTCTGCGCACTTACATCTATGACCGCGAGCATCAGAAGTACATCGACGACATCGCCTCTCGACGCAAGACGCTGGTCTCTACGGGTGACCGCTCGGCAAAGATTCGTACCTACAACTATCCACAAGGACGCATCACCGACCACCGCATCAACTACACCATCTACAACCTTTCTGCCTTCATGGATGGCGACATTCAGGACTGCATCGACCACCTCATCGTGGCAGAAAACGCAGAGAGATTGAAGGAAGCAGAACTTTAAAAGTTGACAGTTGAGAGTTGACAGTTGCCATGCGGACAGGAGGATTTATCAATTATCAACTGTCAACTGTCAACTATCAACTAATAACTGTCAACTGTCAACTATCAACTGATATGGATTTTTCAGCAGCACCACAAGCAGTAGTGAAGGCATTTCAGATGTGCGTGAAGCGCTTTCCGGTATCGGCAGCATTTGTAACGGTGCTGTCGCTGTTCCTTGCTTTCAGCATTCTTGACGAAGGAAGGCATTTGGAGAGCAGTTGCATCGGCGCAGTCAGTTACTACCTGTCTGTGGGCTTCATGCTTTCGCTCACGCTGCATCTGTGGCAAGAGGAGGGGCAGAAGCGAAGGACGACGCTGATAGTCAACTCGGTGGCGCATCTGGCACTCTTGGTGGATGCTATCTACATCTACCATATGCTGGAGGATAGCGACGGTTATCACTATGAGGTGTGGGTGGCTCATGCTGCTGTCATCCTTGCACTTCTGCTCTCGCTGCTCTTCTTGCCTTTCTGGAAGGAGAAGGACAATATCGCCTCGTGGAACTTCACCATGCGTCTGATAGCCAACGGCATCATCTGCTACATCATTGGCGAAGTGATGTGGGGCGGTTTCAGTGTGCTGCTGGCTTCGTTCAACGCGCTCTTTGGCATCGACCTCGACTTCAAGTGGTATGCCGTCATCGGTGTGCTGACGACGTTGCTGTTGGCTTCGTGGCTCTTTCTCGGACGTATTCCCTGCGGAGAGAAGAAGCATGACCGCACGCCTGTGGATTCAGGATTCCTCAATGGCGTGATGCGTTTCCTCTTCCTGCCGCTCGTGGGACTCTACATCGTGGTGCTCTACATCTACGCCATTCAGATTCTCGTGAAATGGGAATTGCCCGACGGTTGGGTCTCTTGGTTGGTGGCCGCATCGATGGCAGGACTCATCATCATCGAGTTTGGGCTCTATCCCGCAAGAAAAGCGCAAGAGAGAAAGGCAGACAACTGCATTGCACGCTATTTGCCTGTAGCGATACTGCCCTTGCTGCTGCTCATGACGGTGGGCATCGTGCGGCGCTTCAGCGATTATGGCATCACCATCAATCGTCTCTACCTCATCACGCTGAACCTTTGGTTCTACTTCGTCTGCATCACGCTGTTCGTCACGAAAGCACGGCGCATCAATTGGATTACTATCTCCTTTGCCCTCATCTTCTTACTCACATCGGCACTCCCCATCAACTATTTCAGCATCACGCATGATTTCATGGAGAGCCGCATCGAAAAGGCAATGGCCCATCAGAAACTGCCCATCGGCGACAAGCAATATGAGCAACTCTTGCGCTCTATGCCGAAGGCTGAAGCGAAGGAACTGAACGAGCAGTTGAATTATCTCCGCAGTCATTTCGGAAACAACGCTATAGACCCATACGTGAAGGATTCCAAGTATGTGTATTTCCACTTCGATTTCTTGGAAGAGGAACACGAGACAGGAACTGCGAGACACCAATATATCTCCAACTCTTGCAACACGTACAGCCTCAACATTCCAGAAGGCTACAACAAGCTGGTCAAGGTGTACACCAACCCCGTGTATTGCAAGAAAGGACAGAAGGTGGTGAAAATGAGGACTGCTCTTGACGGGCAAACCATCGGCACCGTTCTCGTCAATCTTGACACGCTCAAAGCCCACAGCAACAGGATGGATACCCCTATCCTACTGCCCTGCACAAAAGACAGTCTGCTCTACGCCGCCACAGCATTCAGCATCAGCGGTTGGGGAAAAGACAGTTGCAACGTGGATGTGACGGGCTTTATTCTACAGAAGAAATAACTCAATCAAAAATATATTACAATATGACACGCAAAGAACTGATTAACCAAATTTTCACGAAGAAGACCTTCCTGTGTGTGGGTCTCGACACCGACATCAAGAAGATTCCTGAGCACCTGCTGAAGGAGGAAGACCCCATCTTTGCCTTCAACAAGGCTATCATCGACGCCACAGCACCCTACTGCGTGGCCTACAAGCCCAACCTCGCTTTCTATGAGAGCATGGGTGTGAAGGGCTGGATTTCGTTCGAGAAGACTATCACGTATCTCAACGAGAACTATCCTCAGCACTTCATCATCGCAGACGCTAAGCGTGGTGACATCGGCAACACCAGCGCAATGTATGCCCGCACCTTCTTCGAGGAAATCAACCTCGACGCGCTCACAGTGGCTCCCTACATGGGCGAGGACAGCGTGACTCCTTTCCTGCAGTATGAGGGCAAGTGGGTGATTCTCTTGGCGCTCACTTCCAACAAGGGCAGCCACGACTTCCAACTCACGACCGACGCTAACGGCGAGCGCCTCTTCGAGAAGGTGCTGAAGAAGAGTCAGGAATGGGGCAATGCCGACAACATGATGTATGTGGTAGGTGCTACACAAGGCCAGATGTTTGAGGACATCCGCAAGGTGGCTCCCGACCACTTCCTGCTCGTTCCTGGCATCGGCGCACAAGGCGGCAGTCTCGAAGAGGTGTGCAAGTATGGCATGACCAAGGATTGCGGTCTCATCGTCAACTCCTCACGCGCCATCATCTATGCCGACAAGACCGAAAAGTTTGCCGAAGTGGCTGCTCAAGAGGCCAAGAAAGTGGCTGAGCAAATGGCAAAACTATTGAGTTGACAACTGTCAACTGTCAACTGTCAACTGAATCATGAAATCTGACAAGATTATCAACGACCCCGTGTTTGGCTTCATCCGCGTGCCTCGCGGCTTGTTGCTCGACATTGTGCGTCATCCGGCCTTTTACCGTCTCAGCCGCATCAAGCAGTTGGGAGGTGCTAACATTGTCTATCCTGGAGCTCAGCACACTCGTTTTCAGCACTCGTTGGGAGCCTTCCACTTGATGGGCAAGGCCATCCTGTCGCTGCAACAGAAGGGACACTTCATCTTCGACAGTGAGGCAGAAGCGGTGCAGGCAGCCATCTTGCTGCATGATATCGGACACGGGCCGTTCAGTCATGTGCTGGAGCACACCCTCATCAGCGGCATCTGCCACGAGGATATCTCCCTGATGGTGATGGAGCAGATGAACGAGGAAATGCGTGGACAGCTCTCTCTGGCCATCAAGATATTCAAGGACGAGCACCCGAAACGATTCCTCCACCAGCTCATCTCGTCGCAGCTCGACATGGACCGTCTGGACTACCTGAAGCGCGATGCGTTCTTCACGGGTGTGAACGAAGCCAATATCGGCTCTTCACGCATCATCGACATGCTTGACATGGTTGACGACCAGCTTGTGGTGGACAAGAAAGGCATCTACTCCATCGAGAACTACCTTGTCAGCCGCCGTCTCATGTATTGGCAGGTATATCTGCACAAGACCTCTGTGGCTGCCGAGCACGTGATGATTAATGCCCTGAAACGCGCCAAGCAGTTGGCACGCCAAGGGGTTGAACTCTTTGCCTCCCCTGCCCTTCGCTTCTTCCTCTATCAGGAGATGGACCGTCAGACCTTTGTCAGCAATCCTGAGTGTCTGCGCAACTACCTCACTCTGGACGACAACGACATCTGGTCGGCCATGAAGGTGTGGTGCTCCCATCCCGACCCCATCCTGTCCTTGCTCAGCCAAGACTTCATCAACCGCCGCATCTTCAAGGTGGAAATAAGCGACGAGCCCGTGAACGAAGTGCGCAAACAGGAGAAATTGAACGAATTGGCTCAACGATATGACGTCTCTGTAGAAGACGCCAATCTGCTCATTGCCAATATAGAGGTGGGACGCGACATGTATAGTCTGGACGATGACCAGATTGAGATTCGATTCAGCGACGGAACCACCCACAACCTCACGGAAGCCAGCGATATGCTCAACCCCTCTCTTGCCGCCAAGAAGGTGCGCAAGCACTACTTCTGTTATCAGAGGTAGTGAGGAACGCTTTACACGACCGAAAAGCACTCTAAAGGGCGCACCCTGCGCATGTGATTTCGTGCACCCTACGCTATTATTATTGCGTAC
Source organism: uncultured Bacteroidales bacterium (assembly GCA_902786925.1). GTDB lineage: Bacteria > Bacteroidota > Bacteroidia > Bacteroidales > Bacteroidaceae > Minthosoma. The sequence continues at coordinate 67,256 of CADAEK010000006.1, forward strand.
CCTGCGTGAAATACCTTGCGCAAGGTGCGCATATTTACCCCCTCACGAAGTCCATCATAGCATGGACACCTAAAAGAAAAGGCGGGAGACCCTCTGCAGGTCTTCCGCCTTAATTGTTGATGCTTGTGTAACGCTTTTATTTACCGGTATTCAGTTTCCATCGCCCATCGATGCACACTACCTTATCTGTGGTTGCCTTGATGGAACCGTCTCCATAGGTAAGGCTGTAAGACACTTTAGCTGATTCACCATCCTCGGCCATATCCACCTTGGTAATCTCCAAATCCGAGATGCCACCCTTCTTTTTCAATTCAGGACCCATCTTATCGCGGAGGAAAGCTGCATATTGTGCTTTTTCCTCATCGGTGAGGTCTTTCTTAAAGTAGCAGATATCTAACAAGTCCTCATATTTATCGCTCTTTACACAAGACACATAGTTTTCAATCACACCCTCAGGCGAGTTTTTGGAACATGACACGAATGCCAGAGTTACGAGCATTAGACTCAATACGCAAAAGATTTTTTTCATCGGTTTTCAGTTTTTAAAGGTTGAACAAATATAATATTAGAACACTTTTCAATGTCAGACGGGAACAGGCAATCCCCTTCCTTACACACCACCATGGGCACATCATGCCGTTGCCCATCACCCAATTCAATGCCTTGATGCAGATAGGCCTGCCACACCAGTTCGGTACAATAGAGACTTGTCGTGTCGCCCAAGGAATAATCATTGTCAAACTCCACCTGCTGTGCTACCTTATCCAATGCATAGGCCACCGCTGCTGCGGCTACGCTGTCAGAACAATTCACTCGCGCCCATGCACCTTTCTCTGCTCGCTCGCTGGCAAAGAATTCATGCAGAGGTTCTGCCTTCAACACTTCCTTCTCGCCTGCAGGCGCCTCACCTGGTACTGCATGCACCGCCATCCACTCTCCCGAAGCCTCATCATAGTGAAGCAGCCCTATATGAGAATAGACGGATTGGCTTGCCGCGGTCACCACCTTACTCTCCGCTCCATAGCCACAACGAAAGATGAGATCACCCTCTCGAAAATCCTCCTGTCCCGTCAGCACAACGGTCTCGTGCCGCATAGTGCATCCCACCATCAAAATCGACAAGAGCACAAGCCCGTGGGTAAAAAGGGATTTGGTTAACTTTTTCATATTTCGTGCCAAATATATAGATTTTTTTTCACACACAACATCTTTGCCCTTTATTTTCACCTCCGATTGACGTTTTTTCTCTACCTTTGCCACCGATTATGAAAAAGTTAGCACAGAAAACGGCTGATTTGAAAGACTACATCAGAGTGCGCGGATGCAGGGTGAACAACCTGAAAAACATCGATGTACAGATTCCCCACAACCAGTTTGTGGTCATCACTGGAGTGAGTGGCAGCGGCAAGTCGTCGCTGGCATTCGACACGCTCTATGCCGAAGGGCAAAGACGCTATGTAGAGAGCCTTTCCACATACGCTCGCCAATTCCTGGGGCGCATGAGCAAGCCCGACTGCGATTTCATCGAAGGCATCTCACCAGCCATCGCCATCGAGCAGAAGGTGAGCAGCCGCAATCCACGCTCCACCGTAGGCACGAGCACAGAAATCTACGACTATCTGCGTATGCTCTATGCCCGCATAGGACACACTTTCTCGCCTGTGAGCGGACAAGAGGTCAAGAAGAATACGACAGACGACATCATCCAGAGCATGCTTGAGCATGAAGAGGGGTCGCGACTGATGGTGATGACTCCGCTGATGATACGCAATGGACGCACCCTGGCTGAGCAGCTTGACATCTATTACAAAACTGGTTTCCAGCGCATCGAGGTGGGTGGCGAGACGAAGCGAATTACCGATGTACTGGCTGCACCACCTGCAAGTGCTGAAGGCATGCGCCTCGTTATAGACCGGCTGAAAGTGGCTGATGACAAAGCCACCACAAACCGCTTGGTGGACTCGGCCAACACGGCACTCTACGAAGGTGACGGACGCTGCATCTTGCAGTTTGAAGATGGTACGGAACGGGAGTTCTCCTTGAAATTTGAAGCCGACGGCATCGAGTTCGAAGAGCCAACAGACCAGATGTTCTCCTTCAATTCGCCCGTAGGTGCCTGCCCTGAGTGCGAAGGATATGGACGCATCATAGGCATTGACGAAAGCCTTGTGATTCCCGACCCCGAACTCTCTGTTTATGATGGTGCTGTGGCCTGCTGGAAGGGAGAGAAGATGGGAGAATGGAAACGGGAATTTGTACGGCGTGCCGAGAAATACGAAGATTTTCCCGTATTCACTCCTTACAGTCAGTTGACCCAAAGGCAAAAGGACGTGCTGTGGCATGGCGTGTACGAGAAAAACGAATGGGGCAACGTGTCCATCTGCATTGACGAGTTTTTCCGCATGCTGAAAGAGAATCAGTACAAGATACAATATCGAGTGATGCTGGCACGATACAGAGGCAAGACGGTGTGTCCCACTTGTCACGGACGAAGACTCAAGAAAGAGGCTGAATATGTGAAGATAGGCGGCAAGAGCATCACCGACCTCTGCGAGATGCCTATCAGCGAACTGCATGAGTTCTTCCGCACCCTGAAGGTGTCTGCACACGACGCACCGGTTGCCAAACGTCTGTTGGTAGAAATCAAAAGCCGCCTGCAATTCTTGGTGGACGTGGGACTCAGTTACCTCACCCTCTCACGACTAAGTAACACGCTTTCTGGTGGTGAAAGCCAACGCATCAATCTGGCGACGAGCCTCGGCTCTTCATTGGTGGGCAGCATGTATATTCTGGATGAGCCCAGCATCGGTCTCCATTCATGCGACACTCAACGCCTGATTCATGTGCTCCGTGCCCTCCAAAGGCTGGGCAACACCGTCATCGTGGTGGAGCACGACGAGGAAATCATGCGTGCAGCCGACTACATCATCGACATAGGTCCCGACGCAGGTCGCTTGGGCGGACAAATCATGTTTGCAGGACCTCCACCTAAAGAAACCGATGAGCCTGCCAAGAGCAGAGCATCGAAGTCATCGCAGTCCAGCAAAGAGACAAAGGCTGCTACCACTTCCCACACCATCGACTATCTCACCGGAGCAGAACAGATACCTATTCCTGAGAGCCGCCGTCCTTGGAACAACTACATCTGCGTGAAGAACGCTCGTGCCAACAACTTGAAAGGCATTGACGTAAAGTTCCCGCTCAACGTGATGACGTGTGTGACAGGCGTGTCGGGCAGCGGGAAATCCACCCTTGTACGCGACATCCTCTACCTGGCCATGAAGCGCTATCTCGGCGAAAGCGCCGACAAGCCCGGACTCTTTGCAAAACTGGAGGGTGACATGGCAATGGTGAAGCATGTGGATTTCGTCAACCAGAACCCTATCGGCACTTCGTCACGTTCCAACCCTGTGACCTACATCGGCGCATGGGATGAGATTCGCAAACTCTTATCCACTCAGCAACTGGCCAAGCAAATGGGCTATACCCCAGCCTATTTCTCCTTCAACGCCGAAGGAGGACGCTGTGAGGAGTGTAAGGGCGAAGGAACTATCACGGTGGAGATGCAATTCATGAACGACCTCGTGCTGGAGTGTGAGGCATGTCACGGAAAGCGTTTCAAGAGCGACATTCTGGAGGTGACCTACCAAGGAATGAATGCGAATGACATGCTGAACATGACCGTCAATCAGGCTGTGGAGTTCTTCACCAAGCACAAGCAGACAAAGATTGTCGGGAAACTAAAGCCGCTGCAAGACGTAGGTCTCGGCTACATCAAACTCGGACAAACCTCATCCACTCTTTCGGGCGGTGAGAACCAGCGCATTAAACTGGCGTCCTACCTCAGTCAGGAGAAATCGGAACCTACCTTGTTTATCTTTGACGAGCCAACCACAGGACTGCACTTCCACGACATCCACAAACTGCTGGATGCCTTCAACGCCCTCATCGCTCGCGGACATACCATCCTCATCATTGAGCACAACATGGACATCATCAAATGTGCCGACCACATCATCGACCTTGGACCAGAAGGAGGACAAGCAGGCGGCAACCTCGTAACGGAAGGTCCCCCCGAAGAAGTGGCAAAGTGTGCGTATAGCCACACAGGGCAGTTCTTGCAAGATAAATTATACAAAAAGCGTTAATTTGCCGGAAAAAGTGGAAGAATTATTTCGAAAGATTCTTCCACTTTACTTTTTTTTCCGTATCTTCGCCCCACAATACTTATTTTGCTTTAACTAAAACTCCATAAAACCGATGATTAGAAAACTGATGATGATTGCCATCGCGGCCTTTTTTAGCCTTTCACAGCACATACAAGCACAGCGATTTGAGGAATACTTTGAAGATGCAACCCTGAGACTGGATTATATTTTTGCAGGAAACGCAAAGGAACAACACATCTACCTTCAGGAGCTGAAGAAGCAAGACCGATGGGCTGGAAGAAAAAGCCGTTTGTCGGAAAAGTTCCTGAACGGAAATGGACAACTGACTGTCAAAGACCACGCCACTCAGAGAGTCATCTATATGTGGACATTCTCAACCCTCTTCCAAGAGTGGTTGCAATATGATGAAGCGAAGCAAGTGGACAAGGCTTTCGAAACTTCATACAACATCCCCTTCCCGAAATTTCCTGTTGACATCACCATCACGCTGACCGACAATCATCAGCAGGTCATGGCACAAATGACCCACTTGGTGAACCCGAAAGATATCCTCATCCGAAAAATAGGAGACAACGGCATCCCCTTCCACTATGTCTGGAAGCCTGCTTATGCACAAGGCAGAACCTACGCACAGCCCAACAATAATGAGCCTCGCAATGGCAAGGGACGCAATTTCAAAGCGACGCCATACGACCCATTCCAAGACGTGGACTTCACCAACTGCGTAGATTTGGCCATCTTGGCTGAAGGCTACACCGAGGCACAGATGGGCAAGTTCTATCACGACTGCGAGAGAGCGGTGGACGCGCTGTTTGCACGGGAACCCTTTAAGTCACTCAAGAACCGTTTCAATGTGGTGGCTGTAGCAGCTCCATCAAATGAGGCCGGACCTACCGTGCCACATCTGGACGAATGGCATACATCACCTGCTGGCAGCCACTATGACACCTTCTATACAGACCGCTACTTGATGACACAGGACATGCATCAAATCTACGACCTTCTTTCTGGTGTTCCTTTCGAGCATATCATGGTGCTGGTCAATAGCGACACGTATGGCGGTGGCGGCATATTCAACCAAGTGACACTCTCCACGAGCGACCACTCTACCTTCAAGGAGGTTTTCGTGCATGAGTTTGGACACAGCTATGCTGGTCTTGCAGACGAATATGCTTATGACGATATGGACACAGAGTGGTATCCTGCCGATACAGAACCTTGGGAACCCAACATCACGACGCTGAAGAACTTTGACTCGAAATGGGCTGACCTGATGCCTAAGAAGCAACCCATCCCTACTCCACTCGACCCCAAAGTGCCTGACTTCAAGAAAATAGACAAGAAAGACGCTAAGGCGATGGAGGCATTGAACCGCAGCACACAAGTGGTAGGCGTGTTTGAGGGTGCTGGATACCAAAGCAAAGGATGCTACCGTCCTGCTCAGGAGTGCCGCATGAAGATTAACGAAGTGCAAGACTTTTGTCCTGTATGCACGCGCGCTATCATCCGCATCACAGACTACTACACCGCACCATAAGCCAAGTGGCACACATTATATATAATATATACTATAAACCGCACAATTATTAACCCAGTATAATCATGAGACTAAGACAACTAACATTGGCATGGCTGATGGCATTAGGGCTTACAGCCTATGCACAAAACCCTGTCCAGAAAGTGGCACAGGTGGATGGCACCGTGGATCTGACAAACGCTGTCGATTATACCATTACAGGTGAAGAGCCTTTTGCCACAATGGGAAGCATAGACATCGTGAATCCTGACGCAACTGTGGTGTTCGAGAAAGTACAACCATCGACCGTTGTTTCTACCTATCTGCAACGTATTACTTGCAACGGGGTAGCTCTGACGGACGGAACAAACTGCCGCGTCAGCATCTATCGTGCAGGCGCCATTGTGTTTGTTCACAGCGATAACAAGAATGCAGATGGCACACCTTTCTATCCAGTCACCATGTATAGCGACGATGCCTGCACAGAGGTCATCGGAAATTACAATGGTACAGGCCGCAACATCTCTGGCCCATGGGTGAACAAGGCACGTGCCTTCACGCTGAAGCGTGGCTACATGTGTACAGTTGCTAATGATGCAGGAGGTACAGGATACAGCCACTGCTACATCGCCAACAGCCAGGACAGAACAATTGTCCTCCCTAAAGAATTGGCAGGAAAGCTTGGCTTCTTCCGCATCTTCCGCTGGCAATGGCCTACTAAACTCGGTATGGGCGATGCGCGTGCCGATGAACTGATGAAGCTGACCAACTCTTCATGGTACTACGACTGGGGAGCTGGACGAAGCAGCAAGAAGAATGCGGAATACGTTCCTCAGCGCCACCACGAATCCGGACAATCCAACAGCAACGGATACAAAGGCGCATGGGAATCTTGGGACAATATCAACGCTTCGGACAACACGTGCACCCACGTCTTAGGACAAAACGAGCCCGACAACACATCGGGCGGAAATGAGGTGTTCACTTATGTGCTTAATATTCCTGCAGACGCGCGAGAAAAGCACGGTGACTACCCACTTGTTGACGTAGCGGATAAATTCCTTTACAGCGGAAAGCGCATCGGCACATTTGCCTGCTGCAACCCTAGCACTGGTTGGGTAAGCGACTATGTGAACTGGTGTCGCCAGAACAACATCCGCGTCGATTTCGTTGCCACCCACTACTACATTGGCGGACAAAGTCCACAAGGATGCATTGACCGTCTCTGGTCACTCTACAATGCAACAGGGCTCCCTGTATGGGTGACAGAATGGAACAATGGTGCCAACTGGACAACGGAAAGTGGTTTCTCCACCGACTCTGAAGGATGGTACTCTTGGGGTACCGGAAATGACCAGCACAAGAATGGCGTCTGGATGAAGGATGTGCTCGTGCGTGCAGACAAGCCCGAGAACAAATGGCTGGAGCGTCTTGCCGTGTATAATGCCGTAGAAGGAAAGCGAGAAATCTGGACAAATGGCCAACCCACTGATGCCGCAAGAGTACTGGCCACCTACACCTCAGGCTTTGCCTATACGGATGGCAATGAATACTTCATGCCTTGGAACCACAAAGATCCGACAAACCTAACAGCGACATATAATGCCAGCAAGAAAACGGTCACTCTCAGCTGGACTCACAGCAACACAAAGCAGACAGACTCTATCTGTGTACAACGTAAGGAGCCAGATGGGCAGTATGTCACTATCCGCAACCTCGGCATGAAAGAAAATGGAACCGTAACCATGACTGACGATGTCAGCGACCTTGTTGGTGCTATCCTATACAAGATTTGTGACTACGACACAGACAAGAAAAAGCGCTATACCAACGAGGCGACTGTTGACGTCGCACCAGCACAGGGCACAAGCGAGATTCAGTACGGCCGTTTGACCATCCCAAGCACAGATGAGACAACTGTGCTCTACTCTGCTGCATTCTCTACTACTCCGTGTGTATTCATGGGCACCATGACTAACAAAAACAGTTCGTTCTATGCGGGCAATAAGGCGGGAAAAACAAGCAATTCTCAGAAGTTCACCTACGAACTGTTCCCTTGGCAAACGAAAGAAAGTACTTTCTCTAAGAACGAGGAAGTGCCATTCCTTGCCTTAAAACCAGGTAACTACAAATATGGGGACTTAGATTGCGAGGTGGGTCAAACGAACTCTAACAAAGCCTCTAATGAGTTATGGACTGAACCGACTGAGGTAACGTTCCAGCAGGCTTTCCCCGAAGGTGTTACTCCTGTGGTATTGGTTGAAATCAAGAGCCCAAGCTATACAACCGCTTCCCCCATGACTGCGTTGTGCGCCCGCGTATTTGAGGTTACCAACACCGGCTTCAAGTTCATTGTATATCCGGAATATGCTTCCGGTCGACAAGTGATGGCACCTCAGAAGGTAGCCTATTTAGCCATTACACCAGGCTTCGGCATGGTTGACGAAGAGAACGGCATCATGATAGCAGCGGGCCACGGTACAGACAACTCTATTTATGGTTCTAGCCTACGTGAAAACTATTTCCGTGTGGATCGCTATGATGAGACAGAAGGCATTCAGCAAGAACAACTCTATCTCTATCAGCCAACCATCTTTACAGGCTTACAGACCAACAATTATCCGGCCATCTGCATGCTCAGACGCAGCGATGTAACCATCAAGGACGAAAGTAGAACATCATGGACTACTGGTGTGAGAGTGAAAAGAGTGCTGGACCACGACTTAACTGTGGACAACAAAACGATTAGGACAACAACAGCAGACGAGGCCTATTTTGACCAACTGGGCTGGGTTGTTATAGCCAACTATAAAGAAGGAGGCTCCATTCCAACAGACATTGACGCAGTCCCTGCCGATGAACTGGTGAAGGGCAAACTGACTCCACGAGTAGTAAACGGACGAGTATATGTCAACGGAACCACATCGTTTGAGATCTACACAACTACGGGCAAAAAGATGGCCAAAGACAGCACTCTTCCAACCGGTATTTATGTTGTGAAAGCAGGTAAGCAAACTGCCAAAATCCTGGTCAAATAATTATCCAGATAGGCAAGTATTAATAACCTCAGAACAATAAACAGAGCCATGTCGTCAATGCGATATGGCTCTGTTGTGCTTTTTGTACATCAGTACACACAAAACAGAATCTTTAAAGAGATTTTAACCTTATTATAGTTAAATTGAGTTAAAAACATAGTTAATCAGTAGGGGGACTCGTTAGCGTTTTCTAAACATCTATTATATTTGCAAGAGTAGAGAAATATCTAAAACTTAAACATATTAACCTTTATGAACAAACGCTTTTGTAAATTAGGAAAGTATGCTGCTAAAGCATTTTTCCTATTTGCCGTATGCGGTTCGACTTACTCGTGTAAGGACGATTACATGTGGGATGATGGCAATCCTTCATGGCTCGGCTCCAGTATCTACGAGTATCTTGAGAGCGAAGGCAATTACACTAACTTTGTCAAGCTCATCAACGACCTTGGCTATAAGGAGGTACTAGCTCGCACGGGGTCCAAGACGCTCTTCGTTGCAGACGACGACGCCTTTAAGGCTTTCTACAAGGACAATCCGTGGGGAGTGGGCAGCTATTCAGAGCTAACGCTCAGCCAGAAAAAGCTCCTGCTGAACAATGCCATGATTAACAACGCCTACCTGCTGGAAATGATGTCAAGCATGCAGGCAGGAAACGGCACAAACGACACCCCAGTAAAGGGACAATGCTTGCGCCGCAACACAGCAGGAACCGTTTTGGACTCTGTCCCTCACCTCTTCCCAACTGAAATGCCTACAAACTATAATCCCACAGACAAGGATTATTGGGCACAATTCCGCAACAACGACAAGGACATCTATATTGCCTTGGACAACACCGCGGCAATGATGACTCACTTCTTGCCAGCTCAGATGGCTTTAAAAAGCATTACTGATGATGACTTCCGCATCATTACAGGAAAGACACGCGAAAAGAATGACGCTTTCATCTATGACTGCAAAGTCATTAAGCAAGATATCACATGTCAAAATGGATATGTGAATCTTTTGGACAAAGTGCTTATCACTCCTCCTAACATCGCTGAATTGTTGCGCACAAATGGAAAGACCAACATTTTCAGCCACATGATGGACCGTTTCTCTGCTCCATTCTACAACGCTGACCTCACTTACAGCTACCGGCTGAACTATGGCAACGACGTGGAAAAAGTGTATGAGAAGCGTTACTTCTCTGAGCGCTCAAAAAATGGAGATCCATTAAAGGCCTACATAGACCCTGACAACCCTAATCAGACAGAGGATGTCACGTATTCTTTGAAGTTCGATCCAGGATGGAACAGCTATAATGTGGACTTGTTCAGCAAAGAGCAGGACATGGCTGCATTCTTCTGCCCCACCGACGAAAAGCTGATTCCTTATTTCTTCAGTCCTAACGGAGGTGGTTACTTCTTGATGCAGGCCTATGCAGCAGACATGCTGAGCGAACTTGGAGAGGCTCCTACGGATATGGAACTCATCAACAAGGCTCTGGACATGATTCCACGCAATGTGATTCAAGAGCTCATCAACAATTTGATGATGGAATCATTCGTTGCCAGTGTGCCCAGCAAGTTTGAGAGCATCAAGAACAAGGCTCAGGATGCCATGTTCAACGCTGACGATGACTACCACCGTGGCAAGATTAATGACGTGTTGCTGGCCAACAACGGTGTGATTTACTTGATGGATGAGGTTATCACTACCCCAACCTATGCAGCTGTATTAGCACCAGCTCTTACGGAAACGGATAAGCGAATCTTCAGATATGCCATCGAATCCATGTCACTGGATAGCAGAAGTGAAAGTGATGCCAATGCATTAAAGTCTTACTACGACAGCTATTTGCTCTCCATGAGTTCACGTTTCTCTTTCTTCGTGCCTAGCGATGACGATTTCTGGTATATCGACCCAATCTCATTCCGAGGCAGTAGTGCTGTGAAGAACGGAACAACACAGTTGGTAGGACGCGCTTACAAATACATGTGGGACGAGACTAAAGATAAGGTAAGACCTACTGTAGAAACCTATGAATACATCTATGATGTAGTTACAAAGAGCGGTTCTATCGGTTCTAAACTATCGGCCAACCAGTCTATCGGCAGAGAGTTCTTCTCCAACCGTTTGAAGGACTTGTTGGAAACTCATACCATTGTACACGAAAACAACAAAGCTACAGGTATTGATGAGACAGAAACCGGCGTAGAATGTGGAAGACATTATTTCTACTCGAAAAACAATTCGGTAGTTTACGTTGAGAACGCTAACGAACGTGCCAACGGCATGAAGGTTAAAGGCGGCTGGCAACTCGACCATAACGAGAGCTGCACAGTAACTCGTTTTGCCGACAAGTCTGCACAGACCAACGGCTACGGTAACGGCTTTGCATACACCATTAGCAATCCAATGGTACCAACTATTGAATCAGTCTATTCCATCATGCATGACAACAAGGTGTTCTCCAAGTTCTTCGCCCTCTGTCAGACACCAGAAGATGTCTTGGATGCCTTGGATGTCAACATTGAGGTAGACCCTGAAGATGGTACTGAAATCAACAACCCTTCTGCAAGAAACAAATACTATATCTTCGATCCTAACTCCTCGGGCCTTCCTTGCTACGCAGTGAATGAAGAAGGTAAACTGGCTAAAGTTGCAGACGACACCAATATTCGTTTCTTCAGCAACTATCGTTACACTATTTATATTCCAACAAATGACGCTATGGACGAGGCCTTTGCTAAGGGACTCCCCACTTGGGATGACATTAAGCACCTGCTTCAGTTGGATCTAGATGAAGACGAGAGAGAGAGTCTGGACGAAGAGGAAGAACATGCCAGAAAGATTAAAGGAAAAGCAATGGCAGCGACTATCATCAACTTCGTCAAATACCACTTCCAAGATAACAGCATCTATTCAGAGCCTTTGGCCATGAATCCAACAGCTTACGAGACTGGGACAATGGACAGCAAGACGGGTATCTATTTCAAAGTGACCACATCACGTGAAAGTGATGGTACTATCAAAGTGACTGACCGTACAGGAAATTCATGCACAACCAACCCTTCTCTGACAAACTTTATCGCACGTGACTACATCACAAACGATCCTAGCGGTTCTAAAGCTGTGGTTGAGACAAAGATTCTGTCAAGTTCGTCTGCAGTCATTCATGGCCTGAATGGCGTATTGAATTATAAAGAACTCACAGGCGGTCGCTATGATTCTGACTGGAAAACGCTTGCCAAGGCACGCGCCTATCTTAAAAAGTATCAACTTGCAAAATAAAACTTACATAGAACATTATGAACAAGACTAAAATCATTCTTACTTCTCTCGTGCTGTTCTTCTGTGTAAGTTCAGCAATGGCTCAACAACGACGCATCACGGGCTATGTCTATGACGACATGGGTGGCGTGATGATGGCAAACGTGGTGGAGCGAGACAACAATAACCGTATCGTGGAGGCTGCCGTGACTGATATTAACGGTAACTTCTCAATGGTCATCAAGAATCCTAAGGACAGACTTGTCGTTAGCTACATTGGCTACAAAACATGGAGCCAAGTGATTGGCAATACCACTAAATTCAACATCCGCTTGCAAGATAATACACAGCTGCAAGAGGTTGTGGTAAAAGCTAAGCCCAAAGTTCAAAGCAACGGAATGTCTATTCCGCTGAAAGAAATCTCTGTAGCTACACAAACAATGAGCATGGATGAAGTGGAAGGCCTTTCTTTTGCATCTGCCGACGAGGCTCTTCAAGGAAAGATTGCCGGCCTTGACATCGTTGCAAACTCTGGTAACGTAGGCGCAGGTACTTCTATGCGTCTGCGTGGTGTTAGTTCCATCCATGGTTCTGCGGAACCTCTGATTGTGGTCGACGGCAACATCTTCGAGCTTCCTGCCGACGTACAGAAAGTCGATTTCGAGAATCTTGACAATGAAGAGCAGTTCTCTACCCTTCTATCTATTAGCCCTGAAGATATTAAAGAAATCAAGGTGCTGAAGGATGCTGCAGCAACAGCAATTTGGGGTGCAAAAGGCGCTAATGGCGTTCTCGAAATTACGACTCGCCGAGGCACTGCAGGAAAAACTCGAATCAACTTCTCGTATAAGTTCACAGGTTCTTGGTCTCCTGAGGGACTTAACATGCTGGATGGTGACGGTTACACCATGATGCTGAAAGAGGCTTATTTCAATCCGAAGCAGAATCCTAACTCATCCAACATGGTGGAGTTGAATTACGACCGTTCTATGCCAACACAGTATTACAACTTCAACAGAAATTCTGATTGGGTAGATGCAGTCAACCAGTTCGGACAAACTCACGATTACACGATTGCGCTGAATGGTGGCGGTGAGAAGGCTAAGTTCCGCATTTCGGGCGGATATTACCACCAGACTGGTACAATTATCAAGCAGGAACTTGACCGTTTCAACACTCGTCTGGTACTTGACTATGATGTGTCTGACCGTATCCGCTTTTCAAGTAACTTCGCTCTTACTTATACAGACTGGCACCGTAACTGGGATGGAGGTTCCACCTCATCTATTTTGGGTAAGGCCTACGATGCCATGCCTAATATGTCCATTTATGAGTATGACCAGTTTGGAAACAAGACGGGTGACTATTATAAGATGTTACCAACTCACCCCACAACTGGACAAAGCGGAGACAATTACTATTCATCCAACTATCTTAGCGACATGAAGGCGATTGGAAACCCTGTTGCAATAGCTAACCAAGCATTCAACAACCAATCGACATACCGTATCATTCCTCAGTTCAATCTACGCTACAAACTGTTGTCAAAGGATGATGAGGGACACCAGTTGGATTTGAATGCAGAAGTGTATATGGACATCTATAACCAGTCTGAGAACACTTACTACCCTGCTTCTTTGACGACTAACTCGTGGTCAAGTGGTGTCAACACAACATCGAATTATGAGTACAAATCACTAGCCTTTACCAATCGCGAGAAACTGATTTTCGTACCGCACTTCAACACTGATGTAATAACAGCTAGTGTGATGGGGCAGTTTGAATTTACAACTGGTAATGGAACATCCCAGAAAATCAACCATAGCGGTGTTCCTACTGGCCTTACGTCGTCTATCGCATCTGCTTATCTGACTGGTGCTAATTCAGGAACCAGCCAGTGGCGTAGTGCTGCCATGTTGGCAAGTGCGCATATCGCATTCTTTGATGGCCGATACTCCTTTGACGCCACCTTGCGTAGAGATGGTTCTACACGATTCGGTGCTGGCCGCAAATGGGGTAATTTCCCTGGTATCTCAGCAAGATGGAACATCAATCAGGAACCCTTCTTCGAGCGTTTACACATTGGGAATATTGTATCCATGTTGTCATTCCGCTCATCTTGGGGTAAAAACGGTAACCCACCTGCATCTGAATATTTGATGTATAACAAGTATGGTACGACTGGTTCATATGGAACCATCGGTGAATCTATTGCACCGGAATCTCTCAGACTGACAGACCTCAAGTGGGAAACTACCACATCATGGAACATCGGTGCAAACCTGAATTTGTTCAACGATCTGTTGCAGTTTGACTTCAACTATTATAACAGACAAACGGATAATGTGTTGATGGGCAACTTTGGTATTTCTGGCAATTCAGGTTATAATACCCTTGCATACAAAAACGATGGAGGAATGCGTAACCATGGATGGGAGCTTTACATCAACACTGGGAAGTTCCTTAAGAAAGGGAAATTCTCCATGTCCGCAACCCTTAACTTTGCGCAGAACTTCCAGACCATCACAGATATGGATCCAACGGTTCTTGCTAACATCAACAAGGATTTCACCTACAAGAACGCAAATGGAAGCGATAACTATCTGAAACGTATCCAAGTGAACAATGCGTTGGGTTCTTTCTACGGCTTCCGTTATAAAGGAATTTACCGTTACGACTATGAACATAGCGGATATACGCAGCTTTCACGAGAAACTTATGGTGAAAAGACTGCAGCTGCAGCTGCAGAACGTGGTGAAAATGCAACGACTCCAATTGTACGCGATGCAGCAGGTAGCATCATCTATGATTCTAAAGGTAACCCACTGCACATGTACTTCGATTATGGAGGGCAGAACTATGAGTTCAAAGGTGGTGACGTCATTTACGAAGACATCAACCATGACGGTCAAATCAATGAACTTGACATTGTTTATCTAGGCAATTCTCTACCGACAATCACAGGTGGATTTGGCCTCAACTTTAATTACGGGCAATGGACACTCAAACTTTCATTCAACTACCGCATGGGCAATAAGATTGCGAATGTTGCACGTCTGCTGAATGAATCAATGCTTACGAACAAGAACCAGTCACAAGCAGTGGCATGGCGCTGGCGCAAAAATGGAGATATAACCGAAATTCCTCGTGCCATGAACGAGAAAATCGGTCCTTCCTATAACTCATTACCAAGTGACCGTTATATTGAAAAAGGCGATTTCCTACGTCTTCAATACATGCAGTTAGGCTATTCACTTCCAAACAAGACATGTAAAGACTTGGGAATTCAGTCGCTACGTATCAGCGCATCTGCCAATAACCTTTTCGTGCTTACGAAATATACAGGCATAGATCCTGAAGTTTCATACGGTCAATACAGCATGTGTACAGACAACAGCAAAACTCCACGTGCTAAATCAGTGACGCTTAGTGTAAATCTTGGATTCTAAAAACAACGACACATGAATAATATCATTAAAAATATTACCCTCTGCGGACTGATTGCTGTTGGTGCAGGTATAGGATTCTCATCTTGTGAGGATTTCTTAACCATCACTCCAACAGACCGAATTGTAGAGGAAGAGTTCTGGGAAGACAGAAACGACTTAGACAATGCCGTTATGGCTTGTTATAGACGTATGGCTGAGAATGATATGCTAACAAGGTACATCAATTGGGGCGAAGAACGTTCTGACAACTTTGAACGTTCAACGAATCGCTCTGATGCTGATGCTAATATCATCAAGGCAAATCTTCTCCCAACTTATGGCCAATTCAACTGGACTCCTTTCTATAACGCCATTAACTATTGCAACAAGGTTCTATCTCATGGCCCAGAGATTGTTCAGAAAGACCAAAGTTTCTCAGAAGCTCAATGGAAGCCTATCAGAGCAGAAGTTATAGCTCTACGCTCTTTATGCCACTTCTATCTGGTACGCACTTTTGGCGAAGTGCCTTATGTAACTACGGACTACAACAACGATTCACAAGAGCTCCGTCAAGCCCAATCCACACAACTGACAGTGCTCAATAATATTATCACTGATCTTGAATCAGTCATGCAAGATGCAACTATTGACTACGGCAATACAGTTCAAAACAAGGGACGTATTACACGTCAAGCCATTTATGCACTATTGGCTGATGTCTATTTGTGGCGTGCTTCTTACAAAGCAGGCAATAACCACCCTTTCACAAAGATCACACTCGCCAAAAACTATAATGGTGAATACCAAAATCTGAAAGCAAATGGCTCCAAGACAGAAATAAACAACCTCCAGCGCGAAGAAGAGTATACAACTACGGCTGATGATGACTATCTGGCTTGCATCAACTATTGTGACAAGATTCTCTCCATCGAGATGTTGGATTTGGTAGAGCGCACACTAGAAGAAGATCCTATGGAAGATATCACGACTTTGTCAGAAGAAGACTTGTTGGTTGCAAATGTTAGTAAAAAGACAGGTAGCAACTTGAGTTCATCTGCATACACTAAGATTTTCGGACAAGGGAACTCTTCAGAATCAATCTTTGAACTACAAGTTGATGGCGTATCATGCGAGAACACGATGATAAGCAATCTCTTTTCCAACAAAGAAGGAAAAGCAGGCGTGTTTACGGGAAGCATCAGTCTTTTTAATGATGCCAGCGATAATCCTAATATAGAATCTGATTATGTTTTCTCAAGAACAGACTACAGACGCTGGAACTCTTTTATCTTTACTAGCACCCAAGAGAGCTTCAATATTGCAAAATATGTCTACTCTACTATTACCCAAAGAGGGCCTCTTGCAAAAGATGATTACTTAACATCTAATAAAGACAAAAATCTCACGACCAGCACTATCAACCAGGTAGTACGTTCAAACAACAATGCCAACTGGATTTTCTACCGCATGCCAGATATCTTCTTGATGAAGGCAGAGGCTATCTCACAATTATATGGCAACGAAGACAATCTGGATACTGAAAAATTGGCCGAAGGCTTCAAGTATGTGCGTGATGTCTTCAAGCGTTCTAATCCATACGCATATGATAAACAGCACAATACAAGTGCAAGAAACGACT
The DNA here is from genome assembly GCA_902786925.1 of uncultured Bacteroidales bacterium. Lineage (GTDB taxonomy): Bacteria > Bacteroidota > Bacteroidia > Bacteroidales > Bacteroidaceae > Minthosoma. The sequence goes on from CADAEK010000006.1 coordinate 84,304, forward strand.
CTTTGAAACCTGATAATTTCAATACGAAAGAGACTTTGGAGCGCTTGGTTTTGGATGAGCGCCAACGGGAATTCTACGGAGAAGGCAAGCGTTGGTATGATCTTGTACGCTATGCGCTGAGAAGGGGTGGAACGTCTGAGATGCTGAAGATTTACAGCAAGAAGAAAACAGATGACATGAACTCTGTCAAGGTGAAATTAGCTCACATACAGGCCCTCTTCTCACCTGTTTATAACACAGAAATCAAGAATAACAGCTGGCTTTACCAAAATGGGGTATGGTCAGTCAATGAGACTTCTTCAAGAACCGAAGATTTATAATTGTTTGAATTATGAACATGCTGAATCACATAAAACAATATTGCGGAGCACCACTCATGGCGTGTGCTCTTGCAACCATGGCCATGTATTCGTGCAAAGAGGACATCGACGAACGTGACCTCTACACTTTCACAGGCGAAATGATGACCGACTACTTCGAGCACCACACCGATTCGTTCAGCAACTATCTCTCCCTGCTGAATAAAATACATCTGAGCAAACACTCTTCATCTACAATGAAAGAGTTACTGGATGCCCGTGGTAATTACACATGCTTTGCACCTACAGATGGAGCCATCAAGTCATATCTTGACTCTTTGTTGGCCGTTGGTGAAGTCGAAACTACAGATATCAATGAAATTCCTGATTCTGTAGCAGAATACATTGTGTTTAACTCCATCATAGACAATGGTAACAGCACAGCGTTCATGACTACAGACTTTGTGGCAAATGAGCCACTGTCGGTAACAAACATGAACAATCGCTACATCACCCCGCACTACACCAACGATGTTGAAGACAACACATTACTGTATATCAACGCTTATTCAAAAGTCATCAATGGTGATATTGAAGTAGAGAATGGTTATATCCACACCATTGACCACGTCATTTCTCCTTCCAAGTCTAGTATTGCAGAAATGATCATGGCAACAGCCAACACACAGATGTTTGGCCGGCTCTTGGAAAAAACTGGTTGGGATAAAAAAATCAACAAATGGAGAGATACAGAATGGGAAGAGAAGTACTACGATAAACTCGGAGAAAAGGTAACGTGCCGTTACTCCGACTATACCGGTAAGTTCCCGAAGCAGCGTGAATACGGATACACAATCTTTGTGGAGACGGATGACGTCTTGAGAGAGAAACTCTCCCTTAATGAAGGAGCAACAGAAACTGAATTCATTGAAGCATTGAAGAGTTATGTACAACAGCACAACTACTATGATGACGACACCAATGGTAGTCACAAAACTACATGGACAGATAACGACTTCGATGATGACAGAAACTGGTTGAACCAATTTGTTGCTTATCATATCCTTCCAGAGAAACTGGTAAAAACGCAACTCGTCGTATCTGCGAATGAATATGGCCGTGATGCCTCCGATTTGCAAGACAACAACAAACGTTTTACAGTGAACGTTTGGGAATATTGGGAAACAATGGGCATACAACGCCGCTCTCTCAAAGTTACAGGTCTTCGTCAGGGTGAATTACGCATCAACCGAAAGTCCATTTACAACCCAAGAACTTATAATGAAAACAAAATATTATCAGAAAAGATACCAGGAATCAGAATTGAGACCAATGTAGAAGATAATGACTGTAAAAACGGTATATACTGGCCTATTGAGGACATTCTCATCTGGAATGAAGAAGTTGCAACAAATGTGCTGAACGAACGTCAACGTTACGATGTCACAGCACTCCTTCCAGAGATGATGACCAACAACATGCGCCAAAACCGCGAAGACTCATGGTTCTTCCCAACAGACTATTTTGACAACATCTGTGACATGACCTATGAAACCGAGTTCGAATACATGCCCAATACACGCTACGAGCACGGTGGTTCATGGTTAGACTACCAAATTGACGAGTTCAATATCCGTGGTCCTGTAGATTTCACAATGAAATTGCCACCAGTTCCCCGCTCAGGCACATACGAGGTGCGTTTTGGAGTGTGGGTCAGCGATAACCGTGGCATGGTACAGGTATACTTAGGAGAAGACCCAAAACATTTACCAGCTATTGGTACCCCACTTGACCTGCGTTCTACAGGTACTGGTCGAGACTTGACTGGTTGGGTTGAAGAGAAAGAGATTCACCCTGCAGGCACCGACTCCACCAGCCTCTATGAGAATCAGAAGACCATGAGAAATCTTGGTTTCATGAAGGGGCCCAAATACATCACTGCTACCAAGAACCAAGAGAACTTTAGTGGTGGCTGTCCTCATTTAACAGCACGCGACAATGCCAATAATGTCCGTAAGATTATCTATACAGGCGATTTTGAAGCCGGTCAGACCTATTGGATTCGCTTCAAGTCTGTGTTGAACAATAACCGCAAGGAGTTCTTCTACGACTTTATCGAGATGGTTCCAAAATCTGTATTCAACGGAGAAAGGAACGAAGACATTTGGTAATCAAAAATATCAAAGAATATGAAGCTTAATAATATAAAATGGTTTACGGGTTCATTGATGACTGTAGCGTTAGCTGCAGGCATCAGTGCCTGTTCAGACGATCATTTTGACATCACGTCTGATACTGCAAGCAAGCAGACGATTTGGAAAACGATCCAAAACGACGAGCGGCTCAGCAATTTCGCAGACATCTTGCAGAGTGTCTATTATTCAAAGAATGAGCAGAAAGCGACCCCTGAAACCTATGCCGATCTGCTGAATAATACCCAAACTTTCACCGTATGGGCACCAGTTAATGACTCATTTGACTACGCTTATTACAAGGGACTGATTGAGTCTGGCATCAGAGACAGCATCTACAAAGTAGAGATGGAATTGATTCGCAACAACATGACTCGCTACAGTCGCTCTGCTATTGGCAATGGTTCTGTTAAAGTGAATCTCCTTAACAGCAAATCCGCTTGGCTGAACTTTGATGAAGGAACTTTCCAAGGAATTGCAATGACCGAGCCAAACGTAAGAGTGTCCAATGGTGCGCTCCACATATTGGCTCACCCCACCAAATATCTGCCTAACCTCTATGAGTACATGGGCACACGTGAAGACTTGAGTGGCATCAATGACTTCATCAAGAAATTCCAAAAGACGGAATTCAATGAGTATGCATCCACACAAGGTCCAACAATCGATGGTAAAATCACGTGGGTTGATTCCGTCACAAGCACTTCCAATGACTATTCAAACTATTACATCGGTGCCTATTTGGAGCGCGAAGACTCAAACTATGTGATGGTTCTTCCAACTAACACCGCATGGAATGCCGTTTTAGAAAAGACGCAACAGTACTTCAAGATGAAGAAATCATACAAACAAGAATTCCATACAACGACAGAAACTGGTGACGATGCGAAGTATGAGAAGGAAAAGGTATTCACAGACGAAGAGCTGGATTCCATCATGGATTTCTATTCCAAAGATGTCATTTGCCGCAACCTTGTATTCAATGCGAACTGGCAATATAAGCGTTCCCCAATTTCCACATTGGATGACATCAAAAAGTTGGATGAAAAAGGAGATTCACTCTATTCTACAGCTGGTCGGAAATTCAAGAAAACAGGCACGCTTAATCCAGGGAATCCTCTTAGCGTAATAGAAATTGATAGCTATGCAGAGATGTTTGGTAATGAAGACCCTGTAACGCTCAGTAATGGTAGCGCATACATCGTTGATCAGTACCCCTACCCCTACAACATCTACGCCCCCACTCTTGACCAGCTTCAGATGGAATGGCCGGACTCTAAAACAATCAATGTGAATCGTTCTGGTTTCTACACACAGACATATATAGACCCAGTTGTCACAATTGGCGAAGGAGACGAAAAATATGATGTTCAAACTGATTCAACCTTCAAGTACACCTTCTACAAAGTTGTAAACAGGTCTTCTACCAGCAACCCTAAGATAGACTTTAAACTTTCTAATGTTTTGTCTTGCAAATACGACATCTATATCGTTTTCAACTACAACACCGATTTGGAGAAGCCCAGCAAGTTTTCTGTATCCATCTCTTACGACACAGAAAAGAAACGGGAAAAGAACCAAAAGTTGAGGAATCCTAACGAAGATGCTGTTGAATATGGAAGTGGCTCATCATTGTATAATACATACAACTTTGTCAACAGAAATGTACACCTCAATGACAATGGGAATGTAGATTTCACAGACACGATCTGTGTAGCAAAGGATTTTGAGTTTCCCATCAGTTATTATGGACTGGGTAACGATGCCTATCCAGTCATAGAGATTGAGAACAAGTCCAAATCGACAGAAAAGCAATACTGCCGTGAATTTTGGGTTAATTCAATCATTCTGAAACCTAAAGAATGGTAAACAATCATAAGCGCGTGGAGCAATACTCCCAAGAACTTATATATAAATAGAAAAGAAATGAAAAATCAAAATATGCATATAGGCATGCTTCGCCTCGGTTTCGGACTCATGATGCTATCAGGAGTTTCGGCCCTATGTGCCCAAGAAGCAACAGACGCCCCCGCCAAACCTGTCCGGGCAACCATTCAGGCTCCTCAATACGAGATGAAAGAGGTTAGTGGCTATGTTTATGATGCCGCCACCAAACAGCCCATAGACGGAGCCAGAGTACAAGCATACGGATTTGACCGGTACTCCGTCATGACTGGCGAAGACGGCAAGTACACGTTCAAAGTACCCACGTTTGTCAATTCACTCTACATAACAGTGCTTGGCTACAATGACGTTCAAACAGGTTTTGACGGCGCCACAGTTCCATCTGTTGGTCTTTATAGCAGCGTCTTCAATAAGACATATGCTCCCACCACTGGCATCACAGCAACTAGCAAAGCATTAGTTGAGACAACATCTGCAATCATTGCCGACGAAGAGATAGACCATCTCCTGTCTGGTGACATCCACACCATTAATCGTTCGGGTTTACGAGGTCAAGGCATTGCGATGTTCATTCGTGGTCTTAATTCGCTCAATATCAATGCTCAACCGCTCATCGTTCTCGATGGTATGATTATTGATCCACAGCTAGACCGCACAAGCATCCATGAAGGATTCTTCAACAACATCTTGGCAGGCATCGATCCTGAAGACATTGAGTCTGTAGAAGTATTGAAGAATGCAACAGCTTTATACGGTGCCCGCGGCGGTAACGGCGTTATACTCATTAATACACGACGTGGTCACTCAATGGCGACAAAAATTAATGTCAGCGCCAATATTGGCTTTGAGCTCAAGCCTTCGCTCACACCGATGATGAATGCAGAGCAATATCGCCATTATCTCAGTGACTTGATGGGCACAACAACCTATGGTTCAGAGCACACTACATCGAACTCATCCATTCCGTTCCTGAACAGCAACCCATCTTACTACTGGTACCCAATGTTCCATAATGAAACGGACTGGTCAAATAACCTCTACCACACAGCTACCACACAAAACTATAAAATCAATGTACAAGGTGGTGACGATGTGGCCATGTACAGCCTTGCTTTAGGTTATACAAACTCTGAGTCAACAGCCAAGAAGAATGATTTTGATCGTCTGAACATTCGCTTCAACACCGATATCAAACTGATCAAGAATCTGTCCACACAACTGGACCTTTCCTATTCTAAAATGGCCTACAATCTACGCGACAACGGATGGGCTGAATCCTATACCACTCAAACCATTACAGCTCCCAATGTACTGGGTCTCATTCAAGCTCCATTCCTTTCCAAGTATGGCTACTACGCAGGTGACGACAGCAAACTGCATCTGTCCAGCACATATGCTGGCAAATATGTTGACGATGAGAACTATCCGTTCGATTTCGCTTCTCTTTATGGCACCAACACCGCTCTTGCCAACCCCTACTGGATTCTCAAGAATGGTGAAGGCGACAATAAAAACCGCCAAGAAGTAACTCAGTTCAACTTGAACATCATGCCCAAATGGGAAATCAACAAGCACTTCTACCTGACGAATCGTTTCGCCTATCAGCTGAATCGTTCTAACGAGAAGTACTTCCTTCCCAATGCAGGTAGCCCATACTTCGAATATGAAGGCTATGGCACCGTGACATCCATGGTAAAATCACTCTTCTCAAAAGAGACTGCCATTAACGAAGACTTCAGGGCCCATTGGTCTGCCAACTACGGTATGCACGATGTGATGGCGTTTGGTGGCCTCCGTTTCACGAGCAACAGATTCTCAGACTCATATATGCGTTCATACAATCCTGGTAACGACAAGATGCCAAACATGACCGCCACTTACCGCGAAGTGGAAGGCAATCAGGATGGTTGGAACAACCTGGCATACTATCTCTTCGGACGCTGGTCCATCAAAAACACCTACTTCCTTGAAGGAACATTGTCTGCAGAAACATCTTCCCGTTTCGGTTCTGAGGCAGATGAAGGCATCAAGCTCTTTGGTGTAAGATGGGGACTCTTCCCCAGCCTCCAAGCCGGTTGGGTTATCAGCAATGAAAAGTGGATGCGTCAATTGCCATTCATCAATTACCTGAAGTTCACAGCAGGCTACGATGAATCAGGTAACGACAACTTTGACTATTCCGCAGCTCGTACCTACTTCAAGTCATACACTTTCCTGAGAACTGCAACAGCCCTGCAGTTGACTAACATTGAAAATCCATCTCTTCAATGGGAAACAACACGTCGCTGGAACCTCGGGCTCAGCGGCTCGTTCCTTCAGAACCGCATCCAGGCAGGTGCAGACTTCTACATTTCCAACACAGACAATCTGATTACTCAGAAGAGCATCGGCTATCTGTCTGGATTGGACGGTTATCTGTGTAACGACGGTTCTCTCCGCAACATCGGCGTAGATGTCAAGTTGAACGTCATTGTGGCGAACACAAAGAACTTCAAATGGCAACTCGGCGCAACCATGGGACATTACAAGAACAAGTTGACCTCTCTCCCTGAGGGCGACTACACACAAAACATCTATGGTGCTGAAGTTCTATCATCAGTCGGCAAGTCTGTAGGTGTATTCTACGGCTATGAGACCGCAGGCGTATTCTCAACAGACGCAGCAGCAAGCCATGCAACAACCAAGACTGAAGACGGTTATCTGAAGTATCCTACCGGCATCAAAGAGACACCATACCGCAACTTCTCTGCCGGTGACATGCACTTTGTGGACCAGAACAATGATGGTGTGATTGACGACCACGACAAGACCGTGATAGGCAATCCTAACCCAGATATCTACGGCACCATCTACACCAACCTTTCGTATAAGCACTGGAGCCTTGACATCAACTTCAAGTATTCAGTTGGCAACGACATTTACAACTATCAGCGTTCAAGATTGGAGTCACTCAACACCTTCTACAATCAGACAAGAGCCGCTGTCAACCGCTGGACATCAGAAGGCGACCGTGCCCTTCTGCCTCGCGCCATGGCCACAGAGTCCGAAGCATGGGTGGACAACGAGCGTTTCTCTGACCGTTGGATTGAAGACGGTTCCTACCTCAAGCTGAAGAAAGTCCGCATCTCATACGAATGGCCAATCAATGCTTCTTGGATTCAAGGCGTTACCATCTGGGGAGAAGCCAACAACTTGGTTACTTTGACCAAATACACAGGCAAAGACCCAGAGTTCTCATGCAGCAACGGTGTGCTTTACCAAGGCATTGACACAGGCATGCTTCCAAGCAACAGAAGCTTTAATCTCGGTGTAAAAATCAACTTGTAATACGAAAGAATCATGAAGAATATATTGAAAACCATCGCCTTCGCTGCAGTCATTGCCACAGGTGCTGTGTCAACCTCCTGCGAGGACATGATGACAGTTGATACAGGCGATAAAGCATACAAAAATGCACAAGACACGCTCTACTCCTATCGTGGCATCATGCGTGCCATGCAGGATGTGGCTGAGCGTCAAGTCATCCTTGGAGAGATACGCGGCGACCTTGTCGCATCAACCCAGTACACAACCGACACACTGTACGCCATCTCCAACTTTGACGATCCTAAAGACGGCACATGCTCGATGCTGCAGATTCGAGATTATTACAATATCATCAACAACTGCAACTTCTACATTCACTATGCCGACACCAACAAGGTGAAGTCCAACATCAAGTTCATGCTCCCCGAGTATGCACAGGTCAAGACGATTCGCGCTTGGGCCTACCTTCAGTTGGTCAAGAATTACAAAGAGGTGCCTTATATCACTAAGCCTGTTGACAAGTTAAGCATTATTGACAATTTTAATTATGCACGTGACGTTGTCAACAAGGACAACCTGATAGACAAGATTCTGGCAGATGGATTGGAAAACTTTGTTGACATGCGCTATCCTCAGCATGGTGGTTCCAACACTGAGGCTTTTGGTACATTGGACAATGGAGCCGTTCAGATCAGCAACAAATTGATCATGATTCCTGTACGCATCGTATTGGGCGACCTCTACTTGCTGCGTGGTGCAACAACCAGCGACTACACCAAGGCTGCTCAGTACTATTATGAGTACCTGAAACGAGAAGCCACCCCACTCCCTCAGCAATACTATGCCTATTTAGGCAGCATCGGTGGTATCATCGATCAAGGCGATTTTGAGGCACTTGGACTTGTGACACCAACAGAATGGGGCAGATGGGCTGGCACTTATACCAACAACTCATCGAACGAAATCATTTCTTCCATCCCAAGCTCTGCCAATGCAGGCTATGGAAAGATGCTCACCCGTGTGGCAGACATCTTCGGCTATAAGACATCTTCATCTCAGCGCACAACCAACAGTTCTTCTACTGAAAGCAATGCAGACAATGAAGACCAGTCTTCAGGCGCAGTTTCTGTCTCTCGCACCAACAAGCGCCAATACGCTCCATCTAATGCCTACCAAGATGTGGTGAATCAACAGACATACATCCAAATGCGCGTCATCAACTCTTCCAGCGGTGAAATCGAGGCCACTCCTGTAGAGAATTGCGATGCCCGTTACTATGGTTCTGTAGAGTCATATACCTACTCTAATGCACAAGGCATTGATGAATCCTACCCACTTTGCAGCAAAGCTGCTCATGGAGGCACATTCTATTACACAATCCCTACTTACCGCAAGACTCTCATCTGGCTCCGCATGGCAGAAGCCATCAACCGTGCAGGCTATCCTGAGTTTGCGTTTGCCATCTTAAAGGACGGTATCAACAAGTACACCCTACCTACCATCAGCAAAGAATACATCGACAAGTTTGAGGATGAAGTTGGCTACCAGATTTACACTCACAAGACTGAAGAGAACAACTTCATCTATCAGGATCCTACCAACAAAGCATTCTTCGAGAAAGATGGAGAAGGTAGCTTTGTAGAGTGCAGCTTGTCTGCCGACGAGATAAAGGAGAACTATGTTGTGTACCAAGACACCATTGGCAAGCTCAACTACAACGATGAGATGGCCATGTACTATGTCACAGACACTGTTCGTCTGAAAGCCTTCAACAGCATGCTCGACTTCAGCGGAGACGTCTGGAATAACACTTATGGTATTCATGCCAGAGGCGTTGGCATGAGCAGCCTCACTTCCACAAAGAACATTGTCACCCACATCGCTGGTAAGTACGACCGCACCTATTATGACTATGACCATCTGTTGGCCGCGCAGTTGGGAAGCACAGCTCATCCACAGCTGCAAGATTCCATCAATGCGGTGGAAAACATCATTGTGGACGAGTTGGCACTGGAAACTGCATTTGAAGGCAACCGCTTCACAGACCTTGTGCGCGTAGCCGAGCATAAAAACGCATCTGGTTTCAATGGAACAGAATGGCTTGCCCTGAAGATTGCTAACCGTGGCACTAAGGCTGCTACCTCAAAAGCACCAGGTGTAGATGGCTATAATGCAAATCTCTATGCCAAGCTGAAAGATCAGAAGAACTGGTATTTCACTGTACCGAAGAAATAAATCCAGTGGATGATGGCACAAGATAAGCCATACAGTCACAACCCACTCCAAGGGGGCATGCCATTCCAAAATGGTATGTCCCCTTTCTTTTTCTCCTCTTTTTCCTCCTACCCTTCCCACAAGCAGAAGAGCCCCCACAACGTCTCTACGTCCGCACGGTGCGCATATATTATCACACACCCTGCGCATAATTAATAGCGCAGGGTGCACGATTATACATGCGCAGGGCAAGGCGAAATAGAGGCTGTGGATAAGGACTTGAATATTCCTCGCCAATTCTTTTTCTTGTCTTTTTTTGGCGCTGATTTCCAAAAGCACTATCTTTGCAACGATATATCAGTATTCATGACCTTTTCAATCTTACGAACTATGGCCACTCCACACATATCAGCCCCAGACGGAGCTTTTGCCAAGACCGTTCTGATGCCTGGCGACCCATTGAGAGCTAAGTATATTGCAAAGAGCTTCCTAACAGATGCTCGCTTGGTCACATCCGTGCGCAACGTGCTGGGATACACGGGCCTGTATCATGGTGTTCCTGTATCCGTGATGGCTAGTGGCATGGGCATGCCCAGCATTGGCATCTATTCCTACGAATTGTACCACTTCTACGGTGTGGAGAACATCATTCGTATTGGTTCGGCAGGCAGCTACCGTCCATGGCTGAAAGTGATGGATGTCACACTGGCCGACAGCGCCTACAGTGATTCCACATTCGCAAAGCTTCAAGGTGGTGAGACATCGCACAGCATCAAGCCAAGTGCTGAACTGAACAGCGCCATCGAAAAGAAAGCAGAAGAATTAGGCATTGAATGCAAAAAGAGCGTCGTCCATTCCAGCGATGTGTTCTATGCAGATGCTTCACAAGGCACATGGCAGGACATCGCTGAGCGAACCGGCAGCGACTGCGTGGAGATGGAGAGTTTCGCCTTGTTCCACAATGCCCGTCAATTAGGCAAACGAGCCGCTTGCTTGCTCACCATTAGCGACTCCTTTGTGGACCACACCGAACTGACTGCCGAACAACGACAGAACTCATTCACAGAAATGATGCGTCTGGCTTTGGAAACAGCAATCTCCTTATAACGAATACAACTAATTAACTATTAACCTACATATTTTGTATGAGAAAGCTTATACTAATCAACTTCCTGATGGTAATAGCATTGTGCGTCAACGCACAGATTGACATCACGAAATATTACCTTGAAAACTACGGGTTTGATGATAAATTTGACTACAAATCCGGCCAGACTACAAATGTTGCAGAGGAAATCAAGAGTGTGAAAGGTTGGACATCAACCCTTAGTGCCACATACACCATTGTGGGCACTTATGAATTTGGATTTAAGGGAGTCTTCAATACAGCTACTGTACCCGAAACGGGCTATGACGGAGAAGCAGGTGGAGGCTTGGCCTTTTCGACAGGATGGGACCAGACGTTCAAATTTTCACAGAGTGTCTATCTCCCAGCAGGAACCTACACCCTAAGGGTGCCCACCTACAACGGAAGCAATGTCACATCAGCCACGTCACAACTGGCATGGGTTCCCAGCTCCGGCACCGCTGTCACTTCCACCAGAACCAGCTACAAGGCTATGAGCTGGACCGTTGACGAAATCACATTCACGCTGACAAAACGCACAAAAGGAACTATCCAATTCGGCATGAAGGCTGCCAGCGGAGGTTCTGCTAACTCAGCCAAACTCATTGTGGACTATGTACAATTGTTGGGCACAAACATGGCTGTTGATAAAACCATCTTGAACTCGGCCCTCAAAACAGCGAACAATCGCTACAACGAAACAGGCAAAGAAGCCGCTGCACTAAAAAGCGTCATCGATGCCGGACAATCCGTGTACGACAATGCGGAAACTGATTTACAAAGTGTGCTGGATGCCACTTCAGCTCTTTATGATGCCATTGAAGCCTATGACGCTGCCAATGACATGACTGCATACATTACCAATCCGAGTTTTGAAGATGGACTCACAGGCTGGACGTATGAAGAGATGGAACCTCAGACAAATGGTGTATTCGCGCTGACAGACGGAAACATCTATGTAGAGAAGTGGGTTGCATCAGGAACAGTAGGTAGCGCATCCATCAAACAAACCTTGAAAAACCTGCCTAATGGAAACTATGAATTGACTGTTTCTGGACAAAACATCGTGGAGAGTACCCCTACTACAAGCAAAACAGGCGCCTACATCTTCGCAGTATTCACCACAACCAAAAGAACGGTCAACACCGCCAAAGAATACACTCTTGCTTTCACAAACATTGCAGGCGATGTGGAAATCGGCTTTGTTGCGGAGAATGCCAAGGGTAATTGGCTTAGTGTTGACAATTTCCGCCTCCGCTTTGTAAGCGAATTGGATGCTCAAAGCACGGTAGATGCATTACAAAGCTACATCACTACAGGTGAATCACTCCTAAAAAACACGATGGCAGGTGACGCATCAACAACCCTTTCATCCGCTATTGAAACAGCCCAATCCATGACTGTTGAATCGACCAGTGAGGACATCCAAAATGCAGCCCAGCAAATCATTGCAGCCATTGAACAGGCACGCATATCCATTGCTTCGTTCAAAACGCTCTTGTCAGAACTGAGCACGGCCAGCTCTACTATCAAAAGCAACATGTCCATCACAGCTTACAATGAGCTCAACACAGCCATTGTAACAGGTGAAGCACTTAAAGATGCCCCCGCCAATGCTCTTGAAGCAAACGTGAAAGCTGCGAATCTGAATCTGGAAGCAGCAATTGCGCATGCCAAAACAGCCATTACGGAGTACAAAACAGTCGTAACCCAGTTGAGTACAGCCACAGCACAACAAGGCAGCATGATGTCAACAGAAGCTTCGACAGCTCTGAATACAGCCATCCTCGCAGGACAAACTATCAGCACAGCCTCAACAGATGAAGAAGTACAAAATGCAGGAACAGCACTAACGGAAGCCAATGCCCTTGCCAAGACATCCATCGCACTCTACAAGAACCTGCAAACACAAGTGGATGCCGCAAACAATACATATGACGAAAACAAGAATGGCGCAGAGGCACTGAAAGCCGAACTAGACCATGCAACAGCATTGGTGACAAGCGGAAATTCCGACCCAGATGACCTCGTGGAAGAGGTTGACATCCTAAAAAAAGCCATCTTCGCATTCAATCTTGCCAATCCAGAACCTGGTTCAGGCACGGCTCCTGCTGTAAAGAAGACAGTCACATATGTCGCTACAGGTGCCACACAAGCACTGATGCGTGCCACTATTGCAGGCAGCAATATTCTCGAGCAAGGTGTATGCTGGAGCACTGAGCATGCCCCTACTGTGCTAGACAATCGCAGCACAAAATCATTCTCACTTAAAGGAACTCTCTTCCACATTACAGGACTTAAGCCTGCCACAGTTTATTACCTACGGCCTTACGTCATCAACAAAACATACACCGTGGCATACGGCGATGAAGTCAAGATTGTCACCATGCCTAAAGGCACTTGCACTTGGTCCTGGGACGAAGAAGGGCCGGATGAAGCGACGAATGCACGTTGCCGCAATGCCATCAAGGAAACCATTGACTATTTCAATGAATGGACTGGCATTCAAGGCTTCCACTTGCAAGGGCACTATGTTCCAGGCGCTGGTGCAGGAAGTGGTACGGCAGACTGCTCATACGGAGGCTATATGCGCATCAGTCAAAACACGGCCAATCAAGCTATTGGCACCGTACTACACGAGACGGGCCATGGCGTAGGAGTAGGAACCGGAGAACGATATAGTGACACTAACCTCCACGACTGGTGGTGGAAGGGCCGTGCCACAAACGAAGCATATCAGTTCCTAGAGAATGAACTGGGCAACTCTGAATACATATTCAAAGGTGACGGCACACACGCCTGGGGCGGCAAGGAGGATATATACGCCTCTTACGATTGGCTTGTCAATGGTTCCAGCAACGACAAGCACCAAGAAATTCAATATATTGGTGGCATGTGCATCTTGCGTGGAATGTTCATCGATGGCCTTGATCCTACTTCCAGTGGCTGGTGGTATACAACCCACAACGGCATTTCGGGCTACACGTATAACTTTGATGACAACAAGAAGTATTATCTGATGAACAAGGATTCCAATCGCGGACTTGGCGAAGGATTGCTCTATCACCGCGGCATCAGCTCTGCTAGCTGGAAACCATACTTGCCAGGCGAATCCATCAGCGACGAGGCTGCATGGTACATTGAGTTCGATGCCAAGAAGGGGTACTACATGTTCAAGAACGCATCCTCAGGCAGATACCTTTCTCACGCATCAAGTATCATATTGAAGAATATCACGACCCCCACCAATGACGAACTGTTCCAATTGATGCCAGACCGTACCGATGTGACGATAGGTACAGGCAAGAACACCGTCACCACACATGGCTATTGGTTCACATGGACGACCGACGGATTCAAATCGATGAGTGCCAACGCCTTGTCGAGCGCGAATGGTTACGGGACGGTTGTACAAACATCGTTCAACTATAGTGATGATGCCACTACACAACAATGGATTATCATCAGCGAAGATGAATTGGAGGCATACCAGAACGCCGCTATTGCGACTGGCATCCACTCCATTGAGTTGGATAACACAACCCCAGATGGAAACAAGACCGTGGTGGGCATCTATACAACGGGAGGCATCCAATTGCAGAAAACCACTAAGGGCTTCAACGTCATCAAGTATAGCGATGGCTCCAGCGAAACAATCTATATCAAATAAGATGAAATACCGACTCATATCATTGATGGCATGCGCACTCATGTGCATGCCATCTTTTGCCCGAAAGACTGCAGACCTATGGCCTGACGGAACAGCAATAAATGCATGGTTCAAGCAAACTACGCCAGTGGAAATTTCCAAGTTAGGCAGACAATATCGCGTGACAGATTATGGCGTAGTGAACGACGGGGAAATACACACAGCCGAGATGCAGCAACTCATCAACAAGGTGTCGGCAGAAGGCGGCGGAGTAATTGTAGTGCCCGAAGGGACCTACCTTACAGGCGCCCTATTCTTTAAGCAAGGCGTACACCTTCACCTCAATGATGGTGCCACGCTAATGGGCAGCAATAATCCAAGCGACTACCCTATTTTAAAGACCCGCATCGAGGGAGAAACATGCCTCTACTACGCAGCCCTCATCAATGCGGACGGCTTGGACGGATTCACCATCTCCGGCAAGGGAACAATCGACGGCAATGGCTATACCTATTGGAAACACTTTTGGGAACGCCGCAGCTGGAACCCACGTTGTACAAATAAAGACGAACAGCGTCCACGCTTAGTGTATGTGAGCAACAGCAAGAACGTACAGATTGAAGGGGTGAAATTGCAGAACTCGGCATTCTGGACAACACATATCTACAATAGCGAGAACGTGAAACTACTGCGTCTTCACATCTATTCTCCTGCTGCTCCCGTGAAAGCACCAAGCACTGACGCCATTGATTTAGATGTAGTGAAAAACATTCTCGTGAAAGACTGCTATATGAGTGTCAATGACGATGCCATAGCCATCAAAGGCGGCAAGGGTCCGTATGCCGATTATTGGCGCACCCCCTACTCTAACATCGACATTCATCAATTTCCAGAAATGGTGGGCGATGGTGGTAATGAGAACATTCTCATCGAGGACTGCGAATATGGATTCTGCCACGGCTGCTTAACGCTTGGAAGCGAATCGGTTTACGACCACAACATCATCTTGCGCCGCATCAAAGTGAACGAAGCGAACAACCTTCTATGGTTAAAGATGCGTCCCGACACGCCACAGCAGTACGAGTATGTTACTGTGGAAGATATCGAAGGAAATGCCAAGAACTTCATCTTGGTGGCTCCATGGACACAATTCTATGACTTGAAGGGGAGAGAAAGCACACCCATGTCGTACAGTGACCACATCACTATGCGAAACATCAACTTTGTCTGTGATGTGTTCTTCAACGTACAACAGAAGGAAGAACAATACCACCTGAGCAATTTCGTGTTCGAGAATCTGAATGTCACAGCAAAGAATACCGATTTTCACCCCGAATATATTGAAAATTTCACCATCAAGAACATAAGAGCCGAAAAAAAACAGTAACTTTGCACCCCGAAATCGGAAATATGGTAATTTAGTTGACAGGTTACACCTTCAAAGCCAACTATGGAAGCCTATTGCCGGCCTACTAAAAAAACAGACAAATTATGGATTGGCTGATTGAACTTTTCACTACTGGTGGTGGCGTGGCACATACTGTCATCCTCTATGCGCTCGTTATCTCTTTCGGCGTTTTCTTAGGAAACAAGATTAAAATCGGAGGCATTTCATTAGGAGTGACTTGGATTCTCTTCGTGGGCATTCTGGCTGGTGACTTGCTCATGCGTGGCGGCATAAAAGAGAATGCGGATGTACTGAACTTTGTTCAGGACTTCGGTCTGATTCTCTTTGTGTTCAGCATCGGACTGCAAGTGGGTCCTTCGTTCTTCACATCTCTTAGACAAGGTGGCCTGAAGGCTAATGGAGTAGCTGCTGGTGTGGTAATGCTGAACATTGTTGTCATGTTCACCATCTACTATGGTTTACGCAACGTCATTCCTGCTGTGAACAATCTGCCTATGTTGGTTGGAACCTTGTGCGGAGCTGTTACCAACACTCCTGGACTTGGTGCTGCAAATGCCGCATTAGACCAAATCAACCAGATTCATCCTTTCAAGGATGGCATACCAGTTATTGCTAACGGCTACGCTTGCGCTTATCCTTTGGGCGTGGTTGGCATCATTGGCAGTATCATTCTGATTCGTCTGATTTTCAAGGTAAACTTCCAAAAAGAGGTTGATCACTTCAACAAAAAAAATAACAATGAAGCTGTAAAGCCCCACTTGATGACAGTTAAAGTGTTCAACCCTGCCATTGCAGACAAGACCATCCTGCAAGTGAGAGGCTTTATCGGGCGAGACTTTGTATGTTCACGTATGCTTCACGAAGGCCACGTCGTTGTGCCGACCAAGGAAACACAGCTGAACGTCGATGACAAGCTCTATATCGTCTGCGCTGAAGAGGACGCTGCTGCCATTATTGCATTCATCGGTCCTGAAGTGCAGGTAGAATGGGATGAGCAAGACGTGCCAATGGCATCAAAAAAGCTTACCGTCACCAAAGAAAGTATTAACGGAAAGACTCTGGGAAGTCTGCACTCCAGCTCTATGTATGGCGTCAACGTCACTCGTCTGTATCGTTCCGGCATCGAGCTGTTTGCCAGCCCAAGTCTCATCCTGCAAATGGGCGACACACTCACCGTTGTGGGTCCTGAAGATGCCGTAGACCGTTTTGCGGGTAAGATTGGCGACAAGAAACAGCAACTTGACAAGCCCAACCTGCTCACCCTCTTCCTCGGAATTCTCATTGGCATTATCTTTGGCATGCTGCCTATCAGCATTCCTGGCATGTCAATGCCCGTGAAGCTTGGTTTGGCTGGAGGACCACTTATCATCGCTATCCTTTTAGGCCGCTTTGGATACAAGCTGAAGCTGGTGGCATATACAACCAACTCTGCGTCATTTATGATTCGAGACATCGGTCTCGTTCTGTTCTTGGCAAGCGTAGGTATAAAAGCAGGCGGAAACTTTGTGGACACAGTACTTAATGGTGGCATCCACTATGTATGGATCGGATTCCTCATCACTGTGATACCGCTCGTTGTGATGGGCATATTTGCACGCATCAAGTGGCACATGAATTACTTCCTGCTGATGGGAACCCTGAGCGGTGCTACTACAGACCCTCCAGCTCTGGCATTTAGCACAGCAATAGCCAACAACGGTATTCCATCTGTGGGATATTCTACAGTTTATCCGCTATCCATGTTCCTGCGCATCATTACCGCACAAGTCATCATCCTACTTATATGCAGTTAGACATTCACACACTCACAGATACACTTTTGCAGTCAACAGACCTACCACTGTTGGCTGCATTTGCATTGGGCATATTGGTGGCACTTAACCCTTGCCAACTGGCCATCAGCATCTCTGCCCTTGCCTATGAATATCGTAACGGGAAAAGACTTACAGACGGAATCATCTATGCCTTAGGAAGAACTGTCACATACACACTCTTAGGCTGGGTAACCATGTGCCTCATAGGAGGAGGCAGCAATATCATTGGTCTACAAAACGTGCTGTCCAAGGCAGAAATAGTCGTTCCGTATGTATTGATAGGAATAGGCATATACCTTATCATCAGAGCATTTCATCACCATCACCATGACGGAGAACATTGCCACAATAGTGGAAGAATCATCAAGCGCAATGGTCCATTGGGCTCATTGATGCTTGGAATGGCACTGGCATTGGCATTTTGTCCTGAAAGCGCTATTTTCTACTTCGGAATGATGATTCCTCTGAGCATTACCAGCAATGTGGGCGCAGCGATTCCTCTCGTGTTTGGATTGTCAGCCAGCATACCAGTCGTACTGATGGCATGGATGATGCACAAGGCACTCAATGGAGCAGAACGGTTTAGCCGAGGTTTTGAACATTTTCAGCAATGGCTGAATGGCATTACAGGTCTACTTTTTATCGGCATAGCAATTCTTCTGCTAGCAGGAATATGAATAATTAAAGAACTTTAAGAGACAAAACAGACAAGATGTGAGATATTTATGTTATCTTCGCACATAAATTATATGACTAACGCTGTATTCCAATTGGGCTTATGACAGAAGAAGAGTTACACAACGAACACGAAGAATACTCGGGGAAAAGCGCAACAGAACTCATACGTGAGCTTCTCAAGCTGCTTTTAGTCTTGCTATGGAGATTCCTTGTATGGCTCATCAAGAAGCTCCTCAAAGGTGTTCTGTGGTGCATGCGGACTGCAGAAAAAGGCTGGGACAGACTCAACGACTGGTGGAATGATAATAACACGCAAGAGAAAGTAGCTAAAATCAAGGCGTGGCTAAGAAGAACTGCTAAAAAAGTGGGCCAATGGAGTCTCAAAGCTGGGAAAGCGACACTCAAAGGCATTGGAATAGGACTTGTTGCCACGGGGAAAGGCATTGTCATTGCAGCGAAAGCTACTGCTCAAGGAATTGTTGTAGGCGTAAAAGCGACCATTCAAGGCATCATTCACCTGCGCCCTACTATCAAAAGAATTAAACAGCTCACCATAGATGGATTCTGGGCAACTATTGCATGGATGAAACGCTGCAAGCGAGGCATGAGACTTGCCCGTATTCGTCGAAAACGTTCATACGAAGCATTCAAGAGGAATGGAGGCATGAAGGGAGTCATCATCAATTCTACACATAACGTCAAAAGCAACATTGAGCGTTTCATGGAAGAAGACCAAGAAGAAGCCGCTCCTGATGCTGTGACAGAAGACGACATCATGGAAGAGGCACTTGAAGAAGGCGCCAACGATGGCAAGAAGACCATGAAAATTGGCAAAACATTCATGACGCATGCCAAAAATTTCATGGACGTAGAATAGCGATGTGCTTGCTGCATATTTATCATTGACATCACAACACTAATACAACAGAAAAAGGTGAAAAAGATTCTTTTTATCTTATTACTCCTCACAATTGTAGCGCAGCAAAGCCAAGCCGTGCTAAAGGAGCGTGACCTCGGACAAACGTTACATGTTTTACGTTTGGAGCTCTACAACAAATGGATGAAACAAAAAGAACGGATGAAACAGATGGAGACACGCCGAGAGGCGCAGCACAAGAAACTCATCAGTATCATCCAGCGCAGCGAAATCACAGGACTCATCCTCTATTCACAGGGACAGGAATTCACTTTTGACATGGCATATGCCTGCCAGGAGGCTACAACACTGCACCATGAACTACATAGCAACACCATTCCTTATCAACAAATCAAGACGTATATAGTAACAGAGATTGCCAGCTATGACAGTCTAATATATGCATTGAAGTTTCTTCCGCCTGTCATTATAGAACAAAGCACTGACAGCATATCGCAAGACTCCCTACGCAATGTCATTGCCAAGAAAATTAAGGATAATGGCAAAAGGCTTCCTTTCATACTGGATGCACAAGGCATTCAAGATCGAGCCATGTGCATTAAATATGCAGAGACCTTACGTGACAATATGGTCATCATTCTCAAGCGCCTTGAAGAAGATAACCAACACTACCAAAACTTAGCTGTCTGTGTGGCACGAATGAACGACTATGCACAGGCAAAATATGTGGCATTGCAGCAGAGCATATTCATGAATCCTGGAACAAACTACATCCAGATTTTGACTAGGATTCCCATGCAATGGCGACGAATGCAAGATGACTTCAAGACAAAGTATAAACCATTAGAAGAACGTGGAAATAACGGCAAGTTCAAGACCTATCGTTCTGAATGGAGAGGTCCCATTGTCTTATTTGCAAGCATCTTCATGCTCGTTTATATTATGGGAGGTGCTTTGCTAAGTAATATCCTTTTAAGATGGGTACTTCCCAAACGTTTCCGGACAGAAACGTTCAAACAAAAACGTCCCATTCTCATTACGGCACTCGCTGTCTTCATTTTTGCCATCGCTGTTATGATTGTAAGAACTTTCATCAAGCACAATCTGATGCTGATGGCCACAGAGCTTATGATAGAGATGGCCTGGTTGATTGAAGCCATTTTCGTTTCACTCATCATCAGATTGAATGGAGACCAAGTTCGACATGGCGCCAAGGTGTACACACCATTTATTCTCATTTCACTTATTGTGATTTGTTTCCGAATCATACTGATTCCAAACACTCTGGTGAACATTGTCTTTCCCCCTATCCTTTTGGCATTCACCATCTGGCAAATCTTTACACTGAAAGCATGCCGAAAAAAGATTCCATCAAGTGACAGCATCTATTGTTCCATCTCCTTAGCTGTAATGCTAGCAGCATGCGTGCTGGCATGGGTTGGGTTCACGCTGATGGCTGTACAAATCATCGTATGGTGGACATTCCAATTGGCTGCTATCGCAACCATCACCAGCTGTTACGACTTAATGGAAATGTATGAATACCGTTTCCTTCACCAGCGCATCAAGAAAGCCTATGGCAGCCATTTCTCCGATGAAGAAATCCGCCGCAAGATGAAACGTGGAGACTTTGTAGACCAAACATGGATATACGATTTCATCAACCGGGCTATCGTCCCTGTAGTTGCGGTATTCTCCATCATGATCAGCATACATATGGCTGCTGAAATCTTCGACCTGCGCCATCTATGCATCACATGGTTCTTGCACGAAATCAAGATACCGAGATTGATGTCTATCTCGGTCTACAAACTCTGCTTGATTTCTGCATTATTCTTCATTTTCAAATACATAAACTATTTGATTCGTTCTTCATGGTTTAAGTATCGCAAGAAGAAAGAAAACAAGGATTTCAATGCCACATTAGCCAAGAACATCATAGGGCTTTTGGTTTGGGGTATCTACATCATCGTGGTATTCCTCATGCTCGAGGTGCCTGGTACAGGCATTGCCATCGTAACAGGAGGCTTATCCACAGGTATGGGTTTCGCGTCAAAAAGCTTATTGGAAAACTTCTTCTACGGCATTTCATTGATGAGTGGTCGAGTACGCGTTGGAGACTACATCGAATGCGACGGCATTGTGGGAAAAGTGGAAAGCATCACTTATCAAAGCACACAAATCACTACATTGGATGGCAGCGTTGTAGCCATCTTGAACTCAGACCTCTTTGGAAAGAACTTCAAGAATTTGACACGCAATCACCAGTACGAGCTCATCACCATTCCTTTCGGTGTAGCATACGGAACCAACGTGGAAAATGTAAGAAAACTCATCATCGAAGGTATACTTCCTCTCTGCAAAAACACCGACGATGGGCGTCACATTGTTGACCCACAACATCCATTGGCAGTCACATTTGCCGATTTCGGAGCCAGCAGTGTTGACCTTAAATTAGTGGCATGGGTGTTGGTGGATCACAAAATCGCATTCTCGGCACAAGCACGAGAGAGAATCTACCATGTACTCAATGAGAACCACATCGAAATACCGTTCCCACAACAGGATATTTACATTAAGGGTATGGCAAAATCGGAGTAGATTAGCAACAAAACAAAAAATTCACACCCTTTTTATAAAAAAAGCGACAAAAGTAGCGCCCGAAATAAAAAAAAGCGCTACTTTTGTCTCCCGAACCCAATGATATGCGCCAAAACCGTTCGTACATTGGAGTCACAGAAGGAGAATAACTAAAAAATAAATATAATCTATGGAAGTAAAGAAATCCAAAAAAGCAGACCTTGAGGGCACCAAAGGCACCGGACTGCTCATCGGCTACATTGTGGCTCTTGCTGCGATGTTTGCAAGCTTCGAGTACACGACTCGAGAGTATGAGGAGACAGATGTCGTTTATGCCACCACTTCGTTCGTTTCAGAGGAAGAAGTGATTCCAATTACACAGCCTATCTTCACCGCAGCTCCACCTCCACCAGCTGATGCCCCACAGGTTGCAGAAATTCTTGACATCGTGGACAATAACACTGAAATTGAAGACGAGAAGATTGAGTCAACAGAAGACACTCACGAAGCAATCTCTGGTCCAGTTTCTCACGTTTCAGGTCCCGTGATGGCAGGTCCTCCTGCTCCCGTACAAGAGGAAAGCGATGAAGGAGAAATCTTCGAAGTCGTAGAACAGAACCCAATGTTCCCTGGTGGCGATAAGGCATTGATGCAATATCTGCAGAAAAACCTGAAATACCCTGCACAAGCACAGGAAAATGGAATCCAAGGCCGTGTAATGGTGCAGTTCGTGGTAAACAAGGACGGTTCAATCGTAGAACCTAAGATTATTCGCCCTGTTGACCCATCACTTGACAAAGAGGCCATTCGCGTTGTATCTTCAATGCCGAAGTGGACACCTGGTAAGCAGCGCGGCAAGAATGTACGCGTAAGATTTACTCTTCCTGTTACATTCCGTCTGCAGTAAGCTAACACATTCATATAGATGTCGCACAGTATAGCATATTGTGCGGCATTTTTTATTTACACATCACCATCAATATGCACACTACCAAAGAACTCATCGAAATAATAAGCACTGGAGTAAAAAACATTCAATACAACGCAGAGCCTCAAAACCTCTATGCTCCTATCCAATACATTCTTTCCATTGGAGGGAAAAGAATTCGTCCCCTTCTGATGCTCATGGGTTATAATCTCTACAAAGACAATGTTGACTCCATTCTCAACAATGCGCTTGCATTAGAGACATACCACAATTTCACGTTGCTGCACGACGACCTGATGGACAAAAGCGACATGCGCCGAGGTCATCTAACGGTGCACAAGAAATGGAATGAGAACACAGCTATCCTTTCTGGTGACACGATGCTAATCATGGCCTACCAGCTCTTCAACCAAGGCATCAGAAATGAAGAGGCATGGGCTGCATTCATAGACGCAACCCTGGGAGTCTGTAAAGGCCAACAATATGACATTGATTTCGAGACGCGCAATGATGTCAGTGAGGCAGAATACATGGAGATGATACGCCTAAAAACTTCTCTGCTATTAGGGTATGCACTTAAGATTGGTGCCATCTTAGGCGGTGCAGACAAAGAAGACCAACAAAATTTGTATGCTTTCGGCGAGAAGATAGGACTTGCATTCCAGTTGCAGGACGATTGGCTTGATGTCTATGGAGACCCGAAGAAGTTCCAAAAGAAATTAGGCGGTGACATCGTTGACAACAAGAAAACATTCATGCTTATTAAAGCCTACCAACTGGCAGACAATGCTCAGAAAGCAGAACTTGACAAATGGATGACAGCCACCGAATTCCAGGAAGCTGAGAAAATAGCAGCTGTTACACATATATATAATATAGTAGGTATAGGCCAGCATGTCCAAAAGAAAATAGAAGAATTGTTTTCTCAAGCACTCGCATGCCTCGAAAAGGTCAAAGTGAATAGCCATCAGAAAGATGAACTTCGCCACTTGGCAGACCAACTTCTCGGACGCCAATATTGATTAGAGCAGCACAAGTATGATTGACACGCATGCACATCTTGACGGGCCCGAGTTCACCGACGATTTAGATGAAGTTATTCTTCATGCCAAAGAGAACGGAGTAAGGGGCATCATGGTTCCAGGCATTTGCCTCAAAGACACCTCACATCTGCTTGACATCTGCCACAAATATGCCGGTTTTTTATGCCCCATGATAGGCCTCCATCCCGAAAACATCATGGATGAAGACTATCACCAAGCATTAGCCTCGCTTGAGAACCTGCTTCAAAAATCATTGCAAGCCCAATCCACGAACGATTCTACTGCTCCAATCATTGGCATAGGCGAAGTGGGGCTCGACTTCTATTGGGATGATACACACAAGCAGGAGCAACTCGAAGTCTTTGAGCAACAGATACAATGGGCGGAGAAATACCATCTTCCCTTGATGATTCATGCACGGAATGCACACCACGAACTCATGGAAGTGATGGAACGCCACCGCGACAGCCAGCTTTCTGGTGTTTTTCACTGTTTCACAGGCACAGAGGAAGAGGCTACGGACCTGCTCTCTTTTCCCCACTTCATGTTAGGCATTGGAGGAGTTTTAACCTTCAAAAAAAGCACACTTCCTGAAGTTGTTAAGCAAGCCATTCCCCTCACAAGAATCGTATTAGAAACCGATGCTCCATACATGGCTCCAGTGCCCAACCGAGGCAAGAGAAATGAAAGCGCATTCATCAAATCTGTTGCCGAAAAACTCGCAGAGATTTACGGAGTAGAATTCCTTCAAATTGTGCTTCAAACAACTGAAAATGCGTTGAAAGTTTTCCCAAAAGCAACTTTTTTCAATAAAAAATAAAAGTTTCCACGAAATTACGTTAATGGAAAAGAAAAAAATCCCTATTTTTGTCACCAATTATGGGATAACGGAAAGCGGAATGGCCTAGACGCACCCCATAAACAAACAGGAAGATACACACTTCCGGCCAAGGAGAGATGCTCGAGTGGCTGAAGAGGCACGCCTGGAAAGCGTGTATGCGTCAAAAGCGCATCCGGGGTTCGAATCCCCGTCTCTCCGCAAGGAAGAAAGGGAATCGAAGTGAAAGAGATTTGCTATTGTGAAGCGCCAAAGCTGCAAGAACTTTCAACTCCTCGAAACGAGCACCCTACTCTCCGCAAGACCTATGGATTCCACTCGTTCACAACGATAACAATCCTTCATCAAAAGACAAGATAGAAAATTAAATAATTTATTAATCTTAAAATTTTCAAGACAATGAAAAAAATTTTTGCAATCATTGCATTGATGGGTGTGTTTACATTCGGTATGACACAGTCAGTTTCAGCTCAGGATGAAGCAGTAGACTCCGCAGCAACTGAGCAGGTAGATTCTGCAGCAGTGGACACTGCAGCAGCTCCAGCAGTAGACGAAGAGCCCGTTGAATCTGAACCAGTAGAAACTGGCATGTACAAGACAATCAAGACAAAGTTCATTGAAGGTTCTGCAGGTTTCATGGCACTCGTTGCTATCGCCCTCATCCTCGGTCTTGCATTCTGCATCGAGCGTATCATTTACCTCGCACTCTCTAAGGTAAACACAGTTAAGTTCATTGAAGACGTTGAAAACGCTCTTATCAACAAGGGTGACCTCGAAGGTGCTAAGGCTATTGCACGCGACACTCGTGGTCCTATCGCCTCTATCTTCTATCAGGGTCTCACTCGTTTGAACGACGGTGCTGACGCAGTTGAGAAGTCAGTTGTTGCTTATGGCGCAGTTCAGGCTTCTAAGCTCGAGAACGGTTGCTCATGGATTACTCTCTTCATCGGTATGGCTCCATCTCTCGGATTCTTGGGAACTGTGATTGGTATGGTGCAGGCATTCGATGACATCCAGGCTGCAGGTGACATCTCTCCAACA
>CADAEK010000007.1 GCA_902786925.1 uncultured Bacteroidales bacterium
GCAGAGAAGAGCGATGCTTGTCTTCTTATCTTCTATGTTCGCAGTCTGTCAAAGAGCTATTCTGTGCGCCTCCCTTCCGGAAAGCGAGTGCAAAGGTACCGCCTTTTTAATTAACGGCAAAATATTAAAGCAACTTTTTTGAAAGAAAAATGAAAAAAGTTTGAACTGGGCAGGATTAGAGCTAAAATCAACCAAGATAAAGGGAAAAGCGATGCTAAATGAATGTTGGACGGGGTTCGTTAAGATGATGGGATGTGTGGTTAAGATGGGGCGGTTGATGCTAAAAAAGTGCAGTGTATAGGCATTTTTCGGCAGCTTACTTGTCATAAATAGAGGGATACACATTGGCACGGATATACAACTATACATTATATATATGAATAGAGGTGGCGCGCTATGCTGCTGCTATTCTCTTATGCAATATTCGCTATCCTTCGTTAACCGATGACGATGTTCTTCCACTACCCTTTTACCGACGTCGTCGAGGTCGGTACGGTGGCGTCGACGATGTCGGTCAACCGATGTCGACGACATCGGTTTGGAGGGTATTATGTATGTAGAGTTTCTTTTTGTGGCAGAGCTAAGCAGGTATAGATGTGGATACATAGTGCAACTGCAATGGGCGTTCAAGGGACGATGCAGACATAGCAGCTGTAGGGAACGACGAAGAAAGAAAATAAAACAAGGGGCGGCGTCGATTGACACCGCCCCTTTATCTAAAGGTGAAATGTAGTACTTCGTCAGGAATGTGCTTAACGCTGTGGCAGCTTGAGGAACCAAGGCTTGCCTGTCATACGAGTAGTAGTACCATACTTTTCTGTCATGTAGTCAGGCATTGTGATAGTGGGTCCAAATGCTCCTTTGCGCATTTGATAACGCATGAGGTCGTAGAAGCGATGGCCTTCGAACATTCCTTCAAGTGCCTCTTCTTCCAGGATAAGCTGTGCTACACGAGCTTGGCGCTTTGCACGAAGTTCGTCAGAAGCGAGGAAGTTCTGAATTGATTCAGTTACAGCGCGATAGTCTCGCACGAATTCATCATATGCTTCCTTGGTTTCGAAGATTAACTCATCTTCGATGTCATCTTCTGTCAGATATGTAACCTTAGCGTAGTATTCGTAAACAGGAGGTTCGCCTTCACCGCCTTCGCCGCCTTCGCCAGCCTCTTCGTCAGGCTCATTAACCTCGACACTAAGAACACGTCCATAATATTGGTTTGCAGCACGAATCTCATCCAATGTGTTCTTAGTATCTTCGTCATCCAGCCAATAATATTCATCATTGTACTCTGTGTCACCAGAGCCGAAAGAGTGAATACCAACCTGAACTTTAAGTCCACTTTGCAATGAGATTGACCCCGAGTGGTTCCATGTACGCTTGTCTAGGCGTCCAAAAACATCGCTTGACCATACAACAAATGAACCTTTGGTCTTTTCGAAAAGCTCTTCGTCATCTTTGTACTTGCTCTCCTCCATTGCTGCAATCTTTGGACATACGGACTTAATCTCGCACAAACGGTTAAATTCGTCCTCAGAGATTTCAGTTGCCAGTGTAGTCCAATCCAGACCATATCTCAAGACAGCGTATGCAGTTTCTGGGAATCCTGCACCGTTCAGTGCTTCGGCCATGTGCAGATAGAGAATAGGAATACGGAAGAGAGGCACATAAGACTGACGGACATCTGCGCGCGGCATATCATTGCTACCGTTCAGCCATTTATAGATATAGGACCTATCCGTACTTAAATTAGCATTGTACTTCGTCGCAGAAGGGTCACTGTTCGTTTCGTAGATAGAAGAGAGACGCAAATCGCCCTTCTCCAGCGCATCGTCATACAATGCCACATTCTCAGGACCGACGCGGTAATAAATCTCGGATGCACTACGGTAATCATAGAAGAAGAACTTCTGTGCTGCAGAAATATCCTTGATTCGCTGAGAAGGCTTCACTGCAGGATAGTAGTTATTCTTGTACATCGAGTTGAAAATCTCGCTGAGGTTGTTGTAGTTGCCATAGAATGAAGCTGTATCGCAAGGAATCACCACGAGGTTCTCCGTTGTTCTTGACACTCCAAAGCGATTGTAATAGGAGTTGCTCCAACCTGAGAAAGACTCACCATCCCATTTAGACCATGTTTTGATGTTGCCACCTACAGCACGCTCTTCACCAGGATAGCAGAAGAAGTCATGATACAGACTCACAGCCTTCTTGTAGTCTTCAGGATTGCCAGAGCAAGTGCCCTTCCACATGTAGAGTTCTGCCATGAGCGCACGCACAGGGATGAAGAAGTTACCCCAGGAAATGTCTTGCCACTTACCAGAATAGCTGGGGCGCAGCTCATTGTTCTTCTCCATATATGGATATTTCTGCAAGTCTTCAATGCACTTGTCGATAATAGCCTCCATGCCGAGCACGCTCTTCTTGTCGGCTACAATCTCCTCTGCAGCATCAGAAGTCAGAACAGGACGCTGCACGAATGGCACTTCACCATAAATCTTAGCCAATTCGAGGTAGCACCATGCGCGGAAACACTTTGTAGCACAAACTTCTTTCTCATATTTATAAACTCCATGCGTCTTAAGGAGTGAATCGACACGAGAGAGGTAGATGTTACAAGAGTTGATGACAGCATAGTAGTCGGCTGGCTGGTTATAAATGTTGCCCACCTTCTCGATAGGGTCATAGGGCTTAGTCTTTTCAGGGGTATTCTCGAACAATCCCTGCAGATAGGCTGTGGAGTGTATATTATCCACATCCAGCAAGTCTGCACGAACCTCACCCAAAAGGACTGTGCGCTCAGCCAGTTTCTGCATGCGCTGCACAATACCCATCATCTGATAAAGCGTGTCGTTGGGAGTGAGATCGGTGGTCACAAGATTGTTCTCCGCCTCAAACATGTCTTCGCAAGACGTTGTGGCTGCTCCCATTCCCAACAGGAGCAAACCACATGCTATGATAGATTTTAGTTTCATAATCGTAATAGTTGCAAATTAGAGGTTAATCTTCACACCCAGATGGAAGCTACGTCCTGAAGTCAGATAGCCTGCATCGATGCCTTGCATCAACACGGTATTTCCACAAGACACTTCTGGATCTGAGCCCAGATACTTGGTGAAAGTTAACAGATTATTGGCCGCAGCCCATACAGTAAGTCCCTGAATGTACTCATTCTGAATAGGAAGCTTGTATGAGAGAGTAATGTTCTTGAGCTTCAAGTATGAACCATTCTCAATCCAACGGTCAGAGAAACGAGCGTTGCCCATTGGGTCTCCATAAGTAATCTTTGGAATGTCGGTAACCTGATTCTCAGCCATCCAACGACGGTTCAGCGCTGTAGTCTGGTTGATGAACATAGAACCGCTCTCCAAGAGTGAACGCTGATAGTTATAGATGTCGTTGCCTACTGAATAGTTGAAGTTAGCAGACAAAGCCCAATTCTGCGCAAAGTGGAAGTTCAAGTATATGTTTCCGTAGATATCTGGATTAGGATCGCCGATAACGAAACGGTCATCTCCATTGATCTCTCCATTATTATCTTTGTCCACGAAAATCATATCACCAGCTCCAAATGGCATTTTGTTATCGTTTTCATCCACGATGTACTTGCCATCGGCAGCAGCCTGTTCTGAAGTGCTATATACGCCCTTCGTCTTGTATCCGTAGAAGACGCCTGCGCTCTCGCCTACTGCAGAGCGAACAACTCCGCCATAAAGCTCTGTATCGAAATAGCTCTTGCCTTGTGGCAAAGATTTGATCTTGCTCTTATAGTGACCCAGAGATGCTCCAAAGTCGAACTTGAAGTTCTTCTGGTTGATAACCTTTGCATTGAAGGCAATGTCATAACCAGTATTGGTCATTGAGCCATCGTTTGTATAGTAGTCTGTCAAACCTGCTACATAAGCCAACGTACCTAAGGTAATCAAGTTGTTGGTCTTTGAATGATAGTAATTGGCACGCAAGTTCAAGCGGTTGTTCAAGAAGTTTCCTTCCAAACCGACATTAAAGCGGTTAGTGGTTTCCCAACGCAAGCTTGAGTTACCAATCTGAGACAATCCGATTGAAGAAGTACCATCTTGCAACAGCACGGCAGTTGAGAGATAAGTCAGTGTTGCTGAGTTGTCCATTGCGTCATTACCAACAGACTCAAAGCCTACATTCAGTTTCAATCTGTTTACTACAGGATTTGCACGGAACCACTTTTCATTGCTGATGACCCAAGTGCCCTGAATAGATGGGAAAAGACCCCATGTTACGCCAAACATATTGAGACCGGCATCTGCATCCTTACCGAAACGTGAAGAGGTTTCCATAGAGAGCTGACCTGTCAAGTAATACTTCTCCATGAAGTTGTAGTCCACATTAGCATAGTATGCGAGTGATCTCCAGTTTGTGTCAGAACCAAGAATCTTTCTGTTCACCAAGTCGTTCTTCATGTTTGGAGTCTTATCCGTACCTGTACCATCACCACTGAGGTGAGAAGAATTGAAGGTGTCGTTCATGAAGCGGAAACCGCCGAACATCTCCAAACGATGAGCGCCATTAGGCAAGATAACCCAGTCGGCACGTGTGTCAGAGAAGATAGCGTCATGCTTTGTGAAGAGTGAGTGCTTCGAGTTCTTAGTCACACTGGCATTACCCTCTTTGGTGTACTCGGGCATACCTTCCAGTGGAGTGAAGTAGTCCTCGTCAAAGCTCTGCATTGTGTATGCGAAACGCTCGGTCAAGCTAAAGTTGTTTGTAGGCTGCCAAGTTGGTGCTACAGCCAAATGAATCATCGTACAGTCAGCACGGTTCTTGTTCTTTGCTTCACCATTATCCAAGATACCCTTAGGGTTGGCGATAGAAGCCTTCTTGCCGACAGCCTCATTCAGATAATCATCAGCATCAGCAATAAATGAAGTCACATGAGACTTGCCATCAGCTTCTTTCGTGAAGTCGTAAGGACTCAAGAAAGGAGACTTAGCATATGCCAAGAATCCAGGAGAATCCAATGACTGCAGATGGAAATCAGACTCCAAACCATCGCTACGGAGGTCGCGTGTCACATTCGTATAGCTGGCGTCAAACTGTGTGGTGAACCACTTGTTCAACCAGATATCTGTATTGAAACGAATGTTGAAGCGCTGCATGTCATTCTTCTTCAGCGTTGACTTTGCGTCCATATATCCTACAGAGAGGTTATACTGTGCGACATCATCACCACCTTGGATAGAAATGCCATAGTTCTGTGTAAAAGCTTCACGATATACGATATCACGCCAATCCGTGTTGTTGTGATACATATTATAGTACAAGTACTTTGGATCGGTGCTCAAGAACTTGAACTCGGTCAACTTAGAGTCTGTAGAGCCAAGCATCTCAGCAGCGTATGCACGATACTGGCCTGCATTCATCATATCCAGTTCCTTCGGAATCAATTCAACTCCGCCTGCAATGTTTACGTCAATGCGGGTTGCCATTGAGTGGCAGCGCTTTGTCTTGATGTTAATGACACCGTTAGCTGCCTTGGCACCGTAAATGGCAGTACCATTCTTCAGTACCTCCACAGATTCGATGTCCTCCATGTTGATAGCCTGCAACAGGTTGTTGAAGTAGCCTGTGTGAATCATGTCGCCATTCTGATACATCTGATCGTAAACAACGCCATCGAGAATAATCAAAGGCATCGCATTTGAATTCAAAGAGTTCAGGCCATTGATGAACATAGAAACGCCTTGAGCAGGATTAGCTGAGCGCTGTATGCCACGCACATCACCACCTAAGCGGTTCTGGATTTCCTGATCCACAGTAACAGCAGTTGACTGTTCAAAGTTTGAAGTAGACACAGACTTTGTGCCGGCAGTCTTTGCTGTATAGTCAGGAAGATAGGTATCTGCATAAAGCGCCACCTTAACACCCTCAGTCTTACCGTTGAGTGCCACCTGCACTTGATTATATCCTTCCAACTTCACCCACAGCGATGTAACGAACTTAGGAACATTGATGGTGAATTCACCATTCTCGTCCGCCATGGCTGTATAATGTTTGTTGTTGTAAGACTGGAGCTGTGCACCTGCCAAAGGTTCGCCAGTTGCAGCATCCACAACCTTACCTTTTACCTCGATTGTTGGGTACTTCTTTACAGGCTTGGCTTGCTTTCTTGGTGCAGCTACCACCGCAGTTGCTTCAGCAGCTTCCGGAGCCTCCACTTCATCCTGTGCAGCCACAGGCAGTGTGCCCATCAAGAATCCCATTGCTGCGAACCCATATTTACAGATGCGCAGGACATTTGAGCTATTATATGCTTGCATATTCTTCATTCTTGTCTTGATTAATTAACTTACTCCTCACCCCCAGCTTCCTCTTCTTCATCTTCATCTGCGATTGCAGCTTCAGTTGCTTCCAAGTCTGGCTTGAGAATAAAGTCCGAAATCAGCATTTCACGGGAATACGTGTTCTTCACTTCACCTGATTTAGCTTTTGATGACAGCTTGATGATTACACCTTCATCGGAACGGCCATAGTAAGCATTTTTGAAAGTGAATTTGCCCAAGTAAAGCGTATCCACATAGTTCTTATATCTGTAGTCTTCTGGATGTTCTGGGTCATAAGGCTCTATGACAAAGTTCTTCTCCTTCTCAGTTCCAGGTACAATCAGATCCGTGTAATCGCTTTTACCAGTACCCCATTGGCCTATAGTTTTGCCTTCATTGCTGCGTTCATAGATTGACACACTAAACTTGTAGCCTCTATTATCGGCATCTGGGTCAGATGGGTGAATGAGTTCACCATCTGGATTGGTATAGCCATTCTTAGCCCAAATAGGACAGGTCACAAGATACAAGTCATATGTGCCTGACAATGTAGAGTACAATTTGAAGCCTACGTCAATCTGTGTAGAACTATTCTTCGTAGTTACGTCAGTGAAATGGTATGAGCGAGTAATCACATCTGTTTTTTCTCCATATTCGTCATAGACTGGAACATCAAATGTAGCGCTCTTTTCGGTAATGGCTCCTGTACCTGACGTGAACAAAGGCTTCTCTGTTGCCTGGTCAATGAGATAAGGCCTTGCTCTGATGGTGCGCTTCAAGAAGAACTGCTCTGTAGGAGACATTGGGAAATCTTCCACTAAATAGCCTACGCCGTTTGAACAAGCGATAGGGTCTCCAGCCTTAGCAAGGATGTCGTTCACCTCCTTATCTAAAGGCAAGCCACGCGCTGGGGCCTTTGTGTAATACACGCCATTAGGCCAATCAGACCCTCTGGAACTCACGTAATTGGTTGATACGAGAGAGTCTTCTTTGTGCAAATTGACATTGTTGTTGAAGAAGAGGTCTCGCAACAGGAAATGGCCTGCATAGAGGTGTTTAAGCGAGTCAACTATACCTGCACGAAGATTGTCTTCTGATGGGTTGAACTTCAAGAGTGAAGCAGCCAACTTGTAACGTTTCTGCCATGCAGCATCCGATGGGATAATTGCAATGAAGTTAGAATCCTCTTCGTAAATTTCAGCAGACATAGCGTCCAGCACCAAGTTGGTGTGTATTGTCACGCTATCCACCCAAATCTTGTTACCATTCTCATCCACGCCACGGCTCACTGAGCGGCTCTCGTCCAAAATGTCAGAGTCTTTTTCCTCAATGAAAGCATAAAGAGAAGACTTCTTTTTATTAGGCTGTGTTGAAGCGACATACTGGTCCTTAATCAATTCATTGATGTTTGGAACATACTCGTTTTCGTTTTCAATGATGTGCAACACACCATTTGTACATCCCAGATTTGCCTCTTGAATAGTTTGGCCTCCAAACAGATTCTTTCCAGCATCTGTCATGGTTACCAGCTTCTTGTTCAACAGAGTAATCACCTGATCGTTCGTGTTCTGCGACACAGCATAACGTGTCATGTGATTCTTGATGAACCGGTCAATAACCTGCTGCTTATCGGTCTGAGCCAACTCTAACCAAGCATCCTTATCAAAAGTGCCGTTGGCAGGAGCCCAAACCGTATAAATATTCTCTGAAGCGAGTTCTCGCTGATAGCCCACCGCCTTGATGATGTCAGCGAATTCACTTGCTTTTTCCTCAATCGCCTTCATAGTGGTTCCGGCATAGCCATTAGAAGAAGCGGAGTCATAGTGATCGTCCCACGTATCCGTACAAGACAGCATCACTGATGCACCAGCCACAGCAAGGAGCCCCCATCTGAGCGTATTCTTGATATTATTGTTCATAATCTTGATTGCATTAATTAGTGTTTACCATTTGTCCTCTGCAATGTACTCGTTCGCGTAGATGGTTCGAGGACAGAGCTCGATGAAATCGAAGTTCAACTCATTATCCTCCGAGTCGATCATCTGTTGGATACGCATATATTGGTCAGTCTTACCATCGGTAGTGAACGTTCCCAATACCCTACGGATCGTGTTGTTCTGGTTACGGAAACTGCTATTGATATCCGAGTAGGTGTTACCAAGTGCAATATAGTTACCAGGACCCTTCATCCAACCTTGGTTATGAATGGTCTTATCGAAGGCGTTAATAGATTCATCATCACCCAGGTCATTATCGCTTCTGTAACCAAAGAGCGCTTCACCACCGGGACGCATATCGAATGGAATACCCTGTGCGTGCATATCTTTTGGATCAGGGCTTTCACCCAGATAAGCCTGCATGATACCACGAGACTTAAAGCCCACACAAGTCATGAAACGAACCTCGTAAGTACCAGCTGGTACAGGTGGCAACTTGATGGTGAAGTCGAATCGACCCTTCACGATAATCTCATCGCCTTCATACGACCAGAACCAGATGTAACGTGGACGTACATGGAGGTGTGTGTTGTCATTATAAATAAAGTTCTTAGCAGAACCGGCCTTGAAGCCTAAGCAGTGCGCCTTATTTGTAAGTGGGTTGTAATTCTCATTCGCACTGTTCGCATACAAACCATCGGTGAACTCCTCATACTCGAATCCACGAGCTCCTGAAGTAATGAAGTCAGGTGAAAGCGTAGAGGTATCCATACGGATACGTTCATTCAATACGTATTTCTGTGTATGTTCACCATAGTTGATGATATCGTCGATGTAGAAATAACGACCGTTACGGCCAATAGAAGTAGCACCTTCTGCCAACTTAGCCTTCATGTCATTATCTGTAGCCACCTTGGCTCCACGTTCGAATCGACCATACTGGTCAGGACGCTTCTGCACACCGCAACGGTTGATGTACAAACCAGCCTCACTACCGCTTGGGAAAGAGAACTTCATCAGCGAGTGTGGCATCTTTGTCTCATAATAGTCACAGATGTCTGCCTTACGACGGTTGAAAGCCTTAGCCATCTGACCATTCTTAGAACCATCCATATAAGTCAGCTTGTAGTATGCACCATCGAATGGCAAGATGTGGTAAGCAACGAAACGGTTCAGATAGTTCTTCAAATCCTTTTCATCTGTTACGTTCTCATCTTCAGGATACATCTCTTTGTAAATACTCTTTGCATACTCAGCCAATTCATCCACCGTAGTGATGCCCTTTTGGATGAGCACCTCGTCGGGTTCTGCGAAGACCGTGTATTTAATATAACGCTTCTCCATATAGGCCACGTTATCACATTCTGCAGCCGTATGCACCACCAAAGACTTGTTGGTCCAGTCCACAGAGTCACTGCCTACAGAATAGTTCTTGTCAATCAGGTCACGCCCATCCAAGCTATCAGCCCAACCGGTACGCTCCAAAGCTTGGTAGAAGATATGGATATTCATATCCTTCTCCAACATCTTCTGAAGCATCTGGTTGTTACGGCCAACAACCTTGCCGACAGTGTGCACCACACCGTTGCTCACAGAGTCATCCACATGAGTCAAGCGAGCATTGTTATTGATGTACATCACCAAGTGTGGATTAGTACCGTCCTCATCCGTTTCTTCCACAGATGAGATAGACATATACAAATCCAGCATGTTAGTCTTACCATAAGATTCACTAGACTGGTCAGATGTGAAGTATGCCTTTCCTTCGATGATAGAATTGAGCGCAATCGTATCGCAATCCAGCTTATCCAATTCATCAACAGAGTTAACACCCTTCTCCTCCAAGTACGCCTTTACAGCTTCATTTGTAGGCGCAAAGACTGTATAAGAACCATAGGTACTCAAGAGGTTCATCAGACGGAGATTGTCCTTCTCTCCAGTAGCACGTTCCAGAATCTTGACAAAGTCACTGAATTCCTTCCGGTTCTTCAAAAAGTCTGCAGCATATTCCTTGGTTGAAGTATAATAGTTCTCCACACCAGGATCATCAGAGCAGCTCACCAACATGGCAGGGATGGCAGTGCAAGCACTTAACGACAATGCCATGAATATATCTTTCAATCGTTTCATATCTGATTAGTTTTTGACAGTTTCTTCTTCATCATAATATGCCTGATTCTGTTTCAGTCTTGGGTTTACCTTCAACTGAGCTTTCGCAATCGGCATGTACATAAAGTCAGGGATACCCAGCTTCACCTTCACTGCGGCACTTTCATAGCGGCTGCTCAAGGCTGCGCGGAAAGCATCCATGTTACCCTCACGACGAGAGACACGTACCAAATCATAGTAACGCTTCGCCTCAAAGAGGAATTCACGACGGCGCTCATTCATCAGCAAGGTTTCAAAAGAAGCCTTACTTGTATAGCTCGAACGCTGAGGCAACATCTTCGTAGACTTTCTCAATGCATACGGATTTGAACGTGCATAGACTGCTACAATCAAATTGAATGCATCATCATACAAAGCCTCAGCATTTCCAAACAAAGAAGCGCCATCTATAGCAGCTGCAGCCTTGCGTCTTGGTGCAGAAGGTCCTTCTTCACCACCTTCGGCATCGCCATCACCGCCTTCTTCAGCATTCTCTTCTTCGGCCAGCGCCATTTCTGTCAAGTTGCCAGCCAATTCAATTTCAGCTTCAGCTCGAATCAGCATGATTTCTGTCATACGATAGAAAATCCATCCCTCGTACTGTGAATTCGTACTTCGTGGATCCTGTTCATACTTCATCGCTTCAAACTTTTGGCCCACTTTACCATAGCCGTCGGCTTCGGTATAGCCTGCCATATTAGAAGAAACCACATATTTGTTGATTTGGAAACTTCCACCTTCTGTATAACGGAAAGGAGCCAAAGCACGATAGTCAGATGGAACAGAGAACAAGTTCTTGTCATCATAGGTTGATGATGCAGGAAGAGAAGACATCATCTCCGAGTTAGCATACAGGTTACGAGTGACATTACCTGTTTTCTCATCTGTGCTGCCATACATGCCAGACACGGCTGTATTCTTCTTTTCCTTGTCAGATGTAGATTTAGGATAAGTCAACTCAAAGATGGCCTCATACGAGTTTCCATCACCAAAAATCAGGTCTGTAGCGAGAGGACCTGTCTGCGAAGAACCGCCACTGCTTTCCTCAGCCAACAAGGGGTAACCATAATCGGAATAGACCTTGTCGTCCACAGCAGACAGAAGGTTCACACCTACAGCAGTCCTGTTGTTCTCCATGAACTGCTGCTGCTTGAATCTCAGCACCCAGTCGCAGCATTCGATACACTTCTGGTAGTACTCGTTCTGCTCAGACTTGTCAAGATTCGCATCAGAAGCTTTCCACAAATAGAGGTCTGCCAAGATGGAATACATTGCCGCACGGGTAATGCGTCCCGTGTTGTCCCTGTAGTTTGTGTACTGCTTAGGCGCATCATTCTTGCTTTGTTCCATATCGTCAATCAGCGCATCCAGAATCGTTTCGAAAGAAGTTGCTGGAATCTGATAGTTGAGATTATCATCGATTGAAGGTTCCAGTGCAAAAGGAACATTCTTGAACGTCTTGATGAGCGTCAGGTAAGAGATTGCGCGCAACGCTTTACACTCTGCAAGGTTGATAGCCAACTCAGAAGACGTGTAGTTAGGATCCTTCTTCGCTACATTAGGAGCATAGTGAATGACGGTGTTGCATCGGTTGATGACAGTGTAGAAGGAACTCCAATCGCAGTAAGAGCTTGTCGATTTGATAGTACCCTTCATCAAGTTCTTCAATGCTTCGGGCGTTTGTGACGTCTCTTCCACATTGTCTGAGCGAGTTTCACCCCACACAATCATCTGGCTCACATAGCCATTATCTTGCATTGCCGAATAGCATGAAGTGACTACACTCTCCACATCAGCCTTGTTGGTCCAATAGTTCTCCAGCACCACCTCATTGAGTGGAAGCAAGTCGAGAGAGCATGCGCTTACGCCCATGCCGACCACCACGGCTGCCACAATGGCTTTTATTGTTTTATCTATCTTATTCATATGTGTAATCGGTATTAACTGTTAGAAAGTGATTGATGCTCCTACGGTGAAGGACTTCGCACGTGGTGTACGTGATCCGTCACTTGCAGGATACCATCCACCCTGTGGATGCTCTGGGTCTGCACCTGAGTACTTCGTCAGCACAAAGAGGTTGTTAGCAGACACGTTGAAACGCAAAGCCTTGATGCCCCACTGCTTGAGCATTTTGGGATCGAAAGTATAAGAAAGCTGTGCGTAGTTCAGTCGGATGAACGATGCGTCCTCGACGAAACGGTCAGAGCCCAAATAGTTATAGGTTGCGAAACCAGTCTTTTCTGTTGCTGCACGTGGAAGTTGGCAGTCACGGCCATAGAGGTCACCCTCTGTGTGCCAGCGCCAGTTCACGGCTCTTGACTGGTTCTGGTTGGTTGCCATGTTCTCCAAGCCCATACGCGCTTCGTTGATGACCTTCTGGCCATAACGATAGTTGAACTGGAGGTTGAGACTAAGCTGCTTATAGTTGAACTTGAAGCCGAAACCACCAGTAAGTTTAGGCAGAGAAGAACCCAGATAGACAATATCCAACTCATTGATTTGGCCGTCATGGTTCACATCCTCGTAGATGGCATCACCACCTACAAATGGATACTTCTTACCATTGTAGTCGAAGTACATAGACTTAGGATTGCCGGCAGAGTTACGAACCACTTCACCCTTCGCATTGCGAACAACTGGTGCGTTAGGACCGCTCACGCCCTTGATTTCCTCTTCTGAATAGTCTGTGTACTGGTACACACCCTTGAAGCGGAAGCCATAGATAGAACCCAGAGGGTTGTGCAGCTGCACACGTGAGAGATATGTACCATTATTATATGCAAATTCCTTATTGATGCTTTCCAGCACAGTTTCATCCATCGTCAGGATTTCGTTGCGGTTGTTGGCGAAAGTGAGGTTGAAGTCCATAGAGAACTTGCCAATTTTCACCACTTTATGACCATTGATATTGAATTCCCAACCATTGTTGCGCATCGAACCCACGTTGTGGTTAGAGAGCGAAGTATAACCAGATGATGAAGGAATGGCATAACCACCCATCAACAAGTCAGTTGTCTTCTGTGTGTAGATAGAAAGGTCACCATCAATCAAGCCATCGAAGAAGCCAAAGTCGAAACCGAGGTTCCAAGTTTCCTTTTCTTCCCACTTGAGGGCAGTAAGACGGATGTTGCTTGGATATGTAGCAGTGTTGTCCAAGTAGGAACCACCTGTTGCATACTTAGAGTAGTAAAGACCTTCCTGTCCTGGAGGGTTACCTACGATACCCCAACCTGGACGGATAGAGAGCATGGAGATCCACTTCACTGGCTCCATCCAAGGCTCGTCGCTGATATTCCAACGGAACGAAACACCTGGGAAGTTACCCCAACGCTTAGATGGGCCGAATTTAGTAGAACCGTCGCGACGGAGAGTCACGTCTGCAATATACTTACCTTTCCATGCATAGTGCAACTGGAAGAGGAAGAACTCAGAACGACCTTCACCAGCTCCACTGCCGAAACCAGTGTTTACACCACCTGCCAAAGGTGACACGATGCTGGCATTGGTTGTTGGCAGCCACTTGTTACCCAAGTTCTGGCTTGATGAAGAGCTCTCGTCATACTGGAAACGCGCCATGAACAGGAGAGAGTGGCCCTCATTGTTGAAGTGAGGCGTGAATGTCAATGTGTGGCGAGTAGAAAGACCATGGCTCTTATAGCTGGATGAAGACGCCGTGTTGTAGTTGCTGTCTGACCAGTTAGAAGAAAGGATAGAACCAGGGAAGAAGGAATCAGTGTTGCTCGTTCTGATATCGAAACGAATCTGTCCTTCATACTTCAAGCGATGCTGGCTTGGCTCTGTGCCGAGAATGTCGTAAGAGAAGATGAACTCAGGACGGAGCTGTACAATTTTCTCATTGTTTCTTGCGAGGTGTGCAATAGCCACAGGGTTAGGCAATGCGTACTGATCTTTCAGCAAGTCATAATCAGAGAAGTTACCTGAACCAGCGTTGAAGCCAGCCTCCTCTGCAGTGAGGAATGGATTCATTGTGTAGAAGCGGCCTGTATCGCGACCATTCTCTTCCTCATAGATAGAGAGGTTTGGCATTTTCTTCAGCGCAATGCTCAACAAGTCGCCATAAGCCTGATGGTTCTTCTTATTGTTATAGTAAGTCAAGTCGAAGTTGCTGGACACCTTGATGCGGTCGCTGACAAAGTAGTCAAGAGCAACACGTGTCGTGTAACGATCGAAGCGCTGCTTGATAGCAGTACCCGTCTCAGTGTGATAACCACCTGAAATACGGAAGTTTGCCTTTTCACCACCACCAGAGAGTGCTACATAGTGGTCATGAGTTTGACCGAACTGCTGAACGGCTTTGCGCCAGTCGGTGTTGTCGTTATACATATCATACTCTGTGAAGGCCTTATTGTAGGCAATCTCAGGGATGTAATCTCTGCTAGTATTCGTGGCAAAGCCTTTCTCTTGACGAGGATTGAAGTAAGCCTCTTTCAGGTACATGGTGTATTCATCACCGGTGAGAAGCTCGTAGCCATTAGGCTGCCAGTTGCCCTTGAAGCTGTATGAATACTGGACGGTTGTCTTACCACGGCTACCACGCTTGGTCTTGATCTCAATAACACCATTTGCACCTTGAGAACCCCAGATAGCTGTAGCGGCAGCGTCCTTGAGGACGGTGATAGACTCGATATCCTCAGGGTTCACACAGAGGAGTTCGGCGAACTTGTCTTCGTTGGCATTAGTGTAGTCGAAGTCTTTATCCATGTCGTCCATCCACACGTTGCCGTTTACGACGATAAGTGGGTTCGCATTACCATTGATGGTGCTGACACCACGCAGACGCATGGTTGTACCTGCACCCAGGTTACCTGAATTCTGCACGATGTCAAGACCTGCGATACGGCCTTGCAATGCTTCATCGACAGAAGTCATAGCCACACCCTCGAACTCCTTCATGTCGATAGTCTGACTAGCCACAGAAATCTCGGTTACAGGAATCTGCAAGCCAGAGCTCTGGGTCTTGCGGACTGCCTTGACTGTCACTTCCTGAAGCGTTGTGCTGCTCTTGAGCACGATTTTGCCAAAGGCGCGCTTGTTGATAGGGAGCACAAGAGTCTGGCAACCGATGTAAGAGATTCGGATTTTATCTTTAGGACTGACAATCTTAAACGAGAAGTTACCATTGATATCAGTCACTCCATGGGCAACAATACGGTTGTTGTGGTCGATTTCGACGACGTTACACATCATCAGAGGGTCAAAATCGTCCCACACCTGACCACTGATAATATCGCCCGCTTTCACTTGTGCGCTGAGCGTCAGCGTACAGCACACGAAAAGCATTAATATTGATAGTATTTTCTTCATGATAGGTAGGATTAGCGTCGTTTAGCAGATGTTGTAACAGCAAGCGGTTTCCTCGTGTAGACGAACTGAGCAGGTACTTCCTTTCCGTCCACAGTCTTTTTATCCTTAGAATAAATCAAAGGATGATCGATAGCATGAATTACCGCGAAAGAATAGTTAGCCAACTGCTGCTCATAAGGATGCATTTCATTCTTTTTGGCAGGATCGGCATTAATCCAGTATTCTGTCGCCATCATGTTGTAGAGACCCTTCTCGGTCAACACATGAGCTGTATTACCGCTATTGTCTGTCACAGAAAGGCCAGATGAAGAAACATTCACGGTCAAACGGTAAGGAGTACCTGGTGAATACAGACCCGTATAATACTCTACAGAGTAAGTGCCATCGGCGTCTTTAGCAGGTGTAGAATTACTCTTTATTTCATATTGTACACCCTTAATGGTCACAGCAACATACTTGCCATTTTCAAGCACCAAGTCTTCTTCAGCAACACCTTCTGCCACTTCGACAGCAGGAGTCAGCTCGGTCTTGCCAGACTCATATACGCCTGACTTGTTCTTAGAGCCGCCATCGATGAAGACAGCGTTGGACTGAAGATGATACTTAACGAAATCAAGCCAAACCTCCTTGATGGAGTCTGCCTTTGTATAATGATATTCGTCATCGGCCTCCTTGCGTATTACGTCCTCTTCTTCCGCTGCTTCAAACTCCGCTACTGTAGGAAGTCCTTTTGCGAAAGCCTCTTCCATAGCAGCATCGGTTGGTGCATAGATTGTATAATGGAAGTTATCGAGCAGATATACATATTTTTCCTTATCGGACTCTTCATTGCCCACGACATCCTTGTCTTTCACATTAGCCAAGTTGCCATAGACCTGATCTGCAGCCACCCATTTCTCGCGCTTCACATCCTGGGCAAATGCACCGCATCTTTCCATGATATCGAAGAACTTAGAGAATTCTTTCTCTGGGTTGCCTTCTTCAAGTTCTGCATATGCTGCCAAGGTCTGAGCTACAGACTTGTTAGAACCTGCAACAACGCCATCGAGCACGTATGTGTTACCATTCTCCATGAAATAAGGCTTACCGAGTGAAGGCAATGGGAGTTTTTCAGCATCTTGCAGAGCACCGCTCACATCCACCGATTCACCAGAAGTGGCTTCAATCTTCACATAGTTGTTACTCTTGGTCTTGTAGAACTTCTTGCCAACTTCATAAGGTTCAATCACGATTGTGTTGTCAAGGATATACTCCAAGCGGTCGCGCAGCACTGTCTTTGTGACAGCTGAACCAGATGTTGTAAATGGCACATACTGCATTTCATTGTTTTTGTTGATGTTTGCAATAGCTGCACCAACTGGCTGCCAACCCAAACCTTCAACATACTCACAATTATATACTTGCGCCTTTACAGGGCCTGATGCACCAGCCTTCTCTGATGGCTCATAATAGAACTTCCACATCTGAGGACCAGTAATCTGGCCGAAAGATACAGGGTCGAGGAACGTTGCCATACCCTCGTTTGATGGAATCAGGAAGATGTATTTTGACACCATAGAGTTAAGGTAGGCTTCGTAGTTCAGCGACTCAATAGCGCTGGCCATCATG
Source organism: uncultured Bacteroidales bacterium (assembly GCA_902786925.1). Taxonomy (GTDB): domain Bacteria; phylum Bacteroidota; class Bacteroidia; order Bacteroidales; family Bacteroidaceae; genus Minthosoma. The sequence goes on from CADAEK010000007.1 coordinate 17,312, forward strand.
CTGAAACGATTCTTGTCGATGACTGCGGGGAAATACACAGAACGATAAGAGGCAGGAGAGAACACCTTATTGGTCTTATACACCAGACCATTACATGCCAAGAACACACTGTCCACATCGTCACTCGTAATGTCGAGTGGCATGCCGGCATCGTCCATCATATGGTTGAACTGAGATGGTACTGCCTTCACAAAAGAGATGAACTGATTGGCATTAACGAGCTGACGCAACACATCGGTTGGAGTGTTTTCAATCGTCTCATAATAGTCCTTCACAATGCGGCCGTAACCGTTGTTGAACCACTCATCGAGGGCTTCGTCTGAAGGAACAAGCATCACAGCCATGTCCTCCATCATACCGTCGCGGGCATTGAACATGTTAGGATAGTAGGCATTCCATCCTGGGTCGTACTTCAATGTCACGTCGGCACCGATATTGTGTGTGTTGCCAGACTTATCAAGAGCCGTTGTGAACTCTTTGCCACCTGCTGAGAACTTAGAGAAGTAGCGCTTAGCGTAAACGGCCTGGTAGTCATGACCCTGGCTATTATTGTAGGCCTTAGTGAGGCTCTCCTGATAGTCTGGTGCAGCGAAACGCTCGATAATGCGGCTGAACTTCTTCATAGTTGAGCTTTGACGAATCACTTCTGCCATATTATCAAGTGGAAGGAGCACCTTGTCCACCTGATGGATGAAGCCGTTCTTACAGAACACGTCAGACTTGATCACCTTGGCGTTGTTGACATAAACATCGTCAGACTGACGTGTGCCAGGATCCTGGTTGTAAAGGAAGTCCACGTCAGAGCTTTCCAGCTTGTTACCCTTCAGGAAACGTCCCGTGAAGTGAACCAGCGGCGCTGGAGTTGAAGCGTCGGTGAAGAGCACGATTGGCTCAGAACCGGACTCGGTCTTCAAGGTGTTAAAGAGCTCATTGTCAGGAAGGATGCCTTGAGGGTCTTCGGATGGAACCACCGTCACAGAATCGTAAAGGGTGGTTGAAGACGGACGACGGCATACCTCGCCGGGGACTGGGCCCTGTGCCGTAGAGAGCATGGAAGATGAATACGGGTTGTCAATCATCGCAGTGTAAAGCAAGAGCTTCTTCTGCGTTGGTGACAACTCAGCATAGCTCTTCACGCCCCATTTGTTGGACTTGAAGAAATCTTTGAATGCTTCATCGTCGGCAATAAACATTGTGTTACTACCGGTTCTGGACAAGACTTCTTTCTCGCCCAGATCGTCAATGAGTTTCAGGTAATACTTGAAGTTACCCCGCTCTTGCATGTAGCCATAGATGGTGTTCAGTCCTGAGGGCTGATCTTCATCGAGGTCGTACTTGTCAGAACAAGAGAAAACTCCCAAACCTGCAACACACAGCGCGCTTCCCACTAGGAAGTGACTGCACAGTTTTTTCCTCTGAAAGTTATACAACATATTAGAATAGATTTGTTTGTCTTTTCTAAGTTAGCAAAAATTTGTTTATTTCTTTTGTCGAAAAAAGGTGGTTAGCTAAAGCTACAGCGGTAACATTTGGCCAAATTGCCGCAATGACTTTGATAACGCTTGCAAAGGAACGATTTTTCCAACACATAAACAAAAAAAAACTTAAAAGTTTCGACCTATAGGTTAATTTTAACATTCAGGAGCCAAAAAAGAGCCTGAAAAGTGACAACAAAAAGGGATAATAACTATGATTTGAGGAGAAGTTGATGAATTGGAACTCGGAACGGCACAACGATACAAAAGGGATGCTACACATATATATAATAATAAGCCCTGCGCATATATTATCGCGCACCCTGCGCTATTATTATCATGCACGGTGCACGATTATTATAGCGCACGGTGCGCGTAATGACACGTACAAGCGGTGCATATCACTTCCTGCAGGGCCGCAAGAATGATATGCACCGAGTATGAGAATACTGGTGGGCTGGCAATTAATTATGTATCAGACGCCTTTGCAGTCTATTCACTCACTTCATCTGCTGACTGAAAGGCATCGCTGAAGGCTCAAGGAACAAGTATCTTCTTGCCCTTGATGATGTACAATCCCTTGGTGGGGTTTTGTACTGGACGACCCGTCAGGTCGAAGATTCCTTCACGAAGCACTGGCTCCGCAGTGGACGCAGGCGCTACTATCTCCTCTACACCGACTATAGTGCCCTCGCTGAAGGGGTTGACACGATTGAGGAGGGTGTTGAGTCCTCTGACATCCTCGGCCGACAGCTCGCGATTGTAGATGAGAAGGTCGTCGAAGCAGGCTTCTGCTGAGCCCCAGAAGGATCCGAAGCCGAGATAGAAGTATGTGGCCGACTTGATGAAATCAAGTACAAGGTCGCGATCGAACGCGTCTTTCTCCTCACTGCCTGCATACACCATGTTGCTGTTTAGATATTTGCTGCCATCACGGTAGAAGGTGTATCCGTTGGCTTTGGAATAGGTGACGGTGATGAGACGCCATGTGCCGGCATCGATACGGTCAACGATTTTGTACTGATTGGAAGCATGGGTCTCATTGGCGACGGGATAGTTGACATCAAACCAATGCCCTGCATTGTCGTTGAAGCCGAGGTAGCTGTTGCCTGTGAAGAAGAAGCGCGGTCCAGACGCCTTGGCGTTGGTGCTGCTGAAGAAGCCCCATAGTGCATCCCACGGGTTGGCGGCATCGGCACGGTTCACCCACATGCTGACGGTGAAGCCTTCAAGGTCATCCTGTCCGACCAACGGATTGGGCATACGGGTGTAGCTGTTATAACCGATGGCACCGAAGGACTGGTGAAGGACTTTCCCGAAGCGGGAATGGTCGCTTTGCAGATATGGGATGGGCGTGGAGGTAGAACTATGACCCAGTTTGGCAGTCTGAGTTTCATCGAAGAGGTTTGTGGCAGGGGTCTCGTCGAAACTGTAATAAGCCATGACGCCTGTCGTGGGATCGCCTACTATCTCTGTGGCTGCCTTGGCTGTGGCATTGTAGGTGTTTTCCCAGAAATAGTTACCGCACTCCATGCGTGCAGTCATGGTGAAATGCGTCTGTTCAGCTGGGGCATTGTACTTGCCATCGTCTGACAGGACATCAGGCATGGAGGAGGCCCAGGAAACACGAACATTCTCAACCGGATCGAAGAGTATGGTGATATTCTTGGAAACGTTGCTGAAAAGGGTTGACTTGAAGTATGTGGAGCCATAAAGCTGGTAGTTGCGCGAGAGGGCATAGGCTGGCTGCAACTTGTAGCCCCACACGGGGACTCCACAGTTGGAGCCGGAAGTGCAAACTGCCGTGAAACAAAGAACTTTGGAGGTGTTGCCTTCAAGGGTCTGCTCCACTACTACACCATTGTAGTAGAAGGAGCCAAGTTTAATCTGGAAGTAGGACTTGCCTTCGTCGGTGTATTTCCATATGCCGGTGTAGTCGCCAGTCACTTTACCGTCTGCCGATAGATGGATGGTGCCTGGGGTGGATTCGGCATAGTTATTATGGTCGAGTTTGTAAGGATGGATGAGGACATGATAGTCGCCCTCAATATCGGAAGCGGACCAAGGCTGAGTGGTGGCGATGGTCTCATCGGTGGTTTCTTCACCATTGAACTGGAAGGGAGCGGTGCAGAGCCAGCCCTGCTTGTTGAGGTAGAGCTGGTAGGTGCGGACCTGGTGATGGTCGGTCCCGTTGTTGAACTTGGTGTGAGTGACCAAAAGGGTACGCCCCTTGTCGTCTTGACAAACGGAGTTGTGTCCCTGGGCGCACTCCCCTACTGTCATCTGCCCCCAGTTATTCATAGCTCCAATGAGTTTCATGCCTCGGTTGGTAGCAGCACTAGGGCCATAGTTAAGTTGGTAGTTGGTGTAGAGGGCAGAAGTGCTGGAGGCATCAGTGTAGGGCCCATCGGGATTGGCGGAACGGAACACACGCATTTCGTAGCCACCATCGGGAGCAAAACCACCATAGCTCATGAAGAGGTAATAGTAGTTGCCAATGTGCTGGATGTAGGGACCTTCACCACTAACATAGCATCCTCCGGCAATGAGTTTGCCGAAATAGGGGTCGCTGGTGTAGCCTGTAAAAGAGGCTCTGTTAGGAGCTATCCCATTATAGGTGGAGGTGGCATAAGTGTAGGTATAATCGCGCAATCCTGTATTCTTGTCGAGTTTGAGCATGAAGATACCACCTGACCATGAACCATAGGCAAGCCAGAGTTCGCCATTCTCGTCGAAGAAGGAACATGGGTCGATGCAGTTGGGAAAGCAGTTTCCCCATGCATTGGTACGATAGCGCGAGGGCAGAGAGGCCTGCTCGCCAAGAACGATTTCAAGGTCAGTGTCTTTGTAGTTGACGCTTTTGCCAGAACGTGTCTGCCCATCGAAACCGCCAAAAACAATGGGGGCCTCGTAAGTGAAGGGGCCTGTAGGATTGTCACTGGTGAGGAGAACAATGACGGATGCCCAATAATCACCATTCAGACTGAGGTAGAGGCACCATTTGTTCATGTTGGGATTGTAAATGATATCGGGTGCCCATTGGTCGCCAGACACCCAGGAGGCCTCAGTGGTGGGAGCACGGTTGCCGACCTGAATACTTGCATAAGTGGCACAGAAAGCAGAAGCGTCGAAGGAGCCGAGGGTGACTTCTTGCTCTGTGGTGCTGCCTGGCAGACAACGTTTCACTCGGTGGGTTGGATTGGACTGGAAGGCCTTATAGGCATCTAAACTGGAATAGCCTCCCTGATAGTAGTTGAAAATGCCAGAGAAGGACTTGAAATCCTTCGTCTTGGTTCCTGCATAGTGGGAACCATAGATATAGTAGAATTGAGTGGCAGGATCCCAAACCACAGATGGGTCATGAATGCTAGTCCAGTTACGATTCTCGGCTTTATAGGCGTATGTAGAAGTCAAATCTGTGGTGGACAGTTGTGCTTTCTCAGCAACATCACTCTGCGCAGAAACAGCCACGCTGAACAAAAGCATGGCGAGAAATGTTAGTAAAGGCTTTCTCATAAATAGGTCAATTTCAATATTCAATGGCAAACTTACACTTTTTCCTATAAACAACGAAACTTTTGACAAACTTTATGACGAATAGAAACAAAAAGGAACTATATTTCTGCACATGAGGGGAAATCATTGTACAGACGAATGAACAAGTATGGAAGGAAAGAATCTATACGGACCTGCTCTGTTGCGCACGTTCTGCATCGAGACAGGAACAAGTTTAATAAGAGGATATTTTGTGAACCAATTCTTTAGAAGGGTTCTGCATCGAGGAAGGAATAAGTTTGATAGGAGATCTTTATACGAACAAATTCTGTAGAAAGAATCTGCAAATGATGGCCATACAAACAAATGGGCAATTGTAAATAACTCTCAGACACCTGATTCCTAGCCTACCCTATCCTATCGAAACCGAAAAGAAAAGAAAGAAATAGGAAAGGGATAATAAAAAGGTAAAGAGGCTGAACAAAATAAGGATAATGAAGCTGAACACGCACATCTATCTAACGGGCGTGACATTAATTGAGAGAGGGAAGGCGTTAAAAACTACACAACCGAGCTTATGGAACTTTAGTATAACACGAAACAGGTATGAGAAAGGTGCTTCTTCTACACATGTTCGTAATCCCCCAACACATATACTCACTAGTAAACTCAGGCAAGCGGACTGGATTACATATCCGGGCCACAAGCGATACCCATATTCAATGATGACAAATGGCCTTTCTACTTCTGTTGAGTACAGATAGGTGCATATGAACGCAGATTTGACATATGGGTACAGACTTGGTATATGCAGATAGACTTAACACAAGAACATATTATACGCACAACACAGTAAAGTATAGAACAGACAAAGAGGCGAACTTAGTAGAGGAAGAAGCTCACAAACAAAAAAAGACCGCACACGGTAAGGTGTGCGGTCTGCAAGATATGTGCGTTGGCAATGAATTACTCTGCAGGTGTCTCTGCTGGAGCTTCAGTAGCTGGAGCTTCTTCTGCTGCTGGAGCCTCTGCCTTAGGAGCAGACTTGCGAGAACGACGAGTACGAGTCTTCTTAGCTTCGGTCTTTGCCATGTTCTCATCGAAGTCAACGAGCTCGATGAATGCCATCTCAGCATCGTCAGAAGGACGACGGCCCAACTTGATGATACGAGTGTAGCCACCCTGACGGTCAGCAACCTTAGTTGCTACGTTACCGAACAACTCGGTGATGGCATACTTATTCTGGAGGTAGCTGAACACAACACGACGAGAAGCAGTAGTGTCCTCCTTTGACTTAGTGATGAGGGGCTCTACATACACACGAAGAGCCTTAGCCTTGGGAAGCGTAGTAGTGATTCTCTTATGCATGATAAGCGAGATGGCCATGTTAGCCAGCATTGCCTTGCGATGAGAATGCTTACGACCCAGGTGGTTGAATTTCTTATTGTGTCTCATTTTTGATTAGTCTTTGTCTAATTTATACTTAGAAATATCAGTTCCGAACGAAAGGTTCAAGCTCTCAAGCAAGTCGTCAAGCTCTGTGAGTGACTTCTTACCAAAGTTGCGGAACTTGAGCAAATCAGTCTTGTTGAATTGTACGAGATCGCCGAGAGTCTCCACGTCGGCAGCCTTCAAACAGTTGAGGGCACGAACAGAGAGATTCATATCGACAAGCTTGGTCTTAAGCAACTGACGCATACGCAATACCTCCTCGTCAAACTCTTCATTGCCATCAAAGTCTGCATTCTCAAGCGTAATCTTCTCGTCTGAGAACAACATGAGATGGTAGATGAGAATCTTGGAAGCCTCTTTGAGGGCATCCTTTGGATGAAGGGAGCCATCGGTGGTGATTTCAAGAACTAACTTCTCATAGTCAGTCTTCTGAGCCACACGGTAGTTCTCTACTGCGAACTTGACGTTGCGAATTGGAGTATAAATTGAATCAATAGCTATCTCGTTGATTTCCTTGCAGAACTCGCGGTTTTCATCTGCAGGAACATATCCACGGCCTTTATTGATGCTCAACTCGATTTCCAATGTTGCCTGAGGATCCAAATGACAAATTACCAAATCTGGGTTTAACACTCCAAATCCACTGAGGTACTTGTTGATATCTCCAGCCTTAAACTCGGTTGAAATCAGCGACTTGCTTGAATCGAACTTGCTTCAGATTCAAGATAATGTTGGTCACATCTTCCTTGACGCCTGGAATAGTAGAGAACTCGTGCTCAACACCTGCAATACGGATGGTGTTGATAGCATAGCCCTCAAGCGACGAAAGAAGAATGCGGCGGAGAGGATTACCAATAGTAATACCATAACCTGGCTCCAAAGGACGGAACTCGAACTTTCCGTACTTGTCGTCAGCCTCCAACATTACAACTTTTTCTGGTTTTTGAAATGCTAATATCGCCATTTGTTTAATTATTATTTAGAGTACAACTCGACAATCATCTGCTCCTTGATATTCTCAGGAATGTCTGCACGCTCAGGCATGTGGAGGAACTTACCACCCTTCACGCTCTCGTCCCATTCAATCCATGGGTACTTGCTGTGGTTGAAACCTGCAAGTGCAGCATCAATTACCTCAAGGCTCTTTGCTTTCTCACGAACAGAAACAACCTGACCTGGCTGAACAGAATAAGAAGGAATGTTAACGACCTGACCGTCAACGACAATGTGCTTGTGGCTCACTAACTGACGTGCAGCTGCACGAGTAGGAGCAAGACCAAGACGGAAGACTACATTGTCAAGACGAGACTCAAGAAGCTGAAGAAGGATTTCACCTGTTACACCAGATTTCTTAGCAGCCTTCTCGAAGAGGTTGCGGAACTGACGCTCGAGTACACCATAGGTATACTTCGCCTTCTGCTTCTCAGCAAGCATGAGACCATACTCAGATGTTTTCTTACGACGGTTATTGCCATGCTGACCTGGAGCATAATTCTTCTTAGACAAAACTTTGTCTGGTCCAAAGATAGCCTCGCCAAAGCGACGAGAAATTCTTGATTTTGGTCCAATATATCTAGCCATATATTTTCTTAATGTTTAATGCCATACAGTTCTCAGCAGCAGCCGCAGAAAGGAAAGATGCGACAATAAACGAACTCGTTGGCAAATGACATAATGTAATGATTAAACTCTTCTTCTCTTTGGAGGACGGCAACCGTTGTGTGGAAGTGGAGTAACGTCAATGATCTCAGTCACTTCAATACCTGCAGCGTGGCAGCCACGTACAGCGGCCTCGCGACCGTTACCTGGACCCTTAATGTATGCCTTCACCTTACGAAGACCAAGGTCATAGGCAACCTTTGCACAATCCTGAGCGGCCATTTGGGCTGCATAAGGAGTGTTCTTCTTAGAACCACGGAAGCCCATCTTACCAGCTGCTGACCAAGAGATAACATTACCTTCACTGTTAGCCAAAGTAACAATGATGTTGTTGAAAGAAGAGTGTACATGAAGCTGACCTTCAGCGGTAACCTTTACGTTTCTCTTCTTAGCCGTTGTTGTTTTCTTTGCCATATCTAATGATTATTTAGTAGCCTTTTTCTTGTTTGCAACAGTTTTCTTCTTGCCCTTACGTGTACGAGCATTGTTCTTAGTGCTCTGACCGCGTACAGGAAGACCAAGGCGGTGACGGATGCCACGATAGCAACCAATGTCCATCAAGCGCTTGATGTTGAGCTGAATCTCTGAACGGAGGTCACCCTCAACCTTATATTCGGCAGCAATCACCGCACGAATCTTACCGGCCTGTTCATCATTCCAGTCCTTTACCTTAATGTCCTTATCTACGCCGGCCTTCTCAAGGATCTTGCCAGCGCTGCTGCGTCCAATACCAAAGATGTATGTGAGCGCAATTTCACCTCGCTTGTTCTGTGGGAGGTCTACACCTACAATTCTTATTGCCATATCTTATCTTTATTTCAATTTCTTACATAAGAATTATCCTTGACGCATCTTGTACTTAGGATTCTTCTTGTTAATAACAAATAGACGACCTTTACGTCTTACGATTACGCAATCAGGTGTACGTTTCTTCAATGATGCTCTTGTTTTCATATTGTAGTTTTATTTATATCTGAATACTATTCGGCCCTTGGATAAGTCATAAGGGGACATCTCTACACGAATCTTGTCTCCGGGAAGAATCTTAATGTAATGCATCCTCATTTTACCGGAAATGTGAGCGATGATCTCATGACCATTTTCCAATTCGACTCTAAACATTGCATTTGACAATGCCTCGACGATTGTACCATCCTGTTCGATAGCAGACTGTTTAGCCATATCTTATAAAGAATTTGCGCTTAATACTTTTTCTATTTCTTCAAACGACGAGAGGATATCAGCTTGACCTTTGCGTACACAAATTGAATGTTCAAAATGCGCTGCAGGCTTTTTATCACGGGTAATAATTCCCCAATGATCTTGCTGCATATAAATTTCTTTAGTTCCCATTGTAATCATGGGTTCAATAGCAATACAAAGACCGTTTTTAAGGAGCATGCCATTTCCACGTCTACCATAGTTAGGTACTTGTGGATCTTCATGCATCTCTTTGCCTATTCCGTGTCCTACAAACTCACGGACAACTCCGTATCCTTGAGCTTCACAATGTGACTGGACAGCGTAGGAGATGTCTCCAAGGCGATGGCCTACAGTAGCCTGCTCAATACCCTTATACAAGGCCTCTTTTGTTGTAGTTAGCAATGCTTGGACTTCAGGAGAAATTGTGCCAACCGCGAAAGTATAGCAGGAATCTCCACAATATCCATTAAGCTGCGTACCACAATCAATAGAAACTATGTCACCCTCGTGTAATGGGGTTTCATTAGGAATTCCATGAACTACCTGATGATTGACAGAAGTACAAATGCTTGCAGGAAAAGCACTCCCATAAGGATTCGGAAAACCTTTGAAAGTAGGAACTGCTCCATGATCACGTATAAACGTATCTGCAATAGCATCCAACTGTTTTGTTGTAACACCCGGCTGAATGTGTTTTGCCAACTCAGCTAATGTCTGTCCAACCAACAGATTTGCAGCTCTCAGAAGCTCTACCTCTTCGTCAGTCTTTAGATATACCATCTTGTTTCAAGCGATGCTTAATGTTCGCCACGAACACGACCTGTATCGAGAAGTCCGTCATAATGGCGCATCATCAAGTGTGACTCAATCTGCATAAGCGTGTCAAGTACTACACCTACGAGAATTAAAAGCGAAGTTCCTCCAAAGAAGGCCGCAAACTCACGCTGTACACCAAACAGACTTGCAAAGGCTGGTAGAATAGCAATAATAGCCAAGAACAAGGAACCAGGGAAGGTGATACGCGACATAATCTTATCAATATAGTCTGCGGTATCTTTACCAGGCTTGATTCCAGGGATGAAACCATTATTGCGCTTCATATCTTCTGCCATTTGTACAGGATTGATAGTGATTGCCGTATACAAATATGTGAACACGATAATCAAAATAGCAAAGATAAGATTATATACAAAGCTATTATTATCTATCAACTGTGTTACAATCGGATTCAACTTATCAGCAGAGAACTGAACTAAGGTGATTGGGATGAACATAATGGCCTGCGCAAAGATAATAGGCATCACATTAGCAGCATATGGCTTAAGAGGAATATACTGGCGGGCACCACCTATCTGACGAGCGCCAGCAATCTTCTTAGCATAGTTGACTGGAACTTGACGCACACCCTGCACGAGAAGGATTGCCGCGGCAATGACTGCCAAGAAAAGCACAATCTCTAAAAGGAACATCACCAGACCACCCTGGCCAGCAGTAAGTCGTGAGCCAAACTCCTGAATAACTGCTGTTGGGAAGCGTGCAATGATACCAATCATGATGATAATGGACACACCATTTCCAATACCCCTGTCTGTAATTCGCTCACCCAGCCAAAGAACAAACATACTACCTGCAGCCAAAATGATTGCAGAAGTGAAAAGGAACCAATTCCAATCAAGAGATGAATAAAGAGCAGTTCCACCAGTTTGTGTCTTCAGGTTTAACAAATACATTGGACCTTGGAAAAGAAGAATTGCCACTGTTAAATAACGAGTGTACTGATTCATCTTGCGACGTCCGCTCTCTCCTTCACGCTGCATCTTTTGGAAATATGGAACTGCGATACCTAACAACTGCATCACAATAGAAGCAGAAATGTAAGGCATGATTCCAAGTGCAAAAATTGAAGCTTTAGAGAAAGCACCACCAGAAAACATATCAAGAAGTGACATCAAACCGCCTTCCGTTTGGTTATGCAAACCTTGAAGAGCAGCTGTATCAATACCAGGAAGTACGATATAGGAGCCCAAACGGTAAACAGCAACAAACAATAGCGTGATGAGGATGCGCGAACGCAAATCCTCAATACGCCAAATGTTTGTCAAGGTCTTAACAAGCTTGATATTCTGAAGTTTATCAATTGCTTTTCCCATTAGTTTAGAGTTTTACAGCGTTACCGCCCTTTTCCTTGATTGCTGCTTCTGCAGATGCAGAGAAAGCATGTGCCTCCACATCAACCTTGGCTGTGAGTTCTCCATTACCGAGTACTTTTACAAGCTGGTTCTTGTTCACCCAACCTGCAGCGATAAGCTCTGCAATACCAATCTTTGTAAGATTCTTCTCCTCAGCAAGTTTCTGAATGAGATCAAGATTTACAGCCTTGTACTCAATATGGTTAATGTTCTTGAAACCGAACTTAGGTACACGGCGCTGAAGAGGCATCTGACCACCTTCAAAACCGATCTTCTTCTTGTAACCAGAACGTGCCTTAGCACCCTTGTGGCCACGAGTAGAAGTACGGCCCTTACCAGAGCCATAACCACGACCTACGCGCTTGCTGTTGTGAGTAGCGCCTGCAGCGGGTTGCAAATTATATAATTCCATTTTTAATCTGAATTTAAAGTTTTAATTACGTTAGTCAATCACTTCAACAAGGTGTGCAACCTTGCGAATCATACCACGCAAAGATGGAGAATCCTCACGCTCAACGACCTTATTTATCTTACCGAGACCCAGAGACTCAAGAGTGCTCTTCTGGTCAATTGGACGACCAGCCTGGCCTTTTACTTGTTTAATCTTGATTGTTGCCATGATTCTCTCTACTTATCCTTTGAAAACTTTTGTCAAATTAACACCACGGTTCTGTGCTACAGTTTTAGCATCACGCATATTTGCAAGAGCTTCAATAGTAGCCTTCACAAGGTTGTGAGGGTTAGAAGAGCCCTTTGACTTAGCCAACACATCGGTGATACCAACACTTTCAAGCACTGCACGCATAGCACCACCAGCCACAACTCCAGTACCTTCTGAAGCAGGCATGATAAGTACACGAGCACCACCAAACTTAGCATATGCCTCATGAGGAACAGTACCCTTAAGCACAGGAACCTTAACCAAATTTTTCTTTGCAGCTTCAACGCCCTTTGCGATAGCAGCTGTAACTTCACCAGCTTTACCAAGACCGTAGCCAATAACACCGTTACCATCACCTACAACAACGATGGCTGCGAATGTGAATGTACGACCACCCTTAGTAACCTTAGTAACACGATTAATAGCAACCGTTTACCATAATCGCATTTAAAATTTAAGTCCAGCATTACGGGCAGCATCTGCCACCTTCTTAACTCTACCGTGGTACAAGTAACCATTACGGTCAAACACAACAGCAGTAATTCCTGCCTCAATAGCCTTCTTGGCGACCATTTCTCCGACCTTCTCAGCCTGCTCTGACTTGTTCATCTTCTCAAGACCAAGTGAAGATGCAGAAACGAGAGTCTTCTGTGCGTCATCGTCGATTACCTGAACGTAAATCTGCTTGTTGCTTCTAAAAACGCTCATACGTGGGCGTTCAGCAGTACCAGAAATCTTATTGCGTACTCTATATTTAATCTTGATACGTCTTTCAATCTTTGTAATCATACTCTTGTCATTTAAAATTATTTAGCACTTGCAGACTTACCTGACTTTCTTCTGATCACTTCGCCTTCAAAGCGAATACCCTTACCCTTATATGGCTCAGGCTTGCGGAAAGTACGAATCTTAGCACAAACGAGTCCAAGCAATTGCTTATCACAAGACTCGAGCATGATAAGAGGATCCTGATTTCTCTCAGACTTTGTCTCGACCTTAATCTCTTTAGGAAGTTCGAATACAATAGCATGAGAATAGCCAAGTGCGAACTCAAGAACATTGCCCTGATTTGAAACACGATAACCAACACCTACAATCTGAAGAGTCTTTTTATAACCCTCAGATACACCGATAACCATGTTGTTCACAAGTGAGCGATACAAACCATGGAAAGCATGGCGCTGCTTAGTGTTATCCTGCATCAGTTCTTCATTCTCCTCCATTGTCAACTTGCCGTCCTCTATAGAAACCTTAATCGCAGGGTTTACATACTGGCTGAGTTCGCCTTTAGGACCTTTTACAGTTACAATGTCATCCTTATGAGTTACAGTAACTCCTGCAGGAATAATAATAGGTAATTTACCAATTCTAGACATTATATATCCTCCTTAATTAATAAACATAGCAAAGCACTTCACCACCCACCTTGAGTTCTGAAGCTTCTTTGTCTGTCATAACACCTTTGGATGTGGATACAACGGCGATACCCAATCCGTTAATTACACGTGGCATGTCCTTGTATCCAGTGTACTTTCGAAGACCTGGACGAGAAACACGCTTCAAGCACTGAATAGCGCTTACTTTTGTCTGAGGGTCATACTTGAGAGCAATCTTAATACTGCCCTGAGGTCCCTCTTCAATGAACTTGTAGTTCAAAATGTAACCTTTGTCGAAGAGAATCTTTGTGATTTCCTTCTTCAGGTTAGAGGCTGGAATTTCAACAACCTTGTGCTTAGCCATGATTGCATTTCTCAGTCTCGTGAGATAATCAGCTATTGGATCTGTCATAATAGAAATTAAATTAATCGGGAAATGTTAGGGTAAATCCCGACAATATTTAACATTGAATTAAAACCTTCTTTACTTAGCTTTACCAGCGGAGGAGCTTAATCCATAAGACTGCTTTCCCCCACCGTTTCTTAGAAGCAAAGTATCTTCAGGTTACCCCCGAACTGGTAACCATCAGATTTTTGTTTACTAATTATAAACCGGTAACCGCAATTTACCAGCTTGCTTTCTTCACACCTGGGATCAAACCAGCAGATGCCATCTCGCGGAACTGGATACGAGAGAGACCAAACTGACGCATGAATCCTCTTGGACGTCCAGTGATTTTACAGCGATTGTGAAGACGAATTGGATTTGCATTTGCAGGGATAGACTGAAGAGAACGAGCTGCCTCATAAGCCTCCATTGGATCCTCAGCAGTAGCAATCACCTTCTTCAAGGCTGCACGCTTTGCGGCATACTTTGCTACGAGTTTTGCACGCTTCACCTCGCGTGCTTTCATTGATTCCTTTGCCATTTCTTTTTACTTTTTAGCGTCCTTAAATGGAAGACCGAATGCCTTGAGAAGTGCATAACCCTCTTCATCAGTCTTAGCAGAAGTAACGAACGTAATGTTCATACCTGTAATCTTATCAACTTGGTCGATATTGATCTCAGGGAAGATAATCTGCTCTGTAATACCAAGTGTGTAGTTGCCACGACCATCGAACTTAGACTCAATTCCTTTGAAGTCGCGAATACGAGGAAGTGATACACGAATCAACTTCTCAAGGAACTCATACATACGCTCACGGCGAAGAGTTACCATTACTCCGATTGGCATTTGCTTACGGAGACGGAAGTTAGAGATATCCTTCTTTGACTTCGTTGCAACGGGCTTCTGACCTGTAATTTGAGCGATCTCGTTCATTGCAACCTCAATAACCTTCTTGTCAGCAGTTGCCATACCAAGACCTTGGTTAACCACGATCTTCTTCAATACAGGAATCTGCATGGGTGAAGAGTAGTTAAACTGCTTCATAAGCGCTGGAGCAATCTGCTCAGCATAGACATTTTTCAATTGTGCAGTAGTACTCATTATAATTCCTCCCCTGACTTTTTAGCGTAACGAACCAACTTTCCATTCTCACCAATTTTACGACCGATTCGAGTGGCTTTGCCAGTCTTTGGGTCAAGAACATTCAGGTTAGAGATATGGATAGGAGCCTCCTGCTCAATGATACCTCCCTGTGGGTGTGCAGCACTTGGTTTAGTGCTCTTCTTTATCATATTTACACCCTCGACAATCGCACGCTTCTTCTCGACGAGAACCTTGGTAACTTTACCAGTCTTACCTTTGTTGTCGCCGGCATTCACGTAGACCATGTCGCCTTTCTTTATATGTAACTTACTCATTGCTGTGTTTACTTTTTAAAATTAAAGTACCTCGGTAGCCAAAGAAACCACCTTCATGTTAGCAGCACGGAGCTCGCGAGCCACGGGGCCAAAGATACGGCTACCTCTCATTTCGCCAGCATTGTTCAAAAGAACACATGCATTGTCATCGAAACGAATGTAAGAACCGTCTGCACGACGTACCTCTTTCTTCGTACGAACGATCAGAGCCTTAGAGACAGAACCCTTCTTAATCTCACTAGTAGGAATAGCGCTCTTAACAGCTACGACAATTACGTCTCCTACAGTAGCATAGCGACGTCTTGTACCGCCTAAAACGCGAATACAAAGTACTTCGCGAGCACCGCTATTATCAGCGACCTGCAATCTTGATTCTACCTGTATCATATTTACTTAGCTCTTTCAACGATTTGTACTAATCTCCATCTCTTGGTTTTGCTCAACGGACGAGTTTCCATAATCAGGACAGTGTCACCGATATTGGCTTCATTCTTCTCGTCGTGAACATGGTATTTCTTTGTCTTCTGGACAAACTTACCATATATAGGGTGCTTCTCCTTGAACTTGGCAGACACGACAATTGTCTTGTCCATCTTGTCGCTGGTCACGACACCCTGTCTTTGCTTTCTTAAATTTCTTGCTTCCATCTCAATAATTTATTTATTACGCTGGCTAAGCTCGCCCTTCATGCGTGCAATGTCGTGACGCAACTTCTTAATCTGAGAATTATCGGCAAGTGGAGAGATGCTGTGGTTGAACTTCATGTTGTTCAAATTGGCCACCTCCACCTCGATGCGCTCAGCGAGCTCTTCTGTTGTCAGTTCTCTAATTTCTGAAATTTTCATAATTAAGCGTTTTTATCGTAATCACGACGTACAACAAACTTGGTGGTAGTAGGAAGTTTCTGAGCACCGAGTCGGAGAGCCTCCTTAGCGATGTCGTAGGAAACACCTTCAATCTCAAAAAGGATACGGCCTGGCTTTGCAGGGAAAACATACTGATATGGATCACCCTTACCTTTACCCATTCGGACATCCGCAGGCTTTTTAGTGATAGGCTTATCAGGGAAGATACGAATCCAAACCTGACCTTGACGCTGCATATAACGTGTGATAGCAACACGGGCAGCCTCAATCTGACGAGCAGTAATCCACTTTGTCTCAAGTGCCTTTATGCCAAAGCTACCGAATGCAAGTTCAGTACCTCTGTGAGAGACACCTTTCCAACGACCGCGACCTTTTTGCGGTCTTCTATATTTTTGTCTTTTTGGCTGTAACATAGTTAATGTCTTCTATAAGCTGCGCCTACACATGATCTCTCATGCTTAGGTCCGCAACCAAATTAATTAATTGCGGTTATTAGACTTTCTGTTTCTGAAACGACGTCCACCACCGTTATTGCCACCACGACCAGACTCCTTCTGCTGTGAGAAATTAGGAGTGAGATCCTGCTTGCCAAACTTCTCACCACGGCAAATCCACACCTTGATACCAAGAAGACCTACCTTTGTGAGTGCCTCAGCAAGGCAATAATCAATATCAGCACGAAGAGTGTGAAGAGGAGTACGTCCTTCCTTGAACATCTCGCTACGAGCGATTTCGGCGCCATTCAATCGGCCGGAAATCTGAACCTTGATGCCTTCTGCACCAGAACGCATAGTGTTAGCGATGGCAGTCTTAACAGCACGACGGTATGCGATTTTACCTTCAATCTGACGTGCGATGTTGTTCGCAACAATCACTGCGTCAAGTTCAGGACGCTTAATTTCATAGATGTTAATCTGAACTTCCTTGTCAGTGACTTTCTTAAGCTCCTTCTTCAAAGCCTCCACCTGTTCGCCACCTTTACCGATAATAAAACCTGGACGAGCAGTGCAGATAGTGATAGTAACGAGCTTCAAAGTACGCTCAATGACAATCTTCGAAACGCTTGCCTTTGACAGACGCGCGTTGAGGTACTTGCGGATTTTGCTGTCCTCAAGGAGGTTGTCACCAAAATCATTTCCGCCGAACCAGTTAGAATCCCAACCTCTTACAATACCGAGGCGGTTGCTTATTGGATTACATTTTTGTCCCATAATTTACTTTTCCTCATTAGTTTTAGCGTCCACGAAGACGGTGATGTGGTTAGAACGCTTACGGATTCTGTAGCCACGTCCCTGAGGTGCAGGTCTCATACGCTTGAGAGTTGCGCCTTCATCAACAAAAATCTTAGAGATATAGAGTTCTCCGTTTTCAGCCTTGCGGGCATTCTTCTGCTCCCAGTTCGCGATAGCAGAGCGAAGCACCTTCTCAATGTCTTTTGCAGCATCCTTGCTGTTGAACTTGAGCGTTGCAAGAGCCTTGCTCACTTCCATGCCACGCACAAGATCTGCAACATAGCGCATCTTACGTGGTGAAGAAGGAACATCGCGACGACTGGCGAAATAGACAGTCTTTTTGGCCTCTTTATTCTTCTCGGCCATTAATCTTTTTCTTGCTCCCATTATATAATTGTCTTTTTTACTTGGTTGAAGCCTGTTTCACAATTACTTCTTCTTGTTACCTGCGTGACCGCGGAACGTACGAGTAAGTGCAAACTCACCGAGCTTATGACCTACCATGTTCTCAGTAATGTAAACAGGGATAAATTTATTACCGTTATGCACTGCAATGGTATGACCCACAAAATCAGGAGATATCATTGAAGCGCGAGCCCATGACTTGATAACACTCTTCTTACCGCTCTCGTTCATCGCGAGAACCTTTTTTTCGAGCTTCACATTAATGTATGGACCTTTTTTTAATGAACGACTCATAATCAGTTAACTTTATTTGTTACGTCTTTCAATAATGTACTTGTTTGACTGCTTCTTTGGTGCACGAGTCTTAAGACCCTTTGCATAGAGGCCGTTACGAGAACGTGGGTGTCCACCAGTGTGACGTCCTTCACCACCACCCATTGGGTGATCAATTGGGTTCATTACAACACCACGGTTGTGTGGACGACGGCCCAACCAACGGCTACGACCTGCCTTACCTGAAGATTCAAGTGCGTGATCTGAATTACTTACGCTGCCGATAGTTGCACGACAAACCGAAAGTACCTTACGAATTTCGCCTGAAGGGAGCTTGATAACACAGTAGCGACCTTCACGTGAAGTTAACTGAGCGAAATTGCCTGCTGAGCGAACCATCTTCGCACCCTGACCTGGACGCAGCTCGATATTGTGAATCACAGTACCGACTGGAATGTTCTCGAGTGGAAGTGTATTGCCAAGGTCTGGAGTCGCCTCTGGACCAGACATAATGGTTGCACCAACCTGCAATCCGTTAGGAGCAACAATGTAACGTTTTTCACCGTCAGCATAGAAAACAAGAGCGATACGCGCAGAGCGGTTTGGATCATACTCAATTGTCTTCACAACTGCAGGAATTCCGTCCTTTTCTCTCTTGAAATCGACGATACGAATCAAACGCTTGTGACCGCCACCTCTGTAACGGACAGTAATCTGACCGGAGTTGTTACGTCCGCCAGTGCTGCGCTTACCGAAAACAAGAGTTTTTTCTGGTACTGATGTAGTAACATCATCAAAAGTACCAATAGCCTTGTGTCTCTGACCAGGAGTTACTGGTCTAAATTTACGAATACCCATTTTTATTAAATGTTACTATAGAAATCGATAGTTTCGCCTTCTTTCAGGGTCACGATGGCCTTCTTAAAGGCTTTTGTTTGGCCCTTGATAACACCAGCCTTAGTGTAGCGGCTCTTACGCTTACCAGCGTAGTTCATGGTGTTAACGGAAACTACATTAACGTTATACTTAGCTTCTATTTCTTTTTTAATCTCAATCTTATTGGCAGAAGGAAGCACGATGAAGCCGAACTTATTGTTCTGCTTCTCCGAAATCGCTGTCATCTTCTCTGTAACCAACGGTTTTACGATATATGCCATATCAGTACCTCCTTACTTGTTAAAAGTTTCGTCAACCAACTTAAGCGCATTTTCAGTCATAACAAGCACATTTGCATTCATCACCTTATAGGTATTGAGTGCACTTGCTGTCATAACCTCCACACGCTGAATGTTACGGACTGACAAATTTACGTTCTTTTTCACTTCTGACAAAACGATGAGTGTCTTCTTGCCCTCAACTTTAAGATTATTTAACAGAGCAACACCATCCTTGGTCTTTGGAGCTTCAAAATCGAAGTCCTCAACGACAATGATTGCATTCTGTTGAGCCTTATATGAGAGAGCGCTCTTACGAGCAAGAGCCTTCACCTTTTTGTTCAGTTTGAACCAATAGTCACGAGGACGTGGACCAAACACACGGCCACCACCACGAAGCAATGGAGATTTAATATCACCACGACGAGCGCCGCCGCCACCCTTCTGACGAATCAGTTTGCGGGTAGAGCCTGAGATTTCGCTTCTTTCCTTTGACTTGTGAGTACCCTGACGCTGAGCAGCAAGATACTGGTTAACTGCGAGGTAGATGCAGTGGTCGTTAGGTTCAATTCCGAAGATGGCATCGTTCAGAACCACCTTCTTACCGGTGTCCTCACCCTTGATATTTAATACAGAAACTTCCATTTGCTTACTTCTTGATTATAACGATTGAACCTTTGCAGCCTGGAACACTACCCTTCAAGAGAAGAAGATTGTGCTCAGGAACTACCTTAATTACTTGAAGGTTGTGCGTTGTCACTTGCTCGTTACCCATCTGACCGGCCATTGGCACGTTCTTGAAGACACGAGAAGGAGTGGCACATGCGCCGATAGAACCTGGCTTACGCAGACGGTCGTCCTGACCGTGAGTAGCCTGGCCTACGCCGCCAAAACCATGACGCTTAACAACGCCTTGGAATCCCTTACCCTTAGAGGTGCCTGTCACATCAACGTAAGCAGTATCGTTGAAAAGCTCTACTGTAATTACGTCACCGAGGTTATACTCCTCGTCATAAATGAACTCGGCCAAGTGTCTCTTTGGCGTTGTACCAGCCTTCTTGAAGTGACCCATCATCTGCTTGGTAGTGTGCTTTTCCTTCTTGTCCTGGAAACCTACCTGAACAGCTGCATAGCCATCCTTCTCGACGGTTTTAACCTGAGTTACAACACAAGGACCTACTTCGATAACAGTGCATGGCATGTTCTTACCCTCGGCACTGAAAACGGATGTCATTCCGATTTTTCTTCCAATTAATCCTGGCATTTCAATATAACTTTAAATTGTTCTCTAATTGTTATCAAACTTTAATCTCAACTTCAACACCGCTAGGGAGTTCGAGCTTCATGAGTGCATCAACAGTCTTAGTTGTAGAGCTGTAGATGTCAATCAGTCTCTTGTATGTGCTGAGCTCAAACTGCTCACGAGACTTCTTGTTCACGAAAGTAGAACGGTTCACAGTGAAGATGCGCTTGTGTGTTGGGAGTGGAATTGGACCGCTCACAATGGCATCTGTAGCTTTTACAGCCTTCACGATCTTCTCTGCAGATTTGTCAACGAGATTGTGGTCGTAAGACTTAAGCTTGATACGAATTTTTTGCTGACTCATTGTATTATTAATTTATTAATGAATATATACAAGGAAGAGGGTATGCAGACAAAGAGTCGTTTGCTTGCCTGCACCCCCTAACCTTCATTTATTATACGAGATCTACGCGACCGTTGCACTCCTGAAGCACTGCCTTAGCAATAGAGCTGGAAACAGGAGCGTGGTGGTCGTACTGCATAGATGAAGTTGCACGACCTGAAGTGATGGTACGGAGAGCGGTTACATAACCGAACATCTCACCCAGCGGAACCATAGCCTTGACGATACGTGCGCCAGAACGAGCATTATCCATACCCTCTACTTGGCCACGACGCTTGTTCAAGTCGCCAATCACATCACCCATGTTCTCTTCAGGAGTAACAACTTCGAGCTTCATGATAGGCTCCATGAGCACTGGCTTAGCCTGAGCACATGCATTTTTGTATGCCTGACGAGCAGCGATTTCAAATGACAACTGGTCAGAGTCCACTGGGTGGAAGCTACCGTCAACGAGAGTCACCTTGAGGCTATCCATTGGGAAGCCGCCGAGCACACCATTTTTCATTGACTCAGCAAAGCCTTTCTGAACAGCAGGGATGAACTCCTTAGGCACGTTACCACCCTTCACTTCGTCAACGAACTGCAGGCCGGTTCCTTCAAAGTCATCATCTACAGGACCAACGTTCACGATGATGTCTGCGAACTTACCACGACCACCAGACTGCTTCTTGTAGACCTCACGGAGATTTACAGTCTTAGTGATTGCCTCCTTGTAGTTCACCTGAGGCTTACCTTGGTTACATTCAACCTTGAACTCACGCTTCAGACGGTCGATAATGATATCGAGGTGAAGCTCACCCATACCAGAAATCACTGTCTGACCAGACTGTTCATCAGTCTTCACGGTGAAGGTTGGGTCCTCTTCTGCAAGCTTCTGCAAACCCACAGAGAGCTTATCGAGGTCCTTCTGAGTCTTAGGCTCAACGGCAATACCAATCACAGGATCTGGGAAGTCCATTGACTCGAGAACGATTGGAGCATCCTCATCACAGAGTGTATCACCTGTATGGATATCCTTCAAACCAACCACTGCGCCGATATCACCAGCTGCAATTTCCTCTACAGGGTTCTGGTGGTTAGAGTGCATCTGGAACAGACGTGAAACACGCTCTTTCTTACCTGAACGGGTATTGAAGATATAAGAACCTGCTTCAACCTTACCAGAATAAACACGGATGAAGGTCAAGCGGCCTACATATGGGTCAGTTGCAATCTTGAACGCAAGAGCAGAAGTCTTGTCATCCTCAGATGGCTTACGATCCTCTTCCTCCTTAGTGCTTGGGTTTGTACCCACGATGTTAGGAGTATCAACAGGAGCTGGGAGGAATGCGCATACATAGTCAAGCAGAGTCTGCACACCCTTGTTCTTGAATGAAGATCCACACAGCATAGGAGTGCACTCCAATGCAAGTGTTGCCTTACGCAGAGCGCGGATGCACTCTTCCTCGGTAATTGTAGAAGGATCATCAAAGAACTTCTCCATGAGCTCGTCATCGAACTCAGCTACAGCCTCGAGCATCTTACCACGCCACTCCTCTGCCTCAGCGAGAAGGTCAGCAGGAATCTCTTCTACGTCATAGTCAGCACCGAGAGACTCGTCGTGCCACAGAATAGCCTTCATCTTGATGAGGTCAACCACACCCTTGAAGTTCTCTTCTGCACCGATTGGAATCACTACTGGAACAGCCTTAGCGCCCAGCACTTCCTTCATTTGGCGAACAACCTCGAAGAAGTCTGCACCAGAACGGTCCATCTTGTTCACGTAACCAATACGTGGCACGTTATACTTGTCTGCCTGGCGCCATACAGTCTCAGACTGAGGCTCCACGCCACCTACTGCACAGTAAGTAGCCACAGCACCGTCAAGTACACGGAGTGAACGCTCCACCTCTGCAGTGAAGTCAACGTGTCCCGGAGTGTCAATCAGGTTAAACTTATATTTATTGCCGTTCCAAGTCCAGTAGGCAGTTGTAGCAGCAGATGTGATAGTGATACCACGCTCCTGCTCCTGAGCCATCCAGTCCATGGTAGCAGCGCCATCGTGCACCTCACCCAGTTTGTGAGTCTTACCTGTGTAGAACAGGATACGCTCTGATGTGGTAGTCTTACCAGCATCGATGTGGGCCATGATACCAAAGTTACGCGTAAGATGCAAATCTTGCTTAGCCATATTCTGTCGTCTATTTACCTTTTGTGTGAATGAATAAGTTGATTAGAAGCGGAAGTGTGCGAATGCACGGTTAGCCTCAGCCATGCGGTGCATATCCTCCTTACGCTTGAAGGCGCCGCCCTGCTCATTGAAGGCATCCATGATTTCAGCAGAGAGCTTGTCTGCCATGCTCTTGCCTGAACGCTTACGAGCGAATGCAATCATGTTCTTCATTGAGATGGCCTCCTTACGGTCGGCACGGATCTCTGTTGGCACCTGGAAAGTAGCGCCACCGATACGGCGGCTCTTCACCTCCACCTGTGGAGTGATGTTGTCGAGGGCTTTCTTCCAGATTTCCAGTGGAGACTTCTCCTCGTTCTTCATCTTGTTCTCTACATTCTTAAGCGCTGTATAGAAGATAGTGTATGCCACGCTCTTCTTTCCGTCGTACATGAGGTTATTAACGAACTTTGTCACCTTCACATCACCATACACTGGATCTGGAAGTACCACACGCTTCTTTGGTTTAGCTTTTCTCATTTTTTTGTTTGATTTAATCTTTCTTCAGTCTGAGGCTGCATATTGTGTGTGTCTTCAACGCCCACTTTGAGGGGCATTTACTCAACCCTTCAAGCATTTCCGTCAAACCAAACGATGTGAAAAAACTTTTGTTTCTTGTTGTCTTGTAAGAATAAGGATTACTTCTTAGCCTTTGGACGCTTAGCACCGTACTTAGAACGACGCTGTGTGCGGCTTGCAACGCCAGCTGTATCGAGGGCACCACGAATGATGTGGTAACGTACACCTGGAAGGTCCTTCACACGTCCACCGCGCACGAGCACGATAGAGTGCTCCTGAAGGTTGTGGCCTTCTCCTGGGATGTAGGAGTTCACTTCCTTCTTGTTTGTCAAACGAACACGAGCGACCTTTCTCATCGCTGAATTAGGCTTCTTAGGAGTGGTTGTGTACACGCGCACGCATACACCACGACGCTGTGGGCAAGCATCCAAAGCAGGAGACTTACTCTTGTCTACCAACACCTTACGGCCTTTTCTTACCAATTGTTGAATAGTAGGCATTTTGTTTTAATTTTTATTGTTTATTTATTTATTGAATAAGATTCTAATCGTCTGAGCGCCTACCATGCCCTTCCACCAGAAGGGGGAAAACCATCCTTTATGGTCAGCTACTCGCTTTGCTTCGTGCTAAAATTATGTGTCACAAGCCCTTCTCCATCAATTCAACAGGTCTCTATTTACAAGAAATTGTCTTGCATGACACTCAATGCACCTAACTAAGGCACGCACTACTCCAAAAAGTGGTGCAAAGTTACGGCTTTTCTGCTTAATAACATATTTCATGCGCTATATTTTTTCGAGCGCAGGCATAAAAAGGTGAATATTTAGCATTATTTAACACTATTTGATAGCTAACGGCATCAAATTCGGGTCAAAACACTATAAAAGCCCGATGCATTTTCTACGCATCGGGCATCAATCAAGGATGGGAGGCAGCTACCGCTTGCACCTTGTAGCACAGTTCTGCTAGTGCCCTATCTGTGGCAGCAGTTACGCCAGCCATTCTGTAGCCTATCCCGTCTCCTATATATATTATATATAATGTACGCGCGCATTAAGCCTCCCCCTTTTTCAGATTGAAAGGTGCAATTGTGCGACCTTCACTCTGCTGCTGAGGTTGCGCCAGTTTGATGGTTCCAAACTGAGCCTCGTACTTACGGATGTTGTCCTGCAGAGCAAGGAGCAAGCGCTTAGCATGCTCTGGAGCCATAATAATTCGGCTCTTCACCTGCGCCTTCTGCATACCAGGCATCATCTGAATGAAGTCTGTCACTACTTCGCTGCTTGAGTGAGTGATAATGGCAAGGTTTGAGTATGTGCCTTCTGCTACTTCGGGCTTCAGTTCTATCTGAAGCTGCTGTTGATTGTTGTTATCTTCCATTGTTTTTCTATTTATAAGTTATATAATTCAAATATCTATCGCTTCGCTTTTACTGCGCGACATTGCACGAGAGCAACTAAAATTGGCTCAAGCACCTCGCTTCCACAGGCAAGCATCCACCAACAGAGCTTTTGCATTGCCGCCTCAGTATTTCAACGCTGTGACCACTTTTCGTACCGTTCAATGACGCGTTGCGGACCATTGCCCACCCATTGGTAGCCATTCCGACGTTCATAACCCACATCCTCCAAATGCTTGCGAGGAATACCATCACGGTCGCAGAACAATGGCTCCGCCTTTTCAAGATCATAGAGCCTTGCCCACAAAAGCGGTGCACCTTCGTGTCTCACTAATCGCACATCCGGTTTTCCGTCTTCATTTGTAAAGTGCTCCAGTGCCACATCATGCATTGCGTGCGCCTTCAACCATTCCACACCTGCCTTCACCGCCATCTTCACTTCTGCCGAAGGATTTTCCAAATCCATCAGCAGTTCCAAAATGGCACAGGTCTCTCCATGGCCCGAGAATGAAGGCAACTCATAGGCACGTGCTTTCACTGGATCGAAAGTATCCTTGTCGTGCTGCTGACACCACACCGTAGGAATGCCCAGACGCCATCCTGGCGTGTCGAAAGGAATGACTTTTCCTGTTTCATCCACTCGTATCTGGCAGAACAAAATGCATTGGATACCACGTTCGAAAGCAGTCTGACACTTCTTTTTCACACTTTTATCCACGCGTAAGCCATTGAAGCGGGTGGAGCCATTAGCCACATCACGCAATAATTTGAGGGCGCTGACCATTGCCTGGTCATTGAATGTAATCTGCGAGGTATATGACTCTGTATTTTTAGGCGGATAGAACTGCGGAAAGCCCCCTGAATCATACTGCATATTCAACAAGAAGTCCAAACCACGTGTAAATGCCTTGCAATAGGCCTTTCTCTCGTCATTCAACAAGTCTTTATCAAGCCACATCGCATTCTCCGTCATCATCATATCGACCAGATTGACCGCTGCAGCCAGATGCTCCATTTCAGTAACCGTTGCCCCGTTGTCAATGGTTGAACCGATACCTGTTGTCTTCCATAAGGCAGCCTCCTTAGGGTCCACACCCTTGAGCCAATCTTGGTTCTTAGGCCAACCGCCTGACTTCATCTGGTATTTCACGATAGAGTCTGCCTGCTGGCGTACTGTCCTTTGAGCCGAAACGTTTATCACGAACAAGGACAACACGGCAAGCAAGCACATTTTTATTGCAAGACCTTTCATACACATGTATCTTTTCGTTGTTTCTATTTGTTTGTCATATGCAAGAATCGGGTGATACGTCTCCCAATACTCATCTCTTTATTGTTGATAAAGGCATCCAATATACGCGTCTTTCCAAAGAGCGGAACTACATCATAATCGGCAATTGCCGCAGGAATCAGAGTGCTCCATCCCTCACGCAGTTCGATCTTCTCACCAGTCGAACGCACACGAATCATACAGTCGCCCTGAATGCACATACAGATAATGAAGCTGTCATACTTCAGCAGATTCCTGTGGAAGGTCTCCGTCAGTTCGGTTACCCGCACCGTAAAGAACGGAGAATCCACAATGCATGTAGCCCGGTTGCTTTGGTCGGCATAGAGTGTACGATAATCGTCCTCTACTCGAAAATTCAGTGCCTGAGCCGCTAGTTCCGTATGCAGTTCGCGGGGCAGGCCATCCATGCCAGGACGGTTATAATCATATATCCGATAGGTCACATCCGACGATTGCTGCACCTCGGCCAACAGGATGCCGCCACAGATGGCATGCACGCGCCCAGCCGGAAGAAAGAAAACATCGCCGGGCTTCACTTCATGTTTGGCCAAGGCATCTACAATTGTTCCTTCTTCCACACGCTGCTTGTACTCCTCCGGAGTGATGCTCTCTTTGAAACCTGCATAAAGATAACTACCCGGCTTCGCATCGATGATGTACCAAATCTCGCTTTTCCCCATCTTACCGTGCAGGCGTTGTGCCATTTCGTCGTCAGGATGCACCTGAATGCTCAAGTCCTGTTCTGCATCGATAAACTTCACCAGCAAGGGAAGATGCCCGGCATACTTCTTCGCCACCGTTCTTCCCAGAATATGCACAGGCGACGTGCTGATGACACTTGCAAGATCTTGTCCGGCAAAAGTCCCATTGCTCACCACGCTCGTACTCGACGGCACAGCACTCACCTCCCAACTTTCTCCTATAGGCTGGTCAGTCGGCATCAACTTTTTGTATGGGCAGAGACGTCTACCCCCCCAAACTACAGGGTGCAGGTTCGGCTCAAAAAGCAATGGATACAGATTTGCCATACGTCGTACTTATTTTGATATGCAAAGATAATAAATAAACCCATAACGCGAAAGAAAATGCGCACAAATATTATACAACCGAGGAGAAACACTTTGGATTGCCTTGCACCTCTCAAAGGCAGCACCGTGCACGAGTGAACTTGCGCACCCTGCGCATTTGATGTTGCGCACCGTGCGTGAAATACCTCGCGCAGGGTGCGCACATTATACGGATATTTCGGAATAATAAGTGGAACATCGGTGACACGCCAAGAACAAACAGCAATGGTCCAAAAAGACAGAGAGGGAATACACACAAAAAGATAGAGGGCTGCACGTTGTGCAGCCCTCTACGAATAGGATGGTTGAGCATACAGATACTCACTTAAAGATATTCTTCAGAATCTCGTTGGTCACTCTACGGGTGGCAGTAGTTGCAGCTGTTTTAGCAGCTGAACCGAGAATAGAGCCCGCAGATGTACTCTTGGAGGTCTTACGGGCTGAAGCAGTCTTCCTTGAGGACGTGCTCCGAGATGAACCACCGGTGATGGTTTTGCCCACTTCGTTGCCAACATGGCGACCTACAGAGCCCAACACCGCACCAATCAATGTGCCGAAGATGGTCCGCTTCCACATGCTGGAGCCCCTCGACTTCTCTCTTGACTCACGCTCCTTCTGCTTGCGCAACTGTTCAGCCTCCTTTTCTTCTTGCTTGCGCTGGCGCTCTGCATCTTTCTGACGCTTCTCTTCTTCCTTTTGGCGTAGCATCTCAGCCGCATCAGCATCTTCGCGTTGTTTCTGAGCCAATAGCACTTCATAGGCGCTTTCACGGTCGAAGAAGGAAGCATACTCTTTAATGTGGTCAGGGGCAGCATTCTGAACGTCAAGACGCTGTCCTTCCGTCACGGCGCCAATCTGGCTGAGCGGGAAAAGCATATTGGCACGCTGCACTACAGTGGGAGCTCCTTTCTCATCAAGGACAGAAACGAGAGCTTCACCTGTACCCAATTCCATGATGGCATCTTCGGTGCTGAACTTGGGGTTAGCACGGAATGACTGTGCAGCCACACGAACTGCTTTCTGGTCCTTCGGCGTGTATGCACGAAGCGCATGCTGAATGCGATTGCCTAGTTGACCGAGAATAGCATCTGGAATGTCTGAAGGTGATTGAGAGATGAAATAGATGCCAACACCTTTCGAACGAATCAGGCGAATAACTTGCTCAAGCTTGTCCACCATCGCTTTCGACGTGTTGTCGAAGAGCATGTGTGCCTCATCAAAGAAGAACACCAACTTGGGAAGATCTTGGTCGCCCACCTCTGGAAGAGCAGCATAGAGCTCTGTCATCAGCCAAAGAAGGAATGTGGAATAGAGCTTCGGATTAAGCATGAGCTTGTCGGCTGCAAGCACACTCATCACGCCCATGCCATTCTCCGTAGCGATAAGATCGTTCACATCAAAGGCCGGCTCGCCGAAAAACCTGTCACCGCCTTCGCTCTCTATCGCAAGCAGCGCACGCTGAATCGCACCTATGCTGGCGGACGAGATGTTGCCATACGCTGTAGTGAAAAGACCGGCGTTCTGCCCTACGAAGTCAAGCATCAAACGCAGGTCCTTCAAGTCAATCAGAAGGAGCTGCTTGTCATCGGCAATACGGAAGACTATATTGAGCACACCACTCTGCACCTCGGAGAGTTCCATCAAACGGCTAAGCAACTGAGGTCCCATGGCCGACACTGTAGTGCGCATGGGAAAGCCCTGCTCGCCAAACACATCGTAGAAACGTGTCGGACAAGCCTTGAACTCGGGGCTGGGAATGCCAAAGTCCTCCTTGCGCTTCTCAATGAAAGACGACATTTTGCCCGCCTGCGATATACCCGACAGGTCACCTTTCATATCTGCCATAAAGCAAGGCACACCAGCCTGACTGAAAGTCTCGGCCAACACCTGCAAAGACACCGTCTTACCCGTGCCTGTAGCCCCAGCAATGAGGCCATGGCGATTGCACATGCGACCCGTTAAATGGATAGGACCGTCAGCACCTTGTGCAATGTAAAGATTACCGTTGATGTACATCTTCCTATATACTATATATATGAATTGGCTATTAACCAGTCATCCCAAGAAGATAGCGCTCTCCGTTAAGCTATTTACAGCTGATAGCGACCGAGGCCACTGTTGAGCCAATTGAGGAATGCAGGGATGTCCTCGTCGTAGGAATAACTCTTCTCCAGCACGTTACCATCGTTGTCGAGCAATACATAGAAAGGCTGGGCTGTAGCACCAAACTTCTGCGACTGCAAATAGCTCCACTTGTCACCTACGGTACGCAACTTACGTTCAGTTCCGTTGTCATTCACCACAATAGGTTCAGCCAACTTTGTCTTTTCATCCACATAGAGCTGGATGAGCACATACTTGTTGGTCATGATATCTGCCACAGTAGGATCTACAAATACCGCAGCCTCCATCTTGCGGCAGTTCACACAACCATAACCAGTAAAGTCTATCATCACAGGAAGATGATGTGCCTTAGCATACGCCATGCCCTCTTCATAGTCCGTAAACATAGGCTTCACTTCCTGTTCAGCAGCAAGATTGAAGTCCTGTGTCTTCATCGGTGGAGCGAATGCGCTCACAGCCTTCAGAGGAGCACCCCAAAGACCTGGAATCATGTAGATGGCAAATGCAAATGACACAAGCGCCACGCAGAAACGAGGGATGGAAGTCTTTTGATGAACAACCACTTCACCCATTTCATCATACTCTTCTTCATCATGCGGGAATCGAATCCAACCAATAAGGTAAGCACCAAGGAGAGCTGCCAACACAATCCAGAGCGAGAGGAACACCTCACGGTCGAGCAGTCCCCAACCGTATGCTAAGTCTGCCACCGAGAAGAACTTCAAGGCAAAGGCCAGCTCCACAAAGCCCAAGGTCACCTTGACCACATTCATCCAGTTGCCACTCTTAGGCGCAGCATTCAACCACTGTGGGAAGAGCGCAAACACGGTGAAAGGCAAAGCCAATGCAATAGCAAAACCCAACATACCGATGATTGGGCCCACAATGCTGGAAGTGACCACCTGCACCAACAGGAAACCGATGATTGGACCTGTGCAAGAGAAGCTCACCAACACCAGCGTGAAGGCCATCAAGAACACGCTCAATAAGCCTGTAGTACTATTAGCCTTGCTATCCACAGCCGTATTCCACTTAGATGGTAACGTAATCTCGAAACCACCAATAAATGAAATGCCGAACACCACCAGCATCAAGAAGAAGAGGATGTTGAACACGGCATTGGTAGCCAAATCGTTCAAAGCAGATGCACCAAAAATAGCCGTAATCACCAAACCAAGCGTCACATAAATCACAATGATGCTGATGCCATAGAGGATTGCATCACGGATGCCACGCTTCTTAGCAGCAGCCTTCTCCTCATCTGTCGACTTCTTGGTAGTTCCGCGCTTCAGAAAGAAGGACACAGTCATTGGAATGATGGGCCACACGCATGGAGTGACAAGAGCCACCAATCCACCCAACAGACCTAACAGGAATATACGCCAAAGGGAAGCATCGGACGTATTGCCGTTACCTCCCTTGTCAAATGCGGAAAGTTGCTCAACTACAGGTGCCCAGATATCGCTGTCACCCAAAGTAGCCTCATCCACAGCTAATGTGTCAGTCTCCTCAGACTCCCCATCAGCGGCAACCTCCTCCTGAGTCTCCTCCGAAGCATTCAGTTCCGCTGGCTCATTTTTTTTTTCGTCAGCAGCCTTAGATGCAGCTACTTCTCCTTTGAAGCTGAACTCAGCCGATGTAGGTGGAATACAGTTCTGGTCGTTGCAAGCACCAAACTGCAGATAGCCTTCCACCTCGTATTTGCCACCCAAAAGCTTCACCTTCTGGGTAAACGTAGCCGTATTCTCGAAGAAATACACATCGGCTTCGAACATATCCTCATATTTCTTGATAGGAGCTGTAGCGGTCTTCAACGGACCATCCAGCTTAGCACCCGAAATCTTCTCCACGTTGATGGTTGTAGGCGTAGGGCCATCCTCCACCACTTGAGTGCTGTACATGTGCCAGCCACTCTGGATAGATGCCACGAACGTGATAACCGCCTCTGAAGCCGAAGTTTCCTTGATGGTTGTAGTCACCTTCACAGGCTTGGCAAACTGTGCGTGTGCCACACTCAAGCAACAGAGTGCAAGCAGAATAGAAAATAATCTTTTCATTGTCATATCTTATATAATTCCTTTATCCTGTAGATAGTGCAGAGCATCAATAGCTGCATGGCATCCGCTGCCGGCAGCACTGATAGCCTGACGATAGAGAGGGTCTGCCACGTCGCCTGCAGCAAACACACCGGGAATGTTCGTCGCGGTTGTTGGGTGTTGAACCTTGATGTAGCCCTGTTCATCCACCTCTACATCGGGACGGAACACCTCACTGTTGGGGTGATGTCCGATAGCAAGGAAGAACCCATCAATCGGCAAGTCGTAGCGGCGTTCGCCATCCTTACCCTTATTCTCCACCAAGTGAGCACCCTCCACGCCGTTGTCACCGTAGAGGCCTTCTGTCTGTGTGTTCCAGAGAATTTCGATGTTTTCTGCATCCTTCACCTTCTGCTGCATAGCATCACTGGCGCGGAGCATGTCACGACGCACAATCATATATACTTTCTTGGCCAAGCCTGACAGATACTGCGCTTCCTCGCAAGCGGTGTCCCCGCCCCCTACAACAGCAACCACTTTCTTGCGATAGAAGAATCCATCGCATGTAGCACAAGCCGAAACACCCTGGCCTGCATATTTCTTCTCATCCTCCAAGCCAAGATATTTGGCTGATGCGCCTGTCGAGATAATCAGCGTATGCGCTTCAAGAACCGTGCCATCATCTATGGTCACTTTATGAGGAGCAGAACCGTCCTTAGATAGTTCCACCTTCGTAATCATGCCATCGCGCAGGTCGGTGCCCAAGCGCTCAGCCTGTGCTCGCAAGTCATCCATCAGTTCTTGGCCCGTAGTGCCATCTGGATAACCTGGGAAATTATCCACATCCGTGGTCTGTGTCAGTTGTCCACCTGGTTGCAGTCCTTCGTAAAGAACTGGTTCCAACGAACTTCTCGAAGCATAAATGGCTGCTGTGTATCCTGCAGGCCCGCTTCCTATAATCAAAGTCTTTAATGCCATCCGTGTAAATGTTTTGTGTAGATGTTAAATTACTAAACTCTGTATTTCTTCATCTTTAACTTCAATCCTCAGGTCATCAATCATTGACCTCAGACTGAATTCTCGGCAAAGATACAATAAAATCTTCTCTCCTACCGCTTTATTCACATTTTTTATTAGTCATAATCTCCAATACGCAACGGTCTGTCTCATCCATCGCGTCCTTGCCGATGCGGGTGAGGTTGTGAATAGACTGATCCACATCGTCATCAATGATACCCTCCACCGAGCTGACGCAGTTACGCTGCACAGCAAGCATTGCCGACAGTACCGCCATACTTACTCCCGATGAAAGCTTGAGCGCGCATGACGGTTTGGCACCGTCGCAAATCATGCCCGTAAGATTTGCTACCATGTTCTTCACCGCATAGGTCACCTTCTCGTAGTCGCCCCCCATCAGATAGGTGATGCCGCAGGCTGAACCTGTAGAAGCCACCACACATCCACACAATGCAGAAAGTTTGCCCAAGGACTGCTTAATATAGATAGCTGTCAAGTGACTCAGCATCAGTGCACGGATTAGCTCTTGATCGGTATTGTGGTTCTCCTCTGCGAACTTCACCACCGGCAACGTAGCACAGATGCCCTGATTACCGCTGCCCGAATTCGACATCACTGGGATTGCCGCACCAGCCATACGAGCATCGCAGGCACATGCAGTTGAAGAAATGATGTGCGAGAACATCGTGTCGCCAAAGATGCCTTTGCCCAACGGACGTGTCAGCGTCTTGCCCAACGTATGACCATAATTCCCTTTCAGAGATTCTTCCGCCGCTCGCTCATTCAGCACCTTTGCCTCACGGATAAACTCAATCTCCTCCAGTGGCGCCGTAGTGGCAAAATCATACACCTTGCGAAGGGTCAACCATGGGCACTCTTCATCGCTCTCATCAGCCGATTTGCGAGGACGCTCATAAAGCGTCACGCCATCTTTCTTCACGCTCTGGAAGTCCTGATGACCCGTGCAAATAATCGCCTCTGCCGTACTGCCGCCACCGCTCACTTGCACTTCTATATATAGCTTTTCCGTAATATTCTCTTTCAATCCGATGGAAATGCGGTTCTCTGCGATATACTGCTTTCCCTGTTCCACAGCCTCTGGCGTCACATCTTTCAAAACCTCCAGCTCATACTCTGAGCGGCCTATCAGTGCTCCTAACGCCACAGCTATAGGAAGACCTATCATGTCTGTGCCGGGAATACCCACGCCCATCGCATTCTTCAGGATATTAGCCGACAGCAACACTTGAATCTTCTCAGGCACTTGTCCTAATGTCTCCGTAGCCTTCGCCACACACAATGCCACCGCAATCGGTTCCGTGCAACCCACGGCAGGCACCACCTCGCTTTTCACCAGCGCAATAATCTGTTCTCTTAATGCTTTTTCCATTATTATCTAATCTATATTCTTAGCCTTCAGGCTATAGACCAAGGTACAAAGTCCCTGCCTTCTACTCCAAATAACGTGGCAAAGGTACGGATAAGTGAATACAATACAAAAAGAAAAGGAACTTTTTCCACCATTTCAACACGCAGGAACGCTTTCGTGCACAATTCAGATGAACAATGATACGAATACAGCACTCTTCACTCAAAAAATTTGTTTATGTAAAGAAATCGTCATAAGTTTGCAAATCAAACAGAATATAGGTACATGGAACAAAATTGCTTTCAGCGCTGGGTCAGCAAGTACGAGCAAGAAATAAGCGCCATCAGGGAAAACGCTCATGCGGTACATGCCAGTGTAAACCAAGCGTATGACAAGGTGCATCCCTATGGGTTACATCTGGATATGGTTGCGAACGAGGTAGCCAAATACGGACATGAAGTGTGTGTGCGCGAGGAAGATGTCTTGCCATTGTTTTTCGGAGCATACTACCATGACAGTATAGAAGACGCGCGCCAGTCATACAACGACGTGATGAAAGCCGCTAAACAGTGGATGAACGACGAACAAGCACGAATGGCAGCAGAGATTGTCTATGCCATGACGAATGAGAAAGGTCGCACACGGGCTGAACGGGCAAATGAGAAGTATTATCAAGGGATTCGAGAAACACCTTACGCTCCCTTCGTGAAGTTAGCAGACCGATTGGCCAACTTCACCTACTCTGTAGAGAGTCAAAATGAAGCCAATGCGTACATGAAAGATTTGTACATCGAAGAGATGCCACATTTCCTTGCGGCCATCGATGCCCACAGAGAAGAAGACCTACGTTTCTGTCTGCCGGCTGACATGAAAGAGAAACTCCAATAGTGCGTGCGTTCCGGCAGTTCCTATTCCGCAACAAATCTTCTTTTACTAATCAAAAACAGACATCACACAAAAGCATCATGGGTAAGCAAGGGCATCCCGACGGGCTTTATCTGCTGTTTTTCACAGAAATGGCAGAACGATTCAGTTACTATGGAATGCGTGCCGTATTCACGCTCTACATGGTAGCAGCGCTCTTCACGATGGAGCATGCAAGTGAGATTTATGGATACTACACCGGACTGGTGTACCTCACCCCGTTGTTGGGCGGTTACATCGCCGACCGCTATTGGGGCAATCGCCGCAGCATCATTGTGGGCGGCATATTGATGGCAATAGGACAGTTCTTGCTGTTCCTCAGCGCCTCGTTTGTGCATCCCGCCATTCATGAGGCAGAGGGCATGATAGACCCCTCTGTGGACAATAGCCTCGCCATCACGTGCATGATTGGCGGCCTATTCTTCATCATCTTTGGAAACGGCTTCTTTAAGCCTAACATCTCCACGATGGTGGGCAGTTTGTATCGTCCTGACGACAAGCTGAAAGACTCTGCCTTCACCATCTTCTACATGGGCGTGAACGTAGGCGCCACACTGGGGCCTCTGGTGTGCGGCATCTTCGAGGGCGACTATATGAACCCCACCCGTTTCAAGTGGGCATTCCTCTGTGCCTGCGCGATGATGCTCATTTCCACCATTGTGTTTTCAGTACTGAAAAACAAATATATCGTGACGGATGAGGGCATGCCTGTAGGAACAAAGCCCACACATCACGAAAAGACAGAAAGGCAGGCACTGACGAAGAAGGAAAAGCAGCACATCGCCGTCATCTTCATCATCGCAGCTTTCGTCATCTTCTTCTGGGCTGCTTACGAACAGGCTGGCGTGTCGCTCACCTATTTCGCTGACCAGCAAACAGACCGCAACATCTTTGGTTGGGAAATGCCCACCAGTTACTTCCAGTCCTTTCCTGCCATCTTTGTCGTGCTGCTGGCACCTGTCATGAACATTCTGTGGAGCACACTCGGACGCTTCGGGCACGAACCCTCATCAGTAATGAAACAAGCCATTGGACTTGCGATGCTCTCACTAGGGTACCTCTTCATTGCTTACGGCGTGAAGGACTTGAGCCCGCATATGAAAGTAAGCATGTTCTGGCTCACAGGCCTGTACTTCATACACACGCTGGGCGAACTCAGCCTCTCCCCTATCGGCCTTTCATTGGTGAGTCGCCTCTCACCGAAGCATTTGGCAAGTTTGCTGATGGGAGTTTGGTTCTTGTCCACCGCTGTCAGCAACATGCTGGCAGGTCAATTGGCCACGCTCTACCCCGATGGTTCTTCCAAGACCTTGTTTGGGTGCATCGAGATTGCGTCCCTCCACGACTTCTTCATGGTATTCGTCGTCATGTCGGGCATTGCGGCTATTGCTTTAGCCATGATTTCGCCTGTATTGAACCGGATGATGAGGGACGAGTGAGAGCCCCAAAATTGGCGCATCGCATGACGTAAACACATGTAACCACGCAACTGCAAGCGGCAAAAGCACTGGTTTGAGCGGCGAAGAAGCAGGCTTTCAAAACTTTCTGCCGAAAACGCTTGGAGATATCATCGGTTTTTCTCTATCTTTGCAACTTGTTGTACAACTCTTTAATTCTTAAACAGCTATGAATCCTGAAGTGGACATGATCAAGTGGTGGTCGGCACTGAGCATTGAAAACAAGGCCAAAGTGTCTGGCAAGACTTACCCTGAGTGCTCCGTATGGTGGAACAACCTCACCCTGGAGGAGAAGCTGGCAGCCAAAGAGGCTTCTGGCATCGAGCGCGGCAAGCGCAATAAAACCAAAGGATTTACATAAACTTACAATTAGATTAGCAATATATGGCTACAACTGTGGCTATGCGTGCACCGCATAGCAAAATGAATTATGCCCTTCAGTACCCTGAAAACGAGGGCGGAATGAACGACCGCGTAAAGCGTCTGCACCAGCAGAGCATCGACACACCTACCACACTCACCATTGAGCGTGCACTCATCGAAACGGCGTTCTACAAAGAAAATTACGGAAAGATGCCTAATTGCATCCTTCGTGCTCGCAACTTCTACGAAATTTGCAAGAAAAAGACGATTTATATAGGCAAGGACGAACTCATTGTGGGCGAGCGCGGTCCTGTGCCCAAGGCCGTGCCTACGTTCCCCGAACTGACGTGTCACACAGTGGAAGACCTCCACACGCTGAATGACCGCGAACTGCAGCCCTATTTTATCTCGCAGGAGGACATTGACACCTACGAGCGTGAAGTCATTCCCTATTGGGAAGGACGCACCCAACGCGAGCGCATCTTCAGCCATGTGAGCAAGGAATGGGAAGAAGCCTATCATGCAGGCGTGTTCACAGAGTTTATGGAACAGCGTGCCGGTGGCCACACGGCTATGGACGGCAAGATGTATCATCGTGGCTTGCTTGACTGCAAGGCACTCATTGCCAAGACCCTTGCCGAGCTCGACTTCATCAACGACCCAGAGGCTACCGACAAGCAGCAGGAGCTGCAGGCGATGGACATCAGCTGTGACGCCGCCATTCTTTTGGCAGAGCGCCATGCAGAGCTGGCCGAGAAAATGGCTGCCGAAGAGGCTGACCCACAACGCAAGGCTGAGTTGCTGAAGATTGCGGACGTGTGCCGCTGGGTACCAGCCCATGCTCCACGCGACATGCAGGAAGCCATCCAGATGTACTGGTTTGTGCATCTCGGCACAGTGACCGAGCTGAACGGTTGGGACTGCATGAACCCTGGCCATATCGATCAGCACCTTTATCCCTTCTATCAGAAGGGACTTGCCGATGGCACTATGACCCGCGAGAAAGCCAAAGAGCTGCTCTCGTGCTTCTGGATAAAGTTCAACAACCAGCCTGCACCTCCCAAGGTAGGTGTCACGGCATTGGAGTCAGGCACATACAACGACTTCACCAACATCAATATCGGCGGCATTGACAAGTATGGCAACAATGCTGTCAACGAGCTCTCTTACATCATTCTGGAGATTCAAGAGGAGCTGCACGAATTACAGCCTGGCTTAAGCATCCATGTCAGCAAGGTTACCCCCGACGACTTCGTAGTGGCTGGCGCCAAAGTGATTCGTCAGGGACACGGATACCCTTCAGTCTTCAACCCAGACACTTACACCAAAGAACTGGTGCGTCAAGGCAAGACACAAGAAGACGCCAATGAAGGCGGCTGTTCAGGCTGCATCGAGGTGGGAGCATTCGGCAAGGAAGCCTACATCCTCACAGGCTACCTCAACACTCCCAAGATTCTGGAAATCACGCTCAACAACGGCATTGACCCCATCACGGGAAAGAAGCTCGGGCTGGAGACAGGCGACCCACGCACGTTCACTTCTTATGAACAGCTGTACGAGGCTTATCACAAGCAGATGATTTACTTCGTCAACCTCAAGCTGGCTGTGAACAACTACATCGAGCGCATGTTCTCACTCTACGCTCCTGCCACGTTCCTGTCCCTCTTCATCGACGACTGCATCACTCGCGGACGAGACTACTACAGTGGTGGCGCACGTTATAATACCACTTACATTCAGTGCACAGGACTGGGCACCATCACCGATTGCCTCTCAACCCTCAAGAAACATGTCTTTGAGGACAAGAAGTTCACGATGGATGAACTACTTAAGGCTGTTGGCTGCAACTGGGGCAGAGAAGACAACTGTCAACTGTCAACTGTCAACTGTCAACTCGAAAAGATGAGACAGTTCATCATGAACCGCACTCCATTCTTCGGCAACGATGACGATTATGCAGACAGCATCGCCGTGAAGGTCTATAACGACCTTGTGGCTGCCATCGAAGGACACCCCAACACCCGAGGCGGCAAGACACAGCTCAACATGCTCTCAACAACTTGCCACAACTACTTTGGTTCCGTCTGTGGCGCTTCTGTCAATGGCCGTCTGGCACACTTTGCCATCAGCGATGGAACCTCACCAGCGCACGGTGCCGACACCAACGGCCCCACAGCTGTCATCAAGTCGCTTGGCAAGCTCGACCAGACCCTCTCTGGCGGCACTCTGCTCAACGTGCGTTTCGTTCCCTCCATTCTCAAGCGCGAAGAAGACCTGCGCAAGCTCGTCTCTCTCATCCGTGCCTACTTCAACATGGGCGGACACCACATTCAGTTCAACATTGTGGACACGCAAACCTTGCTCGACGCCCAGCAGCAGCCCGACGACTACAAGGACCTCTTGGTGCGCGTGGCTGGATACTCCGACTACTTCAACGACATGACGGAGCAGCTGCAGAACGAAATCATCGCAAGAACGGAGAACGAAGAGTTTTAGTCAGCAACAACACTCACATCTACAGTAAATACACGAACATGATAAAAGACATTTTTCTTGCCGGTGGCTGTTTCTGGGGCACCGAGCACTACTTCAAGCAGATAAAGGGCGTGACGAACACGGAAGTGGGATTCGCCAACGGACAGACAACTGACCCCACTTACGAGGAGGTTTATACCGACACGACGGGCTATGCTGAGACGGTACGCATCCAGTATGACGATGCTGTGGTCGATTTGAAGTTCCTCCTCCAGATGTTCTTCAAGGCTATCGACCCTACCAGCCTCAACAAGCAGGGACACGACGAGGGCACACGCTACAGAACTGGCGTGTATTACACCGCCGATACAGACCTGCCCGTCATTCAAGAAGTGTTTGCCGAAGAGCAAAAGAACCTCGATGCTCCCATCGCCGTAGAAGTGGAGCCTCTGCAGAGCTTCTATCCGGCCGACGAGCGCCATCAAGACTATCTTGACAAGAACCCCGACGGATATTGCCACCTGCCTGTAGCGCTGTTCGAGTTTGCCCGCAAGGCAAGTCGTTCATAAGTTATGAATAATTGTTCACAAGTTTGGAATAATTATTCATAACTTACGAATAATTGTTCGCAACTTATGAATAAGTAAGACAAATCTTGTGCCGTTCCAGAGAAAAGCAGTAACTTTGTGGCCACATTAAGGGCAAAATGGCACTAATTTTCGACATTAAGCGATTCGCCATCAACGACGGACCTGGCATCAGGACAACCATCTTCATGAAGGGTTGTCCTTTGCGGTGTGTATGGTGCCATAACCCCGAGGGGCTTGAGGAGAAACCCGTGAAGATGTACACCAAGAAGAAGTGCATCGGGTGCCAAAGTTGCGTGGAAGTGTGTCCCGAAAAGAACCTGGTGCTGACTGCCGATGGAATCAAGGACTTGGGGCATTGTGTGACTTGCGGAAAGTGCACAGACGAATGTCCGACACGGGCTCTGGAGATGGCTGGCAAGGAATGGAAGATGGAGGACCT
This sequence comes from uncultured Bacteroidales bacterium, assembly GCA_902786925.1. Taxonomy (GTDB): domain Bacteria; phylum Bacteroidota; class Bacteroidia; order Bacteroidales; family Bacteroidaceae; genus Minthosoma. Next base: position 57,484 of record CADAEK010000007.1, read on the forward strand.
GATGGCGGTGGTGGAGAAGGAACGTGCTGTGATGGAAGAAAGCGGGGGCGGCGTGACGATGTGCGGAGGCGAGCCGCTGATGCACACAGACTATCTGTGCGAGGTGCTGGACGAGCTGGGCAAGAGAGGCATACACAGAACGGTGGACACCACCCTATTTGCCTCGGCCGAGAACGTACGAAAAGTGGCTGAACGCTGCGAGTTATTCCTTGTTGACCTGAAGCTGATGGACAGCGAACGACACAAGTTCTACACCCGTGTGGCTAACGAACAGATACTTGCCAATATCCGTATGCTGAGCGAATTGGGACATCCCTTCTGGATTCGCATCCCTCTCATCATCGGCGTGAATGCTGACGACGAGAACCTGAAGGCATCGGCCGCCTTTCTGGCGTCATTGCCTACAAAACCAGAGGTAGTGAATCTGTTGGTGTATCATGATGTGGGTATCGGCAAGCATGCACGACTGGGAACAGAATACAACCCCACAGCGCTCCACATGGAGGCTCCCTCGGAAGAGGTGCAGCAGCATGCGCTGGACATCATGAGACAATATGGATTGAATACAAAAATAGGAGGATAATATAGATGCGAATTACGATTAAGATAGGCAGCAACGTGCTGACAAGAACAGACGGGTCGCTCGATGTGACTCGTATGTCGGCTCTGGTTGACCAGATTGCCACCTTGCGCAGCCAAGGACACGAAATCATCTTGGTGTCATCAGGTGCTGTGGCCAGCGGACGCAGCGAACTGAAGCACATCCAGCACGACCTTGACTCAGTGGATCAGCGTCAGCTCTTCTCTGCCGTAGGTCAGGCAAAGTTAATCAACCGCTACTTCGAACTGTTCAGGGAATACGGTATCCCAGTGGGACAAGTGCTGACCACCAAGGAGAACTTCTCCGACTCAGAGCACCGCAAGAATCAAGAGAACTGTATGCGCGTGATGCTGGAGAATGGCGTGCTGCCCATCGTGAACGAGAATGACACCGTGTCAGTCACAGAGCTCATGTTTACCGATAACGACGAACTCTCTGGCCTCATGGCACAGATGACACAATCGCAGATGCTCATCATCCTGAGCAACATCGACGGCATCTTCACAGGCGACCCATCCGACCCTGAGTCACGCCTCATCAGCATCGTCAAGCCCGGCAAAGACCTGAGCGACTACATCCAGACGAAGAAATCAAAGGCTGGACGTGGCGGCATGAAGAGCAAGTCGAACGTGGCCACACAAACCGCAGCAGCAGGCATCAGCGTTGTCATTGCCAACGGCAAGAGAGATGACATCCTCGTGAAACTCATGAACGATAGGGATAACACCCCATGCACAGAATTCCTATGTTAGAAGATATTTTTCAAGCATCGAAAGAGGCAAGCATTGACCTTGCCTTGCTGAGCAACGATACCATCAACCAAGTGCTGATGGCTGTGGCTGACAAAGCCCTTGCCGAAACTGACACCATCTTGGCTGCCAATGCTAAAGACTTGGCAAGAATGGATGCTGCCAACCCCATGTATGACCGTCTGAAACTGACGAAGGAACGTCTGGAGGGCATTGCAGGCGACACACGAAACGTGGCTACCCTACCCTCACCTCTCGGTAAGGTACTGAAGCACTCAGTACTTCCTAACGGTCTGGACCTGAAGCGTGTCAGCGTCCCATTTGGCGTCATCGGCATCGTGTATGAAGCCCGTCCAAACGTGACTTTCGACGTTTTTGCACTCTGTCTCAAAGCGGGCAGCGCCTGCATCCTGAAAGGCGGCAAAGACGCCGACGACAGCAACCGCGCCATCGTCAGCCTCATCCAGTCGGTACTCAAAGACTTTGGCATCAACGAGCATGCCATCACTCTCTTGCCTGCCACTCATGAAGCTACAGGAGCGTTGCTACATGCCAACGGATACGTGGACCTTGTGATTCCACGCGGCAGCAAACGTCTCATCGACTTCGTACGCCAAGAGGCTTCTGTGCCTGTCATCGAGACAGGTGCCGGTGTGTGCCACGCATACTTCGACAAGGATGGTGATACGGAAAAGGGAGCACGCATCATCAACAATGCCAAGACACGCCGCGTGAGCGTCTGCAATGCGCTGGATTGCACACTCATCCATGCAGACCGCTTGGCAGACCTCCCTGCCATCTGCGAACCGCTCAAGGCCAGCAACGTGCTCATCTATGCCGACGAACCAGCCCTTGCCGTGCTCAACGGAAACTATCCTGCAGAGCTGCTGAAGCCATCCACAGAGGAAAGCTATGGGACAGAGTTCCAAGCCTACACGATGGCCATCAAGACTGTGGTGTCAGCAGAGGAAGCTATCCGACACATCAGACGCTTCGGCTCTGGACACTCAGAATGCATCATCACGGAAAACCGCTCCACAGCCAACCAGTTCATGGCTCAGGTTGATGCCGCTTGTGTCTATCACAACGCACCAACTTCGTTCACCGACGGTGCACAGTTCGGCCTCGGAGCCGAGATTGGCATCTCTACACAGAAGCTCCATGCACGCGGTCCGATGGCCTTGGAAGAAATCTGCACCTACAAATGGCTGATTGAAGGGAACGGACAAGTTCGTCCTAAATAAACAACCCAAAGAAAGTATACAGCCCTTCTCACATCAGAGAATAGGACAAAGCACACTCTAAAACAAGCTATATCACAAGAAAAACGGGGGAGAAGCCACATGACTTCTCCCCCGTTTTTTGATCTGTGCATAAGTTAGTCCCGCACCTCCTCAAACTCTACGTAAGTACCCTCATTGTGCCCAAACATCTTGTCATTTGCTTGAGTCTCCTTTTTGTCCGATGAAAACGCATCGCTATATGCACGTGAAGAATTGTCCGAAGATGACGATTTGGCAGAACCACGCCAAGCACCCTGCGCCTTTCCACCTGTAAACATACGGAACAACGTGCGCAAGTTGCGAAGACCTCCCACCAAACGGCCCAGCAACGTGAGCCCTAGAGCCACAAGCCCCATAATGATGAAGAGGATAAGAAATAAAATCGGTAAAATGATAGACATAAAACTGTTCTGTCGTTAGCTAAAAGGAGTTCGTTCCCCTCTTAACCCCTATCTTGAGGCAAAACAGATGCCACGATGGACATTAAGACATAAAGTCCGATGCAGCATGCTACACCTCGGAACAAACCCATCCATACACCTAATTCAGGATGAGTGCTTCCCACTACAGCGCCACCTGCCAAAATCAGCAACGAAAGCCCAAGGTACAAGAACTTGATCTTGTCATTCTGCCATGACAGGCTCTTGAAGGCAAACATGGGCACCTCACATACCAATAGCCAGCAGAACAGCAACATAAACAAGAACAAGAACAAAGCGTTGAAACGCGGACTGGTGAGCCATGCCTCACTGCTCGTCAACAAAGCACCCCAAAAGATGGCATTGGCTGGAGTTGGCATTCCAATGAAGCCGGTATGCTGACGCTCATCAATATTGAACTTTGCCAAGCGCAAAGCTGAGAAGGCCGCCATCAGGAAAGCCGTGAAAGGCATCAGGCGGAAAAAGAACTCACTGCCCATGAATGCTGGGTATGCCACATGGTTGAACAATGTGAAGAGCATCGCTGAAGGAGCAACGCCAAAGGTGACGCAATCAGCCAACGAATCGAGTTCAAGGCCCAACTTGCCACTCACGCCCAAAGCACGAGCCGACATTCCATCAAAGAAATCGAAGAATGCACCCAGCAAGATAAAAAGAAATGCAACCTGATAACCGTGGTAGAATGCTGCATATGTAGCAACACATCCACAAATCAGATTGCAACAAGTAATAATATTCGGTATATGCTTTTTCATTATCTATAATGTTCTGTTAAACACTTATATTCTGCGCATACAGCATTTACCCAGCAACATGCAGGAAAAACGCCATCGGCATCATTGCAAACGGGCAATCAGCGTCTCATCACCCACAGTAGCCTGCCCCATCTTCACTAACACCTCAGTACCCAGCGGCAGATATACATCCACACGGCTACCAAACTTGATGAAGCCCATATGGTCATCAATGAAGCACTCTTCACCTTCTTTTGCGTAGGTAACAATGCGACGAGCCATTGCACCTGCAATCTGACGAGCCATCACCTCCACACCATGAGGCGTGCGGATGACCACCATAGAGCGCTCATTCTCCGTACTTGCCTTTGGGAGATAAGCCTTCAGGTAATTGCCGTCCTGATGCGCCACCTTCACCACCGTACCCTCACATGGAATCCAATTAGCATGCACATTCGTCAAACTCATAAAGATGGACACCATCAAACGGCGGTCATGGAAATACTCTGTCTCCTCCACTTCTTCAATCACCACCACGTGTCCATCCGCAGGAGCCACCACAGACTTGTTGGTAGGGCCATTAAACATACGAATCGGACAACGGAAAAAGTTCAGCAGAATGCCATATACGGCCAGCACAATGGCAATGACCACATAAGAACCCCAATATAGCGTTCCTCTTGACATCCAAGCCAAACTAATGATGATAGCAGCCAAAATCCCCGCATAGAGCAAAGTGTGCTTGCCCTCATGATGCAAACGTATCTTGTTTCTGCGCTTATTATGAATTAGTGGTTTCTCTTTAGACATAGACATCTCTTTTATGCCACAAATGCAGCGAGATTGAATGCAAAGGTACGTATAATCCACGAAAAGACAAATAAAAACAAGACTTTTCCTTATTTTTCCTCAAAACTTTTGGGAAATCAAAAATAAAGCCATAACTTTGCAGCCGCATTCAGTAAACGAATGCTATATGAGGATTGTGCTATGGTGTAATGGTAACACTACAGGTTTTGGTTCTGTCATTCCAGGTTCGAATCCTGGTAGCACAACTCAAGAAGAAACGGCATCCACGGTACCTTGCCCAAGGCTCTCGCCCCAAGCATCCTAGTCCCGACGATGTCATTTTTTCACTCCATCGGACTTGTAGCTCAGTTGGTTAGAGCAACAGACTCATAATCTGGAGGTCCTTGGTTCAAGCCCAAGCTGGTCCACACTAAAAATCAGCAACTTAGAAGAAATTCGAGTTGCTGATTTTCCGTTTTCTGAAAACAATGCGTAAACAATCGGTTTGGGTTCGCCCCCATTTTAATCAAGTTTTCGCAATCTTGTGCGACTGCGAAAACAAGTTGTTTGAAACCAATAGGTTCTGACTACACTCCATCACTCTCCTAAAAAGTACTCCTTTGCCAAGTCAATGGCATCTAAACGTAGTTTTTCGTCCTCTTCCTTCAAGATAGCATAGATGCCATCAGCCAGCCAGAGTTTCATCAGTTCCCTCTCGTCAACCTTATATAGCTCTGCTAATTGGGGAACTTGATCGCGCCTTACACGTCGAGCTTCCAACTCCATCTTACTGTACATAGGCATATCCGTCTCAAGTAATTCAGCCAACTGCCGTTGCTTCAATCCATGTTCCATTCTCATGGCTTTTATCTTCGGGCCAAACATGCCATAAATTATATCAGTAACAAGTAATGTATAACAAACTTTCTATACCTTTGCAGCACTCGGTTGGAGTAGTATACTTTTCGATTATTATGGTGGTATACTTTTCAATTACTATTTACAAACGAGAACAAGGATTTCGAGGGGAAAATGGCTATAATACAAATAGCAGAGGCAAATTGTTTGAATTTAGGGGATGAACAGGCATGTGCGAGAAATGCTTCTGCCCTAAAAACTCAACAAGAAAAAAGCTATTAATCAGCAGCGCCGAGACAGAATGTGTCTCGGCGTTGCTCATTATCTATTCATATAGGTCTTTACAGGTATGCCATGTAGAGATAGTTGGTTTGAGCCGGATATTCTGCTGCCAGGGTATCTATTTGATTGACTACAGGAACAATGCCCTGCTCCTTGCGCCACTTACGCACCAGAAGCCCTGCGTCTTCCATGGTCATGGAATCTTCGAGTCCGAGGGCGCGAGCTATCTGGAAGTCGGAGAAGCCATAGGTCTTGGCATCCAGCATGAGGGTGACGAGTCCAGAGGTTTCGACCTCCTCTCTAAACTCGGATGGTTCCATCAAGTCTCTCATGCCTGCCAACTGTCTGAATTGACGCAGACTCGAATCAAGTTCCATCACATGCTTGAGCTTCTGAAGGAACCATTCGTCAATCTTAGTCAGTGCATGTATCTGCCCTACAGAGTAACCTAATTTCATGGCCTTGGCAATGACAAAGATTCGGGTGTCGGTAGCATGCTGCAGAGCATCCTCGATCTCGTCGGCGAGCAACGTCTTGCAACTGATGCTGTCGTTTCCGATGGTAAGGGTATCATCCTTATAGATGCTGGGGGCCTCGCTACCATCCCTGTTATCCACAAATCCGTGCATGCCCTGCCCTATCATTCGCAAACCTTTCTGCAGGGATTCCTCGAAAGTACGCCCAATGGCCATCACCTCGCCAACACTCTTCATCGAAGAGCCCAGTTGATGGCTCACACCGTGGAACTTGGTGAGGTCCCAGCGTGGAATCTTGCAGACCACATAATCAAGTGCAGGCTCAAAGAAAGCTGATGTAGTCTTCGTCACAGAGTTCTTCAAGTCGAAGAGTCCGTAGCCTAGTCCGAGTTTAGCAGCAACGAAGGCCAGTGGGTAGCCCGTGGCCTTAGAAGCAAGCGCAGAAGAGCGGCTCAGGCGAGCATTCACCTCAATGACGCGATAGTCCTCGCTCTGGGGGTCAAGTGCGTACTGCACGTTACACTCACCTACGATGCCGATATGGCGGATAATCTTGATGGCCAAAGCACGCAGTTTGTGGTACTCAGCATTGCTCAATGTCTGACTAGGTGCCACAACGATACTCTCACCTGTATGGATGCCAAGCGGGTCGAAGTTCTCCATGTTGCAGACTGTGATACAGTTGTCGTAGCGGTCGCGCACCACTTCATATTCTATCTCTTTCCATCCCTTGAGAGACTTCTCTACCAATACCTGTGGAGAGAAGGAGAAGGCTTCCTCTGCCTGTGCTTCCAGTTCCTCGTCATTATCGCAGAAACCTGAGCCCAGACCACCCAGCGCATAGGCAGCGCGGAGAATCACGGGATAGCCCAATTTAGCAGCTGCTTCACGCACCTCCTCGACGGTGCTGCAGGCATGACTCTTGATGGTCTTCACGTCTATCTCGTCAAGTTTCTTGACAAAGAGGTCACGGTCCTCAGTATCAATGATGGCCTGCACCGGTGTGCCAAGCACCTTGACACCATACTTTTGGAGCACACCTCTGCGATAAAGCTCGACACCGCAGTTGAGCGCTGTCTGTCCACCGAAAGAGAGAAGAATGCCATCTGGGCGCTCCTTCTCGATGACACGCTCCACGAAATCAGGCTGTACGGGCTGGAAATACACCGTATCGGCTACGTCCTTGGAGGTCTGCACCGTGGCGATGTTCGGATTGATGAGCACGCTCTTCACTCCCTCTTCCTTCAGTGCCTTCAAAGCCTGTGCACCGCTGTAGTCAAATTCACCAGCCTGACCAATCTTGAGAGCACCTGAGCCAAGCAGGAGAACCTTTTTGACCGTTGAAGGCTGAGAGTTGGGAAGTTCGGAGGCTGTTTCAGAAGCAGGTACTGCACCTGCCTTCAGCATGGTCACAAACTCATCGAACATGAACTCAGTATCAACAGGTCCAGAGCAAGCTTCGGGGTGGAACTGCGCCGACATCCAAGGGTTCGACTTGTGACGGATTCCTTCGTTGGAACCATCATTCATGTTCACGAACAAAGGTTCCCATTCAGCAGGCAGCGTTGAGCTATCCACTGCATAACCGTGGTTCTGTGACGTAATGAAGCATTGAGTAGAGCCCACCCGCTGCACAGGCTGGTTATGTGAGCGGTGTCCGTACTTCAACTTATAGGTCTTCGCGCCTGCAGCCTTAGCCAGCAACTGGTTTCCAAGGCAGATACCCATGCATGGGCGTACCACAGGGTTGGCAAGGAAAGTCTTGATATGCGCGACTGTCTTTTGGCACTGCTCTGGGTCACCAGGACCATTAGCCAAGAAAAGACCATCAAACTCCAACTGATTGAAATCGTAGTCCCATGGCACACGCACCACCTCAATGCCACGTCTCACAAGACAACGAATGATGTTTGCCTTCACACCACAGTCAACAAGCACAACACGCTTGGAAATTGACGTTTGAGCTGTAGGCTTGTAAGTAATGATGTCTTTGCAACTTACTTTTTCCACCCAGTTCACGCTACCATAATCCTCCGAGTCGTCTGCTTCATTCACACTCTCTTCCAGGCCAAACACAACCCTGCCCTTCATCACACCATGCTCTCTCAGCAGCATCGTAAGACGACGAGTATCAACACCAGAGATGCCTGGCACGCCCTCACGCTTAAGCCATGCAGAAAGCGACTCCTTGGCATTCCAGTGCGAGTAGCGCTCACTATAGTCAGCCACAATCAGCGCCTTAGCATGTATGCGGTCACTTTCCATAAAAAGGGGCAGACCATCGCTGCCCATACCTGTGTCAGGCACACCATAGTTGCCTATCAACGGAAAAGTCGTCACCAATATCTGACCCGCATAACTTGGGTCTGTCAGGCTTTCAGGATAGCCTGTCATAGCCGTGTTGAACACTACTTCTCCTGTCACATTCTGCTCGGCTCCGAAAGACCAACCACAGAATACAGTTCCATCATCAAGTACCAGTTTTGCTTCTCTCCTCATGTCCTTATATTTTGCTTGAAAACCGCCCAGCACAATGGCCAGGCGGCTAAATTAAATTAATATGCTTGTTCGTGTACGCCCTTCACGGCTCGTCCGCTGGGGTCGTTCATATTCTTGAATGCTGCATCCCACTCCAGTGCAATGGCTGTGGAACATGCCACGCTTGCCTCCTGGTTTACGCTTCGTGCAGCCGAGTCGCTGGGGAAATGCTCGGAAAATATACTGCGGTAGTAGTACTCTTCCTTATTGAGCGGTGGGTTAATGGGGAAACGTTCGGCAGCGTGTGCCATCTGCTCGTCCGTCACCGCCTCTGAAGTTATCTTCTTGAGTGTGTCTATCCACGAGTAGCCTACCCCATCACTAAACTGCTCCTTCTGTCGCCATGCTACGCTCTCTGGCAGCATATCGGCAAAACCCTCACGCACCAAACCTTTCTCTATAGTCTTGCCCGGACACATCTTCAAAGCAGGATCGATACGCATGGCGATGTCGAGGAACTCCTTGTCAAGGAACGGCACTCGTCCTTCAATGCCCCACGCCATGAGCGACTTGTTGGCTCGGAGGCAATCATAAAAATGCAACTTGCCCAACTTGCGAACCGTCTCCTCGTGGAAGGCTTTAGCATCAGGAGCCTTATGGAAATAGAGGTAGCCTCCAAAAATCTCATCTGCACCTTCGCCACTCAGCACCATCTTGATACCCATGGAGCGAATCACTCGGGCCAGAAGATACATAGGAGTGGAAGCACGCACCGTCGTCACATCGTATGTTTCAATATGATATATCACATCACGAATAGCATCAAGACCTTCCTGAATGGTGTAGTTCACCTCGTGGTGCACCGTTCCGATGCTCTTGGCCACCTCGGCAGCCTTTGCCAAATCGGGGGCACCTTTCAGTCCCACTGCGAAGGAGTGCAGACGAGGCCACCACGCATCGTGCTCATCGTTGGTCTCAATACGCTTGGCTGCATAGAGCTTTGCAATAGCAGAAACCACAGAACTGTCCAATCCTCCTGAAAGCAGCACGCCATAAGGAACGTCACTCATCAACTGACGCTTCACGGCAGCCATCAGCCCGTCTTTCACCAACTGCACAGCCTCGGTGCGGTCACTGGTGGTCCACTTCATGCCTTCGAAATCGAACCAGTCACGCTGATACCAACGCTGAAAGCCTTCGGCATCGCCCGTCATATAATGTCCTGGAGGGAATGGCTCAAAAGACTCGCACTGCCCCTCCAAAGCCTTCAGCTCAGAAGCCACATAGACCGTTCCATCCGCATCGTGACCCACATAAAGGGGAATCACACCGATAGGGTCGCGTGCCACGAGGAAATTGTCTGCCTCGGAATCATAAAGCACAAAAGAGAATATGCCGTTCAGTTCATCGAGGAAATCGACGCCCTTGTCGCGATAGAGCGCCAAAATGACCTCACAATCCGAACCCGTCTGAAACTCATACCTACCTGCATAGCGACGACGAATCTCCTGGTGATTGTAAATCTCGCCATTGACAGCCAGCACCACTTTGCCATCGGCAGAGAACAAAGGCTGTCCACCCGAAAGCGGGTCAACAATTGCTAATCGTTCATGTGCCAGCACCACCTTGTCGCTGCTATACACCCCGCTCCAGTCGGGACCACGATGCCGAATCTTTGCCGACATCTTCAACGCCTGCTCACGCTTCTGATGAGCATCGCCTTTCGTTTTGAGTATTCCTACGAATCCACACATGTCTTTTTGCTATTATGTTTGTGCTGTGCAAGAATCAATTTGTCTTGCTTTTGTTTATTTCGGTTGCAAAATTACAAACATTCTATTTATAATGCAAGCATTTTGATAATAAATCTTAGTTTACCTTGTCATTTTGTTTGCTTTTGCCCTATTTATAGCACAAAAAGGCACTAAACGAAGAGTAAAAGATGACAATGTCGAAAGGTAAAGAGGATGATAGAAGTTGATGTTCGCGTTTAGGCGCTGGGAGGGGGAAACTTGTATTTGGAAGGAGGGCGTTTGGTGATGCTTTGAATACTGATGCACAGAATCAGACTTGTACCGTCTTTATGTCTTGCGATTAGGAAAATTTAACACCCAAAGCGAAATATTTTCAGCAGGAGCAGCGTATATAATAGTGTAGAGACATAAAAAAGAGACAATCATGAAACCAACCGACAATCGGATAGATACAATCATAATAAAATAATAAACATGAGATTCATTTCTGCAACACTTATGTGTTTATTGGTCTCGCTACAGGTGATGGCGGGAAAAGTTATTAAAAACCCAAGCATTGAATACTCCGCTTCATGGATGAAGATCACCGAGATTGAACTGACGAAAGAGGCCACGATTGTAAGAGGTGTCCTCGGGCAAGGTTGTTCTATCCTCACCAATACCGTGCTTGCCGACCGCAACTCCGACAAAGAGTTTAAGTTCCTGCGTGTGGAAGGTATCAAGGCACACGAGCGGACTACTGCCGACGCAACGCCATGCACCATTTACTTTGAACCGCTGGATGCAAACGTCAAGGAGTTTAATTATATAGAGGTAGGCAATAATCCATGGGGCAACTACTATGGCATCAAGTTGCAGTCGAAGCCAAAGACATCGAAAAAGACGAAGGGCTTTGACCCTGAATCACTTGATTTCGACTATTACATGAGTCAGCCTTTCACCCCCGACACCGCGTGGCACTTCAGCAACAAGCCCTACAAGAATGGATTTGAGTCTGGAAAGGCACTGATAAAGATTCATGTGACCAAGACACCAAGGGAACTTGCAAAGATGCTTCCCGATATTTCTGCAAGGGTGTCGAACCAGATTACGAGCCGCAATGAGAATGTAGTTGTCTCGATGGACGCGGACAACTGCTACATGCTCGAACTTAATCTTCCTTATCCACAGTTCGTTTATTCAAATCCTTTCGGTGATATCTACGTCGCTCCCGGCGACACCCTCGAGATGTTCACCACCCTCGAAAAAGCCCCAGACGGCAGCGGCCCCCGATTCAAGACCTTCCGCAGCATCAGTGAATCGGCCATCATCAACACCCTGCTGCCTCAATTCATGGAGAAGTATGGCCGGAAGGAATACAACTACAAAGAGGCTTCCGCCATGATAGAAAAAGGCAAGGATGCCACCCAGCCCACGCTGGAGCGTTGGGCACGACAGGCCAATGAAATCATTGCCGACGAGGCACTGCGTCAGGCGCTCATCAACTCTCCGTTGAGCACCATGGGCAAGGATCTTGTCATGATGTCGGCCGTGGCCAACAAGTGCATTGAGATAGAAGATGTGGTGATGGGGTACGGCTTCAAGAATACTATCAGTACACAACTTGAAGATGGCAGTTGGAGGTATGAGGTGAATCCCAATTACGTTCCGCTCGACCTAAAGGCCACCTATGGTGCGCTGCTAACGAATAAGGAACTCATCTACAATAATCCTCTGGCCCTCTGCGAAAGCAGCCAGTGGGTATTCGTAAATCGTACGCTCTACAGCTCGTTGCTTGGGGAATTGGGGACAACAACCGACGAACAAGGCAATTTTGAGGATCTGCACCGCCGCGATGATTATGGCATGACAGGCACCTTTATGAACGACCTCCTTTTCTCACAGGAAATTGTTTACTCGATGGAGAATGTCCTAAAGGACTACAAGTTGGGACGGCTTGATGAACAAGGAAATCGTGAAGAGGCATTTGATTACATCACAAACGAAGTCGGTGAGACTCTGGCCAGCATACAGAACGTGAAGGTGGCACAGGTCATCACGGGCGAGTACCGTAGCTTCGTGAAGGCTACCGAGACAAGTGCAAACGAAAAAGGCAACAACTGGACAGAAGAGCAAAATGCCTTGTGGAACAAGATAGTATCACCCTACAAAGGCAACACCCTCTTCCTCGACTTCTGGGCAATGAGTTGCGGCCCATGCCGCGCAGGTATGATGGAACAGAAAAAACTCGTGGAGGAGATGAAGGACGAGGCCGTCAAGTTCCTCTACATCACCACAGAAGATCAGAAAGCATCTGGCGAGAAATGGATGGGCGACAACACAATCAAGGGCGAGCACATCTATATCACCGACAACGAATGGAAGCAGTTTGAAACCATGCTCAACTTCTCGGCCATTCCTCATGGTGCCCTTGTCAGCAAGGATGGCAAGCTCATCGAGGGCGACTTCCACGTTGACCATTTCAACAGTGACGACCTAAAGAAACTCGCTGAAAGATTCTGATACCCCGAAAAAAGTTCTCAACAAAGAAGATAGATTGAAGGGAATTACATACCTTTGTGCACTCAACCTAAAGCGAAACGATATGTTACCAAAGCACGCATTGGCCATTGGCCTCCTTGCCACCGCTATTTCCCAAGGGCAAGCACAGACATTCACTCCCATTGTAGAGGACAGCATCAACTTTACTATTACGGGCACAACCAACAGCACTCTCGACAGCGTGGCATTGTTTCCATACGCCACAAATGGGGACGCCGAGAAGTTCCCTATTCACGAAGGGGCGTTCACCATCAAGAGCCGCCTTCCCCGCCACACATTCTTCCAGATTGAAGACGACACCAACAGCGACCTCTACTTCTTTGCCGAGGAGACACCCACTCACATCAACCTTGCTACTGGTGAAATCTCGGGAAGTGACGTACAAAAGCGGTTCATCAGCAGCCAAGTAAGTCTGCAGAACCTGCACAAGGCCATCAAACCGTGGCAGCAGAGCCTCAGCGAAGATGAGTGGAAACGAGCCCTCAGCCTGTACCGTGGTGAAGAAGTACCCAATGCCACACCGCAGGACAGCGCTAACGCCCAGAAGCATGCAGACCATATAGCCAAACAAAACGCACTCATCCTTCAGATTCTGCGTGAGAACCAAGACAACATCATCCCCGCATGGTATCTGGACCAGTATGCCGGACTCTTCACATTCGAAGACTTACAAGGCGTCATGCGCAAAGATGCGCCTTATGCACATCACCCTTCCATGGAATGGGCTTGGAAATATTACCACAACCTGCAGCTACAGGCAGACCTGATAGGCAAGCCCGCACCCGATTTTGAAGCAGAGACTCCCGATAGTACCCAGCATCACCTCTCCGAATATATAGGTCAGGGACAATACGTGGTACTCGACTTTTGGGCCTCATGGTGCGGTCCTTGTGTCCAGATGTTCCCAGAGATGAAGCAACTGCACGAGACCTACAGCAAACGCGGCCTACGCATCATCGGCGTTTCGTGCGACCAAGAACGCGCGGCATGGCTCAAGGCACTCGACAAGCACCAATTGCCTTGGATGGGCCTCCGAAGTCCTCGCCGTAAGGGTGACGCAGGCGAACTCTATGGCGTATTCGGAATCCCCACCGTTGTCCTCATCGGTCCTGACGGCAAGGTTCTTTTCACCGAAGTCTTAGGCTTTGGTCTCAAGAAAAAATTAGAGGAGCTACTGGGGAAATAACCGGGCTTCCACATACACAGCAGGCAGGCAGACGCATCGTGCGCGTCTGCCTGCCTGTTTTCTGTTCTAAGGAAAGAGCCTTAAGGCTTTAGGACATTCTCAAAGTAGCTGACGAAGGCCTTGTTGCAAAGGCGTACACCGCCAGGCGTGGGATAACGCCCTGTGAAGTACCAGTCACCAGGATGGTCAGGACAAGCCTTATGCAGTCCCTCGATGCTTTGATACACCAGTTCCACAGGAGCCTGCATGCCTTCAGGACGAAGCATCTCCACTATCTTCTCATTGATTTCCTCCACAGAGAACGGTGCATAAATGGCCCGAACATGATTGACCGTCTGTGGTCCTTCTTTACACTTCTGATAAGTGTCTGTAATCACCTGCTGCATGCCACGCTCCTGAAGCAAAGCAATGGCTGCGCGGAAAGCACAGAGCTCTTCGAGGTGCGCCATGTCGATGCCATAATAGTCAGGATAGCGTATTTGCGGAGAGCTGCTCACCATCACAATACGCTTGGGATGCAGACGGTCCAGAATCTTGAAGATGCTCTCCTTCAGCGTGGTGCCACGCACAATGCTGTCATCGATGATAACGAGGTTGTCTTCGTAGGGCACCAGCGAACCGTAGCTGATATCATACACATGGGCGGCAAGGTCATTGCGTTCAGTACCCTCTGCAATGAAGGTGCGCAACTTGATGTCCTTCCACACCACCTTCTCAATCCTCACATCGTGGTCCAATCGGCGCACACCGTCTGTCATGCCATGAAAGGCCACTTCTGCCGTATTGGGGATATAGGAGAAGACCGTATGTGCCACATCATTCTTAATCGCCTGCATAATGGCAGGTGTCAGTTGCTCGCCCAGGCGTTTGCGCTCCTGATAGATATCGCGGTCCGAACCACGGCTGAAGTAGATGCGTTCGAACGAGCAGGCACTCAGTTCCTTGGCTGGCAATATCTGCTCCAAGTGGCTCTTGCCACTCTTGTTGACGATGAGTGACTGTCCAGGCTGCAATTCATGGACATCCTCTGCAGCAAGGTCAAATGTTGTCTGGATGACAGGGCGCTCACTTGCCAGCACCACTACCTCGTCGTCCTGATACCAGAAGGCGGGACGGATGCCCCACGGGTCGCGCACGGCAAACATCTCGCCCGAGCCCGTCAGTCCACACATCACGTAACCGCCATCGTAGTGGCACATGGTGGTCTTCAACACATTGGCCATCTCCACATTCTTTTCAATATAGTCCGTGATGCCGGTGCCTTCCAGCCCCTGCTGCTTCGCCTCCACAAAAAGACGCTCCACCTCGCGGTCAAGGCGGTGTCCCATCAGTTCCAGCGTGATATAGGCATCACCGTAGATGCGGGGCGACTGCCCCTGTGCTGTGAGGAACTGGAACACCTCGTCGATATTGGTCATATTGAAATTACCGCACAGACAAAGGTTCTTGGCCCTCCAGTTGTTTCTCCTCAGGAAGGGATGCACATACTGCAATCCGCTCTTTCCTGTGGTCGAATAGCGGAGGTGTCCCATATAAAGGGAAGCCCCCTCCCAGCCTCCAGTGGGGGAAGCGTCATGGGGGATGCGCTTGAATATCTCCGTGATGGCATCCTTGCCCATTGCCTTCTCACGAAACATATACTCCTCTCCAGCCGGTGCCCCAAGATTGACACACGCCACACCAGCACCCTCCTGTCCGCGATTGTGCTGCTTCTCCATCATCAGGTAAAGCTTGTTCAGCCCATAACGGCAAGTGCCGTACTTCTCTTCGTAATAGCTCTGTGGTTTCAGCAGGCGAATCATCGCCACGCCACACTCATGCTTCAGTTGTTCCATCAATCGTCTATTATCAATTATCAATCGTCAATTACACAGTACACGCCTTGACAAAGTCCATAAACAGAGGATGAGGATGCAGGACTGTTGATGAGTATTCTGGATGGAACTGGGCACCGATATACCACTTCTTTTCCGGAATCTCCACAATCTCCACCAGGTCTGCGGTAGGATTAATACCCACACACTTCATGCCGGCAGCCTCATACTCACTTCTGTAGGCGTTGTTGAACTCGTAGCGGTGACGGTGACGCTCGCTGATGAGTGCCTTCTCGCCGTATGCCTGATAGGCACGACTTCCCTGCACCAGTTCGCACTCGTAGGCACCGAGCCTCATCGTGCCCCCCATCTGCGTGATGGTCTTCTGCTCCTCCATCATGTCAATGACGTTATGCGCCGTTTCGTTGTCCATCTCGCTGCTGTTGGCATCCTTATAGCCCAGCACATTGCGGGCAAACTCAATCACCATCATCTGCATGCCCAGACAGATGCCGAAGGTTGGAATGTCATGGGTGCGGGTATATTCTGCAGCGATAATCTTTCCCTCAATCCCTCGCTGTCCGAATCCAGGGCAGACGATGATGCCTGCCAGGCCCTTCAGTTTCTCCTCCACATTGTCGGCAGTGACTTCTTCGCTGTTGACAAAATGGAGCTTGGCCTTCACGCCATTGTAGATGCCAGCCAGATTGAGGCTCTCACGGATGCTCTTGTAGGCGTCTTGCAAATCGTACTTGCCCACCAGTCCGATGTGCACCTCACGAGTAGCGTTGCGCTGCTTCTCCAGAAAGTCGTGCCAAGGCTTCATGGCAGGAGTTTCTCCCACAGGAATACCAATCTTGCGAAGGATGGCTGCATCCAGCCCTTGGCGCTGCATGCTCACCGGCACCTCATAGATGGAAGGCATGTCCTCACTCTGCACCACGCACTCAAGGTCCACATTACAGAATGAAGCCACCTTCAGACGCATTGAATCGTCGAGGTGGCGCTCCGTGCGCAGCACGAGGATGTCGGGCTGTATGCCCATGCCCTGCAGTTCCTTTACAGAGTGCTGTGTGGGCTTTGTCTTGAGCTCGTCGGCAGCCTTGAGATAAGGCACATAGGTGAGATGCACACAGACGGCATCATGTCCTAACTGCCAGCGCAACTGCCGGATAGCCTCCATGAAGGGAGCGCTCTCGATGTCGCCAATGGTGCCACCCACCTCGGTGATGACAAAATCGAAGTTCTCCTTTCCTTCATCAATTCTCAGCATCCTTCTTTTGATTTCATCTGTGATGTGCGGCACCACCTGTATGGTCTTTCCCAGATAGTCGCCATGACGCTCGCGATCGATGACAGCCTTATAGATGCGGCCCGTGGTGACGGAGTTGTGGCGCGAGGTGTGAATACCCGTGAAGCGCTCATAATGGCCGAGGTCGAGGTCGGTCTCCATTCCGTCGGCAGTCACGTAACACTCTCCGTGCTCGTAGGGGTTCAGCGTGCCTGGGTCGATGTTGATGTAGGGGTCAAACTTCTGGATAGTTACTTTGTAGCCGCGTGCTTGCAGCAATTTACCGATGCTGGCGGAGATGATGCCCTTACCAAGTGAGGACACCACACCGCCAGTTACGAAGATGTACTTAGTGTTCATAGTCATATATTGTAACGTAGTTGTGTCAAAAAAGCGACACTGTGCCGCCTATGCTTCCTGCACCTCAAAAACGGTGTGACTCACACCGGCACCCTCGGTCTGAGTCACACCGCATGGGTCGGTCTGAGTCACACCGCTTTTGAGCCACAAGAAGAGCGATTTCTCCTTATGGCAGCAGTGTGAATCCAAAGGACAGATAAGCCTTCTGGCTGCAAGGGTTGCCAGCCACTTCCGCAAAGACAGGAATGGAGAAAGAATCTGTCACCTTGATGTCTTTGGTGGCACGCACTGCAATGTTTGTCACAGCGAAGCCATTGGTGCCATAGAAGTCAGTAGCGTATGGAACAGCACCTGCTGTAGCAGTCCAGTCCAATGAAGCAAGTTTGAAAGGAGCCGAAATCTCAAAGTATGAGCTGTAGGCACGGTCTCCATCCTTGTTCGCGCCATCGTTGCCAGCAAAGTTCGTGTACCACTGTACAGAAGCCACTCCGAAGTCGTAGCCAATGTTGGCCTCAAACACATGGTTGGTGCTGTGAGCGTCGTACTTGAAGTAACGGTTCTGTGGGTCAAGACCTGCATTGAACCAATAGTCTGTCACACCGATGTTGAAACCTCCAATCGTGTAGCTGAGCGTGAGGTCAAATTCTTTGGTGTCAGCAGCCTCAGTAATGCCGGTGCTGCCCCATGCTGAGAGCGAAAGGCCCTTGTAGGCAACGCCCAAAGTGGGTTGGAATGCAGAGTTACCCAGTTCTTGACCACGCCAGATATATTGGTTCACCACATCAGCTGAGACTGTGGCTTCTACTGTGTCTTGTGCTTTGATAGCAGATGCACCGAAGAGTGCAATCATTCCTAAAACAAAAATCTTTTTCATATTTCGCTTCGATTTAATATAAGTTACTAACTTTCTTTTCTCACACTATACATGAAATTAGTTGTAGCAAGACTCTCCATGCTCGTAGATGTCAAGACCTTCTTCCTCTACACGAGCTGGAACACGGAGACCGTGCAGCTTCTTGATACCATAGAAGAGGATGACACCACAGGCAGCAGCCCAGAAGTCAATCACGAGGATGCCAAAGCACTCAGCACCGAAGAAGCCCCAACCGTGTCCATAGAAAGCACCGTTTGACGTAGAGAGCAGACCTGTGAGCAGTGTGCCAAGAATACCGCACACGCCGTGTACAGAAGAAGCACCTACAGGGTCGTCAATGTGCAGCTTGTGGTCGATGAACTCAATAGCAAAGACAAGCACAATGCCACAGACGAAACCAATGATGACTGCACCCACAGGTGAAACCAAATCACAGCCAGCTGTGATGCCCACCAAACCAGCCAAGATGCCGTTGAGAGTCAAAGAAAGAGATGGTTTGCCATACTTGATCCAAGTGAGGAACATAGTGGCCACACCACCTGCCACTGCAGCGAGGTTTGTAGTGAGGAACACGTGAGAGATAGCGATACGGTTCACTTCGCCACTAGCCGCCAACTGACTGCCGGGGTTGAAGCCAAACCATCCAAGCCAAAGGATAAATACACCCAGCGCAGCCAAAGTCAGGTTGTGGCCAGGAATAGCACGGCTCTTACCCTCATTGTCGTATTTGCCCAGGCGAGGACCCAGAACTATCGCACCGATGAGCGCCAGCACACCACCCACACTGTGCACAATGGCAGAACCAGCAAAGTCGTGGAACACATCACCGAAAGTGGTCATCATGAAGCTGTCGGCAGCATCGTTGCAGAGCCAACCACCGCCCCAAGTCCAGTGACCCTCAACAGGGTAGATAATGAGCGAGATGACAGCGCTATAGACCAAATACATAGAGAACTTCGTGCGCTCAGCCATTGCACCACTCACAATAGTGGCAGAAGTGGCACAGAACACGGTCTCAAAAATCAAGAAGCCTTCTACAGGAAGGTCGCCCACATAGAAAGAGAGGTCGCCCCAGTTGGGCATACCGATAAATCCCCCAAGAACGTCACCGCCAAACATCAGGCCGAAACCGACGAAAAAGAACAGAAGGGAGCCGAACATGAAATCGACAAAGTTCTTCATCAAGATGTTAGCCGCGTTCTTTCCACGCGTGAATCCCGCCTCGCACAAGGCAAATCCGGGTTGCATCCAAAAGACTAGCATGGCTGCCAACAGCATCCATACAGTATCGAGTGATAATCCTATTTCATTCATAATCGTGTTGTGTTGTGTGTGTTGTTGTGTTGTGACTATTTCTTATCTCTCAGTACGGTGTCTCCATTCTCGCCCGTACGGATGCTCCATGTATCTATCATGTCGCTCACGAATATGCGGCCGTCACCGATTTCTCCAGTGTGCGCCACCTCCAATATTACCCTTACAGTGGGCTCCACGAACTGATCGCGGCACACAATAGTAACGGCCACGCGCTCTATCACGTCGGTGGAGTACTGTACGCCACGATAGATTCTTTCTTCGCGGCTTTGTCCGATGCCATGCACATTGTGGTACTCGAACCAGTCAATGTCCGAATTGAGCAAGGCTTCTTTCACCTCCTCAAACTTGGTCTTCCGGATGATTGCTTCAATCTTTTTCATACCTTAACTGTGTTTTAAATTGTGTCCTTAACTTGGTTTGTACGACCCATTGCAATGAATTCGGAGGCAAAGGTACGGCATTCTTAATTAATATGCAACATTTTGAAAGCAAAATATTAATTTTTTGTGACAAATATCAACATATTTGCATTGTTTAGTATAAAAAAGGTATCGTTTCCTTGTTTTGTATTTCAAAATGCCTTACCTTTGCAGCGTAATTAAGAAACAAAGTAATCACAACACGAACAATACACACAAAATGACACGCAAGATACATTTCACCAAGATGCACGGAGCGGGCAACGACTACATCTATGTAGACACATTATTATATAATATAGAGGATCCGTCAGCCGCATCACGTGCATGGAGCGATCGCCACAAAGGCATCGGAGGAGACGGTCTGGTGCTGATTGGACGCGCAGACGAGAAGGACAAGGCTGAGGCCGACTTCACCATGCGCATCTTCAACGCCGACGGCTCAGAAGCCATGATGTGCGGCAATGCCAGCCGGTGCGTCGGAAAGTATCTTTATGACAACAAAATCACAACACAAACACAAATTCGTCTGCTCACCCTCTCTGGTGTCAAGGTGCTGGACTTGCATCTTGCGCCAGAAGGCGTGGTAGATTCCGTTACCGTTGACATGAACGAGCCTATACTGGAGAACAAAAAGCAATTCATCTCAGACAAAGGAATTTTGCCCGATGGCACATTCGTGTCAATGGGCAACCCCCATTACGTTATATTTGTGGACGACATCGAAGCGGTGAACGTTGCCGCTGAAGGTTCACGACTGGAACACCACCCTGCGTTTCCCGAGCGCTGCAATATCGAGTTTGCCGAAGTGCGTCCAGACGGCATCCGAGTGCGCGTTTGGGAGCGTGGTAGTGGCATCACAATGGCCTGCGGAACAGGTGCATGTGCGACAGCTGTAGCTGCTGCATTGACTGGCCGACAGCGTCGGTGTAGTCACATCATCATGGATGGCGGGAACCTGGACATTGAATGGCGAGAGACAGACAACCACGTGTACATGACAGGTCCCGCCACATTCGTGTTTGAGGGTGATATCGAACTGTAAAAAGACAATTGTAATTAGTAAATGATATGGCACATATCAATGAAGATTTTCTAAAACTGCCTGGTGCATATCTCTTTTCGGAGATAGCGCACAAGGTGAAAACATTTAAGGATGAGCATCCTGATGCAAATGTCATCAGTTTGGGCATTGGCGATGTAACCCAGCCTTTGGCTCCTGCTGTGGTAGAAGCCCTGCACAAGGCTGCGGACGAATTGGCAAGCGGAACTACTTTCCGAGGCTACGGTCCAGAACGCGGATATGACTTCCTGCGCAAGGCCATTGTAGAGAACGACTTTATCGCCAGAGGTATCAACCTGAGCGAAGACGAGATTTTCGTGAACGACGGCGCAAAGAGCGACACGGGCAATTTCCAGGAGTTGCTTGCCAAGGATGTACGCATAGCCGTAACAGACCCCATCTATCCTGTTTATATTGACTCCAATGTGATGGGAGGTCGCACAGGCGTGTTGGGCAGCAACGGGCACTGGTCTAATGTGGTCTATCTGCCATGCAGCGCTGAGAATGGCTTTGCACCCGCACTGCCGGAAGAGAAGGTGGATGTCATCTACTTGTGCTACCCCAACAATCCAACAGGCACGACCCTCACACGAAAAGAACTACAAAAGTGGGTAGAATATGCATTGAAACATGATGCGCTGATTCTTTACGACGCTGCCTATGAGGCATATATTCAGAACGATGATATTCCTCATAGCATCTATGAGATTGAAGGCGCACAGCGAGTAGCGGTGGAGTTCCACAGTTTCTCTAAAACAGCAGGATTTACAGGTGTGCGATGCGGTTACACGGTAGTGCCACGCGGAGTGGCCGCCAAAACAGAGAAGGGCGACCGCATCACACTGAATCCTTTATGGAACCGCCGCCAATCAACTAAATTCAACGGAACAAGCTACTTAAGCCAGCGTGCGGCTGAAGCCATCTATACGCCTGAAGGTAAAAAGCAGATCAAGGCCACTATCAACTACTACATGGAGAATGCCAGACAGATGCGCGAGGCGCTGACCGGCATGGGCTTCGAGGTGTATGGCGGCACTGACGCCCCTTACCTGTGGGTACGCACTCCAAAGGGAACCACCTCTTGGGAGTTCTTTGACAAGATGCTCCACAAAGCACAGGTGGTATGCACTCCCGGCGTGGGCTTTGGTCCAGCAGGCGAAGGGTATGTACGCTTGACCGCATTTGGTCAGCACGAAGCCACTGCAGAGGCTTTGAAAAGAATCGAGAAATTAGCCAAGCACAAAGAAAACTGAAAAATCAAAGGATAACAACATGGAACAGCAAGGGTTATACAATGAAGCCTACGAGCACGATGCCTGTGGTGTCGGCATGGTAGTGAACATTCATGGCGGCAAAAGCCATGAGTTGGTGGACAACGCGCTGAAAGTGCTGGAGAACATGGAGCACCGAGGAGCCGAAACACGCGACAAGACCGGCGACGGTGCTGGCATCATGGTACAGATTCCACATGAATTTATTCTGCTGCAGGGCATCCCTGTACCAGAAAAGGGACGATACGGAACGGGATTGGTGTTCTTACCCAAGGACAACAAAGCCCAAGAGAACATCTTGAGCGTGATGATCGAAGAGATTGAACGCGAAGGACTCACACTGATGCACATGAGGACAGTGCCAACATGCCCAGATGTATTGGGTGTGGGTGCACGGGAAGTGGAACCTGACATCAAGCAGATTTTTGTAACAGGTGTAAGCGAAGGACAGGCGGACGTGTTTGACCGCCTATTATATAAGGTAAGAAAAAGAATAGAGAACCGAATCACGGACGAGGATTTCTACATCTGCTCACTGAACAGCAAGAATATCATTTATAAGGGTATGCTGACAAGTGGGCAATTGCGCCGTTACTTCCCCGACCTGTCAAGCCCATACTTTACAAGCGGTTTGGCATTAGTGCACTCACGCTTCTCTACCAACACGTTCCCCAAATGGAAATTGGCACAGCCATTCCGCCTGTTGGCACACAACGGAGAAATTAACACCATCCGTGGCAACAGGGGCTGGATGAAGGCTCGTGAAAGCGTGCTGAGCAGCGAAGCATTGGGCGACATCAAGGACATCCGCCCTATCGTGCAGGAAGGCATGAGCGACTCGGCCAGCTTAGACAACGTGTTTGAGTTCTTGATGATGAGTGGACTGAGCCTGCCTCAGGCGATGGCAATTCTGGTGCCAGAGAGCTTCAACGATAAGAACCCTATCAGTGAAGATTTGAAGGCATTCTACGAATATCACTCTATCCTGATGGAGCCATGGGACGGTCCTGCCGCTCTGCTGTTCAGCGATGGTCGCTTTGCCGGCGGTATGCTGGACAGAAACGGTTTGCGCCCCAGCCGTTACACCATCACCAAACAGGGCATGATGGTAGTAGCCTCAGAAGTGGGCGTGATGGATTTCGAACCAAACGACGTGGTGAGCAAGGGACGTTTGCAGCCCGGCAAGATTCTTCTCATTGACACACAGGAGGGCAAGATTTATTATGATGGCGAAATCAAGGAGAAGCTTGCGAAAGCACACCCATATCGCGAATGGCTCTCTACGAACCGCATCCAACTGGAGAAGCTGAAGAGCGGACGCCACGTAGAGAACTCGGTGGAGAACTATGAGCGAAAGCTCATCAACTTCGGTTTCGGCCAGGAGGACATCGACAAAACCGTGGTGCCCATGGCCACAGCAGGACAGGAGCCTGTAGCAGCGATGGGTAACGACACACCTCTGGCTGTCATCAGCGACCGTCCACAGGTATTCTTCAACTATTTCCGCCAGCAATTTGCTCAAGTAACAAACCCTGCCATTGACCCCATCCGTGAGGAATTGGTGATGAGCCTGACGGAGTACATTGGTGCTGTGGGCACGAACATCTTGACTCCTGACGCATCGAACTGCAAGATGGTGCGGTTGCCACAACCTGTGCTGACAAACGCACAATTGGACATTCTGTGCAACATCCGCTATAAGGGCTTCAATACGAAGAAACTGCCAATGCTTTTCGATATTGACAAAGGGGCGAGCGGACTGCGCCAAGCTATTGAGAACCTCTGCAAGGAGGCTGAGGCAAGCGTGGACGAGGGAGTGAACTACATCATCCTGTCGGACCGAGACATTGACGAAAAGCGTGCCGCCATTCCAAGCCTGTTGGCTGTGAGTGCGGTGCATCATTACCTCATCAGCGTGCAGAAGCGCGTGCAGACGGCGCTGATTGTAGAGAGCGGTGAGATTCGCGAAGTGATGCATGCGGCTTTGCTCTTGGGATATGGAGCAAGTGCTATCTGCCCATACATGACATTCGCTGTACTGGACGACCTGGTGAAGAAGCATAAGATTCAGGAGGACTATGCCACAGCTGAGGCACACTACATCAAGGCAGTGGATAAGGGTCTGAAGAAAATCATGTCCAAGATGGGTATCTCAACCATACGCTCTTACCGTGGAGCAAAGATATTCGAGAGCATCGGACTGGGCGAAGACTTGCTGAGGAGATACTTCGGAACGGAGGTAAGCACTATCGGCGGTATCGGACTGAAGGATATTGCACGCGATGCTATCCGTCTGCACGAAGAGGCATTCAGACCAGCCGAAATCAACGAGTTCCTGCCGAACAACGGACAGTTCTCTTACCGTAAGGACGGCATTCTTCACGCTTGGAATCCTGATACGATTGCCAACCTTCAGATTGCCACAAGACTGGGGTCTTACAAGAAGTTCCAAGAGTGGGAGAAACTGGTTGACGAGAAAGAAAAGCCTATCTTCATCCGTGACTTCTTCGGATGGAAGAAAGCAACAACTCCAACTCCTATCGACGAGGTGGAACCTGTAGAGAGCATTGTGAAGCACTTTGTGACGGGTGCCATGAGTTTTGGAGCGCTGAGCATTGAAGCACATGAGGCGTTGGCTCTAGCAATGAACAAGTTGGGAGCACGCAGTAACACGGGAGAAGGCGGCGAGGACAATGCCCGCTACCATTCGGACGTGGATGGCGTATCGCTCAGCAGTAAGACGAAACAGATTGCCAGTGGACGCTTTGGCGTGACTGCTGAGTATCTGGTAAATGCAGAGGAAATTCAGATTAAGGTGGCACAGGGAGCAAAGCCTGGTGAAGGCGGCCAGCTTCCAGGATTTAAGGTAAACAAGATTATTGCCAAGACGCGTAACGCTATCCCTGGCATTAGCCTCATCTCTCCCCCACCTCACCACGACATCTACAGTATTGAGGACCTGGCGCAACTCATTTTTGACCTGAAGAACATTAACCCAACGGCAGCCGTCAGTGTGAAGTTGGTGGCAGAAAGTGGTGTGGGTACCATTGCTGCCGGTGTGGCGAAGGCAAAAGCCGACCTTATTGTCATCAGCGGAGCAGAAGGTGGTACAGGTGCGAGTCCTGCCAGCAGCATGCGCTTTGCAGGTATCAGTCCTGAGATAGGCTTGGCCGAGACACAGCAGACACTGGTGCTGAATGGATTGCGAAACCAAGTGCGCCTGCAGACTGACGGACAGCTGAAGACAGCGAAGGACGTAGTACTGATGGCAATGCTGGGAGCTGACGAGTTCTCATTCGGAACATTACCTCTCATTGTATTGGGCTGCGTGATGATGCGTAAGTGTAATACAAACACCTGCCCTGTCGGTGTGGCAACACAGGACGAGCGACTGAGAGAGCGGTTCCGTGGAAAGGCAGACTATGTAGTCAACTTCTTTACATTTATTGCCCAGCAAGTACGCGAGTACCTTGCAGAAATAGGAGTACATGGACTGAAAGACATCATTGGCCACACAGAACTGATTGAGGTGAAAACAGATCACGCCACAGACAAGCAGAAGACCATAGACTTCGGCAGATTGCTCCATAAGCCCAATACAGACAAAGCTCTCTATTGGGACCGCGGACAGTTCACCAAGGTTACAGGCGTCAAAGATGAAGATATCATCGTTGCTGCACAAAAAGCTATAGATAACCAAGAGGAAGTGACACTTGATTACGCAATCAAGAATACGGACCGTGCCGTGGGAACCATGCTGTCAGGTGTCATCGCCAAGAAATATGGCGAGGCAGGATTGCCGGACGGAAGCATTTGTCTAAAGTTCAAAGGCTCTGCAGGCCAATCGTTTGGCGCCTTTGCCGTAAAAGGACTGGATATCCGCCTGGAGGGCGAGGCCAACGACTACTTTGGAAAAGGACTCTCTGGAGGACGCATCAGTATTCTGCCACCTGTGCGTAGAAGTGCAGACTTTGTTGCCGAAGACAATATTATCGCCGGCAACACGGGCCTGTATGGCGCCACCAGCGGAGAGCTGTACGTGAATGGACGTGTAGGCGAACGTTTTGCTGTGCGCAATTCCGGCGCTATTGCTGTAGTGGAAGGCGCTGGCGACCACTGTTGTGAGTATATGACAGGAGGACGCGTAGTAGTACTCGGCAAGACAGGAAGAAACTTCGCTGCAGGTATGAGCGGCGGTGTGGCCTACGTATACGACAAAGAACACACGTTCGATTACTTCTGCAATATGGACATGGTGGAACTTAGCCTCGTAGAGGACACAGTGAGCCGCAAGGAACTTCTTGAACTCATCCGCCAACACTACCTCCATACAGGCAGCGCCCTCGCTGGACGAATGCTCGACGACTGGAATCACTACATTGAGGACTTCATCCAAGTGGTGCCTATCGAATACAAGCGCGTCTTGCAGGAGGAGCAGATGGCTAAATTGCAGCAGAAGATTGCCGACATGCAGCGTGACTATTAATTATCAATTGTCAATTATCAATTATCAATTGCAATCATGGGAAATCCAAAAGCATTTCTTACCGTGCCTCGCAAAGAGGCTGGATACCGCCCCGTCAACGACCGCATTCATGACTTCGGCGAGGTGGAACAGACACTGAACAGCCGCGACCGACAGGAACAGGCTAGCCGCTGCATGGACTGTGGTGTACCCTTCTGCCATTGGGCTTGTCCTCTGGGCAACAAAGACCCTGAATGGAACGACGCTCTCTATCGTGGAGAATGGGAAACCGCATATAAGATACTGAAAAAAACTAACCCCTTCCCTGAATTCACAGGACGCATTTGCCCCGCCCTCTGCGAAAAGGCTTGCGTACTCTATCTCACAACAGGCGATGCAGTGACCAACCGTGAGAATGAATGTGCCATTGCTGAAAGAGCCTATCTGGAAGGCTATGTCACGATTGAACACCCTGAAAGAAACGGAAAAAAGGTGGCAGTCATTGGCAGTGGTCCCGCAGGACTCGCTGCCGCCAACTCTCTCAACTACATGGGCTATGAAGTCACTGTTTTTGAGAAGAACGAGGCAGCAGGTGGACTCCTTCGCTACGGCATCCCTAATTTCAAACTGAACAAACAAATCATTGACCGTCGCATTGGGGTAATGGAGCAAGAAGGCGTGAAGTTTGTATATGGCGTGGAGCTTGACCCTGCTCATCTAGACAAGCTGAAGGAACTGAACGAAGGAGGGAAACCTTTCAATGCCATCGTCGTGGCGACCGGCACTCCTACAGCACGTGACATGAAGGCTCCTGGCCGCGAACTGAAAGGCGTCCACCTTGCTTTGGAACTACTGGGGCAGCAGAACAGAGTGCTGGCAGGCATGGAGTTCACAAAAGAAGAACGCGTGACAGCCAAGGGTAAGAACGTGCTTGTCATTGGCGGTGGCGACACTGGCTCTGACTGCATTGGAACGGCCCACCGCCAAGGTGCCAAGAGCGTGACACAGATTGAAATTATGCCAAAGCCACCTGTAGGGCACAATCCCAACACTCCGTGGCCTAATTGGCCCGTCATCCTCAAAACCACCTCTTCACACGAGGAAGGCTGTACTCGCCGATGGAACATCAACACCCTTGAGTTCTTAGGCGAGGAAGGGCACGTCACAGGTGTACGTGTACAGCCTATTGACTGGAAACCGAACCCTGAAGGAGGACGTCCTATCATGGTGGAAGCCGGCGAACCCGAGGTGATCAAAGCAGAGCTGGTGCTCCTCGCCATGGGATTCCTCAAGCCAGAGCATCCCGAATACCCCGAGAACGTGTTCGTCTGTGGCGATGCAGCCAATGGCGCCAGCCTTGTCGTTCGTGCCATCGCCAGCGGTAAGCAGATAGCCGATCGTGTTCATGCGTATTTGCAAAAATAATGCATAATCAATCACCAAGGGAATAAAACAGAACCATTTAAGGTCTAAACACCTTATCGGCTCATACATTCTATACCAACTTCATCCCCTCTTCTGCAAGCATTCAAGGCTAGCAAGAGAGGGGTTCTTGCTTCTATAATACACCATATTACAACCAAACAGTTACATTTTAGCCCTCAAAGCGATGATTATTGCATAAAAAAATATAACTTTGTGCATCAATTCACATCTTGGGAAATACATCAAAAAGCTACATTATTGACGATTGTAATCGTCTCAGCCATCACTACCCCAAAGTTCACCTTACAAATATTAGGGCTCAAAGTGCGTGGCCACATTGCTGCTGAATTAATAGAATAATAACTACAAACAACATACAAATCATCATGAAAAGATTATTGACAATAACTTTCATTGCTATGGCATTGACGGTCAATGCACAGGAGAAATCGACGAAATGGTACGACAACATCAAATTCAGCGGCTACGGCATGCTGCAGTATCAAGCATCGGACAAATACAGCAACGAGACCGTTACGAGGGAGGATGGGACAAAAGAGCGTGTGGCAGTAAAGGACCACGATAACGCATTCAACCTACGCCTGGCGCGCTTCATTCTTGACGGCAAGGTAAATGACTTTGATTGGCGAGTTCAAATACAAGGCACTAACGCCAAAGGGGCCGGAGAACCAACTGTACAGCTCGTAGACCTCTATACAGAATGGACGAAGCACAAGGAGTTTCGTGTTAAAGCAGGTCAATTCAAGCGCGCCTTCACGTTCGAGAACCCTATGAACCCGATCACTCAAGGATGGTATTCCTACGCCAACGCCATCAATGCCCTGTCAGGCTTTGGTGACCGAACTGGCGAGAAATCAAGCGGAGGCCGTGACATGGGCCTGCAGATACAAGGCGACCTTCTTCCCAACGCCAAAGGCCGCAGCCTGCTGCACTACCAAGTAGGTGTCTATAACGGTGAAGGCATCAACACCAAAGAGAAGGATAACCGCAAGGACATCATCGGTGGCTTGTGGGTAATGCCCATCAAGGGGTTGCGCATCGGTGCCTTCGGATGGACTGGTAGCCGCGGCGGAATGACAGATCCAAAGACGAACCAAACCATCAGCATCGAAAAGAATCGCTATGCCCTCTCTGCTGAATACAACCAGAACGAGTACACCTTCCGTGCCGAATATCTGCACAGCCAAGGATGGGGAGCAGACAAAGCGGGAAGCACTACTATAGACTACTCGAAAGGCGACAAAGCAGATGGCTGGTATGTCTTGGGCATTGTTCCTGTCATCAAGAACAAGCTCCACGCCAAGGCTCGTTACCAAACATACCGAGACAACAAGGAGTGGAACCACGCCAAAACAATGTACGAAGTAGGAGCAAACTACTTCTTCCACAAGAATCTGCAGTTAAACATAGAATATGCACGTGTTAACGACCGCACCATCGTTAATCCAGACAGGCACAGCTACAACTTCGTTGACATGCAGCTCGATTTCCGCTTCTAACTCAACCAGAGCAGGAATACAGCCCAATCATGACTTAGCCACCACAATAATATATAATAATGAGTCCACAGAGTCCTAGCACAGAGCGTGTGTTTCAGATATTCAAAGAGCTGAACCAAATACCTCGCCCGTCACACCATGAGGAGTATGCAGCCGACTACCTTTGTCAGTTTGCTGAGCGGCTGAATCTTTCGTATGAACGTGATGCGGAGAATTGCGTTGTCATCAGGAAGCCCGCCACACCTGGGCACGAAGGGGCAGAGCCCATTGTACTGCTAAACCACATGGACATGGTGTGTGTAGGCATGAGCAATCCACTTAAGGACCCCGTCGATGCCTATGTGGAGAACGGATGGATGAAAGCACGCGGCACCTCATTAGGAGCCGACAACGGCATAGGGCTTTCGATGGCTTTGGCCGTGCTGGAAAACAAAGACATCGTACACGGACCGCTGGAGGTTATTACGACCACCAATGAGGAAGATGGCATGTCGGGGGCTGCACAATTGAGCAAGGACTTTTTGAAAGGGCGCAAGGTGATCAACCTTGACTCTGAGGACTACGACACCATTACCACAGGTGCTGCAGGGGCCTGCCTGCAGTTCCACCGCATTCCCACAGAACACGAAGCTGCGCCAAAGGACAGCAACTGGTACCGCATCCGCTTTGATGGCGGATTGGGCGGTCACTCAGGAGTGGACATTAACAAGAATCGTTGTAGTGCCGTCGTAGCAACATTAGCCCTGTTAGACTCAATCCAACACGAATGCGACTTCAACGTTGCCTCGATCAACATCGGTGAGGCGAATGCCTCGATTGCCTCTTCAGCAGAAATTATCATTAGTCTCTCATCGTCCGATGCCGAGTTCATCAAGAAGCAGGAACAAACGATGAACAAGTGGCTGGACAACCAGTTTGGCGACAGTGACCCAGGAATGCATTGTACCATCAGCCCAACGAACAGGCAAGATACAGTCATCAGCCATAAAACCATCGAAACCTTACTGAACAGTCTAAAGCACATCCCGCAAGGCGTGGTGAAAATGAGTTATACAATGAAGGGAACCGTGGAAACTTCAAATAATATCGGCCGCATTCAGACCGAAAAGAACCACATCAGCGTTTCCACCCACACTCGCAGCTTTATCGACAGCGAAATGGAGAAACTGAGCCACGACATTGCTAACGCCTTCGCTTCCTGCAATGCCAAGAGTGAAACCGTCATGTCAGCTCCTGCATGGCAAGAGGATCAGAAATCCGCGTTTCTGCAACAGACTTCAGACACGTTCCAAGAAGTGTTAGGCTGGCGTCCACGCATGGTCGCCATGCACTTCGTGCTAGAAGCAGGATTCTTCGTCCAGCACTATCCTGGCATACAAATTGCCAGCATAGGACCACGCATTGTAGAACCCCACTCCACCAATGAACGCGTGGAACTATCCACCATAGAAGACATTTGGAGAGTGCTTCTTGAGCTCCTGAAGAACTTAGCCTGAAACATTCATACAACAAGAATCCGATAGCATCAGTAATCCGGCTTGACCACTTTCAGTGTCGTCAAGTCGGATTATTCTATATTTAAACCTCATTTTGTCGCCAATTATATACATTTAATGACTTAAAGCAATTTTTCTTACCTTTTATATTACATTTTGTATTACTATTCTTTGTTTTTAATTACAATATGTATTACCTTTGCAGCGTCATTCATTAATCAACCCATTAAAACAAACACAAACATGGCAAACGAACTGAGATTTCAAGTTGTCGGTGAGGCTTTCAAGAAAAAGCCTCTTGAGGTGACCGCACCGAGTGAAAGACCTTCTGAGTATTTCGGCAAGCACGTTTTCAACCGCGAGAAAATGTACAAGTATCTGCCAAAGGACGTTTACGACCAGATGGTAGACGTTATCGACAACGGTTCACGTCTTGATCGAAAAATAGCCGACGCTGTAGCTTCCGGCATCATCCAATGGGCCAAAGAAAACGGCGTAACGCACTATACACACTGGTTCCAGCCCCTCACCGAAGGAACTGCAGAGAAACACGACTCTTTCATTGAACATGATGGCAAAGGTGGCATGATTGAAGAGTTCAGCGGCAAACTGCTCGTCCAGCAGGAGCCTGACGCCTCTTCTTTCCCATCTGGCGGCATCCGTTCCACCTTCGAAGCACGCGGCTATTCAGCGTGGGATCCCACCTCTCCCGTATTTATTATTGACGACACACTGATCATTCCTACCGTATTCATCTCATACAGTGGTGAATCACTGGACTACAAAGCTCCGCTGCTCCGTGCGCTCAAAGCTGTAAATGTTGCCGCAACCGAGGTTTGTCACTACTTCGACCCAGAAGTAAAGAAAGTGAATTCCAACCTTGGTTGGGAGCAGGAATATTTCCTTGTTGACGAAGGCCTTTACGCAGCCCGTCCAGACCTGCTCCTCACTGGCCGCACGCTGATGGGACACGACTCTGCGAAGAACCAGCAGATGGACGACCACTACTTTGGCAGCATCCCTGAGCGTGTCGCAGCATTCATGCGCGACCTCGAGATTCAGGCATTGGAATTAGGCATCCCATGCAAGACACGCCACAATGAGGTAGCCCCGAACCAATTCGAGTTAGCCCCAATCTTTGAGGAAACCAATCTCGCCGTTGACCACAACATGTTGTTGATGTCACTGATGAAGAAGGTAGCCCGCAAACACGGATTCCGTGCATTGCTCCATGAAAAACCATTCGCAGGCATCAACGGTTCCGGCAAGCACAACAACTGGTCTTTGAGCACAGACACAGGCGTTTTGTTGCACGCTCCTGGCAAGACCGCAGAACAGAACCTGCGTTTCGCTGTGTTTATTGTCGAGACCCTTATGGGCGTATACAAGCACAACGGTCTTCTGAAGGCCTCTATCATGAGCGCCACCAACGCACACCGTCTGGGCGCTAACGAGGCTCCTCCTGCCATCATCAGCTCTTTCCTTGGCAAGCAGCTCTCCGAATTGCTTAACCACATTGAAAAGGCAGACAAGGAGGACCTCTTCTCAATGGACGGCAAACAAGGCATGAAGCTTGACATCCCAGAGATTCCAGAGTTGCTCATTGATAACACAGACCGCAACCGAACCTCACCATTCGCCTTCACCGGCAACCGATTTGAGTTCCGCGCCGTAGGTTCAGAAGCCAACTGCGCCAGCGCCATGATTGCGCTCAACAGCGCCGTAGCAGAAGCACTGACCAACTTCAAGAAGCGCGTAGATGCCAAGATTGCTGAAATCTATCAGAAGAAAGAGTTCACAGAGGGTGGTCACAGCGCAGTCTTCCACGCCATCATCGACGTGCTCCGCGAAGACATCAAGACCTGTAAGCCTATCCGCTTCGACGGCAACGGCTACAGCGAGGAATGGAAAGCAGAAGCAGCCAAGCGTGGCCTTGACGTAGAGACCTCATGCCCTGTCATCTTCGAGCGCTACCTCGATCCTGAAAGCATCAGCATGTTCGAAAGCCTCGGCGTGATGACCAAGAAGGAGCTCGAAGCCCGCAACGAAGTGAAATGGGAGACATACACCAAGAAGATTCAGATTGAAGCTCGCGTGCTGGGCGACCTCTCGATGAACCACATCATCCCAGTAGCTACCAGCTACCAGAGCCAGCTCCTCCGCAACGTAGAACGCATGCGCAACGTCTTCCCTGCCGCTAAGGCCGACGAACTCAATGCCCGCAACTTGAAAATCATTGAGAGCATTGCCGTACGCACAGCCAGCATCGAGACACAGGTAGAAGAACTCATTGAGGCTCGCAAAGTGGCCAACAAGATTGAGGACGAACACGCAAAGGCCATCGCTTATCACGATACCATTGCCCCTATGTTCGACACCATCCGTCGCCAGATAGACAAGCTCGAGCTCGTTGTGGACGATGCCCTCTGGCCATTGCCAAAGTACCGCGAACTGCTGTTCATTCGATAAGACCCATTCATCAGAGTACTCACATACTCTTCTCATAACAAAAGGGGAACCATCAAGTGGTTCCCCTTTCTATTTCATGACCCTTTATGGCGCTTCTATTCAGCGATGTCAATATCACATTACTTCTTGGTTGCAGTCTTGGTCGTAGTTTTGGTGGTTGTCTTAGTTGTTGCAGCCTTGGTTGAAGTAGCAACTACAGGCTTGTAATACTTTTTAGCCTCTGGCAGCCAACCTTGAATCTGCTGGATGCGCTTCTCATCCGACGGGTGGTCGCTGAAGATAGAATTAGAGCTGTTGCCCACAGCCGCCATACGCTGCCAGAACGAAACAGCGACCTCCGGATTATAACCTGCCATTGCGGCAAAGATCAGTCCGATGTGGTCAGCCTCACTCTCCTGCTTGCGAGAGAAGCCCGAGGTCCAGGCCTTCGTGCCCACACCAATAGCGAGAGAAGTGATTTGCTGCCAATTAGGTCCCATGCCTGCAGCTGTTGCCACACTGCCGAGCACCTGCATAGCGC
Source organism: uncultured Bacteroidales bacterium (assembly GCA_902786925.1). Classification (GTDB taxonomy): domain Bacteria; phylum Bacteroidota; class Bacteroidia; order Bacteroidales; family Bacteroidaceae; genus Minthosoma. Next base: position 91,959 of record CADAEK010000007.1, read on the forward strand.
TCTGCTGCTTGTAAGAGTTGCTGATGCGCTCAGCCGAATGCTTTGCCACAGCATGAGCAATCTCATGTCCCAGCACAATCGCCAGCGAAGCCTCATCCTGCGTCACCGGCAAAATGCCCTCATAGACAACAATCTTGCCGCCAGGCATACACCATGCGTTGACCTGCTTGTCCTGCACGAGATTGAATTCCCATTGATAGTTTGCCACCTCATTACCCAAATTGTGGGCTTTCAGATAGGCCACCACAGCATTAGCCAGACGCTCGCCCACCCGTTTCACCATTGCCGTATTGGCAGCATTGGTCGAAGCCTTTGCAGTCTTCATGTAGGCGCTGTACTCCTGATTACTAAGACTCATAATCTGTTCATCACTCACCACCAGACGCTGCTTGCGCCCTGTGATTGGCACTTGTGTGGCAGTACCACAACTTGCCAGAATGGCGACCAAGGCCACCATCAGAATGGATTTGATGTACTTCATTTTCATTGTATATTGTTATGACACGGCAAAGTTACAGCATTTTCCCTTCCCCGACAAATATTTGTCCTTCAACCTTTATACTTCGCAGGCGTACATCCGTACTGCTTCTGGAAGCACTTGGCAAAGTAAGAAGGACTGGAGAAACCCACCATGTAGCACACCTCGTTTACCCTGTATCGTCCTTCCAGCAAGAGGGAAGCAGCATGCTTCAGACGGACAATCTGTATCATCTCGTTCGGTGTGATATCAGCCAGCGCCTTCATCTTAGCAAACAAACCCGAGCGCGACACACCTATTTCAGAAGCGATGAAGTCAACCGAGAGGTCTGAGTTCGAGAAGTTCTGTTCAATGACCGCCTCCATCTTCTTGAGCAGTTCCTGGTCCTTGTCGTTGATTGTCATGAACTTGATGCGAGCATCATGCACCTCCTGTTCCTTCTGTTCGTTCAGTTCCTGAATCTCCTGTTCCTTCTGGATGTTGATTTCTTGGATTTCCTGCTCCTTCTGGATGTTCAGTTCCTTGATTTCAGCCACATGCTTACGCTCCTTCTTCCGTAAGAGATGGCGCACAAAGAAGAAGGCAGCGGCGAAGAACAGCAGCAAGTACAGAATCTTAGCAGGTGTGTTCCAATAGAATGGAGGTGTGATGACAATCCGCAGCGTGGATTCCTCCGACAGCACCCCGTCGTTCGTCATGGCACGCACATGCAGCACATAAGTGCCAGGCGACAGGTTCGTATAATTCACACTCTGCTGGTTTCCGCCCTCTATCCAGTCCTCGTCGAATCCCTCCAGATAGTAACTATACTGGATGTCGGAAGGTTGCAGATAACTCATGGCAGAGAAATAGATGCGGAACACATTCTCCCGATAGCTCAAGCGCAACTCGTCGGCATAGGGCAAACGCACCGGCAGTATCTCGCTTCCCACAGCCACAGGACGGCCAAACACCTCCAGCGACGTAAAGACCACCTGAGGGCGCACCTCATTGCGATGCATCAACTGAGGCATGAAGGAGACAAAACCGTTGGTCGTTCCCAAATACACCTTGCCATCATATCCTCTGTATATGGCATCAGGCAGGAAGTCCGTGCTGGAGATGTTTCCACCGCCTTGATACACGCGCTCCACCTCGCCCCGTTCCAGCGAATAGGACAGAATACCAGCCGACGTGGTCAGCCACAAGTGGCCTTCTACGGCTGTCACGCCATACACACCCACTGGTTCAGGCAGCAAGTTCACTCGCTCAAACCGGTCTGCTTTACGCTGATAGCGCAGCAGACCAGACGCCGAACCGACCCACAAGGTACCAGCACCATCCTCGTAGAGGCTATACACACCCATACGCTCATCGGTCACGTGTTTCCTCTCTTGATAATTGCAGTACTGTTTCCAAGTGCCTCGCGCGTCACACCGCCAAATGCCATTCCCGTCTGTAGCCACCCACATATTGTCGGCATGGTCTTCACGCATGGCCATCACGGGGGTGCCCACATTCTTCACATCGCTGAAAGTACGCGTCTCGGGGTGATAAATGGCCACCTCCTTATAGGTGCCCACCCACACGCGGTGCTTCCTGTCGCTGCAGATAGCATAGGAAGACACATCAAAATAGCGTCCATTCTCGTCGATAAAAGCAGGCACATGCGTCACCTGCAACGTCTTCGTATTGACCACATAGAGTCCTTGCGAGTAGGTGCCGGCATACAGATTCTCGCCTTCCATACGCAACGCATGCACATTATGCTCCGCGGCCCCATCGCCCAAGTCCACCTTCACAAACACCCCCTCTTCCGGACGATAATAGCACAAACCGCCATCGTCGCTGGCTATCCACAGACGGTGCTCAGCATCCTCACAGAAATGGTTCACCACATTGCCCGACACCGAATTGGCATGCGTCTCGTGCGTATAAGAAGAGAAGTTGCCAAGCACCGGATGCGTGTAGTTCACGCCGCCATAATAAGTACCTATCCATGTGCCGCCCTCGCGGTCGCGCATCAGCGGATAGATAAAACTGTCATTCAACGCATCGCGTCCATGCAGTCTCACGCGGTGATTCTTCACATCCACCAACGCCAGGCCCTTGTCACTGCCCACCAGCAGATAGCCGGGCTTCACCTCCATGATGCTGTGCACATACTGGATATGCGTCTCTTCCGACGTGAACACATATTCTGCCTTTCCACCAGTCTTGTCGAAACGTACCAGACTGCCGTTCCATGCACCCAGCCACATCCAGCCATCAGAATCCTCACTCATGGCAATGCCGGAAACCTCTCCCACCTGCAGATGGACAGGTTCAAACCGCTTGGTCCCTGCATGATAGCGCACTAGTTTAGAGCTCACCCAGTTGCTCGAGGCCCAGATAGTACCTCCACGAGTGACATAGATGCAGCCATACGATTTGTCATCATTAGGCGTAGGCACCGAGCGAGTGTGGCCCGTTGTGCAGTTCAGGCACAAGATACCCTGTCCCATCGTTGTCACCCACAGGTTGCCTGCTGCATCCATCTTCATATCGGTCACGTTCAAGTCGCTGTTGGACGTTTTATTGACTTTAAACTCATATCGCTGCACGCTGTCAGCTCGCTGCTGATATAAAAAAAGTCCATCGGACGTGCCCACCCAGAGCGTATCGCCCCACTCCACCAGCGAAGTGACCGACAATGCACGCGTGCCATGCAGCACCGTGACCCTGCGACCGTCATATCGGTTCAATCCACGGCTCGTCCCCATCCACACGAATCCCTTGCGGTCCTGCAGCAAGGCGCGCACCGTATTGGACGACAGCCCTTTATCCATGGACAAAGAGGAGAATGAAATGGGGGTCTGAAAAGGAGACTCTTCCTGAGCCGTCATCCCTATCACCATCAAGAACGAGAGGCACAATGCCTGTGCATAGCGTATAAATGTCTGCATATTTATCTGAAATGGTCTTATTTCGCTTGATGGCGCTAAGGTAATGAAAAAATCATACAACACCACAAGAAAATTATCCAAAACAAATGAGCCACTTATGCTTTTGAACTATTTTCGTATGCTTTTGGACTTTTGTGGCACATCCAGCGAGTGAAAAGCTGTTACTTTGCAACACAGTCAACAAGCAGACCCCCACAGAGCCATCAACAGCTCATCATCCGCAGTTGACGGTTCTCCTAAAGAATAGATTAGTTAGATAAAGATAGAATTTGTTAGATTAGCCTATTAATGCCAGACAAACTATTTTAAGAGACAATAGGTGAAAACAGAAGAAAGAGAGAACTGCACGTGAGTGTCGTTCTCTCTTCATTTATAGTTGTGCTCGTCAAGGAATAGATTTACTACATCTTGTCCGACGAGAAGCGTTCCTGTTGAGTTCTCTCCCCCACAAAAGCGCGCGGGGAATGTCTATCACCACTCTTCGGCCTTCAGCAAATAGAATGCTGAGGTGGTGTAATAGTTGCGGAAGTATGGAATCTTGCCCAGCAGCGGATTCAGCGCAATGGGGGTAAGGTTAAACTTCTGCTTGTAGTGAGGATTGATGAACCAGAACTTGCGGTTCACAATCGAGAAGCCAGTGGCCTTGCACACACGTTCAAATCCCTCGATGGACATTTGGGCACGCTTGATGCTCATCAGTTCCTCGATGCACCTGTCGTCTTCACCGCTGGCCTTGAGCAGCGCACGGTACATAGGCACAGGTAGAACATGAATGAACGGAGTCTTTGAAGCAAAGCCGCGACCTATCTGCTGATGACCGCCAAATGGCATCTGCCATGCGGGGAAGCCAAAGAACACCAAGCCATTGCGCTTGAGAAGGGGACGGATATTGCCCACGAATGTTTCCTTATAGGGAGGCTCGATGTGCTCAATCACATCGTGCACCAGCACCAAGTCGAACTTTTCTGCCTCATCCTGCGGTTTTTCCGCCTCGATGAAGTTCTCACACTCGAAAGTGCCCTTCTGCCCGAACTCCGCAAAGAAGGCGCGTGCCTGCTCGATGCGCCCGTCACAGATGTCCACTCCCTTCACCTCACAGCCCAGCTCTGCAAAAGGCAGCAGATTGCCTCCCTCGCCACAGCCGATCTCCAGCACACGTGTCTGTGGCGTGAGTGTGATGTAAGGGCGCAGATAGTCCAGGTAATATTCCTTCGAAGTCTTGGCCAATTCGCAGAAATACTGCTTACGGTTCTGATGTCTCTCTTGCATCTTGTTTTTCTATCACAGTTTATTTTTCGCCCGCAAAGGTACTACTTTTCAGCGATACAGCCAAACAATCACTTATCATCCAGTTCGGACTGGTAGTCATAGCCATTCTCTGCAATGGCCTCCTGCAGCGGTCCATGAGGATAGAAGCGCACCTTCACGCCCTTGATGGCCTCGGTGGGCTCGCCCAGTGCTTCTGCCGTAGCTGCCGAAGCCGAGTTAATGACCGGCTTGAGTGTGCCGATGCCATCAATCTGCACCTGTCGTCCCAGTTCCAAATAATGAGCGATGCGGTCCACCAAGGCGGTGACCACGCCCAAAGTCTTGTTAGAGGGTTCGCCACACGATGCGGCACACTCCTGCACTACTTGCTTAAATGTGATGGGGGTCATTCCTGTGGACTGATACACCCATGCCTCGTGCATCCCGTCAGGACGTACGATTTTCTTTTTTGCCTTTCTAACTATAATCATCTCAATCGGTATAAATTGTTCATGAAAATCGGTGTGACTCACACCGAGGGTACCGGTCTGACTCAGACCGATGGTGGCGGTGTGAGTCACACCGCCTTTGAGGTACAGAGCCTAGCATTTTGCCGCACAAAGATAGACATTCTTTTCGACACACACAAGCCGTCAAAAAAGAATACGGATGCCCTACAAAAAAAACGTTTCTTTCATTGCATGCCACTTTATTATGTGTACCTTTGCAAAAGAGAAAGTATTTAGGCAAAATAGAATATCCGACATTTCTTTTCACGCTTTTAAGGTTTATTAACGCTATATGCTGCAATGAATCCGGCAAAACGCGCGTATATAATAATGTAAGGCAACAATCTATCTAACTAACCCATGAATAAGAAAACTATCATTACTCTGTTCTTTGCGTTCGTCACTATCACAGGATGGGCAAAAGAGAAAACAAGAGTGTGGGAACAGCCCACAATTGAGTACGGAAACAGCAACGGTGACGGATACTTCGACCTCGACCTCGATGTGACGAAGGTGGAATTGAAGGAGACGGAGACCGTAGTGTACATCACCGCGTCTGAACGTTCGGACTATCCAGACTTCAGCTTTCAGTTTTCAGGAGACACCTATCTGAAGGTGGGCGAGACACGCTACTCCCTCACTTCTGCCGATGGCATAGAATTGAACAAGTTTGTGCAGACAAACAAGAACGGCAAGCGCGATATGGCGTTTCACTTCCAGCCATTGCCACAGGACACGAAGTCTTTCGACTTCATTGAGGGTGATGGCGACCATGCTTTCCAAATCAAGGGCATCAAGCCTGTGGAGGAACGCTGGAAGCAGCTGTTGCCTTCTTACTGGCGCGATGACAAGACTGGCAACTGGGAACTGGCACTCTTGGAGGATTGCGCCATCTACCAATGCAAGTTCTGGAGTTACGACCAGCGTGACGTGAACCCTCAAACGGGCGAGGCAACCATCGTGATGCGCAACGGAAACGACAAGTTAAAGGTCACGGTGGGCAAGAACAAGAAGGGCAAGCGCACCATGCAGATCGGTCAGCAGAAGGTGACCTATTCCATGATTACCAGCCGCTTCATGCCCGACTACCCCACCCAAGACACACGCACAGACTTTGTAGATACGGGCAACAAGACAGACACCGTGACGGTGGTGGGCTGGCTCAAGGACATGCCCGAGGAGTACAAGCAGCTGAAGACCTTCGAGCTAATGTACACCGACTTCCTCACAGACGAACAGACATCAGCCTATGCCGACTTGGACTCACTGGGACGCTTCACCGTGAAGATTCCTGTGCTGAACAGCACCGAGTTCCGCTGTGACTGGCGACGCTGCTTCATCCGCACCATGCTGGAGGCGGGAAAGACTTACTTCATGCTCTACGACTTCAAGGAGGGGCGTCGCTACTTCATGGGAGACGATGCACGTCTGCAGAACGAAATCTTCAAGTATCCTCTTGATTGGAAATCTATCCGCCTGTATGAAGGCAGGGAAGGAGCAGGCGAAGGCGACGAAGCATTGTTCACGCCCTACATTGCCTCGGTGGACAGCCTCATCCAAGCACAATATGCCAACACCGACTCTCTCTGCAAGGCACACCCGACACTCTCCACCCGTTACTATCTATACAGAAAAGGCAACACCCTCGTGCAACAGGCAAGGGACTTCGGGCAGTCACGCTTCAGAGCCAAAGGCTTCAACCTTCCCGACAATGCCCGACAATATGCCCACGACACATTCTGGACGAAACTGGAGAAGCCTCTCACCCTGCACTGTGACCTCAGCACGTTCTTAAGAGACTATTTGGGCGATGTCATTGACGATAATTCCGTTACACTTCATTTTAATCCACAAGACTTTATCACAGAATTTGCCTCTAACGACGAGGAACTGGCCATAGCCGACCGCTGGAAAAACTGGATTGTGGAGGCTCAGGCGCAAGTGGAAGCGGCATCCACCCCAGAGGAAAAACAGCGCATTGCCGAAAAGCTCAATGCCGACAACGCTGACTTGATTGAAAAGGCGAACGCAATACTCAACGGTCCAAAGGCTCAAAAGTATTATTTCGGCCAATTATTCATCCTTCGAGCAAAAAATGACCTGCATGCGCTCGATTCTATCGGTGCAGACCCTTTCATCAAAGACCTTTGGCTTTCCCGAATGGTTTACAACGAGATAGAAAATAGGCGGACATCATTACAACCAGCAGCCTTGGACACGCTGAGGAAATTGGTGAACTGTCCAGCCTTCCTTGAAAGAGTGGAGCAGCAAAACAACCACTATCTCGCCATTGAGAACCGCGAGTTTGACAAGCTGGTGCTGAAGTCGTCCGACAATCTTGCCGAACTGAGCGAAGGCGAAGCACTGCTGAAGAAACTTGTAGAGCCCTACAAGGGCAAGTTCGTCCTGCTCGACATCTGGGGCACATGGTGCGGTCCCTGCAAAGAAGCCCTCTCCCACTCTACCGAAGAATATGCGAGGCTGAAGGACTATGACATCGAGTTCCTCTATCTGGCCAACCAGAGCCCTCAAGAATCGTGGGAGAACGTCATCAAGGAATATAACGTAAGTGGTGACAATGTGGCTCACTACAACCTGCCTGCATTGCAGCAGAGCGCCATCGAGCGACACCTTGACGTGCATAGTTTCCCCACCTACAAGCTCTTCAACCGTGATGGCCATCTGCTGGACCTGGAAGTGGATGCCCGCGACCTTGACCAACTCATCCAATTGTTAGAACAGTTGAAATAAAGAGCAATGAATATGGACAAGAAAAGCATCATCACCATCCTGTTTGCCCTCTTCGCTCTAACAGCACTGGGACAAGAAATCAGCAAGGCAGAAGCAACAACAATCGACTACATCAAACTGCTCAACAAGCAAGGATACCATGTCCTCGCTCTTGACTTGTCAAAACTGGAGAAAAACAAATACTTGATATCGCCCGTGATTCAAATATGGTCGAAGGGCAGGATGGAACAAAACATGCTGGAGGACTTCGGCTTGGCGTACACGAATAGTGCACCTAAAGTGACTGTTGGTCTCATGCCAAAGACGGACTCTTTGTTCGTGTGTAATTTCCAGTTCGACGATGTATGCGGTTTCACCATGGATTTGCCTAAACCTTCGGTAAAGGATGAGAGCGATGGCTCGGAAAATACTAATTATGCATGCCGCCCATTTGCCATCCAGTCAGAATGGAAAGAGAATGAGGTGATTCCTATTGCGGCCTACAGTTCGTCGTGGTATGACCCAGAAGACAAGATTTGCCGCAACTGCGACGTCCTGGAGTTTGACAAGGACTTCCTCAAGAGTGCCACATTCCTTTACAGCCCACGCATATACGTCTTTGGCATTACAATAAAAAAGATGTAGGATAGGAAAACTGTATCGTTACACTGAGTGCGACTGTCACCTGTACATCGCCACGCCTCAAACAGTTTATTTAACATTAACAAAGAGATAGAATATACACAAGTGAAAAGAGCAAATCTATTACAAAGACTTGGTGCATTCTTGATAGATGTCCATGTTATCGTCTTCCTTTCTCAAATTGTAGCCTTGCTGCTCTCCCCTTTTTATTTCTTACCTTTATTCCCAGGTATCTGGTTCGTGTGGATTATTTATTATGTAGTATCATACGCCACTGTCAGAAAGACGCTGGGAGAATCTTTCTTTAAGGCGAAAATCACAGCAGGTAATGGCTGGGTACCGGTTTGGATTAAGATTATTCTTCGCGAAGTATTCACTTCCTTCCCGGCTTTGATAGCATGGACCTTATGTTGGAATCGACTTAATCCCATACGTTCAATAGCTATTTTTGTTGTACTCCTTTTGGTGATTTGCCTCAGAAGGAAGATGTTTGGCATCTCATTAGTGAAGTGCGAACAAGAAACAACAACAACCAAACGACCTTTCTATAAGACATCAGCAGGTATTTTTCTGATGGTTATATTGGGTGGTTGCCTTGCCCGAGTGGTCAATACCGTATGCACAAACGACAAAGCATTCCTTGTTGAGTCCCCTTGGAAGAGCGTGCCTCGTCCAACGGTTAGTTCTGTAAGCAAGTATGTTGACTATCTCAAGAATAATCGGCAGGATATTAACGATTATGTAATGGGGCTTTTTGAGAAGTATGACTATGTTGTCTTATGCGAACGCCATCATCAAGACATGATGCAATATGACATGATTTATGATCTTGTAACGGATAGTAGGTTCGTTGATAAGGTTGGTGTCGTGTTTACAGAAATCGGATGCGCAGAGTCAAGAGATGCATACAGGACTTTTGTTGAAACGACATTCCAAAATGACACGTTGGTAGAAAAAGAATTAGCTTCATTCCTGATGAAAAATCAGACAGTACACCTTCTGTGGCCTAACACAAATTGGTTCTCTTTCCTGAAAAGAATGTATTACTTCAATCATGATAGGGAGAAGAAGGTAGAAATCATGTTTGCTGACAGAAATTGGATTGACAGGACAGAACTGGCGCATAGAGATAGCGTAATGGCGGACAACATCATAAAAACTATAGAATCAGATCGTTTGAAGAAGTCACTTATCATTATGAAATATCGTCATGCTTTCTTTACACCAGGCTGCTGTGGCGAATATATACAGCGCAGATTCCCTGGCAAGGTGGCAAATGTAATGATTAATAATGTAAAACTTGATTTTTTATCTTTAGCCTTAGGAAAAGAAATCGCACGCCCAGACCTTCGCTACGGAGAGTGGGAAGTTGCTTTCGAACAGATGCCAACAGATGCTTTTGCATTTGATCTTAAGGACTCTCCTTTTGGTAAAGACAAGTTTGATTATTTTGCTTTGCCTTGGGCAAAGGAAAACGACATGACGTACCAAGACATGTTTAATGGCTTCATTTACTACAAGGCCCTTGCCGACCATCGCGCAAGCGTAGGATTCAACCACCTGTTTGACCCGGAGAATAGAGCAAAACTTGAGGAACGAGAAAAGCTGTTGCCGGGTTATTGGCTCGGGGCATGGGAGTTTCTGAAAGAAGGTCCACAAGTCACGGAAGGCAAAGATAATTACTTTGAATATAATAAATTGATAAATACCATTTTCCTTTGGATCTGCCTCTCTGCACTCTTGCTCTGTGCTATCATGAGCGTCATCATCATCTGCAAATATAGATCTGCTAATAACTCATAATAAAGATTCTGGGACGTACAGGACGATGCCGACAAGCGGAAATGGATAGCTACCGCCGGAGACCGCGGCATTGACGAACAAACAAAAAAAGTCGGGGCAAACTCTAATGAGCTTGCCCCGACTTGCGTTATTTAGATAGTAATCTTATCATTTAGAAATCGTGTTCGAAGGAAGAGAAGACCATATCGGCATCGAATGGACGACGCTCAACTGTCTGGAAGTCTTCCTTAGCACCAACAACAATCTTGTCGAAGTCGCGAAGACCTGTACCTGCTGGGATGAGGTGACCGGAAATAACGTTCTCCTTCATGCCTTCAAGTGGATCGCTCTTACCGCAGATTGCTGCCTCGTTGAGCACCTTGGTGGTCTCCTGGAAGGATGCAGATGACATAAACGACTTGCTGCCGAGACCTGCGCGAGTGATACCCTGCAGAATCTGCACAGAAGTAGCTGGGATAGCGTCACGAGTCTGCACAAGCTTCAGGTCACGACGCTTCAGCATTGAGTTCTCATCACGCAACTTACGAGCAGTGATAATCATACCTGGTTCAAGAGTCTCTGAGTCACCTGCGTCGATGACGAACTTCTTGCCCCAGATGCGGTCGTTCTCCTCAAGGAAGTCGAGCTTATCAACGATGCCCTCTTCGAGGAATCGAGTATCGCCTGCGTCTTCGATACGTACCTTACGCATCATCTGACGAACGATAATCTCAAAGTGCTTGTCGTTGATAGAAACACCCTGCATACGGTACACGTCCTGTACTTGGTTAACGATGTATTCCTGCACAGCAGTTGGGCCCTTGATGGCGAGGATGTCAGCTGGAGTGATGGCACCATCTGAAAGTGGTGTACCAGCACGCACGTAGTCGTTCTCCTGCACAAGGATCTGCTTAGACAGTGGCACGAGATACTTGCGGACATCGCCCACCTTAGAGGTGAGGATGATTTCGCGGTTACCACGCTTCACCTTACCCATAGTCACCTCACCGTCAATTTCGGCAACGATGGCTGGGTTAGATGGGTTACGCGCCTCGAAGAGCTCGGTCACACGTGGAAGACCACCCGTGATATCGCCTGCCTTGGCAACGGAACGTGGAATCTTGACGAGAATGTCACCTGCCTTGAGCTTCTGACCGTCTTCCACCACAATGTGACCATTGATTGGGAATGAATAGGTACGGAGCAAATCACCACCCTTCTTGTTAAGGATGTGACAGTAAGGCACAGCGGCACGGTCCTTGGCTTCTGTAACGATGAGATCGCGAAGACCTGTGGTTTCGTCGACATCAACGCGGTAAGTAAGACCTTCCTTCACACCTTCGAACTCGGCCACACCATCGAACTCGGTGACGATGACAGAGTTAAATGGATCCCAATCGGCAATTACCTGGCCTGCTTCAACGGTATCACCAGAATTAGCATAGAGGTTTGCACCGTATGGCACAGGAACAGATGAAAGGATAATGCCTGTATTCAGATCGACGAAGCGGAGCTCTGCCAGACGGCCTACAACTACTTGACCATTTGGATGGTCTGCAGTAGGACGAGCGACGGTACGCAACTCTTCGATTTCAATCTTTGACTTGTTCTTTGCTTTGATTTGTGCATTAGCGGCAGCGTTACCAGCCACACCACCGGCGTGGAAGGTACGGAGTGTCAACTGTGTACCAGGCTCACCAATGGCCTGTGCAGCGATGACACCGACAGCTTCGCCCTTCTGCACCATGCGCTGAGTGGCGAGGTTGCGGCCGTAACACTTCATGCAGACGCCCTTCTTGCTCTCACATGTGAGAACAGAACGAATCTCAACGCTCTCGATGCCTGCGGCTTCGATTTCGGCAGCCAAGCGGTCTGTGATTTCCTCACCGCTGGCAACAATGAGTTCGTTGGTCTGTGGGTTGATGATATCGTGAACGGAAACACGTCCCAAAATACGCTCAGCCAAAGAGGCTACCACACGGTCACCATCCTTAAGAGCTGTGCAAATCAAACCACGGAGCGTTCCACAGTCTTCCTCGTTGATGATAACGTCATGAGACACATCGACAAGACGACGAGTAAGGTAACCAGCGTCGGCCGTCTTCAAGGCGGTGTCGGCAAGACCCTTACGGGCACCGTGAGTAGAAATGAAGTACTCGAGCACTGACATACCTTCCTTAAAGTTAGAAAGGATTGGGTTCTCGATGATGTTATTGTCAGAAGCACCGGCCTTCTGAGGCTTAGCCATCAGACCACGCATACCTGCCAACTGAGAAATCTGATCGGCAGAACCACGGGCACCAGAGTCAAGCATCATGAAGACAGCGTTGAAGCCCTGGTCAGCTTCAGTCATCTGCTTCATAAGGGTCTTCTTAAGAGAGTCGTTGACCTTCGTCCATGTTTCCACGACTTGCTGGTAACGGTCCTTGTCGGTGATAAGACCCATCTGATAGTTCATGGTAATCTGGTCAACTGTGTCGTGACCGTCTTGAACAATCTTCTCTTTCTCCTCTGGGATGATGATATCATCGAGCACGAAGGACAGACCGCCTTCGTATGCCTTACGGTATCCAAGGTTCTTGATGCCATCAAGGAATTCGCAGGCACGAGCCATACCAACACCCTTAATGACACGAGTGATGACTTTCTTCAGCGCCTTCTTACCAATAACCTCGTTGACATATCCAATCTCTTCTGGGATAACATCGTTGATGATGATACGGCCCACAGTGGTCTCAACAAGATGCTTGATAGGATTGCCATCTTCATCAACGTCCTTCACTACGCACTTGATCAAGGCGTGAACGTCAACTTTGCCTTCATTGTAAGCGATGATGGCTTCTTCTGGACCATAGAATGTCAAGCCCTCACCCTTTGCCCCTGGACGAATCTTAGAGATGTAGTAGAGTCCAAGCACCATATCCTGAGAAGGAACTGTGATAGGCTCACCACTGGCAGGAGAAAGGATGTTGTGTGACTGCAACATGAGCAGCTGTGCCTCAAGAATTGCCTCGTTGGACAATGGGAGGTGAACAGCCATCTGGTCGCCGTCGAAGTCGGCGTTGAAGGCCGTACATGCAAGTGGGTGAAGCTGAATGGCCTTACCCTCAATCATGCGAGGCTGGAATGCCTGAATACCCAAACGGTGAAGTGTAGGTGCACGGTTAAGGAGCACTGGATGGCCCTTCATCACATATTCGAGAATATCCCATACAACGGGATCACGACGATCAACAATCTTCTTGGCAGACTTGACAGTCTTCACGATACCGCGCTCAATAAGCTTACGAATCACGAATGGCTTATAAAGCTCTGCAGCCATCAGCTTAGGAAGACCGCACTCGCCCATGTTGAGCTCAGGACCAACGACGATAACGGAACGTGCAGAGTAGTCAACACGCTTACCGAGAAGGTTCTGACGGAAACGTCCCTGCTTACCCTTCAGGGCATCAGAGAGAGACTTCAGAGGACGGTTGCTCTCGCTCTTCACAGCGCTGCTCTTACGTGAGTTGTCGAAGAGTGAATCGACAGCCTCCTGCAACATACGCTTTTCGTTGCGGAGAATGACATCTGGAGCCTTAATCTCGATGAGACGCTTCAAACGGTTATTACGGATAATTACACGACGATAGAGGTCGTTGAGGTCCGAAGTGGCAAAACGACCACCATCCAGTGGCACAAGTGGACGAAGGTCTGGAGGTGTCACTGGAATGTTGTGCATAATCATCCACTCTGGACGGCTCTTGCCCTTGCTGGCGCGGAAGGACTCCACGACCTGCAGACGCTTGAGAGCTTCAGTCTTGCGCTGAACAGAACCATCCTTGTCGGCTGCTGCACGCAACTCGTTAGCAAGATGGTCAAGGTCAAGACGCTTGAGCATATATTCAACGGCTTCTGCGCCCATCATAGCGATGAACTTGTTAGGATCATCGTCTGGGAGCAACTCGTTGTTTGGATCAAGGTTGTCAATTACATCATAATACTCTTCTTCAGACAGAAGTTCGCCATTGAGGATGTTCTTTTCAGCATCTTCAGCTACACCAGCCTGAATGATGATGTAACGTTCATAGTAAATAACAGCATCCAACTTCTTGGTTGGAATACCCAAGAGATAACCAATCTTGTTAGGCAGTGAACGGAAATACCAAATGTGGGCAACGGGCACAACAAGTGCGATGTGACCAGTGCGCTCACGACGTACTTTCTTCTCTGTCACTTCCACACCACAACGGTCGCAGACGATGCCCTTGTAGCGAATGCGCTTGTACTTGCCGCAATGGCACTCATAATCCTTGGTAGGACCAAAGATACGCTCGCAAAAGAGACCGTCACGCTCAGGCTTGTAGGTGCGGTAGTTGATGGTTTCAGGCTTCAGCACCTCACCGCAGCTGTTCTCAAGGATTTCCTCTGGAGAAGCAAGGCTAATGGTGATCTTGGTGAAGTTATTCTTGATTTTTGATTCTTTCTTAAAAGCCATGTTGTATGTTGTCTTTTTATATTAATCCAATGAGATGCTAAGACCAAGACCACGAAGCTCGTGGAGAAGCACGTTGAGAGACTCTGGAATGCCAGGAGTTGGCATCGGATCGCCCTTGACAATTGCCTCATAAGCCTTGCTACGGCCGTTTACATCATCTGACTTTATAGTAAGGATTTCCTGAAGGACGTGAGATGCGCCGAATGCCTCGAGCGCCCACACCTCCATCTCTCCGAAACGCTGACCACCGAACTGTGCCTTACCGCCGAGTGGCTGTTGAGTGATGAGAGAGTAAGGACCGATAGAACGAGCGTGCATCTTGTCCTCTACCATGTGGCCGAGTTTCAGCATGTAGGTCACACCGACTGTAGCAGGCTGGTCGAATCGGAGACCCGTCTCACCATTGTAGAGGTAAGTACGTCCGTAGCGTGGGAGACCGGCTTTGTCAGTCCACTCGCAGAGGTCTTCCAGACGCGCACCATCGAAGATAGGAGTGGCAAACTTCACACCCAGCTTCTTACCTGCAGCACCGAGCACGGTTTCGAAAATCTGACCGATATTCATTCGTGAAGGCACACCCAGAGGGTTAAGCACGATATCAACAGGAGTACCATCCTCGAGGAATGGCATATCCTCCTGACGAACGACCTTTGAAACGATACCCTTGTTACCGTGACGACCGGCCATCTTATCACCGACACCAATCTTACGCTTCTTGGCAATATAAACCTTCGCCATTTGGATAATGCCTGATGGCAATTCATCACCGATAGTGAGGGCAAACTTCTTACGATGAAGCTCTGCTGCAAGAATCTTATACTGCTTGAGGTAGTTGATAACCAACTGACGAATCAAATCATTGATATGTTCATCATCAGTCCAACCTGTAAGCTGAACGGCAGTATAATCAATATTGTGGAGAGCGCCAGCAATAAACTTAGCACCAACAGGAATAATGTCGGCACCCATATAGTCCTTCACGCCCTTAGACAACTTGCCATCTGTAAGCTCAAGAATCTTGTCAATAAGGATTTCCTTAAGGCCATCCATCTTGTCCTGATATTCTTGGTCATACTTTGGAAGAATCTTCTTGTCCTCAGCCTTAGAAGCACGAGTCTTGATGGCCTTGGAGAAGAGTTTCTTGTCAATCACGACGCCAGAGAGAGAAGGAGTTGCTTTCAACGAAGCATCCTTCACATCACCAGCCTTATCACCGAAGATGGCACGAAGCAACTTCTCTTCAGGTGTTGGGTCAGACTCACCCTTAGGTGTAATCTTACCAATGAGAATGTCACCTGGTTCGATGCGGGCACCCACACGAACGATACCATTCTCGTCGAGGTCCTTGGTTGCATCTTCGCTTACATTAGGAATATCGGCAGTAAGTTCCTCAACGCCACGCTTTGTTTCACGTACCTCAAGAGAATACTCATCAACGTGAACAGAAGTGAGCAAGTCCTCACGCACTACGCGTTCGTTGAGCACGATAGCATCCTCGTAGTTGTAACCCTTCCAAGGCATATACGCCACAAGGAGGTTGCGACCAAGAGCCAACTCACCAGCTTCAGTAGCATAACCCTCAGTAAGGATATCACCTTTCTTCACCTTTTGACCACGGTCACAAATAGGACGGAGGTCAATCGTCATGTTCTGGTTTGTACGACGGAACTTAGGAATCTTGTATTCCTTGAGTGCAGGTTCAAAGCTTACGAACTCTTCGTCCTCAGTACGGTCATAGAGAATACGGATAGTTGTTGCATCAACATATTCAACCACGCCATCACCTTCTGCAACAATCATAGTACGTGAATCCTCACATACCTGCTTCTCAATACCAGTACCAACGATAGGAGCTTCCGTACGGATCAATGGAACTGCCTGGCGCATCATGTTAGATCCCATGAGTGCACGGTGTGCGTCGTCATGCTCCAAGAATGGAATCAACGCAGCAGCAATAGAAGCAATCTGCTGTGGCGCAACGTCCATGTAGTCAACCTCTGTTGGAGGAACCACAGGATAGTCGGCATCCTTACGACACTTAACGACCTTACGGATAAAGTGACCATCATCCTTCAGAGGAGCGTTACCCTGACCAATAATCTTGCCTTCTTCCTCCTCAGCTGAAAGATAAACGATGTGATCTGTATCAATATCAGCCACACCATCAATCACCTTACGGTAAGGTGTCTCGATGAAGCCAAGATTGTTAATCTTTGCATAGACGCAAAGAGAAGAAATCAGACCAATGTTTGGACCTTCAGGAGACTCAATAGGACAAAGGCGACCATAGTGAGTATAGTGCACGTCACGAACCTCAAAGCCTGCACGTTCACGAGAAAGACCACCAGGGCCGAGGGCAGACAGACGACGCTTGTGAGTAACCTCAGCTAGAGGGTTCGTCTGGTCCATGAACTGCGACAGAGGATTCGTTCCGAAGAACGAGTTAATGACGCTAGAAATAGTCTTTGCGTTAATCAAGTCCGTTGGAGAGAACACCTCATTGTCACGCACATTCATGCGCTCACGAATAGTGCGGCTCATACGGGCAAGACCGCTTGCGAATTGGTTAGAGAGCTGCTCGCCGACCGTACGTACACGACGGTTAGAAAGGTGGTCAATATCATCCACCACAGCCTTCGAGTTAGCCAGTTCAACCAGATACTTGATAATCTCAATGATATCCTCCTTCGTCAAGACACGAATCTCGGGGTCAATAGAAAGGTTCAGCTTTCTGTTGATGCGGTAACGACCCACATCACCGAGATCATAACGCTTGTCAGAGAAGAACAAACCGTTAATTACTTCACGTGCAGAAGCATCATCTGCAGGATCGGCATTGCGAAGCTGACGGTACACGTAAGTGATAGCTTCCTTCTCAGAGTTACTTGGGTCTTTCTGAAGAGTATTGAAGATAATAGAGAAGTCCGCAGTATTAGCATCCTCACGCTGAACGAGGACTGTCTCAACACCAGCGTCCAAAATCTTCTCAATGACATCTTCCGTAATAACGCTATCGCGATCCACCACAATCTCATTACGCTCAATAGATACGACTTCACCAGTATCCTCATCCACAAAGTCCTCATTCCACGACTGGAGAATACGCGCAGCCAACTTGCGGCCGATAGCCTTTTTCAAGTTAGCCTCTGTAGCCTTGATCTCATCAGACAAGTTGAAGATGTCAAGAATATCCTTATCATTCTCAAATCCAATAGCACGGAGCAACGTCGTTACAGGCAACTTCTTCTTACGGTCGATGTACGCATACATCACGTTGTTGATATCTGTAGCGAACTCAATCCAAGAACCCTTGAACGGAATGATTCGGGCAGAGAACAGTGGCGTACCATTTGCGTGTACGCTTGAACCAAAGAACACACCAGGTGAGCGGTGCAGCTGAGATACGACGACACGTTCGGCACCATTGATGACGAACGTTCCGTTGTCTGTCATATAAGGAATTGACCCCAAGAAGACATCCTGGATAACAGTGTCAAAATCCTCATGATCTGGGTCTGAGCAATAGAGCTTCAGCTTAGCTTTCAAAGGCACACTATAAGTAAGACCGCGTTCCAGGCACTCTTCAATAGAATAGCGTGGAGCGTCAATATAGTAGTCCAAGAACTCAAGCACAAAGTTATTGCGAGTGTCAGCAATTGGGAAATTCTCTGCGAACACCTTGTAAAGGCCATCCTTCTTACGCTTCTCTGGTGGCGTATCCAACTGCAGGAAGTCTCTGAACGACTTGAGCTGAACGTCCAAGAAGTCAGGATATGGCATCGGATTCTTTACCGTCGCAAAGTTAACTCGGTTATTGATGATTTGAGACATCTTGTATATATTTTGAATTAAATTCAGATTTTCCTATTATTGTAAGACTGAGAAATCTAGAAGTCCTAGAATAACTAGAAAATCTAGAAGAAAGGGCCGAAAGCACCCTAAAAGACACAAAAAGGTTAAGAACCCTCAACCTGAGGATTCTTAACCAAATATTCTAAGGTAAATTAATTACTTAACCTCTACCTCAGCGCCAGCAGCCTCGAGGGCAGCCTTAACGGCCTCAGCAGTAGCCTTATCAACGCCTTCCTTTACATTGCAAGGAGCAGCATCAACAAGATCCTTAGCCTCCTTAAGACCGAGACCGAGAGCTTCCTTAGCGGCCTTTACAACCTGAAGCTTAGCAGCACCTGCGCTCTTGAGAACAACGTCGAATGAAGTCTTCTCTTCAGCAGCAGCACCACCATCGGCTGCAGGACCAGCAGCGACAGCAACAGCTGCAGCAGCAGGCTCAATTCCGTACTCATCCTTGAGGATAGTCTTAAGTTCACTTACTTCTTTCACTGTCAAGTTAACCAACTCTTCAATTTTTGTTTTTAATTTTATTCTGAAGGTATTCCAGTATCGACACAACTCGAAGGCTGAATCATCTGGACATTCCCTCAGGATAGGGTCTTACGCGCCCTTCTTCTCGATAGCGTCAAGCACACCGTGAATAGTTGTGCCGGCGTCCAAAGCGGAAAGTACGCTGTTGACGGGACCGTCGAGCATGGCAAGCACATCTGCGATAAGTTCGCTCTTGCTCTTGATAGATGCGAGTGCGCTGAGTTGATTTGCGCCGATATAAACGCTCTCCTCTGCATATGCACCTTTCAAGGCAGGCATGTCGCCATGATCCTTAGCAAAAGACTTGATCAGTTTTGCAGGCTGATTAGCAACCTGACAGAACATGATACCAGTAGTATTCTTCAAGATAGGCTTCAAAGCCTCGAAGTCAGCGTTACCAATCTTCTCAAGAGCCTTGATGAAGAGAGTGTTCTTGACAACCTGAAGCTTGATGTCATTCTTGAAACAAGCACGACGAAGGTCGCTAGTGGTCTGAGAGTCAAGAGCAGTCACGTCTACCACGTAGAAGTGAGGATAGTTGTTGAGTGTTTCAACAAGACTATCGATGAGTGTAGCTTTATCTTCTTTCTTCATGATTCTGATTCAAATTAATTATTCAACAGACTTAGGGTCGATCTTGACACCCTTACTCATAGTACTTGAAAGATAAATGCTCTTGATATAAGTACCCTTAGCTGTAGCAGGCTTCAGCTTGATGATTGTGTTAATGAACTCCTGTGCGTTCTGCGCAATCTTCTCGGCAGAGAAAGAAACCTTACCGATAGATGCGTGAACGATACCACTCTTGTCCACCTTGAAGTCAATCTTACCCTGCTTAACCTCGCGGATAGCTTTAGCAACGTCCATAGTCACTGTGCCGCTCTTTGGGTTAGGCATCAGGCCACGAGGACCGAGGACACGACCGAGAGCACCAATCTTACCCATGCATGAAGGCATAGTGATGATGACATCTATGTCAGTCCAGCCACCCTTAATCTTGTCGATATACTCTTCAAGACCTACGTAGTCAGCACCAGCTTCTGTAGCAGCAGCAACTTGGTCAGAAGTAACGAGTGCAAGGACACGAACTTCCTTACCTGTACCGTTAGGGAGAGAAACGACACCACGAACCATCTGATTCGCCTTACGTGGGTCAACGCCCAAGCGGATGTCGATATCGAGTGAAGCGTCAAACTTAGTGAAAGTGATGTCCTTCACCAGCTGTGAAGCCTCAGCCAAAGAGTATTCCTTCCCTGCTTCAACCTTGTCAGCAACTGCTTTCTGATTCTTTGATAGTTTACTCATTTGATTGAATTTTTAATTATTTACCAGGGAACTCTCCTTTAACTGTGATACCCATACTTCTTGCTGTACCTGCAATCATAGACATAGCAGACTCGATTGTAAAGCAATTCAAATCAGGCATCTTGTCCTCAGCGATAGCGCGAATCTGATCCCAAGTCACTTCAGCCACCTTCTTACGGTTAGGTTCAGCAGAACCCTTCTTTACCTTGGCAGCCTCCATCAGCTGGATAGCAGCAGGTGGGGTCTTGACTACAAAATCATAAGATTTATCAGCATAGTAGGTAATCACAACAGGAAGTACCTTACCTGCCTTATCCTGAGTTCTGGCGTTGAATGCTTTACAGAAATCCATGATGTTGATTCCCTTAGAACCAAGAGCAGGTCCTACTGGAGGAGATGGATTAGCTGCACCGCCTTTAATCTGCAATTTGATTAATCCAGCAACTTCTTTAGCCATTTTCTAATCTGTATTTAAAAATTGAACGATAATAAGGATTCGCCTGCGTAACATCAAGCGAGTTCCTTAGAAACTTGTGCAAAGCTCAATTCGAGAGGAGTTACCCTACCGAAGATCTTAACCGACACTTTGAGTTTCTGCTTGTCAGCGTTCACCTCCTCGATGATACCATCGAAGCCAGTAAATGGACCGTCATTAACCTTGACAGACTCACCTACCAAGTAGTCAACATTGACAACAGCATCTGCAACAACCACTTCCTCTTCAACACCGAGACCGAGCATACGGTTCACCTCTGCCTGACGAACAGGAGAAGGCTTGTCAGTGCCGCCCAAGAAACCGAGGACGTTAGGAGTGTTGCGCAGCATGTGCGTAATTTCGCCATCGAGAGCAGCCTCTACGAGAACATAGCCAGGAAGAAGATTTCTCTTGGCAGGTATGCGCTTATTATTAGCGCCCACCTTAATGATATTCTCCTGAGGAATGAGAACCTGAGCGACTCTGTCCTCATAGCCGTGGTTCTTCATGTCAAGTTCGATATACTCCTTGACAGAAGCTTCTTTACCACTGATAGCCTTGAGTACATACCATCTCAGAGCGGGTATCTCCTTAGATTTTTTCGCCCAAACCTTAAGGCCCGTTTTCTCATCAATTCTAACGTCTGATTCAGCCATAATCCTCCCTATAAATTAATTAAAGAGTGAATATACGAGCTTCATCAGCTCCTCGAAAGCAGTGTCTACGACGAAGACCAGCAGGGCGATAATGATGGAAGCAGATAATACAAGTACCGCCTGCGAGGTCAACTCTTTGTTAGTTGGCCAAGTCACCTTGTGAACAAGTTCATCGTAAGATTCTTTGCAATATGTGATAATGCTATTCATATTCTTACATTATTAGCACGGGAAGAGAGGCTCGAACTCCCGACACCTGGTTTTGGAGACCAGTGCTCTGCCAACTGAGCTATTCCCGTAGATGAGGTGTCAAGCAACAAGAATGTCGCTTGACACCATTATCTGATTATTGATGTAAATCCAAAGATTAATCAAAAACCTCAGTGATCTGACCAGAACCAACTGTGCGGCCGCCCTCGCGGATAGCGAAACGAAGACCTACGTTGATAGCAACTGGGTAGATGAGTTCAACCTTGATCTCAACGTTGTCACCTGGCATAACCATCTCGATTCCGTCTGGAAGAGCGATTTCACCGGTGCAGTCCATTGTGCGGAGGTAGAACTGTGGACGATAGTGGTTCTTGAATGGAGTGTGACGGCCACCCTCTTCCTTCTTCAGCACGTAGATAGAAGCCTTGAAGCCCTTGTGAGGAGTGATAACACCTGGGTGGGTGATTACCATACCACGCTTAACTTCCTTCTTATCGATACCGCGGAGGAGCAGACCTACGTTATCACCAGCCTCACCAGTTTCGAGGATCTTACGGAACATCTCGACACCAGTAACAACTGACTTCTTGTCCTCACCAAGACCGAGGAGCTGAACTTCGTCACCAACCTTCACAACACCAGTCTCGATACGGCCAGTAGCCACTGTACCACGACCTGTGATTGAGAACACGTCCTCAACAGGCATCAAGAAAGGCTTATCGATATCACGAACAGGCTCCTGAATCCAAGTATCGCAAGCGTCCATGAGCTCCATTACCTTCTCTTCCCATTCTGGAACGCCATTGAGTGCGCCGAGGGCAGAACCACGGATGATAGGAGTTTCAGGTTCGAAGTCGTACTGAGCGAGCAGATCCTGCATATCCATCTCAACGAGCTCAAGCATTTCCTCATCGTCAACCATGTCGCACTTGTTCATGAACACAACCAAACGAGGCACGTTCACCTGACGAGCGAGCAGGATGTGCTCACGAGTCTGAGGCATAGGACCGTCAGTTGCAGCAACCACGATGATAGCACCGTCCATCTG
>CADAEK010000008.1 GCA_902786925.1 uncultured Bacteroidales bacterium
CGTCTCGTCTGAGATTTACCAGAAACTGCTCTTTGGAAAGCTGGAGGTGAACGAGGGAATGCTCATTGAGAATATCGTGGCCCAGATGCTGACAGCCAGCGGTAACAAACTCTTTTTCTACAGTAAGTCGTCAGAGGAAGCCGAGGAACGAATGGAAATAGACTTCTTGCTTCAAAAGGACAAAGTGACCAGTCGTCACAATATCCGTCCGATAGAAGTCAAAAGCGGCAAGAACTACACTTTATCTTCCCTAAAGAAGTGTATGAATAAGTTTGAAGAGTATATGACCACTCCTACCGTTTTGCATGCAGCTGACTATAAAGTAGAGGATGGTATCACCTATCTTCCGCTTTACATGACACCTTTATTGTAAGAGAATCACAAGGGACAGGCACTTTGATTTCTCGGATGAGTGATGTCGTTCACCTGCTGCCTTGCCGGCTTGCAGAGCAATAGGAACATCACAGGGCTGTGGCGAGGCTCCAAATAAACTAAAAAATTCGCGTCAGTCCCACTTTTGCACTTTTGCACTTTTGCACTTAATAAATGGATGGAATAAAGAAGTTGGAGGAATATTTGGATGAATAAAGACAAAGAGCTAACTTTGCAAAAAAAAGAATGAATGATGACATATTTGAATCAGTTCCACAAAGAGGCGGTGGAGAGGAAACTGCGGAAAATTGCAGAATCCATGAAGTCGCCAATGAACTCCTTCGACGCTGCCAACTATATGAAGCGCAACTTCGAGATGGCCAAGGGAATGTAAATCATCTTGATATCGAACAACGAGTTGCAGAACAATATGCCAAAGAAACTGGCATGTGGATAACTATGGACGATGTTCTCGACTTGGGTGTGCCAGGGCCAAGTGGAAACGAAAATGATACCTATGTTTCAAACGATATCATTTATAAGGTGAACAACCTCTTCAATACAGGTAGCATTCTTCGTTTGCTTGATAGAATAATATGGCATAATAATCTTTTTTATGAAACCTCTTATAACTTGTACGGCTTTACAGGTTTTGAAGGTCGTACCATTATGCCTGTGCTGCAGCAACGATTGGTGAAAGATGCAGTCCCTGCTACAACTGTTGAGATTGAAACCTATATGGCTGCTATTGGATTCACTAAGCAGAAAGGTGAAGGTAGATATACAAATGCAGAGTATGAAGTGTGGGATGTTGTTCCCCGCAATGTGTTGAGAGACAAGGATGGGGATATTTATGTGATTGATGCAGAAATGAAAAGATTGTAAGAAGGAGAAATGGATAGCGAACCTACTATCTTATCACTATGAACGCAAGGAACACTAAAGGAAGAGTAAAGGAACACTAAAGGAAGAGTAAAGGAACACTAAAGGAGGACTAAAGGAGGACTCTTGCATGTGCTTTACTGTCAACGTAAATTAGTTCCATTTTATGAACGCGTCAACTCTATCTAGTCGTCAGACAGAAAACTGACAACCCCAATCAGCGAACTACACTATGCTCCGTCTATGCTTCGCCTATGCTCCGTCTAGGCTTACTCATGAGTATGCTTAGAGTATGGCTGATGTCTGAGGGCTGAGGGAAGAGGGCTGAGGGAAGAGGGATGAAGGAAGAGGGAAGAGGGAAGAGGGAAGAGGTCTAAAGTCTAATGTCTAATGTCTAATGTCAAATGCCTGATGTCTAAAGTCTAAGGTCTAAGGTCAAATGCCTAAAGTCTAAATCTTGTGTAAAAAATACTCAAATAATTTGGTGGATTGAATATTTATTCGGAACTTTGCGGTGTAAAATTTACTACAGAACGATTATGGAAGACAAAATGTACAGTTACAAGTATCCTCATCCGTCGGTGACAACGGATTGTGTGATTTTTGGTTTTGACGGAACGAAACTGCAGGTGCTGCTGGTGGAAAGGGGTATTGAGCCGTATAAGGGCAAATGGGCTTTCCCTGGCGGTTTTACGAAGATGGATGAGTCTTGTGAAGAGGGGGCGCTCCGCGAACTGAAGGAGGAAACTGGACTTACTGGTGCCTACATTGAGCAGTTCCATACGTTCAGCGACCCAAACAGAGACCCCAGAGAGCGTGTCATCACCGTGGCTTTTTATGCGCTTGTGCGTATTCAGGATGTGAAGGCGGGTGATGATGCTGCGAAGGCGGAGTGGTTTGCCCTCGACGAAGTGCCCCAACTGGCCTTTGACCATGACCGGATTCTTCGGGCTGCCTTGAAACGCCTTCGCGAGCGCATCCATTTTGAACCTATCGGTTTTGAGCTCTTGCCGGAGAAGTTTACGCTGAAGCAGTTGCAGAACTTGTATGAGGCGATTCTGGATGTGCGGTTTGACAGGAGCAACTTCGCGAAGAAGATGCTGCATTTCAATATCCTTACACAATTGGATGAAACGGTATGGCCCACACCGAAGCGTGAGGCCTATCTGTATAGGTTCAATGAAGAGAGTTATAATGAATTAAAACAAAAGGGGTTCCGCTTGGAATTTTAAAGGAAAGGAGATGATATCATGAAAAATTTGTTGCTTAGTGCTGCGATTGGCGATATTGCTGGTATGCCTTATGAGTTTGGTCACCGTACCAAGAACTATGATGATGTGGACTTGCTGCTGCCTCAGAGCACTTACACGGACGACACGGTGTGCACTTTTGCTTGCGCGGAAGCTTTGCTGAAGGGGCTGGATATGGCTGAGTGCCTGTGGTACAGGTGCCGCGCTGATATGAGCAGAGGGTTTGGTGGACGTTTTGCGATGTGGCTGATTGCAAAAGAAATCCAGCCTTCTTACCATTCTTATGGCAACGGAAGCGGCATGAGGGTTTCTGCAGCAGGCTTTATGGCCAAGTCGAAGGAGGAGTGCATTGAGCTGGCTACTCGTACTGCGCTTCCTACGCATGACCACCCTGAGGGCATCAAGGGGGCTGTGGCTACGGCTCTTGCCATTCACTTTGGGATGCAGGGTAAGGATAAGGACTACATCAGACATCATGTCTTGGAGGCGTATTATCCGAACTGGGCGGGGGTGACTTATGCGGGCATCAAGCCTGGGTATGGTTTTGATGAGACTTGTCAGCAAACGATACCTGCCGCGCTCATCTGTTTCTTGGAGAGCACGGATTATGCGGATTGCCTGAAGCTTGCGATTGCGCTGGGTGGCGACGCTGATACGCTGGCTGCCATTTCGGGGCCTATGGCTTACGCTTTTTACAAGTGTATGCCTGAGGAACTTGTTGCCAATGCTAAAGCAAAGCTTCCGGAATGGATGCTTCTGTTGAATGATGAGTTTGATGATTGCGTGAACAAGGGTGGGGAAATGAAGCTAAAGGATTTGCGCCAATATCATGGTATTGTTCGTCCTGAGTATACTCCAGATGCTATCTCCTCACTAAAGGCTGACGAGGTGTTTGTTTTTGGGAGCAACCTTCACGGCTATCATGGAGGCGGGGCTGCCAGAGCGGCCCTGAAGAAGTTTGGAGCTATATGGGGACAAGGTGTAGGACTGCAAGGGCAGAGTTATGCGATACCGACCATGCAGGGTGGTGTAGAGACGATTCAGCCGTATGTTGACCAGTTTATTGACTTTGCCAAAACGCATCCCGAATTGTTCTTCTACGTCACTCGCATTGGTTGTGGCATTGCGGGATTCAAAGATAGCGACATTGCTCCTTTGTTCAAGGATGCGGTGGGGGTTGATAACATCTGTCTGCCGATGTCCTTTGTGCGTTGAGTGTTGTTGACGCTCCAAGATAAAAGACGAGTGGAGTGGGAGAGTCCTACACAAAAAGAAACGGGTAACCAATGTGCTGGCCACCCGTTTCTTCGTATTATGTGTGAGAGAATTATCTTAGAGAGTCATGCCTTGCAGGAATGAGATGAGCACACCTGCTGCGACTGCAGAACCAATCACACCTGACACGTTGGAAGACATGCAGTAGTTGAGGACGTGGTTCTTGGGGTCGTACTTGGTGGAAATCTCGTTGCAGACACGTGATGCCATTGGCACAGCTGAAAGGCCTGTGGCACCAATGAGCGGGTTGATTTTCTTCTTGGAGAAGAGGTTGGTTATCTTCACCATGCAGATGCCTGACGCGATGGAGAGACCGAAAGCGAAGAATCCGCCTACCACGATGCCGATAGTAGTCCAGTTGAGGAATGCCTGTACGGTCATGGTTGCACCTACACAAAGGCCAAGGAACACGGTTGCGGTGTTCATGATGGAATTGGAGATGGTGTCGAAAAGACGGCTGGTGTCTGAACCAATTTCCTTCAAGAGGTTACCGAACATGAGCATGCCGATGAGCGATACTGCTGATGGCACGAGCAAGGCTACGATAGTGGTCACAGCGATTGGGAAGATAATCTTGATGACTTTCTCGTTCTTGATCTTGTTGGCTGATGGGAAGAGCTTGTCCTGCTCTTTCATGTTAATCTTCAGCTCTTTCTCTGAGCAGAGCATCTTCACCACGAGTGGGATGATGACTGGCACGAGAGCCATGTAGCTGTAGGCTGCAATGGCGATAGGAGCCAAGAGGTGAGGAGCCAACTTGATGGTGGTGAAGATGGCTGTTGGGCCGTCGGCGCCACCGATGATGCCGAGTGATGCTGCTTCCTTGATGTTGAACTGTCCTGATGCTACAGCGATGATGAGCACTGCGAAGATACCCATCTGTGCGGCTGCACCGAAGATAGACAGACGGAGGTTGCGGAGCATAGGACCGAAGTCGGTGAGGGCACCTACACCCATGAAGATTACTGGTGGCAGGAAGCCTGTCTTGATGAGCATGTAGTAGAGGAAGTTCATCAGACCGAGGTCGTGCGCAATCTGGGGAAGCGACATCTCCCAGATGTTTTCAGCCAGTACTTTGCCTTCTGCGTTGATGATGCGTCCTGCTTCGTCTGCCTGATACACGCCCATGTCACCACCGGGGAAGTTGGCGATGAGCACGCCGAAGGCGATGGGGATGAGCAGCAGAGGCTCGAAGTGCTTGACGATGCCAAGGTACAGGAGCACGAAAGCAAGCAAGTACATGACAAGGTATGTACCATTGGCGGCGATGATGTCGCTGAATGCCGTCATCTGGTATATGTTATTCAGTATTTCTTCCATAAAGACCCCCTCCCCGCTCCCCCTATAGGGGGGAGAGTAGAATGCTTATGGGGAGGATTCTACTTGAGTTAATTGTTTATTTTGATTTGTTTGAAACCACCCCCTCCCTCGCAGGGAGGGTGAGGGGAGGGTCTTCTTATGCCAACTTCATGATTGGATCGTCTTCTTCGACAGAGTCACCAGAGTTGACGAGGATGGCGGTGATAGTGCCTGCCTTGTCAGCGCGGATGGCGTTGAAGGTCTTCATGGCCTCGATGTAGCCAAGTGTCTCGCCTGCCTGTACAGCGTCACCAACCTTCTTTGGAGTCTCAGAGTTGTCCTTTACGAGGTAGAACTTACCTTCAAGTGGAGCGAGGATGTCTTCGCCTTCACCTGCAGGAGCGGCTGCTGGAGCTGCACCTGCTGCAGGAGCTGCTGGAGCTGCGTTGCCGTATGCGATTTCTACCTTGTAGTTGACACCGTTCACCTGAACAGTTACGCTCTTAGGACCTTCAGCACCTGCTGCAGGAGCGTTCTTGGCTTCCTTGCGCTTAGCGAGGTCTGCCTCGAAGTCGGCCTTAGCCTTGCCGCTCTTGTAGGCACGGTACTGCTCTGGGTGCATGGCGAGCTCGAAGAGTTCTTCGTCGTCCTGACCAAGCTCCCATCCGTTCTGCTTCATCTCCTCGCGGAACTCGTCGAGCTTGTCGGGGAAGTATGATTGTGGGTCTTGTGTCTCAAATTCACGTCCCTGCTCCTTGGCCATTTCGATGAGCTCAGGTGCTACTGGGCCAGGCAGCTGACCAGCCTTGCCAAGAATCATGTCCCAAATGGTGTCGGCAATCATGCTCCAGCGAGCTTTGCCTTTCTCCATCTGCATGACGTTCATCAGAGCGAGGTTCTTCACATACTGTGAGAATGGGGTCACAAGGCATGGATAACCAACCTTTGGCCATACGTATGCTACCTCGTCGAAGAGCTTGATGAGGAGGTCGTCGGTGGTGAGCTCTGGCTGGTTGTTCTTCACCTTCCACTTGTTGAGTGACTTGAGGTTGTCCTCAAGGTCTGTCATCAATGAGCCCATCATGCCGCCTGGAAGACCTGGCTTCACGAGGAGTGAGTTGTTGATGTGGTTGAGGTCTGGGATGTAGTAGCCGAGGAAGTCGTCGCACATCTCCTGAATCTGAGTGCGCACTTCCATGTAGGCTGCCATGTTGATTTCCTTCACCTTGAAGCCGGCATCCTTCAACATCTCCTGTACGGCGATGATGTCGGCGTGGCCTGTACCCCAAGAGAGGGGAGACATGCCAGTGTCCACGTAGTCACAGCCTGCGTTGCAGACTTCGAGGATAGAGGCCATGTTGAAGCCTGGACCTGCGTGTGAGTGGTACTGGATAACGATGTCTTTCTTGATGTTCTTGATGCCTTCCACAATCTTGCCGAGTGATACGGGACGGCCGATGCCTGCCATATCCTTCAGACAGATTTCGTCGGCGCCAGCCTCGATGAACTGCTTGGCGAGGTTGACGTAGTATTCTACGGTGTGGATAGGTGAGTATGTGATGCAAAGAGATGCCTGAGCAATCATGCCTGCCTCTTTGGCATACTGGATAGATGGAATGACGTTGCGTGGGTCATTCAGGCCACAGAAAATACGAGTGATGTCGGTGCCCTGGGCTTTCTTCACCTTGTAGAAGAGCTTGCGCACGTCCTTAGGGCATGGGCTCATGCGGAGACCGTTGAGTGCGCGGTCGAGCATGTGAGTCTGGATGCCTGCCTCGTGGAATGGCTTTGTCCATTCGCGTACAGACTTGTTAGGGTTCTCTCCGTAGAGGAGGTTTACTTGCTCGAAACCACCACCGTTTGTTTCAACACGGTCGAAACAACCCATCTTGATGATAGCTGGAGCTACTTTTACGAGCTGGTCAACGCGAGGCTGATATTTGCCAGCGCTCTGCCACATGTCGCGGAAGACCAGTGAGAACTTTACTTCTTTTGCCATATCTTTGTAATGCTTAATAGTTTTTTTCTTACAACTTAGTGATCTTCTCTGCGCGTCCCTTGCCGCCAGTAATCTGGCTGATGGTAGCGTCAATGATTGCTTTTGTGGTAGCATCAATACTTGCAATAGCTTTGGCGGCTGGTGCTGCCTTCTTGGCTACTGTTTCTTCAGGGGCCCACTTGTTGACAGCCCAGATGAGCAACTTGCCGAGATTGATCACGATGAGCAACACGATGAACACGGTGACCATACCGACAACAAGGAGCTGCAAAGCTCCATAAATGTCATTTGTAATCATATAGAGTCAGTTTAATTTTAATCTTTCTACGTTAAAAAAACCGTGCAAAGTTACGAATAAATCTCTATATTTTCGCCATTATGTAAAACCTTTTTTGCAAAAAGAAAGAAAAAGAGCCAACGGTTTGAGAAAATAGTTGTAACTTTGTCGAAATTTCAATCAATAACTAACTAATTTATGGAACAAGTATTTGCTTATGTTATCAGTCTTGGTGCTGCCGTAATGATGCCTATCCTGTTTACCATTATCGGATTGTGTATTGGCATGAAGTTTGGCAAGGCCCTGAAAAGCGGTCTTTTCGTTGGTGTGGGCTTTATTGGACTGAATGTGGTGACCAAACTGCTGACTGACAATTTCTCTTCTCCTCTGGAGAGTATTTCGGACCTGTATCACTGGTCGCTGCAGGTGTTTGACATGGGATGGCCTGCTGCCGCTGCTGTGGCGTACAATACGGCTGTGGGCGCGCTCATCATTCCGATCTTGCTGGGCGTGAATTTCCTGCTGCTTATAACTAAATGTACGCGTACTGTTAATATCGATTTGTGGAACTACTGGCACTTCGCGTTTATCGGTGCTGTAGCCTATTTCGTGATGGGCGAGTCGCTGGCATGGGGCTATTTCGCTGCGATTGTCTGCTATATCATCACTTTGGTGATGGCGGACTTGACTGCCGAGAAGTTTCAGGAGCATTATGACTTGCCAGGCATTTCTATTCCTCAGCCTTTCTGTCAGAGTTTCACTCCGTTTGCCATATTGGTTGACAAGGCTTTGAACTTGATTCCTGGTTTCTCGAAGCTGGATGTGGATGCGGAAGGCTTGAAGCGCAAGTTTGGTGTGCTGGGAGAACCTCTTGTGCTGGGTGTGATTGTGGGTGTGCTGATTGGTGTGGCTGCTCAGCTGGATATCAAGGTAATTTTGCTGTTGGGTGTCACGATGGGTGCTGTGATGGAACTGATTCCTCGTATCACAAGTCTCTTCATCGATGGTTTGAAGCCTATTGCTGAGAAGACACAAGAGGTGGTGAAGAAGAAGTTTAAGGGCAAGAAGGTATTTATCGGCATGTCGCCTGCTTTGGTGATTGGACATCCTACCACGTTGGTGTGCTCCGTCATCTTGATTCCTGTGATTCTGGCTGTGGCTGTTGTGGTGCCTGGCAATCAGTTCTTGCCATTGGCATCATTGGCTGGCATGTTTTATCTGTTCCCTCTCATTCTCCCGTTCACGAAGGGTAATGTGGTGAAGAGTCTGGTGGTGGGCTTTGTCGCTTTGGTGGCAGGTCTCTACTTTGTGACTGATATGGCTCCTGCTTTCACGCAGGCTGCTCATGAGGTATATGCCGCTACGAAGAATGATGCCGCAAAGATTCCTGAAGGGTTTGAGGCTGGCGCGCTTGACTTTGCCTCTAGTCTGCTGGGCTGGGTGATTTACAAGTGTGTGGCTTCGCTGGAATGGATCGGTGCTGGTGTGCTCACGCTGATTACTGTGGGCATGGTGGTGTGGAACCGCATGCGCATTGTGAAGGAGGAAAAGGCTGAAAAGGCTGAATAAGAATTATCATTGACTAACATAACAAAAACAACCTATGAAAAAAGTATTTGCAAGTTTTGCCTTGATGCTGGGTGCTCTGGGCATGAATGCCCAAATGAATGTGAACTTTCAGAAGGCTTGCCATCCTGATGATGTGAAGCATTATGACACGCAGACTCTCCGTGACCGCTTTGTGATGGAGAAGGTGATGGCTCCTGATGAAATCAATCTGACGTATTCGATGTATGACCGCTTTATATTTGGCGGTGCTATGCCCGTTACGAAGGACTTGAAACTGGAGACGTTCCCAGAGCTGCGCGCTCCTTATTTCCTGCATAACCGCGAAATTGGCATCGTGAACACGGCTGGTGACGGCGTGGTGATTGTGGATGGCGTGGAATATCCTTTGGGAGAGAAGGAAGCACTTTACATTGGACGCGGTAACCTTGGCAAGGATAAGAATGGCAAGGAGATCGAGTCGAATCAAGAGGTGATTTTCCGTTCAAAGGACCCTAAGAAGCCTGCTAAGTTTTACATTAACTCGGCTACTGCTCATAAGCACTACAAGACGCAGTGGGTGACCCTTGATGGACGCAAGAACGGCAAGGTGCAATCGCTGAAGGCAACGGTGATGCGTAATCTCGGTTCGCTGGAAGAGTCGAACAGACGTACTATCTACCAGCTTATCGTGAACACATCGCTGGAGGAAGGTCCTTGCCAATTGCAGTTGGGACTGACACAGCTGGAACCTGGCTCTGTGTGGAACACAATGCCTCCTCACACGCATGGACGCCGCATTGAGGCTTACTACTATTTTAACCTTCCAGAAACTCAGACTATCAGTCATGTGATGGGAGAGCCTCAGGAGAGCCGTGTGGTGTGGCTGCACAATGAGCAGGCCATCATGTCTCCAGAATGGTCAATCCACGCAGCTTCTGCCACTTACTATTACACTTTTATTTGGGGTATGGCTGGCGAGAATCTTGATTATAACGATAAGGATGTCATTAAGGTAAGTGACATCAAGTAAGGGATTTGTCGAAATACTTTTAAAGATACTGGCAGCTCTGTCTCTGTGTGGGATGGAGCTGTTTTTTTTGTGTTTGTTTGTGTGTGTGGCTTTTATGTCGTAATTTTGTAGGCTGAAAGGATAATGAATTGTATAGAACATGCAGAAGCTGATTGAAATAAAGGGTGGGGAGGTGCGCCACCCGTTGTACAGAATGAACGCACCTGTTGACTTCGAGTTGCAAGCTGGAGAACAATTGGCTATCGTGGGTGATAATGGTAGCGGAAAAACACGTCTGGTGGATATCGTGATAGGTAAATGTGCATTGATGCCTATGAATGGAGTGCGTTATGACTTCTCTCCAAGCAAGGCAAAGATGGTGAGCGACAACGTGAAGTATCTTTCTTTTCGTGACTCTTATGGCACGAATGAGGGAGTTTATTATTATCAGCAACGCTGGAACCAAAATGACATAGAGGAAACTCCTCTTGTGCGTGACTTGTTGGCTGAGTCTTTCCGAATTGCCGAAGAGGGCTTGACGAGACAATCTGTGTTTGACAAGTTTGTGGTGCGTGACGAGACGCCTGAGCAGGAAGCGGCTCGATTGGAGCAGGAGGCTGCGGCTAAAGAGGAAATGCATCGTGAACTGGAGAAGGTGAAAAAGCATTTGTTTGAGATTTTCCATCTCGAACAATTGTTGGACAAGCATGTTATCTTGCTGAGCAGTGGTGAGTTGCGTAAATTTCAACTGACGAAGACTTTGCTGACGAATCCAAGAGTCCTTATTATGGATAATCCGTTCATTGGTTTGGATGTGACGGCTCGTGCACAGTTGGCGGAGTTTTTGACATTGTTGACTCGTGAGACGAATGTGGCTGTTGTGCTGGTGCTGTCTAAGACTGACGATATTCCTGACTTCATCACTCATGTGGTGGAAGTGAAAGATATGAAGGTGGGGCAGAAGGTGACGTTGGCTGAATATCGTGAAAACCGTGAGCCTGTGCCTACTCGAATGCTTTCAATAGAGAAAGAACAGGGCATTTTGAATTTGCCGTATGTGGAGGGGGATGATGGTGATGTAGAGCCAGGCACGCGGCAAGTAATTGATTTCCGCAAGGTGAATATCCGCTATGGAGAAAGGCATATCTTGAAGGACTTGAGTTTCACGGTGATGAATGGTGAACACTGGGCGCTGAGCGGAGAAAATGGTGCGGGCAAATCGACATTGCTGAGCATCGTATGTGCTGATAATCCACAGAGCTATGCGAATGATATAGTACTCTTTGGTCATCAGCGTGGTAAGGGGGAAAGCATTTGGGATATCAAAAAGCATATCGGCTACATCTCTCCTGAAATGCACCGTGCCTATATGAGGGATATTCCTGCTGTGGATATTGTTGCAAGTGGATTGAGTGACGTATCAGGACTCTATCGTAAGCCGAAACCCGAACAGCGGGCAGTGTGTGTGTTCTGGATGGATGTGTTTGGTATCGGAGATAAAGCAGATACGACATTCCTGAAGTTGAGCAGTGGCGAACAGCGGTTGGTGCTGTTGGCAAGGGCTTTTGTAAAGGATCCTTCATTGCTGATTCTGGATGAACCCCTGCATGGACTTGACTTGAAGAATCGCCGATTGGTGAAAGATGTCATTGAGGTGTTCTGCCAGCGAAAGAACAAAACGCTGCTGATGGTGACACACTATCGGGAAGAATTCCCTAATAATATTGATCATGAAATTTTCTTAAAGAAACAGATATGAAGATTGTGTATTTTCACGGGTTTGGTTCCTCGCATGCGAGTGGAACTGTGGAGATTCTGAGAAGAGAATTGCCCAATGACGAAGTGGTGGCTCCGGATATTCCAGTT
Source organism: uncultured Bacteroidales bacterium (assembly GCA_902786925.1). Classification (GTDB taxonomy): domain Bacteria; phylum Bacteroidota; class Bacteroidia; order Bacteroidales; family Bacteroidaceae; genus Minthosoma. The sequence goes on from CADAEK010000008.1 coordinate 11,778, forward strand.
GATCCTGTAGATGCTCTGCCTTATCTGAAGGAACTGTGTGAGCAGGAACAGCCAGACTTGATCATTGGTACAAGTATGGGCGGTATGTATGCTCAGCAAATGCGTTCTTTCAGACGAATTCTGGTTAATCCTGCTTTCACGATGTCAACGATGTCTAAGACATTTCGTACGGGTGAATATCATTTCTTTAGCGGACGATATGACGGCGCAAAGACGTTTAAGATTACAAAGGATATCATTCAGCACCATAATCAGATGGAGCGTCAGCAGTTTAAGAACATTTCTTCGGAGGAGAAAGAAACTTGTTGGTGCCTGGTGGGACTGCGTGACACTTCTGTAACGAATGCTGAGTCGCTGTTCAAGAAGAACTATTTGGCAGACCATGTGATTCGTTTTGATGGTGAGCACCAATTGAATGACAAGGTTATTAAAAAGGTGCTGATTCCTCTTGTGGAACAGCTCCGAAATGCATGATGAAGTTTGTGCGGCAACTTTTGTCTAACCGAACTTGTTGAAGTTGAACATGAAGTTGCCTTTTGAATAATTTAGGGTTAATGTAATAGAAACAGGAGGAACCGCTTGTGAGCTGTTCCTCCTGTTATTTTATGAAATGCGTTTCAAAGTTGAATCTCTATCTTAGCGGAAATTAGAGTAGATTACTTCCAGTTGAAGTGCATTTGCGTCACCGCCAACTAAGCGTGCACTACTCATGCTGAAGTCGTGATTCAGTTTTACAATCTTACCGCTTGAGTCGCTTGTCGTCTCCACTGGGATGATGAGAACCTTATTCCAGTTCTCTGTGGCTTTCCCTTCTGCTTTTTCATGCGCCATGATGGTGACAAGATGTGCAATGTTGGGGAAGGTGTATGAGTTTGTGGCACTATTGAATGTTGCCAAATAGGACTCCTTGTTGTCGTTCACTTGGTAGTTCTCGAAAAATCCATTTAGGTAGTCATCGAGTCGTACCATAAGCACCGTCTTTGGAATGTTTAATTTGAAAGAGCTTTCCACTAAGTCGTTGTAGCGTGTTAGTGTGAGCTTGGCAGAATTGATGGTGTCATTGACATTAATTTGCTCTGCAGGAATAGTTGCCATTGTGAAGATACCAGCAGGGCTCTTCAGATAAGTGGCACTGTGGTCTTCCAATAACTTTTCAAGGTTGGAGTTTTCAAAGCGAGTGGCTTCCACCACAGCGTCTGTGGCTGCGAATGAGCACATTCCTATGGTATCTTTCTTGTATTCGTTGTCGTAATAGCGGAATGACAAATTAAGCTGTACAACATCAATATATGCCATTGCACCATCGCCACTTTCTAATTTGAAATACAAACCCTTACTGCATGGGTTTCCACTATTGAGCCAAGTGACTGTGTTCTTGAAGTGGTCTGGGTTCTCGTTGTAATCACGAATAATTTGGGTGCCTAAATCAACGGGAATACTGACACGAATGTTGTTATTATAGCCACTTGCCCATCGTGCTGAGTCTGTCACCGTGCGGTCACTTAATGTGAACCACTTTGTGGCAATGGGTTTAGTGCTCTTGTCGTAATATTCTTCAGGAACAATGTTTGTGTAATAGTCAGCATTAGGGTCCAGTTGCTTGTTCAGCTCATATACGCTGAGCTTGAACGTAGCCAATGAATCGCCCACAAATTCTTTTACGAATAGGCGAAGGTCCATCTGTATGCATTCGTTGTCTATTACTGTTGGCAGGCTGAATGATTCATCGCAGTGGAACTGGGCCATGAAGTCACTCTTGATGGTAGTGCCAGTCTCAGGGTCTGTGAAGTGACCCAGATATGAAAAGCTTGTACGTGCCAATACAGCATCACCTACGGCATATGACTCTGTGGAGACGTCGTATGTTTGGTACTTCTTGGTGACAATGTCGGTTGATGGCATCATGTCAACCCCTAACGTGGAGGTTTCATCATCACATGACATCAACGCAACCAGTGCTATGACTAATACAAACAGATGTGGAAATCTCATGTTGTTTCTTAAAATAGCGTTTCGTAGAAATCACTATACGCTTGTTTGAAGGCATCACCTTCAACGGGGTCTAATACTGGAAGGTTCAGCGACTTCGCGTATTCGATAATTGCAGGGTCAACGTCATTGTTCTCTACAATAACGCCATCTGCAAACTTAACACCCATCTTCAGCAAATCTGTATGGCTAAAGGATGTTTCGCAAAGTTCCTTGATGTCGGCATAGGATGCTTCTTTGTAATCAACCAATTTGGCATTCTCTGCACCAAGGTCATTCTGAAACTCTTTTGGAGAAACTTCTATAACCACTTTTACGCTGCGGAAGGATGGCTCGTCATAATATGCCTTCTTGACATAGAGTGGAGCAAGTGCTGCCGCCCAACCGTAACAGTGAATCACGTCTGGCACCCATCCTTGCTTCTTCACAGTTTCCAACACACCGCGCACATAGAAGATGGCACGTTCTGCATTGTCCGTATATTCCTGTCCTTCCTTGTCTGTCAGGATGCCACGCTTCATGAAATAGTCATCGTTGTCAATGAAGAATATCTGCATCTTGGCAGATGGCAACGAAGCCACTTTGATGATGAGTGGGTGATCTGTGTCATCAATAATGAGGTTCATGCCCGAGAGACGAATCACTTCATGCAGCTGGTTGCGACGCTCGTTGATGTTTCCCCATTTGGGTGAGAATGTTCTAATTTCGTGTCCGAGTTCTTGTATGGCCTGAGGAATCATGCGCCCCATGAGCGAATGTTGGTTCTCTGCCACGAATGGCTCGATTTCTGTGTTGATAAAAAGAATTTTCTTTGCTTCCATCTTGTCAAAAAGTTATGCAAAGATACATTTTATTTTCGAGAAAACCGACTTATTTTTATTAAATTAAGTTTTTCGAACACCAAAATAGTTCACGAAATGGTGATTTGTCACGAATTAAGCACGAACGGTCCGGTCGGAATCTTGCGCCGCAACACTTCGAGCGTGAAATCTGTGCCTGCAATGATTCCATAACTGCGCAGCACAGTCTCTACGGTTTTGCGAGCCAATTCAGGATGGTTGTTCTCTTCGCTGAGGTGGCACAACCAGACATTCTTCAGCTGCTCGTGGATGTTCTCCGCTAATGCAGTAGCTGCTTTCTTGTTGGATAAGTGACCATGTCCGCTTGCAATGCGTTCCTTGAGCTGTGGAGGGTATTTCCCAGACTTTAGCATCTCCTCGTCGTAGTTGGCCTCGAAGATCAAGTGGGTGCTTTTTCCGATGTGCTCTCTCACCTCGTCTGTCACATCGCCCACGTCAGTCATTACCGTGAAGCGGGAGTCACCTACCTCAATGTAATAGCCAACGTTTTCTGATGCGTCATGAGGAATGGGGAAGGCTGTGATACGGAACTCTCCAAGCTGGAAGGGAACGCCCAGTTCAACTGTACGGCGATTCTCTTCTGGCACTTTTACTGAGTTTTGCCAGTTCCGGTCCATGCCTTCATGCACCAAGGATGTAGCATAGACTGGTATACCGTATTCTTTGCTGATTTTTCCTGCCGCCTTGATATGGTCCGCATGGTCATGCGTGATGAGGATGCCTTGAGTTTTGCCTACTTTCATGCCATATTCCAGCATGTTTTTTTTGAATCGACGCAGACTGACGCCACAATCAATGATAATGGCGTCAGTCTCTGTCGCTAGATAGTAGCAGTTTCCACAACTGCCACTTCCAAGACTGAAAAATGTCATGTGCTTATTGTTCTTGGGGCAGATTGAGTGCGATGAAGTCTTCGTCCAATTGTTTCTGGTCCACAAATGATGGTGCATCAAGCATTACATCGCGTCCACTGTTGTTCTTAGGGAATGCGATGCAGTCGCGAATGGAATCGAGACCGGCAAAGATGCTCACCCAACGGTCCAGGCCGTATGCCAAGCCTCCGTGAGGTGGTGCGCCATATTTGAATGCATTCATCAAGAAGCCAAACTGTTCCTCTGCCTTTTCGGGAGTGAAGCCCAATATCTCGAACATCTTAGCTTGCAATTTCGGGTCATGGATACGAATAGAACCACCACCTACTTCAATGCCGTTGCACACCATATCGTATGCGTCTGCACGTACAGCTGCAGGGTCTGTGTCGAGCAAGTGAATGTCCTCGTCCATAGGGTGTGTGAATGGGTGGTGCATTGCCATCAAGCGCTGCTCCTCGTCGCTCCATTCGAACATGGGGAATTCTGTCACCCACAGCAGAGCGAACTTGTTTCTGTCGCGCAGACCAAGACGTTCACCCATCTCCAGACGGAGCTCGCAAAGCTGCTTGCGCGTCTTCATGGCATCTGCACCTGAAAGGATGAGAATGAGGTCGCCTGGCTTGGCATCCATCTTCTCCTTCAGCACCTGCAAATCTTCTTGTGTGTAGAACTTGTCCACAGAAGACTTCACACTGCCGTCTTCCTGTACACGGGCGTATACCAAACCTTTGGCACCGATCTGTGGGCGCTTCACCCATTCAGTCAGCTTGTCAATGTCTTTTCTTGTATATGTGGCGCAACCTGGAGCGCAGATACCACCAATGTAGGCTGCTTCGTCAAATACAGCGAAGGTGCCTTTTTTCAGAACATCATCCAACTCCACAAACTCCATGCCGAAACGCATATCAGGTTTATCGGAACCAAAGCGCTTCATGCACTCAATCCAAGGCAAGCGGAGAAAATCACCTTCAATTTCTACGCCTCTCAACTCCTTGAAAAGATGCTTTGCCATACCCTCGAATGTCTGGATGATGTCCTCTTGAGTTACAAAAGACATTTCGCAGTCAATCTGAGTGAATTCAGGCTGACGGTCAGCACGCAAGTCTTCGTCGCGGAAGCATTTCACAATTTGGAAATAGCGGTCAAAGCCTGCCACCATCAGCAACTGTTTCAAGGTCTGGGGCGACTGAGGCAGAGCATAGAACTGGCCGGGGTTCATGCGTGAAGGCACGATGAAGTCTCGAGCACCTTCAGGTGTGGAACCAATCAGCATAGGAGTTTCTACCTCCAAAAAACCGAGGTTGGAGAGATAGTTTCTTACAGCGATGCAGAACTTATGGCGCAGTTCCAGATTCTTGCGCACCGCATTACGGCGCAAATCCAGATAGCGGTATTTCATGCGCAAATCATCGCCGCCATCCGACTGGTCTTCAATGGTGAAGGGTGGGGTGATAGACTCGTTCAGAACATTCAGTTCGCTCACTTCAATTTCAATGTCACCCGTTGGAATGTTCTTGTTTTTGCTGTAGCGTTCAGCCACAGTGCCTGTCACTTGAATGACAAACTCACGTCCCAGCTTGTTGGCACGATCACAGAGTTCACGCTCTGTGTCTTCGTTAAAAACCAACTGCGTAATGCCGTAGCGGTCACGCAAATCAACAAAGGTCAGCGCACCCATTTTTCTTGTGCGCTGCACCCATCCGGCAAGAGTCACCTTCTTGCCTGCGTCGGAGAGTCTCAGCTCTCCGTTCGTATGTGTTCTATACATATTTAATATATGTTTTATGTTATTTCTTTTGCAAAGATAGCATATTCTTTTGGAATAACAGCCGGATAGATTAGAGAAACTTCTTGTACCACTTGTTTTTCAATGTCTAATGGAGCGAAAGGAACGAGTGAGAATCACTTTTCATCTTGCAAGAATGCTTATGAATCTGTAACCATTAAAACAATTTACGCAGCATATAAGGAGCTATATGAAATAGCATCAAGGCTTTGCTGTGGTGAACAAGGCCGTGTCGTCTAATTGTAGTGCGTATAATTAGAATGGCAATCCTACGGCAAAGTGGAATGCAAAGTCGCGATCAAAACTGTGGTGTGTGATGGGGTAGTGGGCGCGACCAGTGTAGGCAGGGTCAATGGCTTTCATGCCGGCATCGAAGCGTACAATGAAGAAGTTTGCGTCCATGCGGAGACCGATGCCATAGCTGAGGGCTATCTGTTTCCAGAACTTGTCAACGCGGAATTCACCATCGGGTTGGTCTTTGTATTTCTTGATAGTCCAGATATTGCCTGCATCAATAAAGGCGGCTCCACTGAACTTCCAGAAAAGGGCTGCACGGTATTCAAGATTGAGGTCAAGCTTGATGTCACCCGATTGGTTAAGGAAATTGATGCCTTTGTCCTTGCCGTTGTAGGCGCCTGGTCCGAGAGAACGTACTGACCATCCACGCACGCTGTTAGCTCCACCTGCGAAGTAACGTTTTTCGAAAGGTAATTGGTCTGAGTTTCCATAAGGATAGGCAATGCCCAAAGCGGTGTGGAACGCTACAGAGTTATTCTTGTCGATACGGAAACTTTTTGAGTAGTCGAAATCGCCTCTGACATACTGTGCGAAAGCAATGCCACAGAATGTGTATTGTCCTTCTTCATTTTTCTTTCCATGAACCATTCCCGTGGCCATCCTGAGTACATTTCCAGAAGTTTCAATGTTGAACCGGATTGTGTAGGCATTCTTTCCGTATGTCTGTTCACGTGAACCCAATGAATTGTACGAATAAGTGTATCCCATCTTTGTGATGAGCAGATTCTCGTAGGTGTATTTTAGAATTGCATTGGTTTTGCCCAGCGAGTCAAGGTATTGTTCCTTGAATGTTTTTGATATCCAAGGCATATATACATAGCTGATTTCAGCCAGATCAAAACGGTGCTGTGTGTGCTGTTCTTTGCTGTTCCAGCGATAGCGCCATGCAGCGGTGAGCACTCTGCGTTGAAACTCAGGGCGGTTTTGCCGGTTGTACTGCAGCGATATTTCCGATGATGCGTTATGCTGTGTGCCCCATTCGCGTTTCACATAGGGTAATAAGAAAGCAGGGAAGCCTAATGTTGCTTCTGTGCCCAGTTCTACGTAGTTGTTTCCTTCGTAACCTTCCAATCCTGTGATGGCTTCGTAGGCACCACGGATTTTGAACATAAAGCTTTCTGAGCCACGAAACAAGTTTTTGTTCTGGTAGGAAGTGGAAAGCGCTGCACCCATGTCGCCTGCGGAGTTTGTTGCTTCAACATCGAATCCGAAAGAGTGTGGCTTGGCGTGGTTGACTATAATGTTGCAGTCGAGCGTGTCGGTGCCAGGTCTTTCTTCCATGCTGATATTGGAGAACGAGATGGCAGACAGGCGCGTGTAGTTGGTATAGGTGCGTCGGAAATGTTTTTCGTTGTAGAGTTCCCCAGGGTGTATCAACGAATGGCTGATAAGCACTTGCTTGCGGAAATGCAGTTTCTCCTGAGTGAGGAAGTTATAGCCTTTGTAGTGAAGGCTGTCAATGGGTTCATTGGAATGGGTTGCATCGGCAAAGAAGTTCACATTGCCAATTGTGTACTGCTTGTGAGGTGTTGGTTCTGTGCGTCCATTGTCTTGCTGCAGTTTCACGCGTACCAGCACATCTACTTCTGTTGACTGTTGGGCAGTATCAGCGCTGAAACGGATATCCTCTTTCGTGAATTTGTAATAGCCATTGTTGCGCAGATAGGATGTAATGCGGTTGCGTTCTTCGTTGAGCGCTGTCACTTCAAATGGTACACCAGGTTTGAGAAGTGAAGCCGCAGTATCTTCTACAGTAATAAAGTGCCGAAGGCCCTTGTCTTCTACAATGCGATAGACATTGCGAATGGTGTAGCGTTCATTGGGATGGATATCGTACAAGACATTAACCTTCTTTCCCTTCTCCATTCTGTGCTCTTCAACTTCTGCTTTCATGTAGCCTGCATTGTTCAGCACCTTTCGGATGTCTTCCATTGCTCGCTCTGATTTCTCCTGGTTGTAGAGCACTGGTGCCTCACCGAGTTTGCGAAAAAAGCGGCAAGAACGTTTTGTGGTGTCTGTCCCAGACAGCATGTAGATTTTGAGCGGTACACGTGCACCAAACCACTTGGTATTGGTGGTCATGGTCACATAGTCGCCTAAAGCATAAGTTTTCTGAATTTCCTCATCGTCACACGTGACAGCAACACCCGTCAGCATGTGCTCACCCTCTGGAATATACTTATCCACAGAGCAAGAACCCATGATTATGCTCAACACACAAACAAGGCTCAAATAGAATGATGTATGGTGGAACTTCACGCGCACACGATGTAAAAACCATGCAAAGATAGTCATTTTTTGGTTCATAATTCATACCTTTGTCTAAAAATATGGAGAGATGATAAGCAAGAACAAGGTAAAATTCATTCGTTCGCTGGAAATGAAGAAGTTCCGAAAAGCGGATCAGGTGTTTGTTGCTGAAGGACACAAACTGGTTGGCGACCTGCTGGATGCATTTGAGTGCACCTATCTCGCTGCTACGGCCCAATGGTTAGACCAGCACACAAGTGTATTGCACAGTGCTCAACTTCGACACACCGAAATTGATGAAGTGTCAGAAGATGAATTGAAAAGGTTGAGTTTTCAAGAAACCCCTCAGCAGGTGTTGGCAGTGTTCCGTCAGCCCCAATGGAGTGTAAATCTGAATGAAGTGGCCAGCCAGGGGCTTTGTCTTGCTTTGGATGATGTGCAGAATCCTGGCAACTTGGGTACAATTGTGCGTGTGGCAGACTGGTTCGGCATTGAGCATATTTTTTGTTCGCAAGGGTGCGCTGATATCTATAACCCCAAAACGGTTCAAGCCACGATGGGTGCTATAGCAAGAGTTCAGGTTCATTACGTCAATTTGGAAGAAGCGCTGAAGTCATTAGATGGGAGTGTTCCTGTCTATGGCACATTTTTGGATGGGGAAAACATGTATGAAAAAGAATTATCTCATCAGGGTGTCATCGTGATGGGCAATGAAGGGAAGGGAGTTTCGAAGGAAGTGGAAGCCTGTGTGGATGAGCGCCTGTATATCCCAAACTATCCTGAAGGGAGAGAGACATCAGAGTCGCTGAATGTAGCGATTGCCACAGCCATTATCTGTGCAGAGTTCCGCAGACGATAAAAGTTCGGGTGTATGGTATGCTTCCCCATTTCTAAGAATGATGGTTCCTCCTAACCATTCTGTCATGGGGATTTCTTCCGTGAGAGGATAATGTTTTGTGACGATATGATTAAAGAGTTCCACGACATGATTGTTATGGAACTCTTTTTCGTTGATGAACACTCTGGAGGCTGCTACACGGCGCATAGGCTTAATGGTTGGCAGGCGTTTTGCGTCTGCGCGTACCGATGGAGTTGGGTGTACGTACTGAAGGTGCTGCCTGAATGTTTATCTTTTCGTTTGATTTGTTCAGCTGACGCAGCTCTTCAGGTGTATAGCGATGTGTAGGCACCTTCTTAATCGTGTCAGGCAAATTCTTTGATGCCTTTGTTTCGGTGCTGTCCGCCTTCTCTTTCGTGACAGGCTCCAAAGATTTCTCGTGCATACGCACCAAAGAGATGTTGTCCACTAAACAGAAGCTGCGTGAAGACTTCATGCCTTTGTAGAAGAAGGAACCCGTAATGCGTTGAATGTCTTCGTCATCATCTGTCTTCAAGGTAAGCTGCTGTGGACCATTGTAGCTAAGTGTGCGCACCGTGCCAATATATTTGCCGCTTTTGTACATGACGCTGAGGCTAACATGCAGATAAGGGCTCTCACCATTGTCTGTGCTTTCTTTGATGAATGTCGGCGAGAACGTGAGAATGAAATGGTCTTTGCGATGGAATGTAGTGTCAGCATGGATGGTGAAGCTTTCCCTGTTGGCAAATTCTCTGCTTCTCAATAGCAGCAGACGCTTTGAGTTCCACAAGTTCGTCGTGTCACCTCCTGTTGCATAGATGGCCATCATATCGTTGTTGCCATTCACTAACTGCATCTCTTCATTGGCGGCAGTATAGCGCTGCTCCAGGCTTTTGTAAATCTTAAAGAGGTCTTTAGGATGTCGATTATAATAGGTGACAGATGTGTCGAACTGGGCTTCTGTAATGCCATGCTTCACATACACGGCATTGATATAGTCCTGAGCTTTTTCCACTCGTTCTTCAGCGGGAAGTTGTTCAATGAGTCCCTGCATAATGTGGTAGTCATACAGCACGTCTTCCATCTCGCTGCGGGAAAGCACCTCTTTCGGGCGATTCTCGCATGCCACAATAGAACACACAATCAAGGCGATGAGCGGTATGATAATTTTGGACTTCATTTTTGAACTCTCCACTAAATATTGTTTTCTTGCCACCTAACTATTGACTTTCTACCTTTAGATTTCAACTTTTTCTGATTTGGTACTGGCTGATTAACTCATGATAAAACAGCAATAGTGCTACGATACCACAGGAGATGGCAGCATCAGCGAAATTGAAGATAGGGGAGAAGAATACACAATGCTGTCCCGAATAGATTGGCATCCATGTGGGCATATCCCATTCGATGAGAGGGAAGTAGAACATATCCACAACTTTTCCATACAGGAATTCCCCATATCCATATCCCCATGGTTGGAACTCTGCCACTTGTGGGAACGGAGGATTATTAAAGATGAGCCCATAAAAGAGACTATCGATAATGTTTCCTGCAGCTCCTGCTGCTATAAGGGTGAGGCACACGATGTATCCGGTGGGTCTTCTCCGCTTGATTTCGCTATAGATGAACCATCCGATAAGACATACTGCCACCACACGGAATAGCGTGAGGAATAGTTTGACCTCCACACCGAAGAGCTTATCGCCCAGCATGCCGAAGGCCATACCATTGTTTTCCACAAATAGGAGGCTGAACCAAGAGGTGATTTCGATACGCTCTCCCAAATGCATGCCCGTCTTGACATTGACCTTGATGATTTGGTCAATGACAAGAACGGTCATGAAAAGGATGATGGAAAGAATATGCTTGTTCTTTCTAGTCATGAATCAGTCTTTCTGAACAGAAATGACAGCCTTGAACTCGTCAAAGTCAATGGCTTCACCTTCTGGGTTTCCAAGGGTGATAGAATTAGCCAAAACCTGTGCAGCAATGTTCTCCTTGAAGCCATCGAGCACAGCCTTTGTTTCAGGAGTCTCTGTAATCACCACTCGGATGCGGTCTGTAATCTCGAAGCCTTGCGACTTGCGGAGACCTTGAATCTGCTTGATCACTTTGCGGGCATTGCCTTCGTTCTTCAAAGCAGGCGTGATGGTGATGTCGAGAGCCACGGTTGTGGTGCCTTCGTTGGCAACACTCCATCCTGGGATGTCTTGCGACATGATGTCGACATCAGCCAACTCAATCACCGCATCCTGTCCCTCTGCTTGTAATGTCACCTGTCCGTTGGCTTCGAGTTCAGCGATTTGTGCCTGAGTCATTTCTGCTACAGCATTGCTTACAGCCTTCATCATCTTGCCAAACTTCTTACCCATCACACGGAAGTTACACTTCACGTTTTTCACCAGCATCTTGCCATCCATCAGCTGCAAGTCCTTCACGTTCACTTCCTTCATGATGATGTCCTTCATGCGCTCAATGCGACCGCTGAACACGGCATCTGTATCTGGAATAGCAATAGATTGAAGTGCCTGGATAACAGGAATCTTTACCTTCTTGCGGATGGAGAGTCCCATTGAAGTTACCTTCATGGCTGCTTCCATGGCTGCTTCCAGCTCTGAATCGATGTATGCTTCGTTGAAGGTTGGGAATTTAGCCAAATGCACACTCTTTGCAGAGTCTTTGCCCGTTGCGCTATTAAGGTCACGGAAGAGTTGGTCTGCATAGAATGGAGCGATAGGAGCAATCAGTCTGCTCAATGTGTCGAGACAAGTGTAGAGAGTCTGATAAGCAGAGAGCTTATCGTTTGTCATCTCTCCACCCCAGAAACGAGGCTTGTTCAGACGAATATACCAGTTTGAGAGGTTATCGATTACGAAGGACTGAATCAAACGGCCCGCAGGAGTTGGATCGTAGTCATCAAGGTATGCCTGTACGTTCTTCACCAGCGTGTTCAGCTCAGAGAGCAACCAGCGGTCAAAGTCAGGACGCTCTGTGTAAGGAATATCGGCTTCCTTATATTCGAAGCCATCCACATTTGCATACATCGTGAAGAAGGAGTAAGCCTGCTGCAACTTGATGAAGAACTGGCTTGTCACTTCCTTCACACCCTCTGGGTCAAATGAAAGGTTGTCCCATGGTGAAGAGTTTGTAATCATGTACCAGCGCACAGCGTCAGCACCATAAGTACCGATGCACTCAAATGGATTGATAACATTGCCCAGACGCTTTGACATCTTGATGCCGTTCTTGTCGAGCACAAGACCATTGGAAATCACAGCCTTGTAAGCCACAGAGTCAAACACCATCGTAGCGATAGCGTGGAGCGTGAAGAACCATCCACGTGTTTGGTCCACACCCTCAGCAATGAAATTGGCAGGGTAGGCTGTACCCTTGTCAATCAAGTCCTTATTTTCGAATGGGTAGTGAATCTGTGCATATGGCATAGCACCCGAGTCAAACCACACGTCGATGAGGTCCAGTTCGCGGGTGAGCACATTGCCCTTGTCTGACACCAGTTTGATATCATCCACATAAGGGCGGTGCAAATCAATCTTGTCATAGTTTTCCTGACTCATATCGCCTGGCACAAAGCCCTTTTCCTTTAAAGGATTTGAAGCCATCACACCAGCAGATACAGCCTTCTCAATCTCGTTGTAGAGTTCCTCCACGCTGCCGATGCACAATTCTTCGTGTGTGTCGCGGTTGCGCCAGATAGGAAGAGGAGTTCCCCAGTAACGTGAGCGGGAAAGATTCCAGTCATTCAGATTTTCGAGCCACTTACCGAAACGTCCTGTTCCAGTTGATTCAGGTTTCCATTGGATGGTCTTGTTCAACTCAAACATACGGTCTTTCTTCGCCGTTGACTTGATGAACCATGAATCGAGAGGGTAGTAGAGCACAGGCTTGTCGGTGCGCCAGCAGTGAGGATAGTTGTGCACGTGTTTCTCAATTTTGAAAGCAGAACCTTCCTCTTTCATCTCCAGACAAATCACCACATTGAGGTCCATGTCCTTGGTGGCAGCCTTCTCGTCATACTTGCCTCCTTGATTATACTTAGGGTCGTAAGCATTCTTGACGAAGTCACCACTATGCTTCCAATAACTATCGTTCACACAGAGGCTTACGAACTCTTCGTTCATGTCTTCCTTTACGAAGTACTTACCGGTGAAATCCACCATAGGACGGGTGTCCCCAGCCTTGTCAATAACGAAGAGTGAAGGAATGCCAGCGTCTTTAGCCACCTTGGCGTCGTCTGCACCGAACGTTGGAGCGATGTGTACGATACCCGTACCATCTTCAGTCGTTACATAGTCGCCCGGAATCACACGGAAAGCCTCATCCTCTTTCACTACCACCTGATTGTTCTCCAATGCGCAAGGCTTTACCCATGGCATCAGCTGGTTGTAGTGCAAGCCTACGAGGTCTGTTCCTTTGCCTCGCCAAAGGATGTCAACAGGCTTCTCGTTGCCTTCCTCATCCTTTTTTGCTGCAAAGTAAGAGGAAAGACGAGCCTCTGCTAGGATGTAGATAGCCTCTTCTCCTGAATAAGGATTCTGGCCTTTCACAGCGACATAGTCAATCTTTGGACCTACACACAGAGCCGTGTTCGATGGAAGGGTCCATGGAGTGGTTGTCCATGCTAAGATGTATGTCTTGAGGTTGCATGGCATTTCGCCTGTCAGTTCACCTTTTCCTTTCAATCCTTCGCAAGCGTCCTTGACAAGGAACTGAGCAGTCACCGTTGTGTCCTTCACGTCGCGGTAGCAACCCGGTTGGTTCAGCTCGTGTGATGAAAGACCCGTACCTGCTGCAGGCGAATAAGGCTGAATGGTATAGCCCTTGTAGAGCAAACCTTTATTATAAAGTTGCTTCAGCAAATACCAAAGCGACTCAATGTACTTATTGTCATAAGTGATGTAGGGGTGTTCCAAGTCCACCCAATATCCCATCTTGTCAGTGAGTTCAGTCCACTCGTTGGTGTACATCATCACGTTCTTGCGGCAAGCGTCGTTGTAGTCGTCCACGCTGATTTTCTTGCCGATGTCCTCCTTGGTGATGCCCAAAGACTTCTCCACGCTCAGCTCCACAGGCAGTCCATGAGTGTCCCATCCTGCCTTGCGCTTCACTTGGAAGCCCTGCATTGTTTTATATCGAAGGAATGTATCTTTAATCGTTCTGCCCATCACGTGGTGAATGCCGGGATGTCCGTTTGCTGATGGGGGGCCTTCAAAGAAGATGAATTGAGGACAGCCTTCGCGTTCCTCAATGCTCTTGTGGAACATATCTTCCTTGTTCCACTGTTCCAGAACCTCCTTATTCACATCAGAGAGGTTCAGTTTAGCTCTTTCTGTAAATTTCATAATTCGTAGTTCACATTCATCATTCATGTTTGTGCTTCTCAGACTTACATCTTTGTGCCAAATGCTTCGAATGGTGAATGTATGCGATGATGCATTTATTTGAGTTTGATATCTTTCAAGTTCTGTTCTTTTCCGCAGTAGCGGCACTTCAGCGTGTCCTTGTCCATGCGGTAGAATACCGTCTTCATCGGCTCATTGTTAGTGATGCACACGGGGTTGGCACACTTCACGATGTTGGTCAGCTTCTCAGGCAGTATCACCTCACGCTTCTCTGCCACCTCATAATTGCGGATAACAGTCAGTCTGATGTTAGGGCAGAGCACCGCCAGTTTGCTGATTTCAGCTTCGGTGAAGAACTTTCCTGCAATCTTGATGATGCCTTTCTTGCCCATGATTTGGCTTTCCAGATTATTGCCAATGAGCACGGGCTCAGTGCATTTCTCCAGCTCGAGCAGTTGAGCTACTGTGAAGAGTTTGTCTGTAGGTATGTGGTCTATCACTGAACCATTTTCCAGTGCGGCGACCAGTTTCTGTTGCTTATCCATTGCTTAGTCGATGATTGTGTTGTCGTTCTTGATTTGGTCGAGTGTGATTCCAAGCACGTCGCATATTAGTGCCTCGCGGGCATAGAGTCCATTTTGCGCCTGCTCAAAGTAGTAGGCATGCTTGCTCTCGTCCACGTCATACTCAATCTCGTTTACGCGTGGCAGCGGATGCAGAATCTTCATGTTCTCCTTGGCCTTGCCCAGCATGTCTGCCTTCAGAATGTAGGCGTCCTTCACACGTTCATATTCCATCAGGTCCGTAAAGCGTTCACGCTGTACGCGGGTCATATAAAGGATATCAGCATCGGCAATAGTGTCTTCCGTGAAGTCTTGCTGCTCAATATACTTGATGTTGTTCTGCTTGCAGTAAAGTTTGTACTCGTCAGGCATCTCCAATTCCTTTGGAGCGATGAAGTGGAAGGTTGGATTGTACTTTCGCATGGACATCAGCAGCGAGTGCACTGTGCGTCCATACTTCAAGTCTCCCACCATGTAGATGTTCAGATTGTTCAGCGTGCCCTGGGTCTTGTAGATGGAATAGAGGTCAAGCATCGTCTGTGAAGGATGCAGATTAGAGCCGTCGCCGGCATTGATGATAGGCACGTCAGTCACTTCGCTTGCATACAGTGCAGCGCCTTCCAGCTTGTGGCGCATCACAATCACATCTGCATAGTTACTTACCATTTTGATGGTGTCCTTCAGCGTCTCGCCCTTTGACGAACTCGTCACTTTCGGGTCGGTGAAGCCAATCACGCGTGCCCCCAGACGATTCGCTGCTGTCTCAAAGGACAATCTCGTTCTGGTGCTGGGCTCGAAAAACAGCGTGGCTACCACCTTGCCTTTTAGGAGCTGGCGGTTCGGATGCGCCTCAAATTCTGTCGCCATGTCGAGCAGATATTGAATCTTCTCTTTTCCGTATTCGGCAATCGAAACAATGCTTCTATTTTCCATATAATCAGTATGTCTAATGATTTCTTTTCATGCTTCTCCCAAAAATCGTACAAAGGTACGAAGAAATCGAGGAATGTCCAAATTTATTTATGTTTTTCCAAGCGAGAAAATAATCAAGCAGACACAAATGCGGTGATTTCTATTTCCGCTCACAAAAAGAGAACGTGTCAATAGCGCATCCATTTAACACATCAAAATCGATGTGCCCCACATCGGTGAATCGAAATGCCCCACGCCGGATAACCGATGTGGGGCATTTCGTTTAAGTGGTTCTATGCTGCGCGATGTTAGAAATGAGCACTATCGTACACACCTTGCAAGTTGTAGAATGAAGCATCAGCATCTTTCACGTAATACATAATCATGTTCTCCGTGCCAATGCTCATTCCAAGAGCTGGAATCTTTTGGACGAGAGCCTCTCTGATTTCCAGTCTGTTGTCCATGACCAGCTTGCCGCTCATGCGCAACACGTTATTCTTGAAAATGCAAATTTCAAACTTGGGATTCTTCTCCAACTGATTAGGTGCTTCGGTGCCTTTGATGGCCATGAAATACAATTTCCCTTCGAACAGCAAGCTTGCTCCGTACACTCTCACGCGGGGCTGGTCTCCCTCGATAGTCGCTAAATAAAATTCGTTTGCCTTGTTCAGGAAATCATAAACTTTCTGAATGTCTTCCATTGTGTTAAGATGTTAAGGGTTATACATAAAACTGTGTTCACGTCGCAAGATGTGATTCCAGGCGATGATGGCATCACCTTCCCACGTTATACATAAAACTGTGTTCACGTCGCAAATGTACTACATTCTATTTTACCCACCAAATTTGGATAGAAAAAAGTGAATTTGGACCAAAACTTTTTTGCAGCCCTCTCTCTCTTCCTCCCTCATCTATCCTAAATCGGGTATGAAAAGCCATGATAAAACCATGCTACGAGGTAAAAAGGGTGCTTTTACGGCGATTTGTAGGACAAGATTTTGATGGTTCGGGAAAAGTGGCGTATCTTTGCATCCTTAAAATGGTGAATATGGTACATTTGGACAAGCAACAGGCTCTTGAGAAGTATAAGGAACTGGACAGCATCGGCTTCATCCAGTGGGTAACAGACGGCTATCTTTCTGCTGTCGGAGGTGCTTTGACCTCCCAAAACATGGAGATGCTGAGTGCTGAGCAGCATGCTTTGCTGTGCTATCGCTATGTGCTCGACGAGGTGATGGAGGGTGGTTTCATCCAGTTGATACTCAATGGCTATGCACCCTATGTGCTTGAAGGACCATTCCCGATGGTTGTCAAGAAAGAGTGGGGCGCAGCCGTGGCCAATGACGGGCAAGAACTCTCGCCTGTCATGAAAGGCTTTTCCAAACTGCTCTATGATGTCAAAAAGGAATACTATAATCACCAAGAGGAATTGTCTCGCGAACTGAGCGACGAGGACTTCATGGCGCTCTATGAGCAACTGGAAGACTTGAACGAGATGGGGGATGATTTCCTCGACGATCATCAGGAGGAGGTATCCCCATTGGTGGCGAAGATGATTGTGGAGAGGCTGGACAAGTATATGTAATGCGTCTTTCGAAAGCGGAGCTCCCTCACAATCAATGGAGCTATGCTTCGCAAGGAAAGGGTTTGGCTCGCCTCTCGCCACAAAGAAAACGTAGGTAAAGTAAGGATTATGGCAAAAAAGAAGATAGCGAAGAATCAGCAAGTGAACATCAAGAACAAGAGAGCGTCGTTTGACTATGAGTTTATCGACACTTTCACGGCTGGCATTGTCCTGACGGGAACTGAAATCAAGAGTATCCGTGCAGGAAAAGCAAGTTTGGTGGACACTTATTGCTACATCAATAACGGAGAGATTTGGGTGAAGAACATGTATGTGGCGCACTATCTCGAGGGCTCCTACAACAATCACCTGGAGCGCAGAGAACGCAAATTGCTCCTGAACAGAAAGGAAATCCGCAATCTGCAAGACGACACCAAGGCGCCCGGATTCACCATTGTGCCTGTTCGCCTCTATATCAACGAGAAAGGACTTGCCAAGCTGGACATCGCACTGGCACGAGGTAAGAAGGAATACGATAAGCGGCAAACACTCAAGGAAAAGGAAGACCGCAGAGAAATAGACCGTGCAAAGAAACACTATATTTAAGGGATAGGCGGAATGTGAAACCCGACGTTTCTCATTTCGCCTCTCACCGCTCACATTTCACATTATGTTGGACACAAACATCATTAAGGAACGCATACTGATATTGGATGGTGCAATGGGCACCATGATTCAGCAGTACGGATTGCAGGAAGAGGACTTCCGGGGCGAACAGTTCAAGGATGTGCCCGGACTAATGAAGGGTAACAACGACATCCTTTGCCTCACCCGCCCTGATGTGATAGCAGACATACACCGCAAGTATTTGGAGGCAGGAGCAGACCTCATTACCACCTGCACCTTTTCCTCGCAACGCATCTCCATGGCAGATTACAACGTGGAGGACTACTGCCGTGAAATGAATCTTGCGGGTGCCCAGATTGCCCGTCGCCTTGCCGATGAGTTTACACAGAAGACACCCTCCAAGCCCCGTTTTGTGTTGGGTGATGTGGGTCCCACCAACAAGACCCTCAGCATCTCTCCCGATGTGAACAACCCCGCCTTGCGAAGCCTCACCTACGATGAATTGGTGAATGCCTACATCGAACAGATGGAAGCGCTCCTCGAAGGAGGTGTGGATGCCCTGCTCATCGAGACCATCTTCGACTCGCTGAACGCAAAGGCCGCCATCTATGCCGCAGAGAAGGCCATGGAGTCCACTCAGAAGCATGTGCCTTTGATGCTCTCTGTCACCGTAAGCGACACGGCAGGCCGCACCCTCTCCGGACAAACCTTGGAGGCCTTTCTTGCCAGCGTGCAGCACGCTGATATTTTCTCTATTGGTTTGAACTGCTCCTTTGGAGCGCGACAACTCAAACCCTTCCTGAAGACACTGGCAGATAAAGCGCCTTATTATATCTCAGCACACCCCAATGCGGGACTCCCCAATTCTTTGGGACTCTATGACCAGACACCCGAGATGATGGCCGAGCAGGTGAAGGAATACGTGGATGAAGGACTGGTCAATATTCTGGGAGGCTGCTGCGGAACAACCGAGAAATTCATTGGACTCTATCCCGCCATCGTGGATGGGAAAAAGCCACACGTCCCTGCTGCCAAGCCCAAGAATTTGTGGCTGAGCGGTCTCGAACTGCTGGAACTGACACCCGAACGCCGCTTCGTCAATGTGGGTGAGCGATGCAACGTGGCAGGCTCACGCAAGTTCCTTCGTCTCATCAACGAGAAAAACTATGAAGAGGCTCTCTCCATTGCCCGCAAGCAAGTGGAGGACGGAGCCCTTGTGCTCGACATCAACATGGATGACGGACTGCTCGATGCCAAGCATGAGATGGTCACCTTCCTGAATCTTCTGATGAGCGACCCCGACATCTCAAAGGTGCCCATGATGATTGACTCCAGCGATTGGGAAGTCATCAAGGCGGGTTTGAAGTGTGTGCAGGGAAAGAGCATCGTCAACAGTATCTCGCTGAAGGAAGGTGAGGAGAAGTTCCTCGACAAGGCCCGTGAAATCAAACGTCTGGGCGCCGCTACCGTAGTGATGGCTTTCGACGAACAGGGTCAGGCCACCTCCTATGAGCGTAAGATAGAGATTTGTGAGCGAGCCTATCACTTGCTCGTGGACAAAGTGGGATTCAATCCGCTCGATATCATTTTTGACCCCAATGTGCTGGCAGTAGCCACAGGCATGGAGGAGCACAACAATTACGGACTCGACTTCATTCGCGCCACGGAGTGGATTCGCAAGAACCTGCCAGGCGCTCATGTGTCAGGCGGTATGAGCAATCTCTCGTTCTCTTTTCGCGGCAACAACTACATTCGTGAGGCCATGCACTCCGTGTTTCTTTACCATACCATAGCGGTAGGTCAAGACCTCGGCATTGTTAATCCTGCCACACAAGTGCTCTACAGCGATATTCCTGAAGATGTGCTGACGGCCATCGACGATGTGTTGCTCAATAGAACGCCCGATGCTACTGAAAATCTGATTGAAATAGCTGCTCGAATAAAAGCAGAAAAAGATGCTGAGAAAGAGGCACTTAAAAACGGAGGAGCTGTTGTCAAGAGTCCTGCTGATGATTGGCGAAATGGTACCATCGAGGAGCGCCTGAAGCACGCATTGGTAAAAGGTGTCGGTGACCATTTGGACACCGATTTGGATGAGGCTGTAGCGCAATACGGAGACCCTGTCAAGATTATTGAAGGTCCTTTGATGGATGCCATGAACACCGTGGGCGAACTTTTCGGCGCTGGCAAGATGTTCTTGCCTCAGGTGGTGAAGACTGCTCGAACCATGAAGAAAGCGGTAGGCATCCTTCAGCCACTCATTGAGGCCAGTCGTTCCGAAGGAGCGCAGAAAGCAGGCAAGGTGCTGCTCGCTACGGTGAAAGGAGATGTGCACGACATCGGCAAGAACATTGTCAGCGTGATTCTCGCCTGCAACAACTACGAAATCATAGATTTGGGCGTGATGGTACCCTCTGAAACCATCGTGGATAGAGCCATTGACGAACACGTCGATATCATCGGGCTCTCAGGACTCATCACTCCCTCGCTCGAAGAGATGGTGAATGTGGCCAGAGCCTTGGAAGAGCGCAGTGTTGACATCCCCATCATGATAGGTGGAGCCACCACCAGCGAACTCCACACGGCCTTGAAGATAGCGCCCGTGTATCATGGTCCTGTGCTCTGGATGAAAGATGCCTCACAGAACGTGATAGCCAGTGCCCGCCTGCTCAATCCTGAGACGCGTGCCGAGTTGACAGACGAGCTGGATAGAAAATATGCCGAACTCCGTTCCGAAAGAGAGGAAGGGGAGTCCGGCATGGTCAGTCTGGAAGAAGCCCGTAAGCGGAAGCCTAAGTTCTTTGATTAGCCAAGCTTCTTAGCCTCGTTCCACCAGGCATCCATTTGTTCCAAGGTCAGGTCTTTTAGGTCCTGGCCTTTTTCTTTGGCTTTCGCCTCCACATAATTGAAGCGGCGGATAAACTTCTGGTTGGTGTGCTCCAGCGCATTGTCAGGATTGATTTTGTAGAGGCGAGCCGCATTGATGAGGCTGAACATCACGTCGCCAAACTCCTCTGTGGCATGCTGTTTGGCAGCGGCCTTCGCTTCTTCAGTGGCTGTTTCATCCGCATAGGCATGTTCCACCTCAGACTCAAACTCCGTAATCTCCTCCTTCACCTTCTTCCACACATCGCGGCGCTCCTCCCAGTCGAAACCCACGTTGCGGGCCTTGTCCTGAATGCGGTAAGCCTTGATGAGTGAGGGTAGGGCGTCAGGCACTCCAGAGAGCACCGTCTTGTTGCCATCCTTCTCCTTCGTCTTAATCTGCTCCCATGTCTGTACCACCTCGCCAGCGGTGTTCGCCACTGCGTCGCCATACACGTGCGGATGACGGAAAATCAACTTGTCACACAACTTGTGGCACACGTCAGCCACATCAAAAGCACCCTTCTCCTCACCGATTTTAGAGTAAAAGACAATATGCAGCAGCACATCACCCAGTTCCTTGCAGATATTCATATTGTCCTCCTTCATCAGCGCGTCACACAACTCATAAGTCTCTTCAATCGTGTTAGGGCGCAGCGACTCATTTGTCTGCTTACGGTCCCAAGGACACTTCTCGCGCAGGTCATCCATCACGTCGAGCAAACGCCCGAAAGCTTCCATTTTTTCTTGTCTTGTATGCATTTCTTCTTATTATAAATAGTGAGTGGCACAAATTTTCGGCAAAGGTACGATTTTTTCCATGATTTTGTTTTGTGGTATTCAAAAATTGTGCTACCTTTGCACTCGCAATTGACAAGGGAGTGCCTTTAGCGAAGGAGAAACACACCAAGTCAAAGAAATCAGAACGCACAGTTCCGGAAGGATGGGTGAGTGGCTGAAACCACCAGTTTGCTAAACTGACGTACGGGTTTACCGTACCGGGGGTTCGAATCCCCCTCCTTCCGCAACTCTTCTGATATGGCGCTTTCGTCTAGCGGCTAGGACACATGCCTCTCACGCATGGAACACGAGTTCGATTCTCGTAGGCGCTACATAAAACTTCGGAATCAACAGCCCTTCATTGGGCACTTGGCGCTTTCGTCTAGCGGCTAGGACACATGCCTCTCACGCATGGAACACGGGTTCGATTCCCGTAGGCGCTACAAAGGAAGGAGATATCTTCGGATATCTCCTTCCTTTTTGTTTTCATCCCCACCAGTATTGTAAACCGCATCCCTTCCTGTGGAAACCCCTGATTATGGTGACAGTTGACGACGTTTGTAGCAGCGAGAGCAGAGTCAAGCTAACTGTCAATTGTCAACTACCTCAAGCCTCTTTGTGGCGTTGAGACTTGCCCACAAACAAATGTGAGCGTAGCCAACAAGTCATTTTGAGTTGTGCTTGGTCGCCGGTCAAAGTGTTAACAGTGTTAACGTGTGAACATTACAAAAAATCTCTGTGCGCACACGCGTATAATATAATATATAATAAATATATTACTCTCAACAAACCCCTTATAAACAACCCCCAAACCACCTGACACAGAAAAAAAGTGATGTTCACACGTTCACACGTTCACGCTTTGCGTATCATTATGAATTTCAGTTGTGTAAAAATGTTCACACTTTTCCTAAAACTCCAATTTTACACAAAATCCACCTGTTCCTACCCCTATTTCATGCCTTGTTTTAGGGTAAAAGCACCCCTGTTTTAAGGTCAGCCACCCTCAATTTTCATGTGTCACACCCTCCATTTTGAACATCTGAATTCTAAAAATGGGGTACTTCCCCCTCCAAAATGATGTGTCAACCTTTATCAGTATAAAGCAATGGCTCTTTATATTTCTGGGCTTTGCCCCAAAGATTCTTTATAAGATTTTATATGATTTCTTGCGATGCAGTAAACACACCTCCAAAGCCATTCAAGACTCAAAAAAATCTGTGCCATCTGTGTGTGACTTCCCAAGCCGCTGAAGTTTGCAGGTACAGGAGAGGAATGGAAAAAATGAAGGGAAGGGATGCATGGGCATCCCTTCCCTTGTGTGTGAGTATTTCCGTGTGGAAATCTATAGGTTTTGTGTTATTCTTTTATTTCGTGATAGGCTTGTACTTGGGCACAAGGGTCTTCATGATGAGCCAGCCAATGAGGTAGGCTACGGCGCAGTAGCAGAAGACAATCATGTAGCCAGCAGGTTTGCCTGTGGCACCGAAGAACTGGAAGGCATCACCAAGATTGTCAGCATAGGTGAAGAGCATGCCTGAGCCTTTGTTGATGGCGAAGGAGCAGAGGCCGCCGAACATGGTGCCGATGCCGGTGATGGTGGCAATGGCTGACTTGGGGAACATGTCACCGATGGTGGAGTAGAGGTTGGCTGACCATGCCTGATGTCCTGCTCCTGCCAAGCCGATAATGACGCAGGGCCACCAAGGGGATACTTCTGCCAGGGGCTGTGCGAACATGGCGAAGATGGGCAGGAAGGCGAAGATGAGCATGGCGCGCATACGGCCTGCATAGGGGTTCATGCCCATCTTCTCGACGAAGAGCTTGGGCAGGTAGCCACCATAGATGGAGAGGAGGGTGACGATGAGGTAGAGCACGAAGATGAGTGCCTGTCCCATGCCGGAAGAGGAGGGGTAGCCAAGCTCGGAGAAGTAGGCTGGGGCCCAGAAGAGGAAGAACCACCACACGCCGTCGGTCATGAGTTTGCCAACGATGAAAGCCCAGGTCTGGCGGTATTTGAAGCAGTCGAGGAAGGAGAGCTTGATGTCGTCTTCGCTTGTCTGCGCTGCTGCGTCGTCGGCGGTGTCGTTCTTGTCTGACTCGATGTAGGCTAGTTCGGCTTTGTTGACGAACTTGCTCTCAGAGGGTGCGGAGTACATGAAGAGCCAAGCGCCTGCCCAAACGAAGCCGATGGCACCGATGATGATGAAGGCCATCTCCCAACCCATGTGCTCAGCGAGTACAGGAATGGTGAGGGGAGCGGCAAGGGCACCTACTGAGGCTCCTGCGTTGAAGATGGAGGTAGCATAGGCGCGGTCTTTCTTGGGGAAGAATTCGGCGGTCACCTTGATGGCTGCAGGGAAGTTGCCTGACTCGCCTGTGGCCAAAATGATACGGCAGGCGAGGAAGAGCCACACGCTGGTGGTGGAGATGACGAGGGCAAGGTCGGTGCCTTTCTCAACGGCTCGCAGAGCCTCGATGTCGGCTATGCCTGTGAGCTGCATAGTGGCCCATCCACAAGCTGCATGGAGGCATGCACCGAGTGACCAGATGACGATGGCCCAGATGTAGCCTTTCTTGGTGCCCATCCAGTCGATGAACTTGCCTGCAAAGAGGGAGATGAAGGCATAGAAGATAGAGAACGTGGCGGTGATGTTGCCATAGTCGTTGTCGTTCCAATGGAAGTCGAGTGCGATGAAGTCTTTCCATGTGAGTGACAGCACCTGACGGTCCATGTAGTTGACCGTGGTGGCGAGGAAGAGCATCGCACAGATTGCCCAACGGTAGTTGGTCATTTTGTTAGCAGTAGTACTCATAGTTTTTGGTATATTATAGGTAGTTATATTTCAATTAGGAATTGATAGTTGAGTGAAAAGTGAATAGTGAAAAGTGAATTTAAGACGGGAGTTGAAGGGGAAGTTAAAGGGGGAAGTTAACTCACTTCGCTCGCGGAAGTTAAAAAAGACGATAGTTTGAGTGAGGAGTTAGGAATTAGGAGTTGTAGTTTAACTGTCCTGCTTCACATTCGTCTTGCGCGTAGCGCTTAACTTCTATTTTAACTTCTAATTTAACTTCGGTTATCTTCTATTTTAGCTCCCAATTATCAACTGTCAACTCTTTCCATTCTCACCTCGCTTCTTCCCCCTAAACAAGGGGGATTGATGGGGCTTCTTCTCTTTCCACTTGAATCTCTACGCCTGCGCCTTGGCAGTCGGCTCCCATGGGTGGGTTTTCCTTGAGCAGGGTGAGGTGGACTGATTGGGCGGCTGGGTGCTCGGCAAGGATGGCGCGGGCAATGCGACCTGCTACGTGCTCAAGCAGCTGGGAGGGTAGGGCCATCTCGCGCTGGATGATGGTGAAGAGGTCGGCATAGGAAATGGTGCCTGCAAGGTCATCTTGCTGGAGGGCACGCGTGAAGTCGGTGTCTACTTCAAGGTTGATGATGAAGTAGGCGCCTACTTTCCGCTCTTGTTCCATCACGCCGTGATAGGCAAAGAGCCGCAGCTGACGAATGATGACTTTATGGCTCATCGTTCAGCTCGTCTGTGTCGTCGGTGATGTCTGACGCATCGGGTGAGACGGTGTATTTCTTGAGTGCTCGCGCCACACCATTGGTCCAGGTGTTGATGTTCTCGTCGTCGAGCTGCAAGGAACTGATGAGCTTGATGACATGGTTGAGTGGCATGCGGTAGCGGAGCACACCGCTGATGAGCTTGGCGTAGTTCCAGTATTCTTTGTTGAAGCGCTCGGACAGACCCTCGACCGTGGTCTTGTAGCCTCGACGATTGACGAAGGTGAAGTCGTAGCGCTTGGTGCCGTCTTCGTTGACGTGCTTGATGATGAAGCCTTTGGTGACGGTTTTCGGCAGAGCAATGCCGTCCTCATCGTCGAGCACACCTGTGAAGATTTCGTAGGGGTAGCCATCGAGCAGTCCTACAAATGCAACCCATTTCTCTTTCTTGTTCTGGAACTTCACGACGTCGCACTCAAGACTGACGGGACGCTTCTCTGTGATTTCAAACTGAGGACGGAAAGAGTATATTTCGCCTTCAAGAAGTGAGAGCAGTTCCTGGCAGTCGGGATTGGCCAAGGGGGCTTTTTCTGCATTCTCGCCATTGCTTGTGGCTCCATTGGCAGCACCGTTGGCATGGGCTGCTTGAGCCGTGTAGCAGGCAAGCGCATTCTTCAAACGTTCCTCTCCGAAGTCTGCTAGTAGCCGCAGAATCGCTGTGGATAATGTAGGAATGGATGACATATGAGGTTTTGTTTTATTACTATAGAATTGTTAAGTATGGGCAAAGGTAGATAAAAAAAGTGAAAAGTGGCGGCATGAGCCGAAAAAAAACGCCGAAAATGCTTATCTTTGTCCAGTTGTAGATTGTAATAAATAGAAAAGACATGGAGACATCTATCGTGACAAGACGGACTATCCGTAAGTATAAGCAGGAGGATATCCCTGCTGAGAAGTTGGATGCGATGCTGTATCAGGCTTCGCGTGCTGCCACTATGGGCAACATGCAGCTGTATAGCGTGGTGGTGACTCGTTCGGCCGAGATGAAGGAGAAGCTCTCTCCTCTGCACTTTAATCAGCCTATGGTGAAGGGTGCACCAGTGGTGCTCACGTTTTGTGCTGACTTTAACCGATTCACGAAGTGGTGCGAGCTGCGCAATGCTCAGCCTGGATATGACAATGTGCTGTCGTGGCTGAATGCGGTGAGCGACACGCTCTTGTATGTGCAGGCGTTCTGCTCTTTGGCCGAGGCTGCGGGGTATGGCACTTGCTATCTGGGCACTACGTTGTATAATCCTCAGGGCATCATCGACCTGCTGAAACTGCCTAAACTCACGTTCCCTGTGGCTACGATCACAGTGGGCGTGCCTGACGAGTGTCCTGAACAGCCTGACCGCTTGCCTCATTTGGCTTATATCCACGAGGAGACGTATCAGGACTATACGCCTAATCAGCTGGATATTATCTATTATCTGAAGGAACAACTGGAGGAAAACCAGAAGTTTGTGGAGGTGAACAAGAAGGAGAACTTGGCACAGGTGTTTACGGATTGTCGCTACACGAAGAAGGATAATGAGGCGATGTCGGAAGGATTGCTGGCAGCACTGAAAGCGCAGGGCTTTCTTCGTTGAATGGTGAATGGTGATTTGTTTTTCCTTTCAACGAGGCTTGATGCTATAGATTTCGATTGATGCTGTTGCTTCCCCAAAGAACAGTCTATATAAAAAATAGTGAGGGGGTAAGTGTCACCACGACACGCCCCCTCTTTTTGAGCATAAGGTAAAAAGTAAAATTATAGGTTAAGTCAGTATTATTTTTCGTTACAATTCTCTTGCGCTAACCTCTGCTGGAGGCTTGCAGTATTTCTTGTAGTTCTGTCACGTCTTGGCGTATCTGGTCATCCACTTCCATCATGTCTTTAATCTGTCGGATAGCATGAATCACTGTAGCATGATTGCGATTGCCGATGTTGACACCTATCTGCACATGTGACTTTCCTGTGAACTGATTGGAGAGGTACATGGCAACTTGACGAGCATACGCTATCTTCTGAGTACGAGCGCGTGAGTCCAATTGGCTCAACTTAAGGTTGAAGTGGTCGCACACGCATTGCTTGACTTCGTCGATGGTGATGGTGTGCTCGGTCTTCTCTACGAAGCGTGGCATGACTTTCTGCACCAAGCTCATGTTGATGCCGCAGTTGTACACTACTGAGTAGGCCATGAGTGAGTTGATGATGCCTTCGAGATCGCGCACGCTATCATCTACATTCTCAGAGATAAACTTGAGCACGTTAGAAGGAATCTTCAGGCCTTCTTTTTCTACCTTGGCAGAGATGATGTCAAGACGCAAGTTCTGTGTAGGTTTCTCGATTTCTGCCTGCATGCCCCACTTGAAGCGTGTGAGCAGGCGGTCTTCCAGGTCTTTGATGGCGATAGGAGGACGATCGGCAGAAAGGATAATCTGCTTGCCGTTGATGTGCAGGTGATTGAAGATGTGGAAGAAGGTGTTCTGGGTTTTTGCTTTGCCAGAAAGTTCCTGCACGTCGTCGAGAATGAGCACGTCAATGGATTGGTAGAAGCGGATGAACTCGTTCAACTTGTTCTTGATGACTGCATCTGAATATTGTACGCTGAAGAGGTGGGCGGAGAGGTAAAGCACACGCATTTGTGGGTGCTCCTCCTTAATGCGCCAGCCAATGGCGTTAATCAGGTGGGTCTTGCCGCATCCGGATGGACCATATACGAAGAAGGGGTTGAATGTCTGGGCAGGGTGCTTGGCAATAGATTCGCCTACAGAACGCGCCAGACGATTGCTTTCGCCTTCGAGGTAATTGCTGAATTTGTAGTGTGGATAGAGCTGAGAGTCGAGGTCCTGCACCTGTGGAGCTGTCACATCGTCGGGCGATGTGCGTGCATCGGTGCGTGGCTCGCCATTCATAGGTTTGGGAGCCATGTCTGTGCTGCGCTCTCTCACTAATCCGCCGCGCGTTGTCTTCACCACCGACACATTATAATATAGTTCCTTGACGCTGGAACCGAAGACACGCTTGAAGGTAGCTGCCATGAGTGGCAGGAAGTTATCTTCCAACAACTTCTTGACCCATTCGCTAGGTACATTGAGTATCAGTTTGCCATCTTCGAAGCTGTGAAGCTCGACGAAAGCAAATGACGCCGCGAATTGCTGAGGGGAGATGTTGTCTCGAATAATGCCGAGGCATTTCTCCCACAAGAGTTGTGGATTTTCTTCTATTTCTACCATATCGGATTCAGAGGTGTAACTCTAACGATTGCAAAGTTCGTCCTTTTTTTTGAAATAGCAAAATTTCTTTTTTGATGTGTTTTTAATGGACGAATAAAATCCTCTTTTTTTCAATCACTTACGTTTGCTAAGTTTTGTAACGTATTGATTCTTCTTGTTTTTCTTCTATTAGTTGATTATCAGTCAATTGTCAAATTGTTCCATGTGTGAAACAATAGGTGCATATTTTTTTATTGTCAAGCCTAAATGGTTGTCTTTTATAGGATTCCTATCTCTTCCGAACGGCTTCCAGATAACTTGTTTGCTTTTTAAACAAAATTCAAATAAGAACCTTACTTAACATTTCATTTTCGCCCTCTTTTTACCTGTCTTTTTTGCCGAAAAGCGAGAAATGAACGTAGCGTTTTGGGTGCAGTCGGAAGTCCTCCAGCAGGCGTGAAGAGTTGATCATGGTGGAGTCGAGATGCAGGACGATGGAGTTGTCGTTCATCAGCATGCCGAGCGAGGTGTTCTTGTCGTTCATGGCTGTGCTGATTCGGAATGTCATGTCTTGCAGGTTTCCTAATGTGGCATCTGCTTTTGTAGCCATGCCTACCAAGTCTATCTGGTTGAGGTTGGCTGTGGTGGTTTCCATATTGGTGCAGATGTTGTTGGTCTTAGCCATGAGTTGTGGCATGTCTTTCAGCAGCCCATTGATTTGGGTGGTGGTGACTTTCAGCTCTTCTGAGAGGTCTGCCATGTTGTGCATGGATGTGGCAAGGGCAGGGTCGTTTGACAGGGTGTTGAGTGCTGTCAAGATAGAGTCCACTTTGGGCAATAGGGCTTGCATCTGTGGAATCATGCCACCTGCTGCCGACATGAGGTCTGTCATAGGAGCACCTTGAAGGGTGTCACCTGGCTGGAGGGTTTCGTCGGGGTTGGTGCCTAACTTGAGGTTCATTGTGGCATTGCCCAACATCTCTTTGGTCATATAGACGCTGGTGCCTTTGGGCAGGTGGAAGTTGGGGTTGATAGTGATTTCCACCAGCATGTTCTGTTTGGCGGCATTGAATGAGATCGCTTTAACGGTGCCTACTTTCATGCCGTTGGCACGCACGTCTGATGCTGTGGGCATGCCTTGTACGTCGGCTATCTCCACGAAGTAGGATACTTCATCGTTGAAGAGTTTCAAACCTTTAAGGAAGATGATGCCTACATAGATGAGTACTGCGGAAAGGATTGCCACCAGGGCTATCTTGATTTCTTTACTGATTTTCATAGTTTTATTGTTCAAATGTTACAATGAATGCTTGGGGAAATTTGTCTATGATGGATTGACGCAGGCGTTTGGCTTCCTCCAGGGTGGTGGCGGAGCCGTAGGTGTAGGTGTAGCGCCCGTTTTGCTGGTGCATCTCGCAGGCAATTCCTTTGAACTGCTTGTCGTTGGGACGCAACTTGGTGCTGCCTGCAAGCACTTGCACTTTGTACACTGTCTGTTTCTCTGTGTTGGCGGAGGCGCTGCTCTTGGTGTTGTCTGTTGCGGGGATAGGGGCCGCAGCAGGGGCCTCGGCTTCAGCAGGTGCAGTGTCAGCAGGTGTTTCCTTATCTTGTTTGTCTGCTTTTTTCTCTTTGGTGTCGGGTGTGGGTTTCTCCAGTTTTGACTCACGTCCTGTTTGCTGTGCTTTGTACCTCACAATGGCGTTATAGATGCTCTTGGCCATGGCCTGTCTGCCTGATGTGGACATGAGGAACTGCTCTTCGGCAGGGGTGGAGATGTAGCCTACTTCCAGCAGGACGCTAGGCATATAAGTGAGGCGAAGCACGGCCAAATTGGCTTGCAGCACACCCATATCGTTTCGCCCACCTGTGCGTACCATTTCGCCTTGCACGAGTTTGGCGAAGTTGACGCTCTCTTTCATGTCATGGTCTTGCATGAGCTCGAACATGATGTTGCTTTCGGGCGATGGGTTGTAGTCGTATTTCTTTGCAGCCTCGCCTTCCAGAGCTATCACGGAGTTCTCTCGCTTCTCTACTGCCAGATTGGTGGCGGCTGTGCGGAGGCACAATGAGTAGGACTGCACGCCCATGGCTTTGCGGGCATTTTTTGGAAGGGCGTTGGTGTGTATGCTGACGAAGAGGTTTGCCTTGGCCTTGTTAGCAATTTCGGCACGTCGTCCTAATTCAACAAATACATCGGTGCTGCGCGTATAGACAAGGGACACGTCGGGACAATTTGCTTTCAGCAAGCGTCCTACTTCGAGCGTGATGCCCAAGTTGATGTCTTTTTCTCGGTTTTTGGGTGAAGAGCCTATGGCGCCAGGGTCTTTGCCACCATGGCCCGCATCGAGCACTACCACAAACTTGTTGCCATCAGTCATGGCAGACAGGGGTAATGCAAAGAGCATGGTTCCTATATATAGAATAATGTGTAAAAGTTTTCTCATATGCGCATGAAATCAGTGGCAAAGATACGAATAATCAGCAGAATTACCCATGAAATAGGAAAAAGAATATCAATATGATATTCTTTTTCCGTTTGATGCACCTTTATTGGCGCTTGTCGTCGTCACAGCGAGGGCAAGAAGGGTGCGTTTGGGATGCTTATTCGTAGGTTACGAACAATTATTCATAACTTACGAACAATTATTCAAAAGTTGCGAATAATTATTCCAAACTTATGAACAACTCCGTTGTAGGATTAGAAGTCGAATCGACATTTGGCTCCAGCCATGAACCACACACCGGGTTGCTCGATGTTGGCAAAGTCATAGTATGCATGGCTGGTGAGGTTGTTTGCCTGTGCATACAGCGTGTAGTTGTTGTTCTGCCACTGCACTTTGAGGTCGAGCGTTCCGAAGGTTCCGTAGGACTGTCGCTTGTTTGTCCTGGCATTCTCGAATTCGCCTTCTCGGTTTTTGAGAGTGAAGTCCCATTGTGCAGAGATGTGCTTGCAGATGCGATGGCGCAAGGAGCTGACCAACTTGTGGCGCAAGAAAGTCAATCGTGATGCATAATTGGCAGTCTGTTCTTCATCTACGCGGAACTTGTAGTTGTAACAATAGCTAAGCGTGAGGCGCTGCAGGAAAGATGAGGTGCCCCACAGATGGGTGAAGTCGAAGTCTGCAAGGGCTTCTGCTCCCACGTTGTCGATGTTGCTATTGGCAGTGGTGAAGACCGTGGCATTGGTGTATTTCACCCAGTCAATCATGTCGGTGCCATGACGGTAGAAACCCTTTGCCTGGAGGCGGAGGAAGTTATCTACGTAGGAAATGCCAAGGTGCCAGTCGGTGCTCTTCTCTGGTTTCAGCTGTGTGTTGCCTTGCAGTCCTGGACCATTGTAGTAGAGGTCAGTGTAAGTAGGGGTGCGAAGGCTTTGGTTGAACGAAGCGAAGAGTTTCCACTGGTCTGTCATGCGCCATGAGAGGTCGATGCCCGGATAGAGATGCATGCCACTTGATACGGCTGTGTTGTGATTGGCAAGCACGCCGAGTGAGATGGTCAGCTGTTTGAGCAGGATGTCGTGCTCAAGGTAGAGGCCTACGTTGCTGCGCCCGTCTTTGTATTTGTAGTACTCGTCGTGACCCGGCACTTTGTATTTGTGGCGGTCTGCCGCGGAAATCTCTTTGCCAAGTCGGGTGGAGAGGATATTCTCACGGCGAAACTCAAATCCGATGGCAGTTTTGCCTAAAGCCCATGTCGTGTAGGCATTGGCATTGGCACCATAGACATTTGTCTGGTGGAAGTTCTGGTAAGTAGAAGGATTGGCACGCCACCACACATAGTGGTCGAGTGAGCGGTTCCAATAGACTTGCACAGGCACACGAACACGTCCCTTGTATTCTGCTTGTGCAGCAAGGAGATAACGCCGGTCTTCCTCGTACTGAGAGTCAGAACCGGTGCCATAGAACGTGTTGGCGCCATAGTCCATTCTGCTCATGCCAGCCTGCAAGGTGGCATCGAAGAGGCGTGAGGTGTAGTGCCCGTTCCAGTATGCATTCGACTTCTTGAAGTCGTCGTTGCCGCTGGCTCCGTCGCTTTGGGTGTAGGCTCCGCTGACACGATTGTTGAAGTAGTTTGTTTTCACTGCCACATGGGCATTTCCTCCCCAAGTGCCGTAAGAACCTCCTTGCATGTGTGCTCCTACATTGCTTTGAGCCTCGGTACGTGTGACAATGTTGATGGCTCCCGCAAAGGCTTGGCTTCCGTAGATGCGGCTGGCTCCTCCTTCTATTACCTCGATGCGCTCGATATCATCTACGCTGACGGGCAAATCGACTGTCAGGTGGCCTGTGTGCGGATTGGAAATGTTGATGCCGTTGAGCAAGACTGTGAGTTGGTCTTCAGTACCTCCATTCACACCTATGTCAGTTTGGATACCGAAACCTCCACGTTGACGCACATCGACACCAGCAGCGAGCTTCAGAAGGTCATTGACGGAGTTGGCGCTCGAGGCCTCAATGTCTTCTCTTTTGATGACCTGAACAAGACGAACTGCTTTGTCAGCAGGGAGTGGGGCGCGCGTGCCTACCACTTCGGCATTGTTAAGGTTGATTTCGAATGCTGTTTTATCTGTGTTTTTTTGTGCCATACAGGCAGATGCAACCATCAGTGTGGCTGCGATGAAAATAGATTTTCTCATGTGATAGTTTTTAATAGAATCTTCCTACAATAGTTATTTTGTCGCTACGGCTAATGCCACCAGGATTGGTACCTGGCTCTCCTTCAGGAACGGCCATGTTCCACTGGCGGTAGTAGGTTGTCCAAAAAGGCAAAATCTGACCGTCTTGATTGTGGAAAGACATGGGCACCTGGGGGAAGATGGCTTCCCCAGCGCTGTCAACATAAGAGAGCTGAACCAGTTCGCTGCAATAGAGGGCTGAATCGCTTGGCATGTACTGATAGTCGTAAGGTCTGCCAAGATAGGTTTTAGCCTTCTCCACGCAGGATGCAATGGTGGTAGTGTCCTTGAGCCGGCCAAGCAGCACCATCGGATGGCCTTCTGCTGTGTGGTCGCTATGGACAAAGAAAGAATTGATAGGATTGAGCCATACACCGTGTTTGCCAGACGCTTCGAGCGCGTACATTTCTCCATTGGTCTCTTGGCAAACGATGGCTACATGAGAAACTCGCTGAAGGTCGATGCCTTCAGTCACTGATACGATGGCTTGCGCAATGCCATCACGAGAGGGACTTGCCACACAGAATAGCAAGTCGCCATGCTGAAGCGCTGTGAGGTCAAGCAGTTCATCTTCGCCAGATGAAGATGTGCCAGCGCAGTCGGTCGCCGCTTCCGTTGTGGCATGTGGTAGCATGGCCATCTGGGCAGCAGACGAGTCGGGGCAGGCCACAGCCAAGGTGGCTACACTCAGCACACTGATGCGAATCTCTTTCTTCAAGCTGAGAAAGATAGCATCGTTGTGGCGCGAGAAGTGGTGCCATCTGATTGCCTCAGGCTTCTTTTGACTTGTTTGATGCATTTGTTTTGTTTGTTGTTAATAAATAATGTTGATTAATAAGCTATAGTGATTTGTTCTCTATAGTTTCGAATTGTTGTGATGTCTCCTATTTCCGCTTCAGGTTTCGCTCGGCATCCATACGGAGCAGGATGAACAGCAGCAGGGTGAAGCCCCATAGCGAGGAGCCTCCATAGGAGAAGAAGGGGAGTGGAATACCAATAACGGGAGTGAGTCCCAGCACCATGCCAACATTGATGAACAGATGGAAAAGGAAGATGCTGAGCACACAGTAGCCATAGACACGCCCCATCGTATCTGTTTGTCGTTCGGACACAATGATGAGTCGCCAGATGAACAGAAGATAGACAATGAGCACTCCTGCAGCACCGATGAATCCTTCTTCTTCACCAACGGTGCAGAAAATGAAGTCTGTGTGCTGTTCTGGCACATAACGGAGCTTTGTTTGTGTACCGTTCAGGAACCCTTTGCCCGTGAGTCCACCAGAACCAATAGCAATCTTTGCCTGATTCACATTGTACCCCGCACCACGAGGGTCATCTTTCTTGCCAAGCAATACCTCAATGCGTGTGCGCTGGTGGTCTGCAAGGTGATCAAAGATGGTGCTGCTCAGATAGAAGAGCGAACAGGACACAATGGCAAATGCTGCGATGAGTGCATATTTATAAATACGTGTGTAAACTGCTAAGCCAATAATATATAGAATCATCAAGATGCATGCTCCTAACATGACATAACATACATCAAAGGGAATGACATAGATGGAGAACAACATGGCCAGTATAGTTGAACCAAAACATGTATATGCCATTATTTTCACAGCATAGGTGTTGTGGCAATAAACCCACACTAAGCCAATTGTAAATATCATGGCAAGCAACAGTACTGTGAATTCACCTATGGACACGGGCATGTTGGTGATATAGTCGTCGCTGAACTTCATGCCCACCACAAAATAGACAACACAGGCAAATCCTGTGAATAGCAGGGAGCCCGTCATTCCTTCTCTGTAGAGCATCAGGAAGAATGCTAAATAAACGAGAGCAGAGCCTGTTTCTTTCTGTCCAATGATGAGCAACATCGGAAGGATAATCAAGCCAATAGCTGTTCCGATATCCTTGAGGTTCTTGATGTTGAAACCATACTTGTCCATGAGTTTTCCAAGTGCTAATGCTACAGCGAACTTGGCGAATTCGGCGGGCTGTATCTTGACAGGGCCCATTGGCAACCATGAACGGGAACCCTTTGTATCAGGAGCAATGACGATGGTGATGGCCAGAAGAAGAATCATTGAGCCATAGATGACGTAAGCAGCTGTATCATAGAAGCGTTTCTCTATGAGCATCAGCACCGTGGCTAATACCAGCGATGTGCCACCCCATACGATTTGTTTGCCTGAGTTGGTCTCCCATGCGAAGAGGTCTGGATTGTTGAAGTCATAGCAGGCTCCGCACACACTGAACCAGCCCCACATGATAAGAATCACATAGAGCATAATTGTTACCCAGTCGATGCTGAGAAAAATGCCTTTACTGCCTTGTTCTGTCATTTCTTTCAGAATGTGTTATCTTTCTCGGGTACCGTAATCAATGTGGCGGCTTTGGAATGATGCCGCTTTGGCTTCACTGGCTGGAGAAAGTTCCCCGTTTATGTACTGCTCCATAATCAGTGCACCAATGGGTACGCCGTAAGTGGCACCGAAACCACCGTTCTCTACATACACAGCTACCGCAATCTTGGGGTCTTCCATCGGAGCAAATCCCATGAAGGCAGAGTGGTCTTTACCTCGGTTTTGTGCCGTACCGGTCTTGCCGCATACAGCATATTGAGCATTGTTTGCGCTATGGCAGGTTCCGCTTAGCACAGCCTTGCGCATACCTTCAACCACCATGTTGTAATAGGTTTTGTCTACCTTTGTATGATGCTTTACTCTCAGACTGTCGGCAATGTGTCCGTCTTGTATGCCCTTGACAACGTGGGGGGTGATGTAATAACCACGATTGGCAATCGTGGCACAGAGGTTTGCTATTTGGAGCGGTGTGAGTGTTACCTCACCCTGGCCTATGGCAATGGAGATGACGCCAAGTGCATTCCAGCGACCCAGTCGACGATCATAATAGTCTGCATTCGGGATCATGCCGCGCGATTCGCCAGGTAGGTCAACACCTAACTTATAACCAAAGCCCATTGACACCATGTAGTCTTTCCATGTGGTGATGGCGTCCTGAATGGTTTGGTACTTCTGGCGATTGTTGAGCATGTGGTAGAGTCCCCAACAGAAATAGCCGTTGCAGGAAGTTGCAATGGCAGGGACAAGAGGTAGTGGAGAACCATGTCCGTGGCATCCCACTCTCATTCCTTTCGTGACAAATCCATGATAGCATGGATAGGCTGTGGAAGAAGTGATAATGCCTTCTTGCAGGAAAGTCAGACCTTGTGAGGTCTTGAAGGTGGAGCCAGGAGGGTAAGTGCCTGATATGGCACGATTCAGCATGGGTTTCATGGGGTTTCGCTGCATCTCCATCATCTGTGCACCACGCTGCTTCCCTTCCATGCGGTGAGGGTCATAACTGGGGGCGCTCACCATGCAGAGAATTTCTCCAGTCTTGGGCTCAATAGCCACGATTGCCCCCATCTTCCCTTGCATCAGGCGTTCACCAAGGGCCTGCACTTTGGCATCAATAGAAAGTGTCAGATTCTTTCCGGGTACAGGCTTACGGTCCAGAGCGCCATTCTTATAATGACCTTGTATGCGTCCACGGGCATCACGAAGCAACACTTCCACGCCTTTCACACCACGAAGTTCTGGCTCGTAGCTTCGTTCAACGCCTTGCTTGCCGATATAGTCTCCTGGATCATAATAGTCATCCCGTTCCACGTCTGCAGGAGAAACCTCAGCAACGTCACCCAGCACATGTGCGCAATAATCGGTAGCATAACGGCGGATGGTTCTTTCTCTTACGTAAAAGCCGTGAAAGCGAAACATTTTCTCTTGAAAGACGCTGAACTCCTCTGCGGAAATCTGTGGCAAGAACAGTTGCTGGGTGTAAGTTGAGTAGCCCGGGTTCTTGTTTCGGTCCTTGATGAGCATCATCCGTTCTTCAAACGCGCTCT
This sequence comes from uncultured Bacteroidales bacterium, assembly GCA_902786925.1. Lineage (GTDB taxonomy): Bacteria > Bacteroidota > Bacteroidia > Bacteroidales > Bacteroidaceae > Minthosoma. Next base: position 48,701 of record CADAEK010000008.1, read on the forward strand.
TGGTGATGTTGAGTGTCTTACAGAACTCAAGCGTGTCAAGATTATTTACTTCGCGCATGATGACCATAATGTCGTATGCAGGTTGATTATAAACCAGCAATTCACCATTACGGTCGTAGATAGCACCTCGTGACGGGAATATGATGTTGTTGAGGAATGCATTGTTGTCAGCGCTGCTTTTGTATTCGTCGTTTGACAGTTGCAGAAAGGCTAAACGGACGATATAGCTCAATACAACGAGGAGAGCTATGCCGCCGATAATATACTTGCGATATTCGTAGAGATGGTTCTGCATCGCTTTGCCCTTTTCTATGGATGAAGTTCGGTTCTTCTGCCTGTGCGCACTAACAATTCAATGCCCACAGCAATGGCTGTAGATAGAGCTGCACCGCTAATCATAGCCAATAATGTAAGTGGCCAATTGATAAGCGTGCATGCATCCAGAAGATAGAATGCCGCATGCATAATGAAAAGTAGCATGAATGCGTAGAGGGTATAGCTGCTGAACCCTAAGATTGTGATGGATGGTGTGAAGTTTTCTGCAGCATCGTGTGGCTTGAATATGTTCAGCAACATGGGTTGCACCATAGCCGCCAATGTGCATGAAGCAGAAGCCATGCCCGGGGTATTGCTGAACAAATCATATACAAGGCCTGTGATAAATCCCCACAGCAAAATGGATGTACGCGATGTCTCACGCTGCATGCATACCACCATGTAGCCAATGGCTAGTGGTGTGGCGTAGCCAAACAAGTGAATGTGATTGAACACGAACACTTGGAGGAACAACAGTATGAAGAATCGTGCAATACGTGTCAAAAAAGGAGAGTTCATCTTGCTGTCTCTGGGTTGGATTATTGCTGGTTTTGTGTACTGTCTTGTGTAGTAGTGTACAGTGCTTCTTCTTCCAACTGGTGGCGCTCTGGTGATGTGTAGTTGGTGATGACTGATACATCACGCAATGTGGCGAAGTTGGCAAACAACTTAACTTTAATTAGATAGGACATTCCATCTATAGAGTTATTGATGCTCTGTATTGTTCCTATAGGTAAACCTGGTGGAAAGATATCGGAGAAGCCATTGGTCTCCACAATGTCTTTATTCTTCACAGGAGCATGGCAAGGAATGTTGGTGACTAATGCCCTGTCTGCATAACCGCGTTTCCAGATGAGTGAACCGAAGTATTCTGAATGGCGCAAGCGGCAGCTCACTTTGCTATCTGTATTTATTAGAGGAATAACAATGCTGTAGTGTTTGCTGGTTAGATATACGATGCCCACAACACCTCGTGAACAGACTACGCCCATTTCAGGACGGATGCCATCAGCTTCACCTTTATTGATGGTGATAAGATTATTGGCCTTGTGAAGAGTCATGTTAACTACTTGCGCTTGCACCACGTCATATTTTCGTGCTAAAGCGGGCATGCGTTTCGTTTGTTTTGACTTCGCTATCTCCTGTGCTTGCTTCAGCTCATACAGTTCTCGGCGCAGTTGCTCATTCTTTCGTTCGAGTGCTGCATTTTCTTCTCCCAAGTAGAGGTATGCCGTAATGCTGCTAATGACGTCGTAGGTCGAACCTACCACGCCATTAGCAGTTGTAAAGTACACATTCTTCTGATATCCGTTGTGGCTGAAAAGGAAAAACAAACTAATCACTTCCAGCGCAAGAAACAGAAACCAGTGCTTGTTCTTAACGATGATGTCAATGAGTGCACGCATGGGCACAATTATCTCATCAGGAACTGGAAGTTGTTCACGTTCTTCAGCGCGATGCCTGTTCCCTTTGCTACAGAATGTAATGGGTCATCATCTACGTGGAACGGAATGTGAATCTTGTCTGTGAATCGCTTTGCCAAGCCGCGGAGCAGGGCTCCACCACCAGTCAGCCAAATGCCGTTCTTTACAATATCGGCATAGAGCTCTGGAGGAGTGTTCTCCAATGCCTGCAACACAGCAGTCTCAATCTTGGCAATGGTCTTGTCAATGCTATGTGCAATCTCTTGATAGCATACGGAAACCTCCTTAGGTAGAGCAGTGATACGGTCTGGGCCATGCACAAGATAGTCTTCTGGGGCCTCATCACCAAGATCTGTCAATGCTGAACCCACATTGATCTTGATGCGTTCCGCCATGCGTTCACCCACTTTCATGTTGTGCTGGCGTGCCATGTACTCCTGAATGTCGGCAGTCAGTTCGTCGCCTGCCACACGAATAGAGTTGTTGCTAACAATGCCACCAAGTGAGATAACCGCAATCTCGGTAGAACCTCCACCTATGTCAACAATCATCTGGCCTTCAGGGGCTTCTACATCAATACCGCATCCGATGGCTGCTGCCATTGGCTCGAAGATTAGATATACGTCGCGTCCGCCAGAATGCTCTGCACTGTCACGCACCGCACGCAATTCTACTTCAGTAGAACCTGATGGAACGCCAATCACCATGCGAAGTGATGGGGTGAAAAGATGATGACCTGACTTGACCATCTTGATGAGGCCACGCATCATTTGCTCACAGGCATAGAAGTCTGCGATCACACCGTCGCGGAGTGGACGGCTGGTGCGGATGCCATCATGTTCTTTGCCAAACATCAGCTTAGCTTTGTGGCCAACAGCTATCATCTTGTTGCTCTTCTTGTCAAGAGCTACTACAGATGGCTCGTCTACCACAATCTTGCCGTTGCATGTGATGATGGTATTGGCGGTGCCAAGGTCCATCGCAATATCTTGTGATAAGGAGAAAAATCCCATGTTCTTAATTTACGGTTTGACGATTTATGATTATGATTTCCCTCGCGGATTATTTTGCGAAGTAAGCGTGAATGGCGGTGTCGTAATGGCTAGAAGTGGCAAATGCACGCTCTGCAAACTGCTTGCGTTGTGCCTTTGTTGTTTCAGCACCTTGCGCTTTCACGATATCGAGCAATGGCTTGTATTCAGCCTTGCTTGGAACAATGACTACATCATTGAAGTTTTTGGCAGCTGCACGAATGAGGGAAATACCACCAATATCAATTTTCTCGATGATGGTAGGCTCGTCGTTTGTTGAAGCCACAGTTTCCTCGAAGGGGTAGAGGTCAACGATGACAAGGTCAATTTCAGGAATTTCGTATTTTGCCATTTCCTGCTGGTCGCTTGCTAATTCGCGACGTCCCAAAATGCCGCCGAATACTTTGGGGTGGAGTGTCTTTACGCGTCCGCCAAGGATGGAAGGATATGTTGTAAGGTCCTCTACTTTCTCGCATGGGTAGCCGAGGCTCTCAATAAATGCTTGTGTGCCACCTGTTGAAAGGAATTTAACACCGTTTTTGTTCAACTCTGCCAACAACTCGTCGAGTCCATCTTTGTGGAATACTGATACAAGAGCTGTCTTGATTTTCTTCGTGTCCGCCATTTTTGTCCAATGTTAGATGTTTGTAAACTTATTGAAATTCGCTTTTTGTGTGCACAAAAACTGTTACACACCATCCTTTACCTTAGGAGTTGCAAAGGTAGTCATTTCTTCCGACACACGAGATAAGAAATGAAAATTTTTATATACGGAATGCCGTTTTTCTTGTATAGGCTGAAGCTTGTCCCTCCATTTGTGCAGTGGAGTATCCTATTTCACGGGAATATACAGACTATTGCTTACGTTGCTCTTGTCTGCATAAGTGGTCTGCATTTGGACTTCTGCACCCGACAATCCGCGTGTCTTGCGGCAATGGATGCGTCCTGTGTATCGGATTTTTTGTCCAGGCTGCAGGGTCGTAGTGAGCGATGGTGAGGCCACGAGTGCCTTGGAATCGTTGGTACTTAGATAGATAACGATATCTTTAATGATGCTGTTGGAAGTGTTTGTAATAAAACCTTCTACTTCTATTATTTCGTCTTTAGAGATGTAGCCGTCACCGTCTGTATCCATGTATGTAAGGTCACTTATGTTGATGGCTGCAGAAGAACTTTTTACAGTAGGCGATGGGTTGCTTATGGTGTTGTAATCCTCGTCATAGCGGCGTGCTTCCGCCTTTTCTTTCTCTTCAATTTGTGAAGCGACACTCACACCGAGTATGGCTCCAATGCCCATTCCGATAAGGCTGCCTAAGGCTGCATTTTCACCACGAAAATGCCCGTGCCCGGACAAAAGTCCAACCATTTCTCCGACGTGGCCTCCAATGATTGCTCCTCTTGCACCGCTTTCAGCTTGATATGCACTGCCACAGCTGCTGACCATCATGGCGAGGGCTAAGACTATGCATGCTACTTTTGTCTGTTTCATAGTTGTATGTCTTTGTTTTTTCAGGAATGTCTAATGCGTTTCTTTTTTACTTGATGTAAATTCTTCTATATAGTTGTCAATCAATTGTCTGGCAATTGACATTTTGTCTGGTATTTGTGGCAAGTGCTCGTGGTCAAACCAGCCAGCTCCGCTAAGTTCTTCCTCTTGTAGATGAATGTCTCCACTCACATAATCTGCAGTGAATCCAATCATGATTCCACAAGGATATGGCCAGGGCTGACTACCAAAATACTTAATGTTTTTGATGACTAGTCCAACTTCTTCTTTCACCTCGCGCATAACGCAGTCTTCCAATGTCTCACCTGTCTCAACAAATCCTGCCACAAGTCCAAATATTTCTTTTCTCTGGAAATTCTTAGCGTGGACAAGCAGTATTTTATCATCGCGACGAATGCGTACAATAATTGCGGGACTTACTTGTGGCCACACTTCCTTGCCACAATGGGTGCATTGTTTGCTGATGATAGTAGAACGTTTCATGGGGCCGCCACATACACCACAATAGCGGGTGTTCGAATCCCAATAGAGTAGTTCGAATGCTTTCCCCGCCTGATTATAGAATGCTCGTGGTAATAGGTTCCATGACTCGCGCAATCCAATGGTTTCCAATCCGTTCATATCTGTAGGTGGTGTACTTATACTATATGCTGTGCATGGAATGCTGTCTATCTCTGGAAGTTCCTGAAACGATGTCCACGCTTTGATGGGAATTGGTGGTTCTGCTGAACAAGGGACCTGATACCCTTTTTCATTGTGTTGCAGCAAGATGGAGTTACCCATGAAAACAAACCAGTATGTCTTCTTCTTTTCCATTAAAGTCTATGATAAAAAACGTGCCAAAATTAGGTGTTATTTACCATATAGCCGTCATTTTTTCTGTTTAAAATCATTAAAAAAGTTAAGACTTTAAGGATAAGTTGCGAATTCTGGTGAAAAGGAGTATATTTGTACACAAATTTAGACCTGTTTCATGATAAAGAATTATCGCGCGTACATATATATATTGTTGACCTTTCTAAGCATGCTTGTTTCTGTCCCTGTTTCTGCCGACAAGCATGATAAGAAAGAAAAGGAAAGAACCTCTGCGGTTATGCCTGATATAGAACCCGACCCCATTGCTCGAAAACCTCGCCCAGACCGTCATCCCAAGGCATTGGAGATGCCCATGCTGGTCGGACATGGAACGGGAGATCAGTTGCATGGCATAGATGTGAGCCACTATCAGGGGCGTATTAACTGGGATGAGGTGGTGCGCGATTCGAAGGTGAACTATGTTTATTTAAAGGCAACAGAGGGTGTTAATACCATTGATGACACCTACACATACAATTTTAATGAATGTAAGCGCGTGGGGCTTAAGGTTGGTAGCTATTTATTCTTCCGTCCTCATCTTTCTCCTAAAACCCAATTTGAACTTTTTCTGTCAAAGGTGGATACCAAGAAGCAGGACTTACTGCCTGTGATTGACGCTGAAGTCATCAGAGGTGTTTCGACTGGTGTGTTTCAGGCACGACTTTTGGAACTCTGTGATTTGTTTGAAAAGGAATATGGCAAAAAGCCTATTATATATACAGGCCGCAATTTCTACAACAGATATATCGATGGCAATGCCCGCCTTCGTTCCTATAAGTTTTTCATTGCCGCCTATGCATTTGACGAGCCTGAGCTGAATGCTGGTCAAGATTATGTTTTGTGGCAATATTCAGCTACAGGACGTGTTCGTGGAATTCGTGGCAATGTGGATATGAGTCGTTTAGTAGGACGACATCAACTTCGAGAACTATTTTATTGAGTCTTAATCCGTTCGTGTTTTAATAGTTCTTCTCTGGAGCACCATGAGTAATCGATGCGTTAGAGATGTACAGTGAATACACCCTGCGCGTGTAATTTCGTGCACCCTGCGTATAAACAAACAAGCACCCTGCGCATAATCATATGCGCAGGGTGCTTGTTTATGAGTGTTCAACCGGAGTATTAATGAATTGTTGTACGCTATACAAACATTGGTATAGTCACACGGAGATTACTTCCTTCATGCGTATGTCATGTGGCTCGCATGGAATATGGGGCACTATTTGAAAAGGGAATGCAATGCCAATGAGTGGGCAATCTAGTTGTGGCAGTAGCCTGTCATAATATCCCTTTCCACGTCCCAGTCTATCTCCCTCTTCAGTAAATGCCATTCCAGGAATGATAGCGAGGTCGATATTGTCATAGTCGGTGAAGAGACCACCGTTTGATTCTTGTATGCCATAGGACATTCCGGTCCCGAGAGCTTGTTCACCTTCATACATGCGAAGTTCCAGCACTTCGCCCACCACCGTAGGAAGCAGAATCCTCTTGCCTGCAGCGTGCAGTGTGCGGATGAGTGTATGGGTATCAACCTCATCGGGCAAGGAATGGTATAGGAGAATGGTTTTGCAATGGGCCTCTTGTCCGATGCGTTCAAGCAAGGACTGGCAGATGCTTTTGCTGAATGCCGAAAGCTCCTCTGTGGTATGCTGCCTTTTTCTTTCTCGAATTAGTTTTCGTAGTTCTGTCTTTGTCATTGAGTGTAGGTTTCGTCTGTTTGGCCTTGAACAGCTGGATAGCTTTGGCAATGGTGATATCGTCGCGGTTAAGATATTGTACGTAATCATTCATGTCCAGCATATTGTAAATGATACTGCCATAGATGGCTTGTTCGAAGAGGTGCTGCGACTTGATGATCATGTTGTTGCGGCGAAGTATTCCTTTCGAGTCGGCGAAGTGAATGAATTTGTCCACAATACCTTGTTTTCTCAAATGCTTCTCCAACGTTGCAGCATTGTCAAAGGTTGCCAGTTTTGTACGGTTATTGTCTGTGTATTCAAAGCAGAATTGTGCAATGGTTCCTTTGGTGACACACTCTGAATAATAGGGGGTGAGAGCAGTTGTGTCTTCTGCCACGAAATAGTCGGGCATGATGCCACCTCCGCCATACACTGTACGTCCTATGTTTGTCTTGTAGGCCTCTCCGGTCTGGCGGATACTGTCTTGGCTGAAGAATTCGCCACGTTCATAACGAGTGATGAGGTCCATTTCGTATTCTTTGGGCTGGCCTTTTACATAAGGTTTTTGGATACAACGTCCTGCTGGTGTATAATAGCGGGCTATTGTCAAATGGATGAGCGAACCATCAGAAAACTCAATAGGTTGCTGCACCAAACCCTTTCCGAAAGAACGACGACCTACGATGACACCGCGGTCATTATCTTGGATAGCTCCCGAGAAAATCTCGGCAGCGGAAGCAGTAGTCTCGTCAATGAGCACGATAAGTGGTAAGTTTTGATAAGAACCCCGTCCATCGCTGCGGTACTCTTCACGACGTGACCGGCGACCTTGTGTGTATACAATCAGACGGTTCTTGGGCAAGAACTCATTGACCATCTGGATGGCTGCAGAAAGGTATCCACCACCATTACCACGTAAATCGACCACAAGTCCTTGGAAACCTTCTACCTCCAATTCTGCCAACGCAGTAAGCAACTCTGCATAGGTGGTCTCACCGAAATTCTTGATTTTGATATATCCAAGTTCTTTATTGATCATGTAAGTAGCGTCAATGCTCTTCAAAGGAATGTCGCCACGTACAACGGTGAAAGTCAATGGTTTTGACTGACCGTGTCGCATTACACCAATCTTCACTTTGGTGCCTTTCTCACCCTTGAGTCGATGAAGCGTCTCTTCGTTCGTGACTACTTTGCCCACATAAGGGGTTCCATCCACAGAAATAATTTTGTCACCAGCAAGAAGACCCACTTTCTCGGATGGACCACCTTTAATGATGTTGGTGATGCGCACCGTATCGTCGCGGATAACGAATTGTACACCAACTCCGCTGAAAGAACCCTTCAAGTCATCGTTGGCTGTGCGTGCGTCATTAGCGGAAATGTAGGTAGAGTGGGGGTCAAGCTCTTCCAATATCTTGGGCATGGATTGCTCAACGATACCGGCAATGTCCACAGTGTCAACGTACTGATCGTCGATGATATGGAGCAAGTCGTTCAGTTTGTTGGATGAAGTGTTGATAATGTTCAGTCTGTTGCCAGCAAAACGGTTGGCAAAGAAAGTGCCAATGATGATGCCGACAATGATACTGGCGGCAATGATGAGAGGCACCCATCTGTTGTTGCGGTTGATATTGTTGCTCATATACGGTTATTGTCTATCTTTATTCCTTAACAGGTTCGTCCGGATTTATATATTCTACATCAATGTTGGCGCGTTTCAGCAAATTGATACCATCCTCTAATCGGTAGTGCTCGGCATAAACCACGCGTTTGATACCGGCCTGAATGATGAGCTTGGCACATTCAATGCAAGGTGACGCCGTGACATAGAGAGTAGCGGCGTCGCTTGAGTTGTGGGAGCGTGCCAGTTTTGTGATGGCATTAGCTTCTGCATGCAGCACATAAGGTTTCGTGACATTGTTGTCATCTTCGCAAATGTTCTCAAATCCCGATGGCGTGCCGTTATATCCATCAGAGATGATTGCTTTGTCCTTCACAACTAATGCGCCTACTTGGCGGCGTTGGCAATATGAGTTTTCTGCCCAGATTCGAGCCATGCGCATATAGCGAAGGTCGAGGCGGTATCGTTTAAGTTCTTCTTCAGTCATGTTGTATATGTTGTAGTATAGATAGTAGTATAGATGTTAGTTTCTTTTGAGTTCCTATCTCATTCTTTATCTTCGAATGCCGAGATAGAGAACATTATCTCCGTCTTTTCTCAGCTGGAGGAAGTCTGCACCGCTCCTGTATGAAGTGGCGCCAGCAAGGATGTAATAAATTTGTTTATCGAACGGAGTTGAGGCTGCAGGTGTTTCTGTCAGCTTCAGCTTGATGGTTTGCTTCTTTCCATTTGCTGACCATGTGCCAGAGAAACTGTCACCATTTGTCAGCATTCCTTTGAAGGTCTGGGATGAAAAAGTGATGTAATAGGCATCAGTTTTTGCATCTGTATAGAAGTTTTGGATATCGCTGTTAAGCTTCTTGCCGCTGATGATTCCGCCATTCATATACCATGTTTTGCCAGTAAAGATTTCATCAATATCATCTTCTTTTTCACAGGCCGCACATGCTAATATCGCAAGACAGAGACAGCATACCATTGGGATGAGTTGTAGTTTGTTTCGTATCATGGGACGTTTATTTTATATGATACCGTTGCGACGAAGAAGGGCATTGATTGTTGGTTCTTGTCCACGGAAACGTTTATAGAGTTCCATTGGTGGTTCTGTACCACCGCGTGAGAGAATATTGTCTCGGAAACTTTGTGCCGTAGCGGTATTAAACAGACCTTTTTCTTTGAAGAGAGAGAATGCGTCTGCATCAAGCACTTCTGCCCATTTGTAGCTGTAATATCCTGCAGAGTATCCACCAGCCATGATGTGCGAGAACTGAGTAGTCATGCAGCATCCATTCACCGAAGGTAATACTTGAGCAGCTTCCCAAGCCTGTTTCTCAAATGCCATTAAGTCTGTTTCGAAAGGTGTAGTGAGTGTATAGAATGCCATATCGAGCAATCCAAAGCTTACTTGCCGCATACATGCGTAAGCAGCGTTGAAGTTGCGACTAGCTATGATACGGTCTATCAATGTGTCTGGAATCGGTTCTCCTGTCTCGTAATGGGTAGCGAATGTGTTGAGGAACTCTTTCTCAATAGAAAAGTTCTCCATGAATTGTGAGGGCAGTTCCACAAAATCCCAGTAAACATTTGTGCCAGACAGCGAGCGGTATGTTGTATTGGCAAAGATGCCATGTAGGGAATGGCCAAACTCATGCAAGAATGTTTCCACTTCGCCCAGTGTTAGCAGCGCGGGCTTCGTGTCAGTAGGCTTTGACAAGTTCATGACAATAGACACTTGCGGACGTGAGTTGACGACCTCCGTATGCGGTTCTGAAGCGCAGTTGGTGTCAAGAGTCTCTTTCCATTGCTCTTTGAACGAAGTCATCCATGCTCCAGACTTTTTGGATGCACGTGGATGGAAATCGCAGTAGAACAGAGCGAGGTATGAGCCATCTTTGTCCAGCACATCGTATGCTTCCACATCTGGATGATAGACAGGCACGCTTGTGTTCTTGTGGAACGTAATGCCATACAGTCGGGTTGCAAGTCCAAAGACACCTTGCTTCACCCGTGAAAGTTCAAAGTAAGGGCGCAGCATCTCGCTGTTGATATTGAACTTGCTTTCTTTCAGCTTATTCGCATAGTAAGAAAAATCCCAAGGCATGAAAAGACGTGGGTCTCCCGCCGTGAGCGAGGCAGGGTCAATCTGATTATCGGCATAGTAGAGCGCTTCCACTTCTTTCACCTCTTCTTGAGCTTTAGGCATATAAGCCTTCATCAAGTCGTTCAGCAGGTGATAGACGTTGTTTGTGTTCTCTGCCATGCGTCGTGTGAGGGCATAGTCTGCATAACACTTGAAACCGTGCAGTTGTGCCAGCTCGCGATGCAGGTTCACTATCTTGTTGACAATAGCGACATTGTTGTTGCTGTTTGCATGCGTGCATAGTGTGTTGTATGCCATGTACATTTGTTGCCGCAAGTCTCGTCTGGAAGAGTAGGTAATGAATGGGCTGTAGGACGGAGCTTGCAACGTGAATACATATCCTTCCATACCTTTCTCCTTGGCCGTCTGTTTGGCCAAGTCAAGGGCACTGTCTGGCAGGCCTTCTAAATCTGCTTCATTGGTAAGATGAAGAACAAAGTCATTGATATCTTTCAATTTGTTCTGTGCAAACTGCAAAGAGAGCACACCGAGTTCAGCCGTGATGTGGCGATGTTTCTCTTTCTTTTCTTCAGACAGATTTGCCCCATGTCGCACAAAGTTCTCATAACAATTGGTGAGCAGCATTTTCTGCTCTTGGTCGAGGTGGGAAAATCCTTCTGCTGCATGTTCATCATATACCGCTTTGACACGTTGAAACAATTTTTCGTTCAGAGTGATATTGTTTGAATGCTCTGTCAGTATAGGCGACATTTTCTGCGCCAGTTCGTCTAGAAAGTCTGTCGTCTCGGCACTGAGCAGGTTGAAGAACACATTCGTCACCTTGTCCAGTAATTCTCCCGTTTTTTCCAATGCCACAATCGTGTTTTCGAATGTGGGGGCTTCTGGGTTCCTGACAATTGCATCAACGCGTTGGTTCTCCTCCTCCATCCCTTTCATCATGGCTGGCTCATAGTCTGTTTCCTTGATGCAATCGAATGGAATATATTGATATGGAGTAAAGAATGGATTCTTTGTTGTAGTATTCATTGTCTTTGTATGGATAATCAAATGTGTTATTTGCTCTTTCGTGCCAGTTCCTGAAGGTCTTCAATTTGTATGCTGCCTCGTTGTAACAGTATAAGGCCTTCTGCTTGCAGTTGATTCAAGGCGATAGACACGTTGAGGCGTGTTTCATGAATCATTTCAGCGAGTGTGGTCATCTTGATGCTGATGCTCTTCTTCCCCTTGAGCACAGTCGAGTGGGAGAGTGCGAACTTGACGATTTTGTCGGTAACAGAATCGTCCGGATGGGTACACAACAGCGCGTGGGTCTGCTGGTATTTGTTGCAGACAATATTGAGCATGTTGATTTTGATGATATCATTTGTCAGCAAGTGACGGAGCAGGACTGGCTTCTCAATGAAGAGCGTTACTCCTTCTGTCGCAAAGGTATAGGTGCGTGACACGCGTTGGTACATGCCAAAAAGATTATAAGGTTCAATGACCTTTAAGTTTGGCAGATATTCTGTAAAAGAAAAGCGCCCCTGTGCATCACGGTATTCGGCAATGACTTCACCACTAAGAATGTAGATAAGTTCACGGCAGGCCTCTCCTTGTGCTATAAGCTCATCACCCGATTGGTAATTGACGAAATTCAATCGTACATGCGCCATCACGTCAGAGATTTCCCTTGTGGTCAATCCCTGAAACAGCGGTAGCTGCAATAAACGTTCAAACATCGTCAGTTCCATGAATCTTACGTATCGTCTTTCTACTTGGTAGTCTGTACATTAGTGTTTTTTATCACCATCTTCTCCATGCCTTTTGTCATCCAGGTCTGAAGATGTCCCGCTTTGTCTGAATAAATGAAGAATGCCATCAGTTCAGGGTGCTTAGCAAGCACCTTCTGAGCATCTTCCATCCCCATCACCATAAATGCAGTAGCGTATGCATCAGCTGTAGCACAGTCTTGTGCCAGCACTGTCGAAGAGAGGATGCTATGTTGCACGGGGTATCCTGTTCTGGGGTCTATAGTGTGAGCATATTTCTTTCCGTCTTTCTCGTAGAAGTTGCGGTAGTTGCCCGACGTAGCCATGGCCAACTGCGTTACTTGGAGTACTTGCTCCACCTCATTGTTGGTATTTGTGGGGTCGTCAGTAGGTTTGTCTATGCCGATATGCCAGAGGTCTCCTTGAGGGTTTGTACCTCTCACACGCACTTCTCCACCAATCTCTACCATATAATTCTTGATGCCTTGATGCTCCAGATAGAGTCCTACCGCATCAACACCATATCCTTTGGCAATGGCGCTGCAGTCAAGCATCGTCTCTGGGTACTTTTTCTGAACGACACCATTCTGAAGTTGTACATTATCTATATTGACATACACCAAGAGGCTATCTACTCTGTCTTCACTTACATCTGTGCCAGTCTTGAATCCGAATCCCCAAAGATTCACAAGAGGAGCTACTGTGATGTCAAAAGCCCTGTTGGTTTCCCCCGACACCGTCTTGGCAAGGTTGAACACCTCTATCAGCATAGAGTCTGCTTCCATGCAGGTGTTGGTGTTAATAGCTGTAATTACAGAGTTCGGATTGAAAGGGGAAAGAGAATGATCCACGGCCTGCAAAGTTGCTTCGATGCTGCTCTTTAGTTCATGCTCTGATTGATAAGTGATGTGATAGAATGTGCCAAACACACTTCCTTGTGTCCTCTGGGTTTCTTCAGTGGCCCAAGGTTTTCCAGCTCCTTGTGGCTGTTCACTTTTCGAATCTTGGGTACGGACTATATAGACGGTGCCCACAATCAGCAGAATCAGCAATGGCCATCCCCACCACTTGATTTTGTGTGGTGCATAAGGGTTGAATGCTTGCTGATTAGATTCATTCTGCTTGTTTCCCGTCGTTGCTTTCTCTTCTTTCTCCATCGTTCAGTTCTGTTTCGTTGTCTATCGTTTGCTCCAGAGCAGGGTTGGTCGGCACCACTTCTCTTATCTCAACATTCACTCTGCGTTTGTGGCTCTTCTTCATGCCCCAGTTCAAGTCGAAGATGAGGCTGTAGGTACCTCCCCAGCACGAAGCGTTAGTTGTGTATCCATATCCAGGAATGCAGTTGGGCTTGGAATAGTCATTCTTCTTCGATGCCACTTCTCGTTTGTAGCGGATGGCCCATCCCATGTGGAAGTTCTTGTAGATTTTTACTTCAGCTCCAAACAGAGCCTCAATCCAGTGGCTCGTGCAACTTGTGTTCGGAATGCTGAAGGCACCGCTTCCACCCCAAATGGGGTCTATCATGGCAGGACCGGCTATGTCGTATTCATAGGTGGAAAATCCATATCTTGCACCCAAATACAAGCGATTGCTTTGGAATTTGTTTTTTAGCATATTGATGTCAATGCCAATGCGTGCATAAGGAGCATTCACCTTATATGACACCTTCGTGTTGAAGTCTTCTGTATCGCATTTCCCATATCCCACTTCGACGATGGGGAAGTAGGTGTTCTTCAAGTTCAAGCGTAGAGCCGCTTCCGCTGTGCCATAGTCAGACACAGCGTATGAGACAGGTCCGAAAACATCCACCGAGAGCGTGAAGCCTTGGAAAAGAACCATGTGCTGTTTCTCCTCCTCGATAGCCACATACTTGGTGGGTTTCGGTTGCTCTCCCGGTAACAACATCTGTTGCTGATTGTCTTGCGCCGCAGCATGCAATAGTGCGGCAAAGGCGCAGACAAAGCTGATGATATGTTTGGAAATAGAATTCATATAATATTATTCGGCTTCGGCAACGCCATTGAAGTAAATCTTAATGTTGGTAGCTCCTTCATAGCCTACATTCGGATTGCTGATTTCGATATGGTCGATGGCAGCATCTGTAGCAGTTACCGACTTCAGGTGGTGGAACATATGCGTTCCGCACTCAGGGAGTTCCACGTGTGGGTAGCTGGAGTGCTGAATCTTCACGGTGTCCCTTAGTGATATTCTGCGATAAGCAAAGACCAACGTGTCTATTGTGCCGAAGTAGCTCATCGGTATTTTGATGCTGGTTGCATTCGCTTTCTTGTTCAGCAGGATGGTGTCGTTTCGCTGTTGAGATAGCGTTTCCGTATATCCTGCCTCAATCAGCTCAGGGTCGGGCTCTTCCTTGACGATAGGCAGTGTACCCATCTTGCGGTAGGTATACACAGTCTTATAGCCAGGCTTCAGTGTTGACACCGTAATGGTGTCTTGATAGGCAATAGCCGTGCCTTCGGCATCATAGAACGCAAAGTTGCATGTCACGGTGTTCTCCATCGGACAATTGTTGGAGTAGCACCCCGCCAGCATCTGCGTAGCTAACGCCATTGTGCAAGCAATAAAAGAATATAGGTGAGTACGTTTCATCAGAGATAGCAGTGTGCACGTGTTGGGGTTAGATTTCGTCTTCCACTTGATACTTATTTCGCTCTTGACTGTTGCGGCTAATCAAGTCGCCCAGGAAACCGGCCACAAACAACTGCGTACCCAACAACATTGTTGTGAGCGAGATGTAGAAATATGGATTGTCCGTCACCAATGCCTGAGGCACATTGTTGTAGAGCGCAATCAGCTTTGATGTACCCACACACACCACAGCAATAAAGCCAACGATGAACATAAGTGTTCCTATAAATCCGAATATGTGCATAGGCTTCATGCCGAAGCTGTCGATAAACCAAAGGCTGATGAGGTCCAGATATCCATTCACAAAGCGGTTCAGCCCCATGAACTTGCTCTTTCCGTGCTGGCGTGCCTGATGATGCACGGGTTTCTCTCCGATTTTTGAGAAACCGGCATTCTTTGCCAGGTAGGGAATGAAGCGGTGCATTTCTCCATACACTTCAATATGTTTCACTACGTCGCGGCGATATGCTTTTAGACCACAGTTAAAGTCGTGCAAATTGTGAATGCCGCTCACCCAGCGTGTGGTGGCATTGAACAATTTGGTTGGGATGGTCTTAGACAGTGGGTCGCCTTGACTACGGTTCATTTTGAAACCGCTCACTAGGTCATAACCATCTTCCTTAATCATGCGATACAGCTCAGGAATTTCGTCGGGACTGTCTTGCAAGTCCGCATCCATGGTGATAACCACATCACCTATTGCCTTCTCAAAACCGTGAAACAAAGCAGGGCTCTTCCCGTAGTTTCTTCTGAATTTGATACCGTGCACCTCAGAATATTGTTTGCTTAGATTGGCAATCACATCCCATGAATGGTCTGTTGATCCGTCGTTCACGAAAATCACTTCATAAGAAAAGCCGTTCTCATCCATCACACGCTTAATCCATGCGTGCAGCTCGGCTATTGATTCCTCCTCGTTAAACAGAGGCACTACTACTGATATATCCATATTGCGTTGATAGTTGACGTTTGATAGTTGATGGTTAGTGGAGTCTGTTTCTTATGATCTTCTCAATTGAAACGACGCTACACCAGCCACAAGGAATGACATGATGGCGCTGAAGAAAAAGTTATTGTTGAATAGGGTTAGAGTCTTGTCCAAGGGAGAAAGATAATCTATCTCATGCACCAAGTCCATCATCTGCTTATATTGTTCGGTCATCCCTAATTGTTTATAGGTCTCCATGATTTCTGCCTGTGTCATCATTCCAATCAACTGCTCCAACAACATTCCGTTGTCAAAAAACTGGAAATACGAAAAGATGATGAGGCTGCTCATCAGACAGGCGTACATGAACATAGGGAAAGAGAAGAGCAGTCCTTGCCAGTACGACAGTCTTTCGCCAATCAAATGAAGTTTCCTGTTGAGGCGTATTGCCAGCACAAAGGGTAGGAAAAAAGACACGCCGCACAATACAAGGCACAAGAAAATCAGCAAGCTATTGCCGTCACATATCCCTTTGGCGTAAGAAAGAAATAGAGCACCCCAACTCAGTCCCACAAAAGTTCCGTATTCCATCGAATACGGGCGATATAAAGTATTTGTTGTTGCCATATTCGTCACTTTCCGCCCGTATAATGCAGGCGCGTAAAAAACGCCACAAAGGTACGAATAAAAGGGCATTCCACAAAGGAAAAAACATTTTTTCACAGTCATGTCTTTGGGATAATCTGTTTCTGTCTCGCTTGTCTTTTTGTGGGAGCAGAGAGTCAGACAATTCACGGGTCTAAATCGGAGACTAATGAAAGACTATGATAAGTGTTTAATCAATTCTTTAAAATATGATTCTAATATACCAATAACCAATATGTTATAAGCTTGTTATTGATTCCTTCTTTCGAAACCCGCAACTAAAAGGCTGAAGCTGTTCTTTCATCACATCCTGCATTACCATTAAGGCATGGTTTCCTGTACAATGACTGGTGTAAAAGTGTGTTCTTGGATGATTGGTTTTCAGTCGCTCCGCTAAGACAAAAAGGTCTTTGTCTTCCTCATAGCCGTCAAGCAGATGAAATCCGCCAACTACTTGTTTGACCGGAAATGGACAGGCCTCAAGGATATTCTCTAAACCGCTGTGAGCGCAGCCAGTAAAGAGCAGTCCGTCAGCATATAAAGCCAGTTCATGCCGGAAATCGTCTGGCGCATAAGAGCCGCCACCTGCTTCTACACAGAGGTTTTGATTGCCTTGAGGAATGGGGCAAACTTGTGGGATGCAGGCAATGACATAGAGTCCGTTGTCTATCTCACAGCTCCCATCTATCATCATCAGCCGTTCTGCAGCTATGTCCGGCCATACCGCCGTTATGCTATGAAGCCGCCCTCGTCTTGAAAAGAATCTTCCACTGATGGCGTGAGGAGAAACAATGACCTTAGCCCTTTGGTTCTGTTCCAGAAAGTAGCGTAATCCACCTGCATGATCGCTATGCCCATGCGAGATAAACACGTAGTCAACATCATCAAGGTCAACGCCCAATCGTTCTGCATTGCGGATAAACATATCGCTGGCTCCCGTGTCGAGTAGGATGTTGCGTTCCTCTGTCTCTAACAGGATTGAGAGACCGTGCTCCATTTCCAGTTCTGGGTTGTCTGTTCTATTGTCCGATAATACGGTCCAAGTCATACGCTTCATATCGATGATCTATTTTTCTGTTCCTATTGTGTAAGGTATATCTGCCTGTGCTTTAATAGGGCGTTCCAATGGCAATAGCCTTAGCTTTCATTGCAAAGGTATAAATAATATCGGAGATGCCAATGCCTGAAGGTCTGAAAAAACATCCCAACTCTTGTGTTGCAAAGAGTTGGGATGAAACTTCTATGTTTAGACGAGCTAGTTCTCGTCTCAACGTTATTTCAGTTTGTAGAAAAGAGAGTAAAGCACGGGGATGATAATGAGCACAATGACGGTTCCTGCAATGAGTCCACCCATGATAGCGGCGGCCATTGAGCAGAACATGTCGTCAAAAAGCAATGGTACCATACCCAGCACAGTCGTAAGGGATGCCATCGTTACAGGTCTCAGTCGTGAGAGCGACGCATCGATGAGCGCCTGCCGTTTGTCTTTCCCGCTCTTTAGCTGCAATTGCATCTCATCTATGAGCACGATTCCGTTTTTGAGCATCATGCCAACCAAGCCGAGCACACCGACAATGGCTACAAAACCGAAGTTCTGACCTGAGAGCAGCATGGCCGGTATAATTCCTACAAAGACAAAAGGAATGCAGCAGAACAGCAGTAGCGACGTGCGGTAGCTGCGGAAGAGCCATATCAAAATAGCAAACATCAGCAGTATTGCCAGTGGATAGTTAGAGAAGAGGTTCTCCATCGACATGTCGGTAGCCTTCTTTTCGCCGCCCCATTGTATTTCATAGCCATCGGGCAGTTGCAACTTCTCAATTTCCTTTTCCAGAATCTGACGTGCTTCTTCGATACTGTAGCCAGGAGCAGGTGCTCCCTCGATGGTCTGCACACGCTTGCCGTTGTAACGTGGAATGACAGGTTCTTCCCATTCCACTTGTATGCCATCGCTCAGCTCTGAGAGTTGTGAAGTCTTGTTAATCTCTGGCATCTGGCCTTTTTTCATGGCATTCATCAACTGCTCTTTGTCTATCAGGCTGTTGATGTTAGGTAGCAGGCTGAATATCGTTGCGTCGTCAAGATTGGCTTGTGGATTCCCCTTGCCGTCGGTGATATTGATATAGATGTTGTTCTTTTCGGTGCCGCTGTGGAAAGTGCCCACAGGAAGCCCGTCGGTGGCGGACATCAGCGACATGCCCACATCGGTGCGTGTAATGCCTTTCTCACGGGCATTGGACTGATTATAGGGTACGTGTAGAGTAGGGTAGCGTGGCATCCAGTCGCTGGTGACAGGTGTCATCACACCCGCATTGCGGACAATAGCCATTGCGGTATCTGCCAGCTGATGCAATACGGCAGGGTCAGGTCCCAAGAAACGCAGTTCGATAGGATAGCGCATGAACATCAGGTTATAGCGCTTCACCTTCACGTAAGCATCGGGATAGTCGGCAGAAAGCTCCTCCTGCAACTCGTCAACATGTTTATCAAGGCTACGTGCATTCTTGAAGTCAACAATTAGTTCACCATAAGCCAGCGAGGGCAATGCCACAGAGCGCACCAGATTGTAGCGGCAAGGAGTGGCACCCACCGATGTGGTGACATGGGTGATGTAGTCTTTGGCCATCAGCTTTTTACGCATGCTTTCCAAGTCAGACTTTACCTGGCGGGTGTCATTACCTTCTGGCAACTGATACTCTATGTAAAGTTGGTCATACTCCATGTCGGGGAAGAGTCCTTGCGGCATCAGTTTGTATCCCGCTGCAGCTACCAATAGCAAAAGCAGCATCACCGCCATTGTCTGCTTGCGATGATTCAGTGCTTTGTCAAGCGTGTCAGAGAGCCAGCGATGCCAGCGGCTGTTGTATAGGTCTTGAGGCTTGCGTTCCTCTTTGGTCACTAGCCAACGCTTTGCAAGTATAGGCACGAACATCAGAGCCAGCACCCATGACAAGAGGAGCGATATGGCCAGCACGATGAACATGTCTCGGACGTAAAGGCCTGTCACATCAGGGCTTAGATAGATAGGCATAAACGCCAAGATGGCAATCAATGTGGCTCCCAGCAAAGGCATGGCCGTCTTTCGCCCAATGGCAGTAAGGGCTTCCATGTGCGACTTTCCTGCATGGCTATCGACTAAGATTCCGTCCACAATGACGATACTGTTGTCAACCAGCATGCCCATCGCCAGAACAAACGAAGCCAGCGATACACGCTGCAAGGTTCCGTCGAAATAGTAGAGCACCAGAATGGTTCCCAGCACGGTGATAGCCAGTGTGATGCCCAGAATGAGACCAGACCGGAAGTTCATGCAGAAGATGAGCAGCACAATCACCAGCACGATTGACTCGATGAGGTTCATGAGGAAGGTGCCCAATGCAGAGCTGACACGTTCGGGTTGGTAGAAAATCTTTTCGCACTTCACGCCGGCAGGTAGGCGGGTGGCTTCAATTTCTTTCATCTTCTCGGTCACTTCATGTCCCACCTTGACGATGTCGGTGCCAGAACTTGCTGCGATGCTGATGCCAAGAGCATGCTGCCCGTCATACATCATTTCCTCACGAATGGTCTTTTCTTCATCCAAGGTGATTTCAGCAATGTCACCCAATTTGATTTGGTCTTCCTGATGCCCCTGAATGATGAGCTCCTTGACGTCATCGGGAGTTTGATAGCGTCCGTCCACACACACACGGATGCGTCGGCCACCACTTCGGAAAGAGCCGGAATAGACATTGGCATTCTGTCCGTCAAGTGTTGCAATGACCTCAGCAGGCAGCACACCCAGATAAGCGAGCTTATTTTGTTGCAGAGAGACATTGATACAGCGAGGTATCTTGCCATAGATGTCAACGTGTTCGACGTCATCGATAGCTTGCAGCTCACGTTTCATCATTTCAGCATAGGATTCCAGTTCCTGCGGGTCCATGCCGTCGCCAGTCAGCGCATAGAACATGCCCGACACATCACCGAAATCATCTTTCACCAAATACTGTGAGCCCGAAGGCAACTGTGTTTCAGCCAATCTGTTGCGCATCAGCATCCATTTCTGCTGGATCTCATCAGCAGGCACTTCTGGGTTGAGCGTGACAAGGATGTAGCACATGTCAGCATAGCTGTAGCTCTGTATGAAACTGATGTCACCCGTTTTGCTGATACTCTTCTCCAGCAAATCGGTCATTTCCAGTTCCACTTGATGTGATGACGCACCTGGGTAGATGCCCACCACTACCGCCTGACGTACAACGATTTCGGGGTCCTCCAGTTTGGGCATGACATAATAGGCTAAAAGTCCACCCAGCGAAAGGATGGCAATGAATAGTGCCACCAACTTTTGGTTCTTCAGGGCCCAACGTGAAAAATCAATTTTTATCATAGATTAATCAAATGCTGTTATTGTCCAACTGACATTATTTAAGGTTTCCTGCGTTAAGGCTGGAGGCCTTCTCATGCACCCTCACTTTCTGGCCATCGGTCAAGTGGTGAACACCAGAAGCTACTATCTGGCAGCCTTCCTTCGGGCCTTCCGAAATGGTTATGTATCCATCGTTCTCCAATCGCTCCACTTTGACAGCCGTCTTCTTTACCGTAGAGTCTTTCTTGTCGTACACAAAGACAAAACTCTTCTGATCTTCTGTCCATACGGCTCCCGTTGGCACTTTGATGCCATCGCTGGCGTCCTGCTTGTGATTCACTTCCACCATCGCAGACATTCCTGGTGTGATTTCGGGAACGTTTTCCTTCAGCACCAGATGCATCTCGTACAGATGATTGTCGTTAGCCATTGTCGCTGCGGTTCTTATGGCAAGTGGGAAAGACCTTCCCGGCAGCGAACCGAAGGTGACCGTATAGGTATCATCCGGCTTACGATGAGCATAGGCGCGTTCTGGAATGTGGATGACCACTTCAACGCCGTTAGAGGAATAGACCGACAAGATGGGTTGTCCAGGCGCTACTGTCTCGATTTTATGCTTATATATCTCATTGACATATCCGTCGAAGGGTGCACGCAGCACACAGTCTGCCAGCTGGTTGCGATGATTCGTCAGTTTCTCTGTAATCTGCTGCAAACCATAACGCGCCTTGTCATAGTTATTGTCGCTTACGGCACGGTCTTTGTACATCTCAGCCACACGTTCACATTCCGCGCTGATTTGCCGGTATTCAGCTTCGGTAGCCCGCAACTGAGTGCTGTAGTCACGTTCGTACAGACGTGCCACGACCTGTCCTGCAGTTACAGGGTCACCCTCTTTGACCAGCACCTGCTCAATGGTGCCAAGCACCCTGAACGCCAAGTCCGTAATGTGCATTGCCTCTGTCTTGGCAGGATAGGAGGCACTGGCAGTTCCTGCTGTAGGGGTTAACTCGACCACATTCACCCATTGCAATGAGGTGTTTGATTTCTTCTTCCCGCATGCTGTCATCAGACAGAGCATCAAGGAGAGTGCAAGCACAAGGGTGCTGCAGTTCATCATAATGTTTCTTTTATTCATAGTTTTCCAGCGGCTTTGCGCCATTTCATCATTTTTACTTTTGTCTGATAGCGTGACTCGACAAGTTCGGCATAAGCCTCTTGCCACAGCACCTGCGCAACCAGCAGTTCGCTCAGCGTTTCCATACCTACGGTATAGGCACTGCGGCTGACACGCAGGTTTTCTTCACATCGGTCCAGATTGCGTTTTCTGAGTTGTAGTTCCAGTCGTGCCTCGTCCACCTCGTTGGCGTGGCGCTGCAAGTCCAGATTCATCTTGTCTGCCAATTCCTGCTGGCGAATCTGTTCCTGATACATCGCCTCCTTGGCAGCAGCCACCTTGTGCCGTGTTTCGTTGGCGTGGAAAAGAGGCATTTTCAGCACGGCTCCCACTGTCATGTTGAACTTGTGACGGAACAGCTTGCTGTCAAGCAATTCCATACCGTCAATCACTCCGGCGTTCATCATCACACCGAGTTGTGGCATATATGCCGACTTCTCCATGCGGACCTTTTCTTGAGCCAACTGCGAATTCAGTTCCAGCAACTGGTATTCAGTTCTGTTCATGACGCTGGCATCCTTGTCAATCGGTCCAATAAACTCATCGTCCTCGGGAAGAACGGGTTCAATCATCGAGTCGAGGGGCTTGCCGATGAGTTGGCAGAGGTTCATCCTTGCCAGCCGCACGCCGTTTTCTGCTTGACGGATTTTCAGTTCGGCATCAGCCTTCTTCACTGCCACCTTCATCTCCTCGTTGTGGCTTGCCATTCCATGCTTGACGGCACTCTGCACGTCGTGCTCCACTTGTGTCAGCAGCGAATCGTACTTGTGAGCCACCACCTCCATCTCTTTGGCTTTGACCAGCAGCTGGTAAGCTTCATGAACATCCACGATGATTTGCTCGCG
The DNA here is from genome assembly GCA_902786925.1 of uncultured Bacteroidales bacterium. Taxonomy (GTDB): domain Bacteria; phylum Bacteroidota; class Bacteroidia; order Bacteroidales; family Bacteroidaceae; genus Minthosoma. The sequence continues at coordinate 71,577 of CADAEK010000008.1, forward strand.
CGAAAGCTCATGTACTTCCGATGCAATCTTCACACCCAGCTTTCCCATTCTGTTGGCGGTGGAAATCTTTCCGCCCGCATAGAGAGGTTGTTCCAGCGTGACATTGGCACTCATCACGTTCTTCACCTTGAATCCCACATCGGGGTTCAGGGGTCTGACGTATTGTGTCACATTCTGCGAAATCTGCCTTTCTAAGGCCTCGTTGACAACGAGAGGCAGCATGTTCTGCACCTGTTGACCTGCATAGGCTCCGATAGGGGAGGCGATATCCATGACAGAACTTCCCTGTATGGTGCTGTAGAAGTCACTTGCCGTCAAGCTGATGTTGGGGAAGAAATTCGCATAAACCGATTTCTGGGTATGCTCATACTCTTTCATCATGTGTTCGGTTGCCCGAATCTGCTTGTTCGACATCATCGCCATCATCACGCAGTCGTCAAGGGTCAAGACTTGAGCCTTGGCCATGACCGCTTGCATGAGACACCCTGTCAGCATGGCCAGCTTGATAAAACTACTTTTTTTCTTCATATATAATGTTGTTCAATCATTCATTTAGAAACCGTTACTTCGGTCAGCTGACCGTTGGACGGTTTCACGTATCCGTCATACTCACTGGCGTAGTGAGCGACATTTGTTTTGCAGATGAAACTCATCTTGAATTCTTCCTGCTGCTTGTATCCCTTCACCTCAAAACCCTTTGGCAGCATTGTTGCCAAGTCATCATCGAGGCGTTTGAGCAGCTCGTAGTTCATCTGTGCGCCGTCTTCCAAAACCAGGTGAGCCATCACTTGTGGCTCTTTTGCCTCATCACTCTCAACGACAGCCACGAGACTCTCTTTAACATCCTTGTCTTGGCGCAGACGGTTGGCGATGTCAAAAAGATAGACATGAGTTCCGTCGGGAGCTTCTACATACTTGCTCATGCGGCCATAGACATAGACAAGTCCGTCTTCATCCATCTCGCAGAGGTCGCCCGTGTGTACCCATCCATCTTCATTCGTGCAGCGCGCCACAGTTCCGTTCTCCAGATATCCTGCCAGTCGGGTAGGGGTGTTCACCCACAGCTCACCTCTCTGACCATATCCCAGTTCCTTGCCATCCTTGTCGAAGATGCCCACGGTGAAGCTAGGGTAAGGATAACCTACGCTAATGGCTAACTTGTCATTTTTCTTGTCAATCACGTCAGGGCGGTAGTCAACTGTGATGACAGAGAACACCTCGCTCATGCCGTAGCCAGAGACGATGCCTGTCTTTGAGTTGCACTTCCTCATCAGCTTGTCCATCCACGCCAGTTTCTCTGGTGTGCATCCTTCGCCGCCCATGACAGGGAAAATGAAATGGCTCAGGTCAACCTTCTTGCCCTTGGCCAGTTGCTGTTCAACATGACGGAAGAAACCAGCCCACAGCGGACCAGGCACCAATGTCATGTTGGGGCGCATCTTTTGGATGCATGCAGTGAACCTCTCCAGATTCAGACGAGGTTCCATGTATATTGTCATGCCATATACCAATGGCACTAATACCAAGATAAATAAACCTGTGCAAACGAAAGGTGGCAGCTGGCAAAGTGATGTGTAGCCAGGCTTCACGATAACACCTTTCATGTTCAGTGCCTTTGCTCCGCGGAACATCTCAACCATAGCTTTGTCTGTCATGCAGATGAGCTTAGCCTCGCCTGCCTTTGTGGTGCCGCCAGTTGAGAATACCATTGCTATGCGGTCTTTCTGGAAAGGAGCCTCAATCGGACCCTCATAATTGCCGAATCGGGCAATAGCTTGGCGCATCGTCATATATTTGGTATGGCGGTTGCGTGCCTTGCGGGTCTTCACCCAGTTGGCCAGTCCCAAGATATGTTTGAGTGGGGCACTCATTGAACGGGTGACATCCATCAGTACTACATATTCAAACTGAGGCTTCTCCAGTATCTTGGTGAGCAGGCTTTCCATTCCGTCGAACACAAATGCCACCTTTGCCTGTGCATAGTATTTCTTCAGTGCTTCCGAACTTGCTGACATGTTAGGCATGATAGTCGTCACACCGATGCAGTCAGCCGCAAAGAGCACATAATACGATTCGGGTGCAGCAGGGCTGAAGAGCAATATCTGGTCGCCCACGCCCAGTCCCATGCCTTTCATCACTCGTGCCCACTTATCCACCTTTTGGAGCAACGTGCTGCGCTTGATGTGGCGTCCGAAGTACACCAGAGCATCATGCTCATCGTTGTCTGCCTTTATCGCTGTAGAGAGGAATTTCCACAATGTCTGCTCAGGCATTTTCTCCTTCAACAGTTCTGTGGCGCCGGGTTGATAGTGCTTTTCCCATACCCTTTCTTCTGAAGGCATCAATACTTTTGTTTCAGTGTCAGTCATAGTTGTATTCATTGTTTTCATTGTTTTCATATTCTAGATTTAAGTTTCCGAAGTGGCTACTTTATTTGTAAAGAATTAGAGATTGGAGAGCGCCATTGGCCTCCAATTCTCCAATTCTTGATGAATAATAATGACCAGTCAGGCTGTTATTAACCTGCATACGAAACTATAATTAATTGAAATTTAGTTATAACAGGAATATAGGTGATTATCCTAAAAGAAACATTGATTTGAATTTAAAAATTCTCAACATCTGCCGGGTCTTTCGCCACGCTGGCCGCATACAGAGATACGATAGCTGCAACCAAGTGCACAGAATTGTTGCCGAGGCGTTCGCGGATTTGTTCAGTATTTAAAATTGTTACCACTGCAGGTGGGAGATTCAATTCAAGCCATTTCACTTTGACGTTTGCAGCTCCGTCCGGCATGATGCGCAACTGGTTATAATAGCTCTTCAGTTCATCATAATTGATGAGTTTGTCGTCTGGACAACAAGACATATAGAATGGCAGACTTGGGTACCAGCCGTTGTAAAATTTCTGTACAGGTGGGTTGGCAACCTTATCTTCATATCCTCTCACTTGGCTCAGCATGGTTGGGCCCTCGCCAATGTAGGTGGCGCGCAGTTTGATGAGCTGCTTCAAGTCGGGTGTAGCATCTCTCTCCATATACTGTGCAAAGCCTGTGGCGGCAACCGTTCCGAGCGATGTGCCCCAGTTGTTGGAATAGCCGTCAGCAGCCAGTGTCACATTGTCCTGTTTCATCACCTCAAGGGCAGCCAGCACGCAGTCAGCCATCTGCAGAGCCGTCAGGTCACCTTGCAGATTCTCTCTGATCAAGTCTTCCATCTCATATTTTGCTCCCTGACCGTCGGGCTCTATCACGGCAGAATTGTGCAATGCGTGCAGAGCCATCATGGTCACCGCATGAGAAGGCAGCCATGTTCTCTTGAAATAAGCCTGGTGGTGGTAAAGCGTAAGCACATCCACCTGATGAGCTTTACCTACAGTGTTGGTAGGGAATATCACACTGCCCACGAGGATGGTGTCATTGCCAGTAACGCCAGATACGCTCTTGTAGGTGAATACATAGCGTTTCAGATTCCACTGACGTGCACCTTTGGCGCCAGTTCCCACACGCTCCTTAAACAGCGCGTCCATCTGTGGAAGACGATTTCTTACCGTCAATTTCAAAGAGGATTTCATCAGTTTCGCAATACCTTCGCTTGAATAACTAAGCATAGGCCATTCGCCTAACACATCGCCAAACGTAGTTGGGTCATACTCGGTTTTCTCGATGATGTCGCGTAACGTGCTTGTAGATGCATCGATTGGATGATACTCTTTTGGTGCGGCCTTTTGCTCATCACTGCTGTCACTATCGTGGCATGCTGTCAGAAGTCCCATAGATACCCATGCGGTGAGACCAAGTGTAATCACTTTTACGAATAATTTCTTTTTCATAGTAATTGAATAGTTTGTGTATTAATAAATAAAATAATTTGGGTATTAAGTTTAAGTATATTGTTTGGTTGTTAATAATAATTACCTTGTAATCTATGTGTAAAGTGGATAGAACAAAGGTTGATTATGGTGCAAAGGTACAAAAATGTGGCGGTTATGCAAATGTATCGTCATATTTTTTAAATAAAATATTTAATATAGTTTAATTTTATCGTCATGATAGGGGTTTTTGTATGAATTCTCAGGTTAGTTTTATTTCTCCTCCTCATCGTTAAATATATTATTAGATAAGAAGATTCTCTCCATATCCTCAGGGTCTTTCACCATGCTGGCATATATGAGTGAAACAACCGCTGTGACTAAGTGGTTCCCCATTCCCCAAGTTATTTTGCTTAAATCTTCCGAATTTATCGCTTTTTTTATTGCATCAGGAAGATAGAAGTCGCTCCAGTGCACATTTGGGTTGATGGTTCCATCTGGCATTGTGCGCAACTTATTATAATAGTCCTTCAACTCGTCATAAACAATGAGCTCATCGTCCTTGCAAGATGACATATAGAAGGGTTTGCTCGGATACCAGCCTTCAAAATACTTCTGCACAGGCAGGTAAGGCTCGCGATTTTTGCATCCCTTAATCTGGCTGAATTTTGTGGGGCCCTCGCCAATGTATGTGGCATGCAGTTTGATAAGTTGCTGGAAGTAAGGTGTGGCATCTCTCTCCATATACTGCGCGAATCCCGTTGCAGAAGTAGTGCCTAATGATGTTCCCCAGTTATTGGAATATCCAGAGGCAGACAGCGTCACGTTCTCCTCTTTCATCACCTCAAGGGCGGCCACCACACAATCTACCATCTGAAGGCAGGCCCTGTCACCATAAAGCGTTTCTGCAACCAGCTTGCTCATGTTGTCCGATGCACCCTGGCCATCCGGTTCTATCACGGCAGAATTGTTCAGCGCATGCAGAGCCATCAAGGTCAACGCCTGAGAAGGCAGCCATGATTTTGAGAAATAAGCCTGATGGTGATAAAGTGTCAGGATATCCACCTTGTGAGGCCTGCCTACCGTGTTGGTGGGGAAGATCACACTGCCCACGAGCGTAGTGTCATTGCCAGTAATTAAAGATACACTCTTGTATGTGAACAAGCGGCGCTGCAGGACCCACTGCCGGGAACCATCCTGTGCGAGTCCTACCGTTCTCAGAAAACGGAGGTCCATCAACGGGAGGCGAGCAGTCGCAATGGCGTTCACCGTTCTTTTCATCACATTGCCAAACTGTTCGCCAGCATAACTCAGCATGGGCCAATTTCCAATCACATCACCAAACTCAGTGGGAGTATAAGTCGTTCTTTCCGTCACCTCCAGCAGCGTCTTGGTAGAAGCGTAGATAGGGTGGTACGGCTCAGGTCCTGGCTGTGGATCATCTTCGTCAGGATTCTCGTCGTCTGTTTGTGCTTCTGGCTGAGGCTTTTCTTCATTATCGTCATCATCACGGCTGCATGCGGTCAGCATACCGATGGATACCAGTGTTACAAGGCTGAATACGAGCACTTTTACGAATGATTTCTTTTTCATAGTAATAGGGTGATTTCTATGTTAATAATAAACTTTGTTGTCTATATTGAAGTAAATAGGTATAGAGGCATAACGGCACAAAGGTACAGAAAAGAAACATTTCTGCAAAATTTTCTCCCCGTTTTTTCAAATATTCTTAAAAAAATGTAAAAATCCTCTCACACTTCAGACATTAGACTTCAGACATTAGACATTAGACATTAGACATTAGACATTAGACAATTGATAATTGACAATTGATAATTGACAATTGACAATTGATAATTGATAGTTGAGAGGTCTGAGGGCTAATGTCTAATGTCAAAAGTCAAATGTCTAAGGGAGGAGTCTGAAGTCTGAAGTCTTTTTTGTCATACTTGGTCAGTAGCTCAAAGTGAAAGGTTCAACATAAATTTTAATGATTAATTATATGGAGTGATTAGATGATAATTATATGTTTATTCAACATTAATTTGCCGTTAATTGGAACATTTAATTATATTACTCCAGAGGTTCGAGCCTGGTGGTGGGGACGAAGGTGATAATTGACAGTTGATAATTAGCTGGGGTGTTTCTTTGGGTCACACAGATTGCGCGGATGACAGATTTTTTTGAGCCAAGAATGGCTCTCTTATTTCTGGGCTTTGCCCCAAAGATTTTTATTTGATTTGATTGATTTGACTTCGTCGAGCTAAAGGTTCTTGCGCAGCAATCCCCCCAAAAAAAGAGTCGCCCGAGGTTCCTATTCGTGCAATTGACTACGTCGAGCCAAAGGTTCGTGTTCGTCCTAAAACACCCCGCATGGCAATAACTATCAACTGTCAACTATCAACTGTCAACTATCACCTCTCACCTGTCAACTTTATAAAACGCAGAGAGCCTCGCTGTTCTCGCGAGGCCCTCTGTGTTCGATATACATCAAGTAGTTGCTTCTGCTAGTTAAGCAAGTTACTTGTCTTTATCGGAATGCAAGTTACTTCTTTTCCTAAAATAGGTCTTGGCTTAAAGCCTTTTCCATGTCAGCTGGATCATTTACGGTACAAGCTGCAAATAGCATAACGGTAGCCGAAAGCAAATGGTTGCCTATTCCGTACATCTTTTGGCTAACAGGTTCCAAACTTATGATTTTTTTTATCAAAGAAGGAAGTTGATAGTCAATCCAATGAACTTTGACGTTTGTCGATCCGTCAGGCATCGTGCGCAGCTCATTATAATACTTCTTCAGCGCATCATAGCTGATCATTTCATCATCTGGATTGGTGGCAATATAGAAAGGCGAGCCTGGGTTCCAACCACTGTAAGAATTCTGTGACGCAGGATCATTAAGTTCATATCCTCGAATTTGGCCATCCTTAGCGGGGCCCTCGCCGATGAAAGAGGCGCGCAGTTTGATGAGCTGCTTCAGGTCTGCTGTGGCATCTCTCTCCATATACTGTGCAAAGCTGGTGGCTCCAGTAGCTCCGAGCGATGTGCCCCAGTTGTTAGCATAGCCGTCTTCTGCCAGTGTCACATGGTCTTGTTTCATTACCTCCAGGGCCGCCAGCACACAGTCAGCCATCTGCAGAGCAATCAGTTCCCCCTTACCAACACGGACATTCTCCATATCATCCAGAGTGAAAGTTGAACCCTGTCCGTCAGGTTCTATTACGGCAGAATTGTACAATGCGTGCATGCCCATCATAGTAACCGAACGAGATGGCAGCCATGATTTATCAAGATAAGCCTGATGGTGATAAAGCGTGAGCATATCCACTTGGTGTTGCTTGCCTACAGTATTGGTGGGGAATATCACACTGCCAATGAGAGTGGTGTCATTGCCGGTTATGCTAGATACAGTCTTGTAGGTGAATACATAACGCTTCAGATTCCATTGGCGTGAACCGTCTTCTGCAGTTCCCACACGTTCCTTAAACAGAGCGTCCATTTGTGGAAGACGGCTGGCCACCGCTGTTTTCAGAGAAGCTTTCATTAGGTTTGAAACACCATCGCCAAAGATGCTGATCATAGGCCATTCGCCTATGATTCCGCCAAACTCTGTTGGGTCATATACGTTTTTCTCAACGATGTCACGCAACGAGCGTGTAGATGCGTTGATGAGATGATATTCTTTAGGTGCTTGTTGTGACTCTCCATCGCTATCGTCGTGGCATGCAGTCAGCAGCCCCATTGACATCCATGAGATGAGCCCCAATGTGATAGTCCTTACAAATAATTTTTTATTCATAAAAGTGAATGAGGTTTTTGTATTAATATGAATTTAATGATTTATTCTCCTATGAGGTGTTTGTTTATTAACAAGACGTGATTGCTTGGATAATAATGGGGTATATCTATTTTTGATAATATTAGACTTTGCAATTTCCTAGAAAAGGGTAGTGGTTAAAAACGGCCACAAAGTTAGAAAAAAATAGATAATGTAGGCAAACATTCTCTACATTTTTCTCAAATTACCTTATTAAATAATTCAAATTACCCTTATAAAACCTCAGAAATAGTTGATAGTTGACAGTTGATAGTTGACAGTTGATAGTTGACAGTTGAGAGTTGATAGTTGACAGTTGATAGTTGACAGTTGACAGTTGAGAGTTGACAGTTGAGAGGTGATAGTTGACAGTTGACAGTTGACAGTTGAACTACAACTCCTAATTCCTCACTCCTAACTCCTAATTCCTAATTCCTAATTCCTAATTCCTAATTATAAATTGACCTTAGCCTCATCCTTCAGCCCTCAGTTCTCCAAAAACAATCTTGCCCTGAAAACGCGATTGTTTTTCAGGGCAAGACCGTTAGGGTTACTGTTGCATGGATGTGTTATCCGGATCCAGCTGGCTCGCCATATCCGCAGGGTCATTCACGATGCAGGCGTCATACAGCGTAAGTACAGACGAAACCATGTGAATAGGCATTCCAGAGAGTTTTTCCCGGATGAAATCCATATTGATAATTCTTTTCACGAAGCCTGGTATATAAAAGTCGTACCAATGCATGTTGGCATTCACCGATCCGTTCGGCATCGTTTGCAGCTTTGTATAGAAGTTCTTTAACTTGTCATAGTCAATGAGTTCATCATCAGGGCTGCATGACATATAGAAAGGCAGGCGTGGGTTCCAGCCGTCATAATATCTCTGTGCTGGCGGATCAGGCAAGGGGTCTCCAGACCTTTTAACGTGGCTTGGCATCACCGGGCCTTCGCCAACGTATGTGGCACGCAGATTGACAAGTTTCTGAAAGTCACTTGTGGCGTCGTTCTCCATATACTGTGCAAATGCTGTGGCGGCAATACATCCGAGCGATGTGCCCCAGTTATTGGAATAGCAATTAGCTGCCGGTGTCACATTGTCCTGTTTCATCACCTCAAGGGCAGCCAATATGCAGTCGGCCATCTGCAGCGCAGAAAGGTCGCCTTTCGCACTCTCTCTGACCAAGTTTCCAATCTGGCGTCGTGCACCTTGTCCGTCGGGTTCTATCACGGCAGAATTGTGCATGGCGTGCATAGCCATCAGCGTGACTGAACGAGAGGGCAGCCATGAACTCGAGAAATTTGCCTGATGGTGATAAAGCGTAAGCGATTCCACCTTGTGGGGCTTGCCTACGGTGTTGTTAGGGAATATCACACTGGCAATGAGCGTGGTGTCATTGCCGGTTGAGCTGGACACGCTCTTGTAGGTGAACACGCGGCGTTGCAGGTTCCATTGGCGCGAACCATCAGAAGCAGTTCCTACAGTCTCCTTAAATACAGCGTCCATCTGTGGGAGGCGGGTTAGGGCTACCAGTTTCAGAGAAGATTTCAACAGCTTTGCAATGCCGTCTCCAGCATAACTGAGCAACGGCCATTCGCCTATCACCTCTCCAAACTGGGTTGGTTCATACTCGTTTCTCTCGATGATGTCGCGCAATGTGCGAGTAGAGGCATTGATTGGATGATTCACTTCTGGTGCGGTGCTTGAGTCAGCATCGTCATTGCTGTCACTGCATGCAGTCAGCAGTCCCATTGATACCCATGCGGCGAGACCGAGTGTAAAGGCTTTTACGTACAAATCCTTTTTCATAGTACTTGAATGTATGTGTGTTAATATTAAACTCTTGTGGTTTAGATTAAATTAGACTGGATAAGGCTGATTTTTTAGTATTGATTTTACAAAGATAGAACAAAAGGAGCGTTTGAGCAACTTTTTTGTCATATTTTTGCAAATAATCTTAAAAAAACACAAAAAAACTCTAAACGGAATTAGGAGTGAGGAATTAGGAGTGAGGAATTAGGAATTAGGAGTTGTAGTTTAACTGTCAACTGTCAAATCATCTGTGCAATCTTCCAAGAGCCAAGAATGGCTAATGGTTATTCACGAATATTGACGTTTATATTGACGAGGATTGACGTCAAATAAATCATTGAGAGCCTTTTTCCTTCCACGTCAATCTACGTCAATTCATACGTCAATCTTCGTGAATAAATACAACCACAGAGCCAAGAATGGCTCTCCTTATTTCTGGGCTTTGCCCCATATAGGCTAACATAAGGTCAAGAATTAGAGAATTAGAGAATTTGTCTTAAAAACATCCGTGTTCGCAAAAGTAAATTCTCCAATTCTCAAATTCTTGATATAATCTGAGACAGTGATTTATCTGTGTGACCTAAATACACACTGCGCCAGCCAGAGCCATCTATGGCTCTCCCATTTCTGGGCTTTGCCCCAAGATTTTCATAGATTTTTGAAAGATTTCTTGCGAAGCAATAAGCCCCGCGCCAGTCCTCAACAGCTTCACATTCGTCTTGCGCGTAGCGCTTAACTTCTCTTTTAACTCCCATTTTAACTTCCCCTTTAACTCCTAACTCCTCATTCCTAACTCCTCATTCCTCACTCCTAATTCCTAATTCCTACGTAAATATAATAATGTGTAATACACAAAAGTGCGCTTGCCATTGAATTCCATCTTGCAGCACAAATAAAAGCCGTTTTATTTTGTATTGTACGCACTTACCCGTAACTTTGTCCCATCAATCAAAAGAAGAACAAAAATGAAGAGACTTCTATTGACACTCGCAGTGGTGCTGACTGCTGCAACAGGCTGGGCACAAGACGCCTTCAAAGGCACGTGGCGTTGCGAGGCATTGCAGGCCACCATGCTCATCAATCTGACGGAAAAGAACATCACGCTGAAAGACTTTGAGGGAGAACAGACCTATGGATACCTGAAAGGAGAACTCAACGGCACATGGGTGATTCTCAAAGTGAAGGAGTTGAAGGACAAGAAAGCGCTCGTTAGGATGGTCAGCGACATCGGCTATGACGCGCAGGATGTGGAGTTCCGCCTTCTCGACGATGGTACGATAGAAATGCGCCTTGTAGGTGATCCTATCATGAAGACCATCGCAAATCGAAAGTATGTGAAGATGCCGAAAGTGGTAGTGTTCAAGAAAGATTGAAAAGCCTAAAGCAGAAAAAACACACAAGTATTGGAAAACTATTTAGACACCTTTAATCCCCCACAGCGAGCAGCTGTGGAATATTGCGATGGCCCCTCACTCGTCATCGCAGGAGCCGGTTCAGGAAAGACCCGCGTGCTCACCTATAAGATTGCATACCTCATGGAACATGGCTACCAGCCTTGGTCCATCCTTGCATTGACCTTCACCAACAAGGCGGCAGGCGAAATGAAAGACCGCATTGCACGCATTGTAGGTGAGGACTATGCTCGAATGTTGTGGATGGGCACCTTCCACAGCATCTTCCTGCGCATCCTCCGCCAGGAACATGAGAAGATAGGCTTTTCCGGCAATTTTACCATCTACGACGCTGCTGACAGCAAGAGCCTCGTCAAGACCATCATCAAAGAGATGGAGCTTGATGATAAGGCCTATAGGCCCGGCAACGTGCTGGGCGCCATTTCCAATGCCAAGAACCAGCTTGTCACAGCCGAGCAGTATGTGGCTAACCCCGCCAACCGTCAGGGCGATGCCCGTCGCAACATGTCTGCCCTCGGGCAAATCTTTCTGCGCTACTGCAATCGCTGCCGTCAGAGTGACGCGATGGACTTCGACGACATTCTCCTCTACACCTATCTCCTCTTTGAACAGCACCCCGATGTGCTTGCCAAGTGGGAGCAGCGTTTCCGTTATGTGCTGGTAGATGAGTATCAAGACACCAACTTTGCGCAGCACCGCATCGTGTGGCAACTCACTCGCCAGCACCAGCACGTCTGTGTCGTAGGCGATGATGCTCAGAGCATTTATAGTTTCCGTGGAGCAAATATCGACAACATACTCACCTTTCAGCAGATATACAACGGAGCAAAGCTTTTCAAACTGGAGCAAAACTATCGCTCCACACAGAACATCGTCGAGGCTGCTAATAGTCTCATCAAGAAGAACAGCAGGCAGATCAAGAAGGACGTGTTCTCCGAAAATGCCAGAGGTGAAAAGCTCCATGTGCTCGACACCCACTCCGATATTGAAGAGGCCAAGATGGTGGCCAATGCCATTCGTGCCATCAAGCGCAGAGAAGGCTGCGAGTATTCCGACTTTGCCATCCTCTATCGCACCAATGCCCAGAGCCGTGTCTTCGAGGATACCCTTCGCAAAGAGGCCATGCCATACCGCATCTACGGCGGTCTGTCGTTCTATCAGCGCAAGGAAATCAAAGACATCCTCGCATACTTCCGTCTGGCTGTGAATCCCAACGATGAAGAGGCCTTCAAGCGCATCATCAACTATCCCGCTCGAGGTATTGGACAGACCACCGTTTCGAAGATTCTCGCTTCTGCCAACACCCACAGCGTCAGTCTCTGGAACGTCATCAACCATCCTTCAGAATATGGATTGGGAGTGAACAACGGCACACTCGTCAAACTCTCCATGTTCAAGCAACTCATTGATTCCTTCATCGAGCAGGCACGCACACTCCCAGCCAATCAGATAGGTGCCCTCATCGTCAAGCAGAGCGGCATCAGCGCCGATATCTATCAGGATACCACTCCCGAGAACCTCTCTCGTCAGGAGAATGTGGAAGAGCTCATCAATGGTATGCAGGACTTCTGCGATATGCGCATGGAAGAAGGCAACGAAAACATATCCCTGAGCGACTACCTCTCCGAAGTGTCTCTGATGAGCGATTTGGACAGCGACAAGGGTGGGGACGAGCACAAAATCACGCTTATGACCATCCACTCTGCCAAAGGACTGGAATTTAATACCGTCTTCGTCGTGGGCCTTGAAGAAGGACTTTTCCCCAGCGATATGGTGTCTGGCAATCCGCGTGAGATGGAAGAAGAGCGCCGCCTCTTCTATGTGGCCATCACTCGTGCAAAGACCCACTGCTACCTCTCCTATGCCCAATGCCGTTTCCGTTTCGGACAGATGGAGTTCTCCTCTCCCAGCCGTTTTCTCAAGGACATAGACCCCAAATATCTGGACCGTCAGCAAACTATGTTCTCCGCTCATCGAAGCATGGACGACGATGTGCAGTTGCCTTGGGCACGAAAGAGCAGTTCCTTTGGCAGCACTTCAAGACCAGAGGCACAGCGCCCCTTCCGTCCTTTTGTGCCATCTGCCACTCCGTCTGCACGTCCTATGTCTGCTCCTCGTCCTTCTGCACCCATCTCTCAGGCATCTCGCACACCGCAGAGTGCCCCGTCTCCAAGCGCAGCAAGACTCAGCGAAGGTTCCCTGATCATTCACAATCGTTTCGGTCGTGGTCAAGTCCTCCGTGTCGAAGGCACAGGCGACAACACCAAAGCCACGGTGCAGTTCGAGAATGTGGGCACCAAGCAGTTGCTGCTCAAGTTTGCCAAGTTTGAAGTGATTGGGTAAACACGCCCACATGGCCCCTTATGAGCCTCCTTGCAAGACTGCAAGGGGGGGGACTCAATGTCTAAAGTCGAAGGTATAGAGTGCTCCTTTTTGAGGATGAATTGTTCACTATCAAGGATTTGTTCATGGCAAAACAAAAAAAGTCCTTGCTCTTTTTGAGGGAGTCAATCTTTTTTCCCTACTTTTGTATATCAAGATGCGGCTAGCATATATGCAGCCCATCCCCTTTTGACCTTCGACTTTAAAAGACATTATAATGAAAACAGGCACATCGCTGAATCGCTTCATACAGCATCTCTTTATGTGTCTTCTGTGTTTGAACGGACTCACTGCACAAGCCGACGGCAACATCATCACTCACACAGGCGACAGATACATCATTCATGTGGACAAGATGAATCCCGACAGCGAGATGACCCTCATGGATGTCCTCCACACCTGTCCCGAGTTTCTTTCTCTCGATGGCAAGACCATCAGCTCACAGTATTCATTCCGAATCGACAACATCGAGATATTCCTCGATCGCGAGACCTTCCTCACGCATCTCAAAGCCTGCGAGATAGAGAGCATCCAGATATGCCCCCACGCCCCTGTGGCAAAGGCTGTAGATGGCACAAGAGGCGTGATAGACATCTATTACCGCCGCGACGCCAAGACCGATGGCAAAGTGGCCCTTTCAGGCAGCACCTATGGTAATGGCAAAGTCTATGCCGACATCATCAGCAACACCGAGAAGCTCACCGTGCGAGGCTATGCTCTGGCACGCACCTCCTACGGCAAAGCCTATCCCACCGACATCTCTCGCATCACCGACCGCGCTTTCATCGAGAACTTACACCTCAGCATGGATTGGAAACTGAGCGACAACGACAATCTCATCCTCAAAGCCACCCAAGGGTATGACGACACCAAGCAGAAACTCTTCAACCCCGACCTCATCGGAACCATCCCCAACTATTTCCGCACCTATGCCCTCATCCTGTCCTATGTCCACACCTTCAAGAACAAGGCCATTCTCTTCGCAGAGACAGGAGACTACAGTTGGATATCCAGTGGCAGCGAAAAGAAATACGACACCTACCCATACCTCTATCTGGAGTTCAACACACCGCTTTTCACGCCCGACCTTTGGCTGATGGTGGGCAGCGAGATGGACTATGAGAACATCCGAAACGACCATCGCAACCGCCAACAGACCTTGCTCACCGACCTCTATGCGCAACTCGACTACGCTCATGGCCCTTGGCTTATCACCCTTGGTGACCGCTACCGCATGATGAACTACTGGAACCGCCAGTATGACTCGCCCGACCGTAGTCTGTGGAGCCATCAGCGCAACAATCACCAATACATCGCCAGTGTGGGCTACAAGGCTCGCCGCCACTTCTTTCAGGCACTCTTCACCCGTCGCTTCCACATGCCCATGATGGACGATTTCCTCGCCGACGAGACCGCGCCTGCCACCTCGCTGAGATACTCCTCAAAAGCCAGTTGCACCCACCTCATCCATCAGGGTTTGCTCCGCTACACCTATCAGCAGAACAACCTCGTTCTCCACAGCAGCATCGAGAACAACTGGTATCGGCATCTTCCGGGACAAGACCTCACCCAGTTTGGTCTTCGTAACTCCCTCTATTGGAAAACCCCTGCCTTCGACCTCACCATCGGAGCCAACTACTACCATCAGCACCAGCGTGCAGGCGCAGGAATTCCCTCCGACAACGACAACTTCTTCACCCTCAAGGCAGCCCCCGTCCTCCGCTTGCCCTATGGCCTCCGCCTCTCCTCCGTACTGCTCTACAGCAGTCGCCGCGACATCGAGCAGCGCCATGCCCATCTCTATGCCACCGTCAAGGGCCACAAGCAGATAGGGGAGAAGTGCTCCCTCTTCGCCGAGTACCACGACCTTGGAGGCTACACCACCGCAGAATGGTCCCAACTCCCAGGCCTCTATCAGAACCGCGCCCTCACCATCGGTGCCACCTTCTATCCCTTTCGATAGTTAAAGACCCCCTAGGAATTAGGAATTAGGAGTTAGGAATTAGGAATTAGGAATTAGGAGTTGTAGTTCAACTGTCAACTGTCAACGTTTGTAGCAGCGAGAGCAGAGTCAAGTGTACTTGAACTATGCCGAGTCGCGCCCAAACCTCAGCGAAGCTAATTGTCATCTGTGCAATCTTCCAAGAGCCATCCGAGGCTCTAAAAAATCTGAGTGATCTGTGCTATCTGTGTGAGATTAAAAGAACACCGCGCAAGCCAGAGCCATTTATGGCTCTCCCATTTCTGGGCTTTGCCCCAAGATTTAAATTAATTTGTTTGATTTCTTGCGAAGCAACAAAACAAACACCGCGCCAGCCCAACTCTCAACTGTCAACTGTCAACTGTCAACTGTCAACTGTCAACTCTCACCAGGCTCGAACCTCTGGAAAAATATAATTAACGAAAAATTAATGTTCCAATTAATGGCAAATTAATGTTGAATAAACATATAATTATCATCTAATCACTCCATATAATTAATCATTAAAATTTATGTTGAACCTTTCACTATTGAGTTGCTGACCGAGTATGACAAGAAAGACTTCAGACCTCAGACTTCAGACATTAGTCATTTGACTTATGACATTAAACATTAGCCCTCAGACCTCTCAACTCTCAACCGCCAGCCAAGCCGCGCAGAGGCTTATCTCCTTCCCTTTAGGGGAGGTCGGGAGAGGCTCATTTCTGGGCTTTGCCCCAAGATTTTTTTAATAGATTTTGATAGATTTCTATCCGAAGGATATAAAAGAGATAGCCGCAGCAGGCGGCTCTTGGGGTGTTTTTATTGCTTCGCAAGAACCTTTAGCTCGACGAAGTCAAATCACTCAAAAAAATGAAAATCTATGGGCAGAGCCTAGAAATGCAATGCGCTGACAGAATCATTGTATCGCGCGTAATTTGAACAAATTTTATCTTAATTCATAATTATGTGGCACCAAAATTTCGTTAATTGTGTTTTTTTTGAGTACCTTTGCAAGTGACATAACATCTTTGCAAGACATAAGCTCAATTGCCTATGAAATCACCACCTCAAACAATGAGAGCAAACAGAACATGGATGGAGCCAATCCAGTATTGTATGTCTGGTAAGAAAAATTGAGAATTAACGGAGTATTAACAAACGAACCGCACGAGCTGCAGGGCTACAGCTTTTATGCTACGGCGGAAACTAGTACATCAAAAACATGAAACGATTTGCTTTATTTTTTAGCATGATGATTCTTCTGGCACTCACAGGGTGTGATAAGAACGATCATGATGATACGAATAACACCAATGTAAACCCTGAGGAGCAAAAAGAACCAGAGGAGTTCATCATCCCCCATTCTGTTCTCAGCATGGATTGTTATTCTCCCAACGATTTTTGCAATAAAGTCCGCAGCAATAAATTCATGCAGAATCAGATAGGGGACAATGAGACTGCTAATAAAATCCTTTCTAAAGCCATTGAGACTTTAGTCGGACTACGACAGCCCAAAATGGACAAGACCTTTGCCAAAGAGTCACCCAGCAGCAGCGGCTGGCAGGTACAGACGTGCACCTTCAGCTACGAGAGTGTCTCGGTCAGCGGAAAACCCATCACCCTGTCTGGACGCATCACCTTCCCCAA
>CADAEK010000009.1 GCA_902786925.1 uncultured Bacteroidales bacterium
ACGCACCACCTTGGTCTGCGCCACATAAAACTCCTTGTAGTAGTTCTTGAAAAGCTTGATGAATCGAACTTTCTCCATCCTTTATAGCGTTTTACTGCTACAAAGTTAATCATTTAATGAACATTCACCAAATATTTTGCGAATTATTTCAAGAAAAAAAGCAAACCACAAGATAGTGGCCTGCTTCTTTAGTGGATCAGCGGAACCGTCCCCGTGGTCTTGTGGACCGACCTAATTTTCGTTCCACTATTCTTTGCAAAAATCGTTAATCCCTTACAGAACTCGTCGAGCACATTTGTGCCACCACGTTCTCATACATCTTCCTTCTTACATCTTCCTTCATACTTCTTCCATCCGCCCTCAGCCATCAGCCATCTTCAGCGAATCAAAGTTCCGTTTACAAAGTTAAGCATTTTCTATAAAACAGAATTAACAAACCCTGATTTTTTACTATATTTTCACCTTTTTTATCACAAAACCAAATCACGATGGACAGGTCAACTGATACAACTCCTTAGCGTGAATCAAAGTTTCCCCCCTAATTGTCCAATTTCCAAAGGAAAAAAGAATAAAAAATGCCGAAAATCTCAAAGACTTTCTGCTAAAAAGTGCCGAAATCCTCAAAGAGACACGCTTTATATATGCTCAAAATCTCAATGCGTACCATTCGTCAAGGTCACCATAATCAGGAAAAAAATCATTTTATCATTTTCTCATTTTTAGAAAACCTTTGACCAATAATCATTGGTCGGAATTATGAGAATTATTGATAATTATCTGAGGAAAATTGTGAGAATATTGACTAAATATTGTAACTTTGCAACCAAAAGGCTGCGAGAACGGGACACGCCTAAGCAAACAAGTTTGATTGCATTCGGCTTGCACTGTCCTTGTAGCGTAACCACCAACTTATGAAGATTATGAGCATCGATACGTACAAACTGACAAGCATGGAGGAGCCAACCGACGAGATGCTCTCGCAACTGATGCGCGAGGCTGCAGAGGAGGCGAAGCAGAAGAAAGCGGATGCAACGGCACGTTTCTTCGGACAACTGAAACGTGAATCTGAAAAGATTGCTTCAACATGCTAACGGAGAGGCATCGCCCAGTACTCATCGTCATTGCTGGTCCAAACGGATCGGGCAAGACCACTATCACCTCGAAGATTCTTCGTCATGAATGGCTTGAAGATGCGCTCTACATCAATCCTGACCAGGTGGCGCAAGATAAGTTCGGCGACTGGAACTCGCCTCAGGCTGTTCTCCAAGCAGCACAATACTGCGAAGAACTACGTGAAGCGTGTTTGAAAAACGGACAGAGCCTTATCTTCGAAACGGTTCTATCTTCTGAAGGAAAGGTAGACTTCATTAGGCGCGCTCATGAAGCAGGCTATTTTATTCGCCTGTTCTTTGTGTCCACCAGCCACCCCACTATCAATGCATTACGCATTGCTCAGCGAGTAATGGAGGGCGGTCACGACGTGCCGATTCCCAAGATTATCTCACGCTACCAGAAATCGATACTTAACTGCAAGCGTGTGGCTACCATTGCTGACCGTGTGTATGTTTACGACAACTCAGTCGACGATGCCGAGGCTCGCCTGCTTTTCCGTATGACAGAGGGCAGGCTCTTCAAGCGCTACACAGACGATATTCCCCTTTGGGCACAGACCATCATCGACTAAGCCCTCTCTAGCATAGAAATATAATAATATCCGCCGAGACATCTGTTGAGATGTTTCGGTGGATTGCTTTTTAAGCGAACACAAACTTTGATAATTGACAGTTGCCATGCGGGGTGTATGTTGAGGTGAGAGGTGGAATGTCTGAAGGCTGATGTCTAAGGTCTAAGGTCAAATGTCTAAGGGAGGAGAAAATTCTCAAATTCTCTAATTCTTGACCTTATGTTAGCCTATTTCCGGGCATCGCCCCCAGATTTAAACAAGATTTTATCTGATTTGACTTCGTCGAGCTAAAGGTTCTTGCGCAGCAACAAAACAAACACCGCGCCAGCCCAACTGTCAATTATCAACGTTTGTAGCAGCGAGAGCAGAGTCAAGTGTACTTGAACTATGCCGAGTCGCGCCCAAACCTCAGCGAAGCTAATTGTCAATTGTCAATTAACAAAATCCGTGTCATCCACGTAATCTGTGTGACCTTAAAATAACATACCGCTTCGCGATGATTTAGCAGATGGAGCGGATTTGCCGCCTTCAGCGGAACAGAAGAAGGTCACACAGATTCCACTCTAATGCTTGCGAAAAGGTTTTACTTACCCCAAATGATTGAGCCGTAATCTCATGGGGCATGAAACGCAGTACCTACATACGCCTTTGAGGTGTATCGCGAACTAAGAAGGACGCTGAAGGGCCTTGTAGGGGAAGGCTAAGAGTAAACAGGTCGTGCGTTCCAGTTCCAGTTGTTCCAATTAAAATTTGAGGGACAAACACCCCTTTTATAATCTTTATAACTAACTAATATATAGATAGTTATATATAGAATTAGGGTGTAATGGAACTGCCAAAAAACAAACTGGAACAACTGGAACTGGAACACGAGGCCATTTAATTTTCATCTAAAAAGCAAAATATCAATAAGATACAATATTAGCAAAACGGCTGCACATAAGATGCAGGGGCTCGCAAAGGCTCAAAATGCACGACTTGCACCCCTGAAAATTGGGGTTATTCATGGTTTTTCTAAACTACTAACACAGATTTAAGCAGGCGCCCTCCCCCAATATGAGGTTTAAAGCATTCAACGTTCAGTAGTCAAAGCACAATATAAGCACTATGCATCGCTTAAAATCACACAATCACTATTGAATCTATGACCTACAACATATCGAAGCTTGCACAATACTTGTAAGAGTTTTTTGCTGACTAACTGGGTAGCAAATGCTGACTAACTGGGTAGCAAATGCTGACTAACTGGGTAGCAAGCATTCAGCAAGGGGGCAGCAAGGGGGCAGCAAGGGAGTAGCAAGGGAGTAGCAAGGGAGTAGCCTCAATTCTTGTCCGGTACTTGTTCAGTACTTGTTCAGTACTTGTCCGGTATATGTCCGGTGCATTACCGAACATATACCGGTCATATAGCGTAGATATAGCGGACAAGGATAGGAGGTACTATAAGGCAAGACTATGGCTAAGGTATGGGAAGAGTGGAGATAAAGATGAGAGGTTCATGAGAAAGCAGTGAGAAGTGCTTTTGCAATTTTGCACTTGGGTATTTTCACACTTGGGCTTTTTTTTGTACCTTTGTGGCCAACTTTCGACATCTAAACAACAGAAAGAGCGATCATAGCATAACCAATGGAGCAATTACTGAAACTTACTGAATATATCAGCGGCATCGTGTGGGGATGGCCCATGATTGTGATGCTGCTGGGCACGCACATCTTTCTTACGCTGAGACTGAAGTTTCCACAACGGAAAATCTGGACGGCAATCCGCCTGTCGGTCAGAAAGGACAAGGACGCCACAGGCGAAGTGAGCCAGTTTGGCGCTTTGGCCACGTCTCTGGCAGCAACGATTGGCACGGGCAACATTATCGGTGTGGCCACGGCTGTGAGCTTGGGCGGACCGGGGGCTGTCCTGTGGTGCTGGCTGACGGGCGTGTTTGGCATTGCCACGAAGTATGGCGAGGGACTGCTGGCCATCAAGTACAGAGTGAAGACAAAGAACGGGCGAATACTGGGCGGACCGATGTATGCGCTGGAGAACGGACTGGGAATGCGATGGCTGGGCGTGCTGTTCTGTGTGTTTGCGGCGGTGGCCTCGTTTGGCATCGGCAACACGGTGCAGGCGAATGCCATCAGCGAGAACCTGGCGCTGGTGTTGGATGGATGGCTGTCGGCAGAGCGCACGAAGATGATAACGGGCTTTGTGCTGGCCACGCTGGTGGGGTTTGTGGTGATTGGCGGTTTGAAGAACATTGCCCGCTGGTGCACAGCGCTGGTGCCGATGATGGCGCTGCTGTATGTGCTGGGGTGCATCTACATACTGTGCGTGAACCACGCTTATCTGGGCGAGGCTGTGGCGCTCATCTTCGAGAAGGCTTTCTCGCTGGAGGCAGTGGGAGGCGGCACCGCAGGAACGGTGGTGATGGTGGCGGCACGGTATGGCATTGCGCGCGGTCTGTTCTCGAACGAGTCGGGCATGGGCTCGGCTCCGATTGTGGCTGCTGCGGCACAGACGAAGAATCCTGTGCGACAAGCGCTGGTGTCGTCGACGGGCACGTTCTGGGACACGGTGGTGATTTGCGCCATCACGGGTCTGGTGATTGTGTCGAGCATCATCGCTTATCCTGAAATCAGCCAAGAGGACGGCGGCATGCTGACGAAGAAGGCGTTTGGCATGATTCCGTATGTGGGCACTCCCATCCTGACGTTTGGCATCATCACATTCTCGTTCTCCACCATCTTGGGCTGGAGCTACTACGGCGAGCGGGCCATAGAGTATCTGGCGGGCAGACGAAGCATCGTGTTCTACCGCATCATGTACATCATGCTGGTGTATACTGGCGCCACAATGAGCCTGGCGCTGGTGTGGAACGTGGCCGACATCATGAACGCCCTGATGGCCGTGCCGAACCTGATTGCGCTGCTGCTGCTCTCGGGTGTGATAGCGAAAGACACACAGCACTATCTGTGGGAGAATCATCTGGACGAGGAATGAGGAGTTAGGAGTGAGGAGTGAGGAGTTAGGAGTTAGGAGTTAGGAGTGAGGAATGAGGAGTGAGGAGTGAGGAATGAGGAATTAGGAATGAGGAGTGAGGAATGAGGAATGAGGAGTGAGGAGTGAGGAATGAGGAGTGAGGAGTTAGGAGTGAGGAGTTAGGAATGAGGAGTGAGGAATGAGGAGTGAGGAATGAGGAATGAGGAATGAGGAATGAGGAATGAGGAGTGAGGAATGAGGAATTAGGAATGAGGAGTGAGGAATGAGGAGTGAGGAATGAGGAGTTAGGAGTGAGGAGTTAAGAATATATAAGATATATAGGAAATGATAGAAGACCTTTGTATCATCATGCTGACGGCAGGCATCACGAGCCTGTTGTTCAAGCTGTTTAAGCAGCCTGTTGTCTTAGGATATATTGTTGCGGGCATGCTGGTGGGCCCTTATGTGATGGGGGAATCGTGGATTAACAACGCTGAGAATGCTGCCACATGGGGAGAGATTGGCGTACTGTTCCTGCTGTTCAGTCTGGGACTGGAGTTTTCTTTCAAGAAACTGCTGAAGGTGGGCAGCACGGCTATGATTGGCGCTGGCGTCATCGTAGTGGGCATGATGACGGCTGGCATGCTGACGGCTTACGCGCTGGGATGGGGAGGCATGAACGCGCTGTTCCTGGGCGGCATGTTGTGTATGTCGTCAACCACTATCGTATTTAAGGCTATTGAAGAGGCAGGACTGCGGAGCCATCGCTTTGCGGGGGTGTGCTTTGGCATTCTGATTGTGGAGGACCTCTTCGCGGTGGTGCTGATGGTGCTGCTGAGTTCTATCGCTGTGAAGAACAAGTTTGAGGGCGAGGAACTGCTATGGCAGGTGGCCAAGCTGGTAATGTACATCGCCCTCTGGTTTGTACTGGGCATCACGCTGATTCCTACGTTCCTGAAGAAGTTCAAGAAGTATCTGAACGACGAGACGCTGACTATCTTCTCTATCGGATTGTGTCTGGGCATGGTGCTGCTGGCGGTGCAGGCGGGCTTTAGCAGCGCTCTGGGCGCATTCGTGATGGGCTCTGTGCTTGCCGAGACCATCGACGCTGAGCGCATTGAGCACTTGGTACAGCCCATGAAGAATATCTTTGGCGCTATATTCTTTGTGTCTGTGGGCATGATGATTAACCCTGCCCTGCTCTTGCAGTATTGGTTGCCTATCACTATCATCACGCTGGTGGTGATTGTGGGACAGATTCTGTTTGGCTCTATCGGCACGCTCCTGTCGGGACAACCGCTGAGAGTGGCGCTGCAGACGGGCTTTTCACTGGTGCAGATTGGTGAGTTCGCTTTCATCATCGCCAACCTGGGACAAAACCTGAAGGTGACGGACTCAAGCCTCTACCCTATTGTGGTGGCTGTGAGTGTGATTACCACCTTCCTCACCCCGTACATCATGAAACTCGCCTACCCCACTCTGGCCTTCCTGGAGAGCCACATGAGCGAAGAGACGCACAAGATGCTGGACAGCTATACGGAAAAACGGAAAACCAACAGCAGCAAAAAGCGCGCCACATGGGCAAGGCCTGCCGTGAGACTGTTCAAAATGCTGTTGCTGCACTTGGCTATGGCTCCTGGCATCAACACGTTCCTGCGTCTCTTCAACGATAATCTTTATGCGCGTGAACGGTTGGCAGAATCGAAACGAGGACTGGAGCGCGAAATTGAGGACTCGCTGCTGACACTGGACCTGCACATTGCGGAGGTGGAGGTTTCTGCCAATTCTGCTTTTGCGGGCAAGGCGCTCAAGGATTTAGGCATCAGAGGTAAGACGGGTGCCAATATCGTACGCATCATACGCGGAGGCATCAACATCAATATCCCTGGAGGAAATCATCGCCTGTACCCTGGTGACCGGGTGATTCTGGCGGGTTCGGATACCGATGTGGCTTCCTTCCAGAAGATGCTGGAAACAAGCCTTTCCAATACCGACACAGATAATATCAACACCAGCATCATCTTGGACAACTTCACCATCAAGGCGGACTCTCCTCTGTGCGGCAAGAGCATCATCAATTCGGGCATTCGGGAGAAGGGCAATTGCATCGTCATGGGACTCATCAGACCCCTGGATGACTTCTACACCAATCCTGACCCCAACATCATCATACAGGAAGATGACATCATCATTGTGGCGGGCGAGAAGCAAAAGATGCAGGAGTTCTTTAGCTAAGAATTCCAGCCGGTTCAATTGATCAAGAATTGTTCAAGGCTCCTGGGGGGCTTTATTGCTGCGCAAGAACCTTTAGCTCGACGAAGTCAAATCATTCAAATCAATTTAAATCTTAGGGCAAAGCCCTGAAATAAGAGAGCCATTCTTGGCTCAAAAAATCTGTGGAATCTGCGGAATCTGTGTGAGACTAAAATAACATCGCGTTAGCCCAGAGCCGTGCAAGGCTCTACCATTTCAGGGCTTTGCCCCAAGATTTTTTTAATAGATTTTTGATAGATTTCTATCCGAAGGATATAAAAGAGATAGCCGCAGCAGGCGGCTCTTGGGGTGTTTTATTGCTGCGCAAGAAATCATTCAAATCAATTTAAATCTTAGGGCAAAGCCTAGAAATAAGAGAGACATTCTTGGCTCTGGGGGTTATATCAAGAATTAGAGAATTAGAGAATTTGACTTAAAATCATCCGTGTTCGTATAGAGTAAATTCTATAATTCTTGATAAATAAAAGATTAAAGAGAAAAATTCTCCAATTCGCAAATTCTTGATTATAAAAGATTATCTTGTTACTGAACTAAGGTCACCAAAACGTTAGTTTAGAATTGCCAAAAGCATCCTTTCCCAACAAAAAGATGCTTCAATTTGAAAAAATATAGCGATTGTTGACTGCTAACCAGCAACTTTTCCATACCTTTGCATCCGCAAAACACGTCGGGGATGACTGGATTTGACAGCAAGCCGAGGTGATGCGTAAGCATGCAGAGAGTCGATGCCCCTCTCTTAAATCTCAGACATCAAAGAATTAATTGGCGAAACTCGTTACGCTCTCGCTGCTTGATCGAAGTTTAGTAAATCGAGCCTAATTCTCTCGCAAGGTCGAGGGAACGAGACATCGCCCAGAAAGCCACTCGTCCTGAGGCGTTCTGACCAGCGGTGCTATAAATTCAGGAATAGTTGACAGTAGCCTCGTGCTGCCAATGAAGTTTTAGAGGATAAGGATGCAGTTGGTGGTCTTGGTCTTGCTGCATCACGAAAACCAAAGGCAAGAATAAGCATGTAGAAAGCGTATGGCTTCCTTGTTTGGACGAGGGTTCAATCCCCTCCATCTCCACAAAATGACGGTGCCCTTCAATGGAGCACCGTTTTTTATTTGAGGGAGGAGTGAGGAGGGAAGAATGAGGAGTGAGGAGTTAGGAGTGAGGAGTTAGGAGTTAAAGGAGGGAGTTAAAGGAGGGAGTTAAAGGAGGGAGTTAAAGGAGAAGTTAACTCGCTTCGCTCGCGGAAGTTAAAAAAGACGATAGTCATGCTGGTGTTGCCCATTGGCTTCACATTCGTCTTGCGCGTAGCGCTTAACTTCCTTTTTAACTTCCATTTTAACTTCTAATTCCTAACTCCTAACTCCTCACTCCTAATTATCAATTGGGTGAAAAGGTGAATTCGTGATAAATAAAAATACTCAACTTTCAATAGATGTAAAAAGATAATTCTTCAATTCTATCCATTCTTGATATATTAAGGTCAAGAATTAGAGAATGAGAGAATTTGACTTAAAATCATCCGTGTCCGCAAAAGATAATTCTATAATTCTATCCATTCTTGATATATTATGGTCAAGAATTAGAGAATGAGAGAATTTGTCTTAAAAACATTCGTGTTCGTATAGAGTAAATTCTCCAATTCTCAAATTCTTGATAAATTAAAGATTAAAGAGGAAAATTCTATAATTCGCAAATTCTTGATGAAGAAATAAGCAGCCGCGAAACTTTAGTCAAATAGTCCTTGTAATTCAAGTTATTGTTGTACCTTTGCAGGCAAATAGGTAAAAAGACTCTTACGAAAAATGGAAGAAAACAGCATTGGAACAGGACAGGACATCGTGTCGGAATTGGCCAACATGGACTTCAGCAAGATAGCCATGAGCGACGTCATTGGATATATCGTACAGTTTGGCAAGAACGTGATTTTGGCTCTCGTTGTTTATTTCATCGGGCGCTTTATCATTAAATATGCCATCAAGCTATTGAGAAAGGTGACACAGAAGCGCCAAGTGGAGGCTTCACTGACGTCGTTCCTGAACAGCCTCATCTCTATCTCATTGAATCTGCTGCTGGCCATCATCATCATCGGCATCTTAGGCATTGACACCAGCTCGTTCTTGGCGGTGTTTGCATCAGCAGGTATCGCTGTCGGCATGGCGTTGAGCGGCACGTTGCAGAACTTTGCGGGAGGCGTTCTCATCCTCTTGCTGAAGCCCTACAAAGTGGGAGATTTCATTGAGGCGCAAGGATTTGCAGGAACGGTACGGGAGATACAGATTTTCAATACCGTGCTGACCACGCCAGACAATCAAACTATCATCATCCCTAATGGTCCTTTGGCTACGGGCAGTTTGAAGAATTCGACCAAGGCAAGCACCAGACGTGTTGATATCGATGTGGAGGTGGCTTATGGAACGAACCCTGACGATGTGAGAAAGGTATTAGATGCCATCATCGAAGCAGATGGGCGCATCATGAAGGAACCTGCTGACAAGGCTCCATACATTCCTATGACAACAATGGGCAGCAGCAGCATCGTGTTCCAAATGCGTGTGTGGGCTGATGCAACAGACTATTGGACTGTGAAGTTTGAAACGACTGAGAAAATCTATCGAGAGTTAGGCAAGGCTGGCATTGAAATACCATTCCAGCAAATGGATGTACACATCAAATCGTAAGTCGCTGTGATAAAAACCATCATCTTTGACCTTGGAGGAGTGCTGCTCGACATTGACCTTGTCTATTGCATGCAACAGATGAGTGCTTTAGGCATCGACCTGAAAGCGTATGAACAGGCGGAGAAACAGGTCAACACAGGTAAAAAGGCTGCCGTATTGGGTGAAGGCATGGTGGCCAATGGAGCCATGCACCTCTACCAAACGGGAGACATCTCCACGCATGATTTTCTTTCGGGCATTCAGAAGTATTGCCGTCCTGGCACTACGGAGGCTCAGATACTGGAGGCATGGAACACTTGCTGCATCGACATTCCACAATATCGTTTGGAGAAGGTCAAGGAACTCAAAGAACGAGGCTACAGAATTTGCATGCTTTCCAACACGAACGAAGCACACTGGGTGAAGATTGTCGACCAATGTTTCGGTGGGCAAGAGGTGGTGGATAGCCTCTTCGACCATGTGTTCCTCTCTCAAGAAATGCATATGGCCAAACCGAATGACGATATCTATCTGGAAGTGCTAAAACAGACGGGTGCCCATGCTGAAGAATGCCTCTTCATTGACGACTCCAAAACCAACCTTGAAGCGGCTGCGGCATTGGGATTCCACACCTTGCATGCTGCGACATCGAAAACGCAAGACGGGAGAGTCGTAGGGCGAGCAGAAAGAGAATGGATGGATGATATAGAAAAAGAATTGCAGCGTTGAACGTGATTTCAACGCTGCAATTTTCTTTAGAACTTCACGGAGACTTTCTTTCCTTGATAAGTCACCGTTTTTTGTGTGCCATCGGGACAGACAACCACGAATGTGCGTCGGGTCAGCATACCCTCAAATGCGCCTTTGCGACGATCTATCGTCAGCGTGCGCTTGGCATCATTCCAAACCATTCGGATGGTGGTGTATTTCCCTTGTTCATAATGATAGTTCGTACCTTCGTCCTCGTAGAGGGTGAACTCGGCATCAGCGCCAGGATAGACACGAAGCGTCATTGTCTGGTCGGCCTGCTGTGCTGAAGATTGACGGTCTGCTCCGATAGGGAGAATGCTGCCAGCCTTCACGAATACAGGAATAGATGCGCGAGTGACGGGGGCATCAATGTAGAGGCCACCCTGGTGATGAGCACCTGTAGCATAGTCATACCAACCGCCACGGTTCTTGGGCAGATAGGTCTTCCACCGAGTCACATTCTCCTTTGTGACAGGATTGATGAGAAGAGCACGACCGAACATGTATTCATTCAATTGGATGAGAGCCGTCTCATCCTTGGCGAAGTCGAAAATAAGCGGACGCATGAGGGTACTGCCCTTCAGCGATACTTCGGCGGCATTAGAGTAGATGTAAGGCAGAAGACGATAACGCTCACGGATGCTGCGAGTGATGATGTCTTGCGCCTCTTTTCCATAGCGCCAAGGCTCTGTATCGCTCATGTAGCCGTGTACACGCATCAATGGCAGATACACACTGGTTTCTATCCAGCGGAGCATACGCTCGATGTATGCAGGGTCATTGTACTGATTGCCTGGGCGGAAGAAGCCACCTGCATCATAGGTCCACCAAGGAAGACCTGCTGCCTGCATGCCAAGTCCTGAAGATATCTGAATGCGGAGCGTTTCGAAATCGTTGCCCACATCACCGCTCCACATGGCAGCACCATAACGCTGAATGCCTGGGAATCCGCATCGAGTGAGTATCATGGCACGGTGTTCAGGAGCATCTTGACGAGAACCTTCGAAGACGGTCTTGTTGACCAAGAGAGGATATACATTGCGGAACTGCTCGCCGGCATACTTACCGCCCCACACTCTCCTACCCTTCAGGTCGTCATTCTCAGGCTCGGTAGCGTCTTGCCACCACGCATCAATGCCATAAGGCTGCAGAAGTTTTGTGGAGAAGTTGTGCCAATAAGCAGCAGCTGCATCGGGATTGAAGAAATCAATCCAGTCTGTGCCAGGAATGTAGTAGCCCTGTGCTTGCATAGAGCGTCCCACTTCTGAGTTCTTGTCTATCTTAGACCATACAGAGAGCATCAGGCGCACATCCATCTGGTGCAAATCGTCAACGAGCTTGCGTGGGTCTGGATAGTGGTCTTCATCGAACTTCATGGCGTTCCAACCATACTTGCCCCACCACTGCCAGTCCTGCACGATGAGGTCGAGAGGAATCTGCTCGTCACGGAAACGCTGAGCAGTCTTCACAATTTCGTCTGAACTATGGAAACGCTCGCGGCAATGAATGTAGCCAAGAGCCCATTTAGGCATCATGGGGGAAGGGCCTGTCGTCTTGCGATAATCAGCGATAATCTCATCGGCAGAACCCACAAAGACTGTATAGTCCACCGCATTGGCTACAGGTGAACGAAGCACAGTGGAATTCTGCACGGGCTGGTAGTAGAGCACAGGCTTATCACCACGCTCCAGCTCAGCCTCAACGGTATGGGTGCCGGCTGTAAGATGGCAAAGGATGGACACTGTTGGGGGAAGCCAAACATTGCGATGGTCTATGAGGGTCTTTCCGTCTATGCAAAGATTGTGACGACGAGCCATTGTCTGTCCTACATCGAGCAGCAAGGAATAAGTGCCATTGGCAGGAACTGTAAAAGAGCCCTTAAAGATGTTGCGCACACGCACCTCGCTCTTGCCGCCTGTGGTTGAAGTGACATTCACCACTTCCTGCACGCCCTCTCCTTCTTGCTTGGTGAGAGCCACCTTCAGGTCAGAAGGATTAAACTCTGTCATGCCGTAGTTGTTCCACAGCACACCATAGCCCTTGTTGGACAAGAACATGGGGACGGATATCTGTGTATTCACCTGGGTGAGACGGCGCGAAAGGCCACGCACATCGGTGTAGCCATCTTGGAACTGTCCCAAACCAAAGAGGTGCTCATCGGCAGGAGAATTTACTTTCAGCGTTGCCACATAAGTAGGTTCGCCTGAAAGTGTGGAAGACTGAAGGGTATGCTCTGTGGCACGGAAAACTTCCTTGCCAGCCTTGTCTGCCACACTGACTACCATCTGATTGGTATCAACACGAAGGGCAATTCCTGCTTTTGTCGTGAAGACTGTAACTCCGTTTGCCACTTTCTTCTGGAGTGGCACCTTTTCATCCGTCACATAAATCCACTCGGGCAATGCCTTCATCTCCTGCTCCTCATACTGGATGCGGAAAGAAGCAGGCGTGAGTGCCGTGACGGTCAGTTTTCCCTTGCCAAAGGGAAGACTCTCCGCGCTTGCCCATGCTAAGGCAAGCAATGCGGTCAATAATAAGAATGTTCGTTTCATCTTTATACAATAGATTATAATGAGCGTTCAAAATACACGGTTAAGGTTTGATGGACAGCTTAGCGAAGAATCATGACGCACCCACCACGTGCTTTCAGGTCAACACGCTGAGGCAAGATGGAAGTCTCATACACATTCCAAGGCTCAGCAGGGTTTCCGCTGTCAGCATATACCTTCACTTGCTTTGCCTTGCTCTTGAGGCGTGACCAGTCAATACTGATTGTCTTGTCCGCATCTGTTCCGTTAATGATGGCCACATACCAAGCAGCACCTTTCCGACGTGCCATCACTACATACTCGCCAGGATAGCCGCCCAGCAGTTTCGTGTCGTCCCACGCGTTGGGCAGTTGCCCCAGGAAGTCCTGCACGGCCTGTGGCTGCGCGAGGAAACTCTCTGGACGGTCTGCCAGATGCTGCAAGCCCGACTCGAAGAGGACGGTGAGTGCCAATTCGTGGGCGTGCGTAGTGATGTGTGGATGTTGTGAGTCAGAAAAGGCACATGGGGTGTAATCCATTGGGCCAATGACGTTGCGCGTGAAGGGCAAAGTAGCGTTGTGGGCCGCAGCTCTGGTGGTGAAGGAGGGCACGTTGTTGTACCACTCGGCACCATAGACGCCCTCAGTAGAGAGGAGGTTGGGATAAGTGCGCTGCCAGCCTCGTGGGATGGGAGCACCGTGGAAGTTGACGAGCAGATGGTGACGGGCTGCACTTTCGAGCAAATCCTGGCAGTAGTCCATGTTCATCTGGTTGTCGCCAGAGAAGAAGTCTATCTTCACACCTGCCACGCCTATCTTCTCACACCATGCAAACTCTTTCTCGCGGTCTTCGGGCTTGTTGAGACGGAACTTAGGACCGGGAGCCCCGTTGATCCATCCGACGGAGGAGTTGTACCAAATCATGGGCTTGATGCCTTTGGAATTGGCGTAAGCTACTGCATCTTCGACGGTCTTGCCTTCGTTGGATGCCACCTTGTCCATCTCGTCCCATTCTGCGTCAATCAGCACATAAGGCAGATGAAGGGCGACAGCCATATCCACATATTTCTTGATGATGTTGAAGTCGTTGGAGCCGTGATTGTATGCCCAGTAAATCCAAGAGACAACACCAGGATGAATCCATTGGGTATCGGCGAGTTGGCAGGGTTCGGAAACATCGGTGACGAGGGTGGATTCAACCACGTCGGCAAGGGAGCCAATGATGACCACACGCCAAGGGGTGTGCCAGTCGCCAGAGAGCAAGAGGTCGTTCTGGTCTTGCTTCACGCTGAAGAGTTCGCCTTTATTGAACAGGCTCGAAGCGCTCTGACGACGTTCGATGTTGGCCTCGGTGATGAGGGCAAACACGCCGTCAGCTGGTTCCATCAGCAAGGGATAGCCCCAATGGGTGTTGACGTTGGCTTGAGGCACAGAACCGCCAAAGCCACCCAGCGTCTTCACGTTAGCTGTGGTGGACATCGGATAGAAGCCTTCGTAGCCATCGCTCCACTGCAACATCCAGCGCCTGATTCCTTCTGGGATGCAGAAGGTGGTCTGCTCGTCTTTGATTTTCTCTTCTTTCAGGCCAGCCAATTCATAGCGGAATGCGATGCCATCATTGTAAAGGCGCATGACCAAACGCAGAGGAGAACCATCAGCATACTGATAGTTGAAGACATATTCATTGCCCTTGTTCGTGCAGTTCGTCCGCTTACCAGACAGCATCTGATAGTCGGCATTTACTTTTTTGCCCTTCAGTTTCTTCTGAATTAGTTGGGGTGTTAAGCCATCCTTAGCAGATGTAGTGACGCCTACGGCAGGGATACTCAGCACTTTCTTGTTCTGGTACATCACTTCGTACGCTCCACCTTTCTCCTGCACCCGTACAGAAATCTTTCCGTCGGGAGAAGAGACGATAGCATACTTTTCCATGTCTTGCCTACGTATTTGGTTCTCGGTGGGAGTGGGTCCGTAGGGCAATGCTTGCGCTTTTAGGGATACGGCCATCAATGTCGTGGCCAACAATAAGGTTTTACGGTTAAATTGTATCATGGGTAGTTTCATATAATTCAACATTCTGAAGTTATTTTAAGTTTCAAGTGAAATGTGGTTCGTT
This sequence comes from uncultured Bacteroidales bacterium, assembly GCA_902786925.1. GTDB lineage: Bacteria > Bacteroidota > Bacteroidia > Bacteroidales > Bacteroidaceae > Minthosoma. The sequence continues at coordinate 14,973 of CADAEK010000009.1, forward strand.
GCTCAAATACCACTCTTATCTCTTCGACTGCAAAGATACAAATAAGTTGAGTTTATGAAGGTTCACAATATTAACTAATGATAGGACAATGTTGTGATTATTCAGGAATAAGCACAGAAAAAGGACGCTAAACTATTGTTAGAGCAAAGGCACAGCAACAAAGTGCTGTGCCTATTAACATAGAAAAGAATCTCTTATTCATTTATCACCCTTATTTTTTAGGAAATATCACTTGATAATTACCGCTCAAATGCATGAAAGCAAATAAACGTAACAAGCCATCGTAGTAAGCATCGAAATAGCCATCCTCAAAAGGCACATGCTTGGCATTCCAAAGGGCATCGACAAACTCTTTGCTCTTCGCATGGCTGCACATCATGGAAGCGGCAGCGGTAGTAGCAACGAGACCTATAGAGTGGCGAAGTTTGCGGAAACCTCCAGCACCCAATATTTCTCCTTCTTCAGGCAGTGTGCCATCCACTCGATACTGATCCATAAAGTCATTCACACCTTGAGAATAGAAGAAGTTCTGAATCTTCTCGCCATATTGCTGCTGCCACTCACGGTCGGCACAGCTCCACTCATAGTCAAGCGCGATGTTCATCGGCACACGCCATGAATCATAACGGAAGTTGTTTCCACCATTGCGACGACCGCCAAAACCTTGCATCAAACTACCGTCATACTGACACATGTCAGGATTCAGGCCCGTCTTCTCATGGCAAGCCTTATGCAGGAATGCGCGTGACTTTTCCGCACATTCTTTCCAATAGTCGGCACGTCCGTCATCCGCCCATTTTGCCCATACTTCATAGAAAGCTGGGATATGATAGGAGGGGTCCGTATAACGCTGTCCGAAACCATCAGGTGTAAAGGTGATGAGCTTGGTTTCAGGGTCAATCAGGAACATCTTCTGCTTTTGAGGAGCGGCATTGGCCTGCTGTCCACCGCCAAAGCCTCCGAATGCAGGCATGGGACGTCCTTCCACTTCTTTCGGCATCGTGCAATTGAGGATACGTTGCGCTTCGGCTTTGTAGTTGATGCCCGTATCGTTGCCCCAACGGTTCGAAGCAAAGATGAGTGCAGTGATGAAGTACAGCTCACCATCGGAAGCGGCACCTGCAGAGTTCTGTGTACCATCCACTTTACAGCTCCAAGCAAAGTAGCCTTCACGCTCCCCTTCCTGATGCTGCATGTACTTCTTGCTCCAACGCCACAAGCGGTCAAAGATGTCTTTCTTGTCAAACTGCACCGCCAGCATCAAACCATACGACATGCCTTCTGTACGGGCATCATGGTTCTTGATGTCTGACACATAAGCCATTGAATCGCCCACCTCAAAGTACACTTTGTTAGGGCCATAGAAAACATCGTTGAACACCTCCTGCAGTTTGGCATCTACAGCTTGTTTAGAATACCCCATCTCCACAAAGAGGTTACGATATTTTTGAGTCTCAAATGCACCCTTATTCCAAGGCTTGTAAGACTGTGATGATGCACAAAGAGCCATGCACATCAGTCCTGCTGCTACTATTGCTTTTTTCATCATTATCATCTGTGTTTTGTGTTGTTTGTATATTTATTGGAACTGCCACCAGTCAAAGTTGAAGGTGCCATCCAACTGCTCGAAGTGCAGATAGAGGTCATGAACACCCTTCACATTCTCCACTTTCGTGCTGACAGTAGAGAACTTCTCGTCTGCACCTGTTGCCTTTACGGCTACACGGCCAATCTCCTTGCCGTCAATTCCGTCAATGGTCAGGACGATGTTGCCACGTCCCTTTGCTGAAGCCACACTGGCCATGAACTTCTTGGCGCCAGCGCTGCCAAAGTCCACACCTCTCAGACGGATGTACTCACCTTCATCAATATCGGTGACATACATATTGACACGTCCTGTTGAATAAGGCATATCTTTCACAACGCCCGTATTCTTGATGCCCATCTTGCAAGTCTTCAGATTCTTGCCCCAGGCCATCGTCTCTGCCTCCACGCGCTTGTAAGGATTGAGGAATTCTATCTGTTTCATAGGCTCCTGATCCAGCCAGTAAGGAATCTCCTGAATGGTGCCATCGGCATTGTAAGTGATTTCCTGACCGCTCACAGAACGGCGCTCGTGGTGCTCCCATGTGTCAATGTGCATGATGTCATAGTTCTGGCCAAACACATAGCTCTTGCCCTTATAATCGCAGATGCCAGGATGGTTGCCGCGGTCACGCTCTGTAGGACGCATGATATAGCCCATTTCCGTCCACTTTCCTGTAGGGCTGTCACTCATCGCATAGCCCAGTGCCTCAGGACAGCAGGTTGAAGCGAATGCCATGTAATAGTGACCATTGCGCTTGTAGAACCAAGGCCCCTCCTGATAATGCTGTATAGCCCAATTGGCTTTCTGGTTCCAAGACACACGGAGATTGATTTTTGAGCCTTCTTCCTTCACGGGACGCATCATGCCGTCCTCTTGATTGAGCACATAGATGTCACCATCTGTAGAAATCATGTCCTCATTGAGTTTTACGCAATAAGCGTGTGGGTTGCCCCAGAACATCCAAGCCTGACCATTGTCATCAATGAATACAGAAGGGTCAATATCATCCCAATGCTCCTTCTGCCATACGAGTGGCTCACCGAGAGGGTCTTTGAAGGGACCATAAGGAGAGTCTGCCACCAGCACACCGATGCCATGTCCATGCAGAGGAGCATAGAGGTAGAACTTGCCATTACGCTCTACGGTCTGAATTGCCCAAGCACCGTTTTCACGACTGCGCCATTCGAAGTCACGCAATGATGCCACAGCACCATGTTCTGTCCAGTTCACCATATCCGTAGTGGACCAAAGCAACCAGTCGTACATAAAGAAGCCTGCCGAGTTCTTCTCTCGCTCATCGTGAATATCCTCTGGATGTGAGTCATGAGAAGTGTAGAGGAACAGCGTGTCGCCCACCACCAATGGTGAGGGGTCTGCTGTGTATTTCGTTGTAAAGAGTGGCATATTGCACTCTTCGATGCCACGGAACTTCCACCAGTCGAAGTTCATAATCTTCACGCCCTTGCGACCACGGAACACGAAATAGAGGTCGTGAACACCTACCACAGGAGTGCGCAAGTCAACAACTTCTTCTTTCCATTCCTCCCAGCCACCGGTGTGACCCACTTCCAAACGTGCAATCACCTTGCCGTCAAGGCTGTCAATACGTACTTCAATCGCACCGCCACGCAAAGCGCTTGCCACACTGGCTGTGAATGTGCGAGGTATTTTTCTGCCAAAGTTTACAGCTTGCAACTTGATATAGTCGCCATCATGTGTCTCTGAAATGTAAACACCTGTCTTGTCGTTCCACTCGCTCTTGATACCCTTTGAGAAAGCCATAGTTTCTGCTTCCACACGCTCGTAGGGGTTCAAAGTACCAATAGGAGCTACACCCTTATCTGTTGGCAGAATCGTTGGGAACGTTCCGTCAGCATTGAATTTGAACTCTTCCACAGCCACGCTGCGACCGAAGCCGCCGCCACCAGGGAGTTTGCCTGTATGATAGAAGAAGTAATCATGTCCCTTGAAGCGCTCATAACCGCAGTGGTTAGTGAAGGAACCCGTGCCGCCTTCTGGCATGATCGTTCCCTTATAGGTCCAAGGACCTGCTGGTGAGGGAGCCTCCGAATATGCAATATGCTCTGGCACACCGCCTGCGGCATACAAAAGATAGTATCCCTTCGAGGTCTTAGCACCCTTCTTGGCTACTGCCATCTGAGGTTTCTTCATAATCCAAGGGCCTTCTGTGTAGGTGTCCTTATACTTCTTGCCTTTTTCACGCTTGGCCATGTCGGGAGCGCCGAAACCTTCTTCGGTCATGTCCAAGTTGAACACCTCACCATCAAAGCTAATCATGTCTTTGTTCAGCTTGCCGCAATACACTCGTGGATTGCCCCAGTAAATCCAAGCCTGATCATCATCATCGATGAACACCGTGGGGTCGATGTGGTCCCAAGAGCCATTCTCATAGAGAGGCTTGCCAATGGCATCGCGGAATGGACCTGTAGGAGAATCAGCCACAGCCACACCAATAGCCATACCGCCAGAGAGACGTGAATGGGCACAGATGTACCAATAGAACTTGCCATTGCGTTCGATGCACTGGCTTGCCCAAGCGCGGTCATCTGCCCAGCTGAAGCTTTCCAGCGCCAGCGGACTGCCATGATCGGTCCAGTTCACCATGTCGGCAGAACTGTACACACGCCATTCTTGCATCCAAAAGAAATCGGCTTTATCTTCATCGTGACCTGTATAAACGTAAATTCTGTCACCATGCACCATCGGAGCAGGGTCACTCGTACACCAGGTTTGAACAAACGGATTCTGCGCAGCAGCAGAAAGCGGAAGCATTGCCCCCACTACACTTAACAAACGGAATAGTTTTCTCATTGATTGAATAGGTTTTAAATTCGTGTTGCAAAGATAACACGAATCTTCTTGATTTACTTCCGTCTATGAAACATCTTCTTTCACTTTTACTCACGAAAGAAGCCTTAAACGCCTGACAATCGCTGTTTATGTGCCTCACGGCCAACGATAGCGCTACCTCAAGCGGTTTTGTATAAAGTGCCGCTTTGCATAAAGGAAATAAAACAAAACACCTATCAGATTGATGATGAAAGCAAACCAAAAGGCTCCGGAATAATGCGTGTGCTCTATCACAACGCCACCCATCACAACACCGATGCCCATGCCAATATCCCAACAGGTCAACTGCGAGGAGTTGGCCGTTCCGCGCTTGTTGTTGGGAGCCAAATTGATGAACATCGTCTGCATGCCTGGCCAGATATGCCCATTGCCCAAACCGATAATGATAGCGGCGCCATAATAGCCCACTTCATTCTTGACAGCAGCAAAAAGCAGATAGCCAAAGAGACTGATGAGGATGCCATGATTGACATTCTCCACCACTCTCCCCTTGCGGAGCGAGCGCGCACCAATCAGACGAGAAAGGATAAGACCACCACTGAGCACCGCAAACCAAATGCCCGTGCCTGCCGTGATGCCCAAGTCCTCCTTGCCATAAATGGCGAGATAGGTAGCCAAGACACCATACGAAACACCCACGCATACCATCACGACGCCTTCGCTCCATCCTTTCACCAAGAAGAAGCGGTCAAAGGAAAGCGGGTCTTTATTGGGAACTATCATCTTGGGAGGGAAATGCACCGTAGCGTTGATGGCGCATCCTATGCCTGCAGCCAGCAAGGCAATGAGAAAGATGATATTATAATTGCCAATGGTGCTGTAGATGAACAAGCCCACCGTGGGAGCCATGCTTGTGGCAAGATTGTTCGACATGCCATAATAGCCTATGCCTTCAGCACGACGCGAAGGATGCAGCACATCGATGGCGCAAGTGCTGTTCGCCACCGTGACAGCCCCCATGGGCGCACCGTGCATCGTGCGGATGAGAGTAAAGAGCACCATGGTGCCTGCTATCAGATAGCCAGCAAAGAAAGCAAAAAAGAGGAAATAGCTCGTCAGCAGCACCACCCTGCGCGGAAAGCTGTCCACCAGATAGCCTGCGATGGGACGGGCAAGCAGCGCCGTCAAGGTATAGCCCGACAGCACCAGCCCTATCGTGTCCTTATCCGCATGATAGGTCTCGCTCAGATACAGAGGCAAAAGCGGAGTGACAATCATGAACGAGAAGAAGATCATGAAGTTGGCACACCACACCTTCACATAGTTCGCATTCCAAAGTTTTGCTTGTTCCATAATTCCATGCAAAGATACAGCTTTTTTCTCACCCCGATGGCGCATCTTTCCCTAAAAAAGAGAAGTATTGATGAAGAACAACCTTTCTCACCCACCAAGGGAACGAACACATGGCGCACAAGGTCTTTCAGCACCTCAAAAGCGGTGTGACTCACACCGTATAGGTCGGTCTGAGTCACACCGGCACCCTCGGTCTGAGTCACACCGTTTTTATAGTGCAGGAATAGGGACAAAAGAAAAGAGGGCATGCCCCATCATACGGCACACTCTCTTTCCTATTTCTATCATCGTTTCGAGTACGGTCAATCTTTATTCTTCGGAACCGATAATCTTCCAGATGCCAGCAGCAATGGCAGCGCCAGCGAATGGACCTACAATAAACACCCAAAGCTCACTGAGGGCCTGTCCGCCTTGGAAGATAGCAGGACCGATGGAACGTGCAGGGTTCACAGAAGTGCCCGTATAGTGGATACCCACCAGATGAATCAAAATCAGCGAAAGACCGATAGCCAGACCTGCAAAGTTGCCTGCACCCTTCTTCTCGTCTGTAGTGCCAAGCACCACCAGCACAAAGATGCAAGTAAGCACAATCTCAGCAATGAGACCTGCCACCAGCCCGTGAGAGCCACAACTGTTAGCACCCGTCAAAGTGCCACCAGCCTGAGCTTGGTCATAAGAGGTCAGCGCAAACAGAATAGCAGAACCAATCACGGCGCCAATCACCTGAAATACCACATATATCACAGCATCCTTGCCGCTGATTCGCTTTGACAACAGACAGCCCAAAGTGATAGCGGGGTTGATGTGACAACCCGAAACACCGCCAATCGTATAGGCCATCGCCACTACCGCCAGACCAAAAGCCATAGCAGTGCCTACAACCGATGCGATATCAGAACCACAATTGAGTGACACGGCTGTGCCACATCCGAGAAGTGTAAGAACCATTGTTCCCACCATTTCTGCTAAATACTTCTTCATACGTTTTTAATGTTTAAGAGTTGATAAAATAAGGTTGTGTCAAGTCGTGCCAAGGGGTTTATTGTGCCAGTTGCACAATTCCTCCCGTTGCGGGGTTCAGCGTCAGCTTCGTTGTCACCCCTTTATTAAATAATGTAGGGCTCAACGTATCAATGGTGCCAAACTGAGCGAAAGGAAGCTCACGCTCATACAGCGTGCCATTCATTGTGGACAGCTGCACCTTTGCCATGCTTGGCATATTATACACCAACCCAACAATCTTGCGCTTCACCAAGTCTTTCTCTTCTGGCAATACCACCGTGTGCTGGTCCTTGAGCGAGAGGAAGTAAGGTTCGCCTGCAAGGTCATCTGCATCGACGAATCCCAACTTGCGAGAGAAGCGGAAAAGAACCTCTTTCTCTACATCAGCCAAAGGCTCATAACTATATGACTTTGAAACCCATGTGGTATCCTTATAACCCACAAACAATTGCGTCAATGCTTCTTCCTGTCGGTCCAATTCGCTCAGCACAATCTTGAGCGAAGCACCATCCTTAGGCATCGACTCCACTTGTCCGCGCTTGATGGCATTCTTGCTTTCACGGATATCCAGAATTTCTTGAGCCGTTAACTCCGCCATCTTTGCCGTTGAAGTGGCAGAGAGGATATCCTCCGTCAAATACTGACGTGCATCCAACTGATGGTGAGTGGAACGACTGGCCGGAAGAGAATGCTCCTCCAGTTCCGTCTGCGTGTTGACAGCCACCAGAATACCGCTTTCCGTCAGTTGCGCCATCGGAGCCACCGTCTTGTCCTTCATCTTCACTGTGTACACCTTTGCCGTATCGGGCACACCTGTCTGATAAACTTCCAGTTCTGTCAGCGTCCATGTCGTTGATGGCTCGGTGCCGACACCCTGAATGTGCAGATACCGCTCTGCATACTTGGCATATTCACCGGGCACATACACCACCTTCTGCGCAGATGCATCCACATTCAGCACCGTCTTGGGCAAGGCGTAATTCACGCCATTGGCAGCTACGCCCGGATTAAACTCTGTCACTTGTGTCTGAGCATTTGCGCCCCATGCCATCAGGGCTGCAAAAGCCATTATCATTGTTTTCTTCATGTTCCAATCAATTTTGCTTGCCCCGCAATGCACGGAAGGCGCGAGGCAAATAATCAACAAGGTCACTGGCTATCAAGCTCTCCTCGCACAGCTCCTCTGCCACGATATCGCCAGCCAGTCCATGTAGATACACACCCAAGCGGGCTGCCATCTCAGGCGGATACGACTGAGCCAAGAGCGCCAAGATGATGCCCGTCAACACGTCACCCGAACCAGCTGTGGCCATTCCCGGATTGCCCGTCGAATTGAAATACACATTGCCCTCAGGCGTGCAGACAGCAGAATATGCCCCCTTGATGATGATATACAGCTGCTGGCGCATCGCCAAATCGCGTGTACGCTCCAGTTCCTCGTAGGAGTTGCGCGTAGTGCCGATAAGGCCAAACAACTCTTTCTTATGAGGGGTCAATATGCAATACTTAGGCAACTGGGCAATCCATCCACGGTGAGAGCCACAGATGTTGAGCGCATCCGCATCAATCACAGCAGGACATTTCGCCAGGCTGACCTGTTCAATAAACGCTTGTGTGGTATAGGAAGACGTGCCGATGCCAGGACCGATGCCCATCGCATCGTAGTCCGCAGTGTCAAACGACTGGCTGAAGCAGTTGTTATCTACATCCACATTCAGCACCGCTTCTGGCACAGCGCTCTGAAGCACTCTCACGTTGCATTCTGGCGTGCGCACCGTCAACTTCCCCACTCCTCCGCGCAGACACGCTTTCGCGCTCAACACGGCAGCACCAGCCATGCCTTTCTTTCCGGCTATCAGCAGCGCCTTTCCGACACTACCCTTGTGGGCAAAGCGAGAACGCTTCTTCAGCGCCATCTTGAACTCGTCTTTCTCTGTCAGGAAATATGGCGTCTTGGTCTCCTCATTCTCAGGGTCCTGAATACCGATATCCAGCACCTCCCATTCGCCCACATAAGGCTCATTCTCTGGGAAGAAGAACGCCAGTTTCGGATTCTGTACAGTATAGGTGACATCAGCCTTCACGATATGTGTCATCACATTGTAAGTGTTGTCCTCACACATCAGTCCTGAAGGCACATCAATCGCCACCACAGTGGCAGGCGATGCGTTGATATATTTCACCACCGACGCAAAACCTCCGTTCAAGGGGCGGGAGAGCCCGGTGCCAAACAAGCCGTCAATGACCAAATCGTCCTTTTCCAATACCGGTGGCTTAAACTCCGAAGTGACCTCCGTGAATATCACGCTATAAGGCCTCATCGCATTCAGTTCATCCATCTGATACTTCATCAATCGCTGCTTGTTCGTCTCGCAGTCGGGCGTCAAGTTGTCAGACGTGTTGAAAAGATAGACCGTCACCTTATATCGAGCCTCACACAGCATACGGGCAATCGCCAATGCGTCGCCGCCATTATTGCCTGGACCAGCAAAAATCTTGATGGGAGTGTCAACAGTCCAGCGGGCACAAATCTTGTCAGCCATCGCACGCGATGCCCTCTCCATCAAATCGATGGAACTGACAGGTTCATGCTCTATCGTGTAATTATCAATAATCTTAAATTGAGCTGCAGTTAATATCTTCATTGCACTGTATGAGTTGAAGGTACAGATACTCTTTGATGTGCAAAAATAGTGAATCAACATTGAAAAAGAGACGAAAATTGACTAAAATCACACTTCATTCACGTTTTTTCGAGTTATTATCACCTTTTTTGCCTTACAATAGGGATTTTTTGTGTAGCTTTGCACTAAATAAGCTCTACACTCATCGGCATGATTACCATAAAGGACAAGCAATTTGAGATATTTATCAGTCATCAGCAAATTGCAGACAAGGTCGCAGCATTGGCCACAAGACTCAACGCAGACTACCAGGACAAGAATCCTGTGCTCATTGTCATCCTGAATGGAGCATTCATCTTTGCGGCTGATTTAGTGCGCCAGCTCACCTTCAACCACGAAATCCAATTTGCCAAGTTCTCCTCCTATCAGGGAATGGAGACAACTGGCGAAGTGAAGGAACTCATCGGACTCTCCATCGACCTCAAAGATCGGGACGTCATCATCGTGGAAGACATTGTGGACACGGGCATCACCATGGGAGAAGTGCTCCCCACCCTTCAGGCCAAAGGCGCCAAGACGGTGGAGATAGCAGTTCTGCTCATGAAGCCAGGGAAACTGAGAGTTCCGCTCAACGTGAAATACTGCGCCATGGAGATTCCCAACGAGTTCATCGTGGGCTACGGCCTCGACTACGACGGCCTCGGCCGCAACTACAAAGACATCTACGTGGTGAAAAGCGAGGAGTGAAGAGTGAGGATTTAACCGTTAAAACAACATTTAACTAACAATACAAACCCAAATGAAGAATATCATCATTTTCGGTGCGCCAGGCTCTGGCAAAGGCACCTACAGCGACGAAATCGTTGCACGTTACGGCATGGGTCACATCTCTACAGGCGATGTGCTCCGCAATGAAATCAAGAACGGTACAGAACTCGGCAATATCGCCAAAGGATACATCGACAATGGTCAGCTCATCCCCGACGAGTTGATGATTGACATCCTCGCAAAGACTTACGATGCGCTTCCAGCAGGCAAGGGCGTCATCTTCGACGGATTCCCACGCACCATCGCACAGGCAGAAGCACTCAAGAAGATGCTCGCTGAGCGCAAGCACGACATGGGCATCATGCTCGAGCTCATCGTGGACGAAGAGACTCTTCTCGCTCGTCTGCTCAACCGTGCCAAGGAGCAGGGACGCGCTGACGACAACGAAGAGACCATCAAGAAGCGCTTCGAGGTATACCACAAGCAGACTGAACCTCTCTCTAAGTGGTTCGAGCAGGAAGGCATTCGCAACGCATTCACTTGGAAAGGCTCCAAGGATGTGATGCTGGGCGAAATCTTCGCATTCCTCGACACTCAAAAGTAAAAATAACAGAACTAAAGAATTGAAGAATTGAAGGGATACGCTCCTGCGGTGCAGACACATCGCGCAGCCACTTCAATCCTTCAATTCTTTTTTATCAATATCCAATCACGACTCATGGATTCCAACTTCATTGATTACGTAAAAATCTATTGCCGTTCAGGGCGCGGAGGACGTGGTTCCACCCACATGCACCGAGCCAAGTATTTGCCTAAAGGAGGTCCCGACGGAGGTAATGGAGGGCGCGGAGGTCACGTCATTTTGCGTGGCAACCGCAACTACTGGACCTTGCTCCATCTCCGCTACGACCGTCACATCCAGGCAGAACATGGCGGCAACGGTTCCAAAAACAAATCAACAGGCAAGCAGGGCGCCAATGCCTACATCGAAGTGCCTTGCGGCACAGCGGTTTATGATGCCGAGACCGGCGAATACATCTGCGACGTGACAGAACACGGGCAGGAAGTCATTCTGCTGCAAGGAGGACGCGGAGGCTTAGGCAACTTCAACTTCGCCACCCCCACCAACAAGGCACCACGCTATGCACAGCCCGGCGAACCCATGCAGGAACGTTCCGTCATTCTCGAGCTGAAGCTCCTGGCCGATGTAGGTCTGGTAGGCTTCCCCAATGCAGGCAAGTCCACCCTCGTCAACGCCATCTCTTCTGCAAAGCCCAAGATTGACAACTATCCCTTCACCACCCTCGAACCCTCACTCGGCATCGTCTCCTATCGCGACGAACGCTCATTCGTCATCGCTGACATTCCAGGCATCATCAAGGGAGCCAGCGAAGGGCGCGGCCTTGGTCTCCGTTTCCTGCGCCACATCGAGCGCAACTCCTTGTTGCTCTTCATGGTGCCAGCAGACACCGAGGACATTCGCCACGAATATGATGTGCTGCTCAACGAGCTGGCACAGTTCAATCCCGACCTGCTGTCCAAGGGACGCGTGCTCGCCATCACCAAGTGCGACCTTCTCGGACAAGACGAGGAACTCAAGGAAATGCTCAAAGAAGGCCTTCCCGACGACATCCCCGTCGTCTTCATCAGTTCAGTGGCACACATAGGACTTCAAGAACTCAAGGACATCCTGTGGCGCGAGATGAACAGCGAGAGCAACAAAATCGCAGCCATCAACACACAGGAATCCCTCATCCATGCCACCAAGACCTTTGCCTACATGGACGACATCGCCAACGACGATGACGAAGGCTGGGGCGACGAGGACATCCCCGAAGAGGAAGACATCGAATACCTCGACGAAGACGAGATTGAAGACCTCGAAGACTTTGAGTATGAGGAATAACCCAATGGCCAACTCTCAACTGTCAACTGTCACCGCAGCCTTCAGACATTAGACATTAGACATTAGACATTAGACTTTAGACTTTTGACATTAGACATTAGACCTCTCAACTCTCAATCATGCACATCCACCCTACCCCCTCACATATCACTGCCTTCTCCACCACGCGAGATGGCAGTGTTTCCATTTCCATGCCCCAGCTCTTCATGCCGCTGCATCAAGTGCATGAAACCAAGACCGTCATCATCGACGAAGACTTTCTCCGCATGAACCCGCTCCAGCAAGCGCTGGCCCTCGACGGCGTAGATGCCCTCTCCACGAGCCTCAACAACGTCTGCATCTGCGTGCGCACCGCTGACTGCATTCCCGTCCTCCTGTGGGACGACACCACCAATGTCGTCTCAGCTGTGCACGCTGGATGGAAAGGCACCTTGAAACGCATCGTCGAAAGCAACATCGACGTGCTCAGCACCACCTTCGGCACACAGCCATCCCATCTCCATGCCATCATCGGTCCCGGCATTGGCCCCGACAGCTTCGAAGTGGGCGACGAAGTATACGACCTCTTTGCCCAAGCCCGTTTCCCCATGGAGAAACTCGCCAGACGCTATCCCGACACACGCAATCCGCAAGCAGAGAAGTGGCACATCGACCTTTGGGAATGCAACCGTCTCCAACTCATTCAAAAAGGTGTCAATCCCCAAAACATCCACGTTTCAGGCATCGACACCTACCAGCATTATGACCGCTTCTGCTCAGCTCGCCGCCACATCAACAGCAGAATCATCAACGGCATCATGCGCCACTAATCCAGCAAGAGCCATTCAAGGCTCTTAGGTGCTTTTATTGCTGCGCAAGAACCTTTAGCTCGACGAAGTCAAATCATATAAAATCTTGTTTAAATCTGGGGGCAAAGCCCAGAAATAGGCTAACATAAGGTCAAGAATTAGAGAACTTTTCTCAGCGTAGCTAATTAGAGAATTTTCCTCCTCCCTTAGACATTTGACTTTTGACATTGGACATTAGACTTTTGACATTAGACATTAGACATTAGACCTCTCAACTATCAACTGTCAACTCTCAACTGTCAACTCTCAACTATCACCTCTCTCACCTTCTCCCACTCGTCACAAAACTCCTGCATCGAGTGGAACAGCAGATTCGCCCCTTGGCTCAGCAGCTCCTCGTCAGGCAGAGGCCCCGTGTTCACAGCAATCGTGAACACCCCCGCAGCCACACCAGCCGCCACGCCCAGCGGAGCATTCTCCACCACAATAAAATGATTAGGAGCCAACTCACCGCATAGCCTCCCCTCGCCCTTCACGCGAGAAGAGTCAGAAGAGAGACACCTCTTATACTTCTCCATACCCATCAGATACGGCTCCGGATTCGGCTTACCATACTTCACATCAAAAGCCGTCACCATCAGTTCCCGCTTGAAGACATCCGGGAAATTCCGGTTCAGGCGTTCCAGCAGCGTCCTCTGTCCGCTGCCCGTCACCACCATCGGCACCACCCCGCTCTCCTTCACCTTGCAGAGCAGTTCATACGCTCCCGGCATCCTCTCCGCCTTCGGACACCGATTAAATAAGTCGCTCTTATACTGATAGATACGTTCGATTTCCTCCTCCGTCGCATCATATCCACGCTGACGTTGTGAGACGATATTGATAGTGCCAGCGCCCGTGCGTCCCTCATGCATATAAGCCTCCCATTCCGGCAAGTCCAGTCCGAAATGCGCCATCGTCTCGTGCCAGCACTTCGCATGATTCTTCATCGAGTCAAACAGCACCCCATCCATATCAAACATAGCAGCCTTCAGCGCCATCCGTTCATATCCATGCGCTGTCAGATACTGCTTCACCGCCATCTCAATATCTTTTCTTTCCATCTTTTTACCTTTCCACCTGCAAAGGTACGAATACTTTTTGACACCGTCGCAACAATATCCGAAAAGGAGTGATTAGGTAAGAATTTCACAATTTCATAATTTCACGATTTCATAATTTCACGATTTCATAATTTCACAATTTCACAATTCAAAAAGAGGAAGGCTACACACCTTCCTCCTTTAACATGACAAATCTTTCGAAAGCTTTTCCAAACAGCGCCAAGGCTTCAAAAGACTGGCACTGAAACACGAAACACAGCGGAAACACAATCAAGTCAACAAATGTCCTTGCATAATCCTTCAAAAAAGGTACGCGCTGCGTACACAAAGTTTTATCCACAATCTTAACACGACAAACCCAAGGAACAATAGAGGAACACCATGATAGGTAAATGAGAATTGGACATGGGTGTTAACTGGTGAGCAGAAACTTTTGCAACTTTCATTTTTCCACACAGATAACACGGCTTCACTCTCCTACTCCCAGGAGGCAATGGGTGACTCGTTGATGTAGTTCTTGGTGGACATGTCGTAGTAGAGGGCTTCGAGTTCCTGGAGGGTGAGGCGCTCAACAGAGTGCTCGATGATGCGGATGAGCTCGTCACGGCGCTGCTCTTCCGACTGATAGTTTGTGACGAAGTATGACATGGGGGTGATGTTTATGATGTTTTGAGCCACAAAGATAGGGGTTTTCGTTGATTTCAAGGGTTGTGATGGGGGAAACTTCTGAAAAAGGACGTAATTTTGCAGAAAATTACTGATAAGACTATGGACAGATTACCGAAAGACCCTTTCATGCTGGTGTCGAGCATCAACATGCTGCTGAGAGATGGAGAATTTGACTCGCTGGAGGACTTGTGCGCCTATTTCGACCGAGAGGTGGAGGATGTGAAGGCTGAACTGCTGAGGAACGGCTACGCCTACAACGAGGAGCAGAAGCAGGTGCGACCCAACTGAGTGAACTGAACAAAAAGCTAAAGCCCATCGCCTGACGGTTCAGCGCGATGGGCTTTTGTTTTGTCTTGAGGGAGACAAAGGCTATCCGATGAGCTTCAGCAGCTGGCGCTCGGAGGCTTGGGGCAGCAGCTGGCGGAAGTGGGCATAGAGACGCTCAAAGGACTCTTGCGGCGTGCGCTCGCATTGGCACGCTTCCTTGCCGTAGAGCTGCTCTGGCGTGGTGAGCAATGACCATCCCCAGCCATATTCGCGGTTGTGGCGGTCGCGCGGATAGACGAAGTCTTCTGTGACGATGTAGCACCCCATCTGCAGGCGTGTGACATAGGCATCGAACTTGCCGCGCATGTTCTTGCCCGTGAAGTCGCACAGGCTGCGGAGCTGACGGGTGATCAGGCTCCCCTGCTCCCAGAGCGTGGAGAGGATGACGTCCTCGATGCTCCCTTCGGCAGGCAATGGGTGCTGGCTGCGGCGGTAGTTGATGAAGTCGGACCACCACTCTTTGCTGATGAATCCAGCCTTCTTGTCGAAGAACTTGCCATACACGCATCTGCCTTCGGTGATGACGGTGCCTTTCCACTTCCACAAGGGCCAGTCCCATCCGCCATCGGGAAACACTACATAGCGGCAGTCTTCATCTACCAGCTCCTCGGCCGAATAGCCTGCTATGCCGCTATTCAGCAAGGGCAGGAAGCCTATCTCGTGTATCAGCTCCATGAGCTGCACGTCTGTATGTATCTCTGCTTGTATCATGTCTGCCTTTTCTTTCATCTGCATTCTTTGTAACGCTTTTTGTCCTTGAATTATTGCTTTGGGGCACACGAACCTTTATTGGGACGAAAGGATGAAGACGATTAATTGCTGCCTACTGCAGCTATCTCTTTTATATCCTACGGATAGAAATCTATCAAAATCTATTAAAAAAATCTTGGGGCAGAGCCCAGAAATGAGCCTCTCCCGACCTCCCCTGAAGGGAAGGAGATAAGCCTCTGCGCGGCCTAATTTAATTGATAATTGATAATTGACAATTGATAATTATTGCCATGCGGGGTGTTGTTTAAGGTCACACAGATTCCATAGATTCCACAGAATTTTTGGAGCCAAGAGTGGCTCTCTTATTTCAGGGCATCGCCCCCAGATTTAAACAAGATTTTATATGATTTCTTGCGCAGCAATGAGAAACACCGCGCCAGCCCAATTGTCAATTATCAATTATCAATTGTCAATTATCAAAATCTTTGTCATCAGTGGAATCTGTGTGACCTTCTTCTGTTCCGCTGAAGGCAATCTAGTGAAATTGTGAAATCGTGAAATCGTGAAATTGTGAAATCGTGAAATTGTGAAATTCTGCGAAAGCGCAAGCGATAACGAACCCACGGCTTCTCATCCACTTCCCTCATAACGCAAGAAAGAGCCACTTGCGTGACTCTTTCTTTGCGGAGGGAGAGGGATTCGAACCCCCGGTGCCTCTCAGCACGACGGTTTTCAAGACCGTTGTAATCGACCACTCTACCATCCCTCCTAAAAGGAAAGGGATTTTGATGTTGTCTCAATCCCTTTTCTTTGTACGCCCTCAGGGGCTCGAACCCTGGACCCATTGATTAAGAGTCAATTGCTCTACCAACTGAGCTAAGGACGCATCTTATGTTTTTGCGCTTCAGGATGGGCTTGAACCAACGACCCCATGATTAACAGTCATGTGCTCTAACCAACTGAGCTACTGAAGCATTGTTTCCTTGTGTGAAGAGGAGGAGACTCGAACTCCCACGGGCTGAGCCCACTACCCCCTCAAAGTAGCGCGTCTACCATTCCGCCACCTCTCCATGAAGGATTTTATGTGTTGTCATCGGAAGTTCCGATTTTAGAGCGGAAGACGGGGCTCAAACCCGCGACCCCCAGCTTGGAAGGCTAGTGCTCTATCAACTGAGCTACTTCCGCGACATCTCCTCATTCGTGGGCAGGGACGGATTCGAACCGCCGAAGCCGTAAGGCAACAGATTTACAGTCTGCCCGTTTTAACCACTTACCTACCTACCCAAGCTTTAGTATTGCTACTATCGCCATAATCCTTAAGAATAAGGATTGGCTTTCGCCTATCATCCTTTTAAAGGATTGGCTTTCGCCTATCACCATTTAAAGGATTGGCTTTCGCCTATCACCTTTTAAAGGATTGGCTTTCGCCTATCGAGTGACTCGCACAGGATTCAAACCTGTAACCTTTTGATCCGTAGTCAAATGCTCTATTCAGTTGAGCTAGCGAGCCATTGTTTCCGATTTTCAAAGATATGAGCTTTCACCCTCTGTGTAGGTCAAACAGACTTCTTAACGAACCGTCATCTCCACTATTTCGTGGGCGCTGACGGAGTGTTTTCAACGAACCGTCATCTCCACTTATGTGGGCGCTGACGGATTCGAACCGCCGACCCTCTGCTTGTAAGGCAGACGCTCTGAACCAGCTGAGCTAAGCGCCCTTATAGGGTGTGGGATTTCGCGTTAGAAAAACTCGGTCGCGCTTGACTTTGTTTTGTTGTTTCTTCCGTTCCTTCCCGAAAGCGAGTGCAAAGGTAGAGAGTTTTTTAGAAACCACCAAATGTTTTCGGTACTTTTTTCAAAGTTTTTTTTGCTTGATTCGTTAAACGGCTGATTATCAGTAATCCGTTTTTTGGCGTCTCGACCGACGTTTGATGAATCTTTTGTTTTTATGCCAGTTTGTGGTATTTTATTGTTTCTCTCCACTCCTGCGTTGTAGAGCCTCGAATTGAGGTCTCTACATGTCCTTTTTGGACTTTTTTTTCTTTCCCTGCGTGCTTGCGAGCCTCAACTTATCTCATCAGAGTCACGTTGCTTACGAAGGCTGCCATTGCTACGAGCACCGCCAGGGCTACTGTCATTGTTTCCATAATAGCAATCTCCTTTACCTTAATTAAATTAATACTTAACCTGTTTACAATCTTGTTTACCTTTTCCAAAGTTAATACTTCGTTGAGATAACAATCTTTTTACCTATATATCCTAATCAATCTTTTACCTGTCGCAAGGTTGAAAGACTTATTCATTATATATATAATGTTATTACCGTCCTTTCCTTTTGCCACTGCAAAGGTACGGCGACTTCGGCTCCTGGCAAAGGAAACGCCCTTATTTCTTGCGCTTTTGTGTTGATATATTGATGTGAATCAATAATTGTGTGGGCACACAGCTGCATTACACACAACTATGCGCCCACACGACATACCAGTATCAAGGGAGCTAAAACGCCCTATAATTGGAGGAAAGCGCCCTACTCTGTCCTCAAAAATGAGGTGATGGCTACTCAGACACCATTCTTGCCCCCTCGGTGTGTCCGCCAAACTGCTTGGCATACGCACACTCTACGGTGGAGATGCCCACCTCGTAGGTGCCGGCACGAACGACGGAATAATCCATATCGACGGTGGAAGTGCCTCGTGTGAACCAATCGAAGTAGAGGTCGAAGCTGGCATCATGAATAGAGAGATAGCCTCCTCGTCCACCCAACCATTGGTAGCCTGAGAGCTGGCGCAGCGGTTCGAGGCTGGCAGGATGCTGTGCTGATACACGCACGAAGTCCATATCACGGTCTGCCGTGATGATATGCCGGATTCTCAGTTTATCGCCTACACGCAACGCTTGCCCGGCTTTGTAGTCAGCCCAGTCTGTGCTGCCTGCGCGCTGCACATAGAACTTGCGCTGAATCTTCAGTTCGTCGGTGGCATAGCTCTTCGCTTGTCCCACATCTTCCAGGAAGGTGGCATATGCGGCTCCCCACGAGATGCCGGGGGTATGCTTCTTCACTTCCAGCTGCTTCACCCCACCCTTGATGTCTTCTGCTGGCACTTGCGCCAACACATTGCCCTGCAGAGCAAGGTCGGTCTCTCGCCCTTCCAGCTGGTTGCGCTCGGTGTTGATGGTTCCATATTCCATCTGCTGAAGCTCATGCCCGTCCACTTTCAGCACAGGCTTTTGTGCTGCGTGGAAGGTTTCCATAGGCGACACTTGCAAAAGGAAGTCAGCCACATCAATGGTGTTCATGGGGTTGTCCCACTTCTGCACCTGCTTCTGCGCGATGAGCCACAACTGCATATCGTTCAGGATAGCGTCTTTCTGGTCGCGCTGGCGAATAGCTTTCATGGCCGCCACTTGTGTGGGAATGCGATAATCTCTCCAAGCGTAATAGGCGGCATCGGTGGCAAAGAAGCGACCTTGCCCAGGCTTCTCCACGGTGTAGTCCTTCAAGAAGGCCACAAACTGGTCGGCCGACTTGACGTGTCCGAAGGCTCTGAGCGCATAGGCTGCATTCGCCACGCCATATATGGTCAAATCCTTGGGGCGCTGCTCCACCTTCGACAGATATGTCTCGCGCATCTGACGGATATCCTTGCTGACGGCTCTGTCAGGCATCTGGGCAGAGAGGTAGAGATAGCGGAGTGCTGAATGAGGAGGCCACGCCACTCGCTTCTGCGCTTTCTGCTCGTTATACACTTTCCACTCGTGAGCATCGAGATACTGCATGCCTTTCTCCAGCATCTCCTTGATGCGAGCATTCGCACGAGGCAGCTTCGCCAGCTGCTCGCACACGGCCATGGTGGTGTAGTAGCTGCTCTTCATGCCCTTGAACCAGCTCCAGCCGCCATCTGCCAACTGCAATGCTGAGAGTTTCTGCTCGGCTTGCAGCACTCTTTGCTGCAATTCGTCTGCACTTTCATACTTTTCCAGCAAGGGGAAGGTCTTCATCAGTTCCAGCAAGCGGGTATTGGCATAGACAGAAGCGGCATAATCGATAGCATCATCTTCGGCAGGATTCTTCACACCACGCAACGCCTCAATGCACATCCATGCGGGATTGTCGGCGTATTCCACTTTCAGTTCGCGGTTGGCAGCGGTCTTTGAGTTCTGATTGAACAGGCTGCTCAAATCCACCACCTTCGTTGCTTCCGTTCCATCCGCATGGCCCATGATATAGTAAGGCACCGACTCCACCATCTCCTTCTTGGTGGAGAGGATGGGGAGAGGATTCTTCTCGCCATCGCTCACATTACCCGACACTGCGACAAGTTCGCAGTCAAGATTGTTCCACTCTGCCAGCACGTCGAAGCTGAAGTTGACACTCACCGTCTTGCCGGCCTCTGCAGCGAAAGGCTTCTCCATGCTCAGCACCACTTCATTGGTAGCAGGGTTGATAAGGCGCATACGCACCCCACCCTTCAGCGCTTCCTCGCTCTGATTGACAACAGAGGCGGCAATCACCGCTTTGTCGCCCCAACGGAGGAAACGAGGCATGTTGGGACGCAACATGAACGCCTTGCGTGCTACAGCAGTAGCTTTGATGAGTCCGTAATCCACATCTTTCGTATGCGCAAAGCCCATGAACTTCCACTCCGTCAGCGACTCTGGCAGCGTGAACTGGATATTCACATTGCCCAGCTTGTCCGACACAAGATGCGGCAGGAAGAAAGCGGTCTCGGCAAAGTTCTCGCGAAGAGTGGCATTGTCGAAGTCCTCCTCCACTATTTCCTCTGCACGGGCATCTGCAATCGCAAAGTCCGCCGCATCCGTCACGGCAGCAGTCTCTTCCACTTCAGCCATCAGCGCTCCTGCAGCACCTTTTCTCATCGCAGCGCGACTCGACATCAGCATGGGGCCATTCATTCTCTGACGGAAGCGATCATGCTCAAAGCCATTCAACTGGTCGAAAGTGCGTGAATAACCTCTATATGACGAGACCTTTCCATTCAAGTAGAAAGAGGGCAACGAGGCAAAGGACTCATCAGAGGTTCTCACATAAGGGATGAACCGGCTGAACGAAAGACCGAAGTTCCAGGCGTGCGGATAGATGCGGTCAAGCGCTGCATCATAGAGCACGGCCATCATTTCTGCGCCCTTCACTCTGTGTCCATTCTTATCAGTCACGATGAGTGTCCATTGCTCTTGCTGTCCGGGCTGCAGCTTATCACGGAATGTGGACCACTCCAGTTTCAGTTTCTTTTCGGGACGTGCCAAAGTGAACGACTGGCCCATCATGGCAACATGCCCATTGCGCACATACATCACCTTCACATGGATGCCTTCGCCCCACTCTTTCCGGTAGGGCAGACGCAGATGCTTCATGGTGCCATCGGTTACTGCGCTTTGGTTTTCCAGCAATCCGTCTTTCCCATATACATTATATATAATATAGGCATCGGTCTCGGAAGTGGAAAGGTAGAGATTCACGTGTCCGCCCACCTCGTATTCCGAGCAGTCTGTGTAGAAGATATCTTGTTCAACAGGCTGTCCTTCGGGACGACGCTTCTCGTCTGTTCCCATCGCCTTGAAGGACGTGACCGGCAAAGCGGAATTGTAAGGCGTCATATACGCCATCTCCTTGACTTCTTTCCCATTCTTCGGATTGACGATGGTGGCTTCTATGCCGTACTTCACACCTGGCACCAACGCAGCGGGCAACTGTAAGGTATCGCCCGACATGAAAGTGCCTTGAGCAACTGCTTCTGCGCCATACAGCACACGATACGCTCCTTCCATAGGCACCTTCACACGGTCGGTGTCGAGCACATCAATCACGAAGGAAGGCTTTTGGAACAAATCAGGCATTTCTTTCACCTTCACATCGAGGGAATATCCGAAGTCGCTCACGTTCACATTCCATTCAGCCTCATGACTCTCACCATTCTGGTCGGTCACTTGAGCTGTCACGCGGAAACGAATCAGCGGGTATTCTTCAGAAAGGAATTCGTCTGTCAGATAGACAGGAACATGGAATTTGCCTTCATCATCCGTCGTGAGTTCGCCTTCGTCGAGCGTTTCCCAAGAGCGAGCGTTTCCATACCACCACCAGCGGAGCCTGTTGGGCTGGCATTGCACGGTGTAGTGCACTTGTGCTGCCTGCACAGGCGCTCCTGCCAGCATCGTTGCGGTGCCTGCCACTTCAATCGTTTCGCCAAACTTGCCCCCTTTACGAGGGTCGAACGTGACATCGAAAGTGGGACGCTTATATTCCTCCACACGCAATGACTCGTAGGTTTCACCTCCCGACGCACCCTTTGCGCGGACACTCCATGTGCCCACAGCGGCATCGATGGGCAATGCGAGTTCGAAGTCCGCTGTACCAAACTCATTCGTCAGGAGCTTCAGCTGCGCGACTTCCTTCCATTGGGAGTCTGTCACACGAAGGGTCACAGAGTCATTGGGCACCACCTTCACTTCGTCTCCATGCTGCCGATAGACCAGCACAGAGCCCATTACCTTCTGGCCTGGACGGTAGATGCTGCGGTCTGTCATCAGTTGAAGATTCACACGCTCGTCTTTCTCTCGTTGGTCATTCCAATAGGAATAGAGCTGCATATATTCGGTACAGTCGTCCTTGCTTCTCACGGCACGAACCCACAGATGAGAGTCCACATCGACCATGCCATCAGGACCTGTCGTGTACTCGTATGTCAAGTTACGGTTCTCCCACCCTTCTGTCTTTTCCTTATCTCCTGGAATCTGTTTCCGGCACTGCACCTTCACACCAGCCAGAGGACGTCCGGTTTCATTGTCCACCACATAACAGCGGAACTTCTCATCATTCATGCTTGTAATCATCAGATGCATCGTGCTGATGCGAAACTCCTGCACATCGCTGTTTCCCAGCCCTTCGCCCACCAGCACATAGTGTCCTGCAGGGAGTTGGAAGCTGGTGGTAGCCCATCCCTTCACCGGCAAACCCTTTTGTTGGCGAGCCACGTTATCAGCATCCATGGAGAGTACCACCTCCTTGCGGTCCACGACTTCTCCGGTGCGCAACAAAGTTCCCAACCGGCCATTCTTCGTTCTTTCCCGACCGGCATACTTGCGCACCGTCACTTGAGCACGCTCGCAGTTCCAGAAGTGCAGCTTGGTCATGCTGCTATGGCCGGCCAAAAGACCTTCCACATTGTCCATGCGGACAGATGGTCTCAGCAGCCCATTCAGTTCGCTCTGCAATTCGACCTTACACTTCGAATGGCCGACATTCTCCAAAGCCCAGCGCAAGAAAGCAATCTGGTCATCGGAGGTGTTCAACACACGCATATAGTCAAGTGCCACATCGGCACCGACTTCCTCGCCCTTCACTTCCATCAAGAGCACATGAAGGCTATCCTTGTACTGTTGTTCTGTGAGAGCGCCATATTTACGCGGAACCCGGCGCATCCGCTCCAGCCATTCCTGCTTCATCTTGCCATATGCATTCAGGTTTCCACGCTGCTGATACACACGGCATGCCCGTTGATAGGCTGCAGCCTCCTCCCAATCCTCCATGCTGCTGTTCTGCACAAGGAAGTCCAGCATCACCGACAACATATCGTTGCCAAAGAGGTCGCTATCCTTCCCTTTCGACAAGAGCGGAGCATAAGTGCTGCTACGGGCATTCGCCAGCGCCTCCATATTGTCGAGCACATGAGTATAGTGTCCATTCATCCGCTTGGTATAGTCGCTGCGTGTCTCTTCATCAAAGTCGCTGATGGAGGTCCAGCGCATTTCCCTGTATGCCGAAGCCAGCACAGCATGCGCCACACTTTGCTCCACGGGGTCTTTCCGCTTGCCCCACTCTTCTTCCATCTTCACCATATTGCCTTTGAAGGTGTCAGGGTCTTTTTCTGCCGCCTTCTGCAACGAATCGATAGATGCTTTCAGCTTCGTGGCAAATGGTGTCTTCTGTGCTGAAGCCATGTGCGGCATCAGCATTCCCATACAGGCAAGAAGGCCTGTTATGAAAAGAAATCTGTTCAGTTTCATCTCTATAAAGTACATAAGTTATGCTGCAAAGATAGACCACTATTTCCTTCCCCGCCAAAACTTTGATATTAAAAAAACAAAAACGCTCTAAACGCTCACCGTGCACGACGTTTAACGCGCACCCTGCGCATTTGATGTCGCACACGGTGCACGATTATATATGCGCACGGTGCGCACGTAGGGGCAAATGCGGCATGGGAAAAGAGGGGCACGGCAAGGCTTAAAGAGGAGCACGACGAGCAAGGAAATACAAAAGCCACATTGCCAAGAAGTTTTTTCATTTGATTGCTTTGAAACTTAGAAAAAAGTGCCTATCTTTGTCCTCAGAAAAACAAAACCTGTCATCATGAAAATCCGATTCAATATAGAGTACCACACGCAATGGGGTGAAGACCTTCGTGTGCAATTGTGCAAGATTGAAAAAAGCGGTCAGCACAAAGCAGTGAAGGAATGCCAGTTGGAGACTTACGACGGCAAGATGTGGGAAGGCGAAGTGACACTCCAAAGCCAAGGTATCGAGGGCATCGAATACAAGTATGCCATGTATCGCAACAATGCCCTGGTGTGGACTGAATGGGAAGTGGCACCGCACATTGTCAAGTTTGACAGCATGACAAGCCACTACATCCTGACAGACAAGTGGCGACCCATACCTGATGACCTGCCACTTTTTTCATCCGCCTATACGGAATGCGTGGGTGCATACTCCGACGGAACGACTCCTATCGACACTTTCTATTCTTCCACCCTGCAGCTACGCGTCGTGGAACCACGTTTGCGCAAAGGCGAATTTCTGGCTATCTGCGGCAGCACGCCCCAACTGGGCGAATGGCAACGCGCCAAGCGAATGGCTCTTATCAACCTGCAGGAATGGGCGGTGAACATCGATGCAGACTTGCTGTTTGATGAAGCAGAATACAAATATGTGGTGGTGGATGCCAATAACAACATCCTGCGCTGGGAAGAGGGCGGAAACCGCCGTCTCCGCTGTCCCAAGCTGCAATCGAAGCAAATGTGGATTAAGACGGAAGACCGTCCTACGCTGAGCAGAGACAGCTGGAAAGTGGCAGGTGTGGTGATACCTGTCTTTTCATTGCGCTCGGCACGCAGTTACGGAATCGGTGACTTCGGCGACTTGAAAACGCTCATCCAATGGGTGGTGAAAACCAAGATGCACGCCATTCAGATTCTGCCTATCAACGATACCACCATGACTGGAACATGGAAGGATTCATACCCCTACAACTCCATTTCCATCTATGCATTCAACCCGATTTATTGCGACTTGAACGCGCTGCCCGAATTGGAGAACCGCCTTGCAATGGAGAAGTTCTTCATGAGACAGCAGAAAGTGAATTCCCTTCCTCAAATAGACTATGAGAAGGTCTTCCAGATAAAGATGGAGTATCTCCGCATGGTCTATGCGCAAGAAGGAGAGAAAGTGCTGGAAAGCGACGACTTCATCCAGTTCTTCAACAGCAACAAGGACTGGCTGGTACCCTACGCTGCATTCTCGCATCTGCGCGACACATACGGCACTCCAGACTTCCACAAGTGGACTCAACATAGCACGTACAACCAGCGCGAGATTGAGAAGCTCACCCGGAAAGACAGTCCTGTGTATCAAAAGGTGGCACTCTATTACTATATCCAATATCAGCTGCACCTCCAACTGCTTGACGTGCGCAACACCGCACGCGAGGCTGGAGTCATCATCAAGGGTGACATCCCTATCGGCATCTCGCGCAACAGTGTGGAGGCATGGTCGCAACCACACTTGTTCAATATGAATGGACAAGCTGGAGCACCGCCAGATGACTTCTCCGTGAACGGACAGAATTGGGGCTTCCCCACTTATAACTGGGACGCGATGGCTGCTGAAGGCTATCATTGGTGGATTCGACGCTTCCAAAAGATGGCTGAATATTTTGATGCCTACCGCATTGACCATGTGCTGGGTTTCTTCCGCATATGGGAAATACCACAACATTCGGTACACGGACTGCTGGGACAATTCTCGCCCGCACTCCCCATGAGCGTGAACGAGATAGAGAGTTACGGCTTGCGCTTCAACGCGGAGTATATGACTCGCCCGTTCATTACCGACTGGACACTGGAATGCGTATTCGGATATCGTTCTGGCCTGGTGAAGGCACTCTACTTACAGCCTCGAACAGATGGGCGCTACGACCTGAAAGAAGAGTATTCGAGCCAACGCAAGATTGAGGCGGCATTTGCCAACAAGACAGACGAAAACAGCATCTTCATACGCGACGGGCTCTATACGCTGGCATCTTGTGTGCTCTTCGTTCCCGACCACAAATATCCAGAGGTATATCATCCACGCATCTCTGCACAACGCGACTTTGTCTATGAGTCGCTGCCGCCACATGAGCAGGAGGCTTTCAATCGCCTCTACAACGACTATTTCTTCCGACGCCACAACAAGTTCTGGTATCGGGAGGCCATGAAGAAGCTGCCTATCCTGACACAATCCACTCGCATGCTGGTGTGTGCAGAAGACTTGGGAATGGTGCCTGACTGCGTGCCATGGGTCATGGAGAACCTGAAAATGCTGTCGCTGGAAATCCAGACCATGCCGAAACGTCCCGGATTGCAGTTCGGACATCTATGGGAGAACCCATACCGTTCGGTGGCCACCATCTCCACTCACGACATGTCACCACTCCGAATGTGGTGGGATGAAGATACAGAACGTGCACAACAATTCTACAACTTGGCACTCTACAAAGATGGAACGGCACCTCATCCTGCTCCAGGATGGCTGTGCGAGGACATCGTAGCAGCGCATTTGTTCTGCCCGTCGGTATTTACCCTGCTTTCACTGCAGGACTGGCTGTCTATTGATGAAAGCCTGCGTCTCGCAGATCCTATGGCGGAACGCATCAATATCCCTGCCAACCCACGCCACTACTGGCGCTATCGCATGCACTTGACCATCGAGCAACTGATGAATGCTCACAAATATAACGCTAAAGTTAAATCGCTGATTGAAAACTCCGGACGCGCATGAGCACTGAGAATAAGAAGAAAAAGAATAAGCGCAAGCAGGCGAACTTTTACATCGTCTTCATCGTCACAATGGGTTTGTTTGCAGCCATCCGCCATGGCTTCGCATTAGAGATTCCCATGAACCAACCCCGTCATGAAACTGTCATGACACTTTCGCTGAAGGCTCCCGATATGGAATCGTCGGCCATGGCAATCAACGCTGCCGAGAACAACACGGAGGATGAGGAACTCTATAACGACATCCCCGACTCCCTCATGGAAGGAACGGAGAACCACGAGACAACAGTGAACTCACCTGAGGATAATCTTGTCATCGGAGACACCATACCTCAAAAGGCAGTCGCAACAAATGAGACTCCCAAGCCCAAGAACGCACACCGTATCCGAGGAGTGTGGAGTTATGTGGAATGCTTCCCCGACATTCAAGACGTGCAGATTATCGCTGCTACAAAGAATGGCATCAAGCCAGTCAGGAACAGAGATGAGGCAGAGAAGCTGGTCAAGCGACGCCAACTGGTGAACATCTGCCATTCACCATTCTATAAAGTGGATGACCTTACACACTCCATTCCCTATTTGGTGCCTCAAGCTCAGCATCTGCTGAACACCATTTGCCTGAACTTTATCGACTCATGTGTGGTGAAAGGACTGCCTGTACATCTGCCGATTATCACGTCGGTGCTACGTACCACTGACGATGTATCGAACCTGCAAAAGGGCAACAAGAACGCTACGACCAACTCGTGCCACTGTTATGGCACAACGGTTGACATCGCTTATAACCGCTTTTACCCATTGACTGGTTCCTATTCGCCTAGCACTCCTCAACTGAGATGGGACGAACCCATGAAACAGGTATTGTCGGAGGTGCTTTTCGACTTGCGCAAACAGAATCTCTGCTATGTGAAGTATGAGAAGAAGCAAGGGTGCTTCCATCTCACATGCAGATAAGACAAGGTAAGGACACCATGCAACATAAAGAGGACCACTTCCGGATGAAAGTGGTCCTCTTTTCTTTATACTTCTATTACTTATTTATGCTTCACGTATCAGCCTTCTTGCTATCAACTCTACTACATCTACATTGACAGCATTGCCTAAAGCCTTCATCTTCTGGCCACGTGACAAGCCGTTGTAGTTCAGCTCCTGCATGGATTGGATACGAGCCGCTTCATTGTGAGAGATGTAGCGTCCCCACCGGAAGTCCTCCTCCACGTATGGCTTCCCTTTCTTGTCAAGCGCACCACCTGGAGGGTATGATACCCAAGGAAGAATCGGTGTGGCTGTGGAGCAGAGCGTGATGGTGGGCACATAATTCAACGAGCGGATACGAATGCCTGAGGGCCGCAACTGAATGACATGGTGACGGAAATCCCAATCTTGGTTGGTGCTCCACTCTAGCATACGCTGCGTGCGGGGATACTTCAGGATTTTAGGCAACCAACCATCAATCCAATCTTTGTGCCGCTGATAGAGCTCACGGTTCTGGCGAATCAGCACCTTCTTGAACTCAGGATAAGTGTCTTCATACTTTGTCTTCCTCATGTAGAAAGGAAGCCCTGCAATGAGCTCTTCTCGTGTATCGCCTTCAATTACTCTACCGTAATTTCCTCGACGTCCTCGCAAGCGCTCAAGAGGCTGAAAGGCTGGAGGGGTATCTTCAAACTCGTAGTCTGCACCAAATTCCATCGTGAAGATGCAATGAGAAGGCATATAGCCATCACGTTTCGTCACATTATAAACAAACTCTTGCCAAGCATCGAAGACGGGATGAAGGGCACGACGAACGGGCTGCAGGCCATCATTATCATAGGGATCCACAATCGTGCGCACATCACTAATGACACGCTCATCAGGTTGCGGGAAGTGAAACTTACGCATACCGCTCATCCCTTCGGAATCACGCAACATACCAACAATGTAGAAGCGAGGACGATGCTGCGGTATACCAAACTCATGAGGCGAGAATACACGCCCGTCAATGTCATATCCCAACGCATCCAGCTTTTGCTGAATAACAGCCCAAGTGCGTCCTCCATCATGTCCTGGCAATGCCGACACGTTCTCTAAGAAGATGTAGGGCGGATGGTGGTATTTCAACACTCGACAAATCTCATCAAACAGGTTTCCACGTCCTAATTCGTCATCAAAGCCCTGTTTCTTGCCTGAGAAAGAAAAAGGCTGACAAGGGAAACCGCCACACAGAATATCATGAGCAGGAATGTCCTTTACGTCTATCTGAGTAATGTCCCCATGAATAGGCACATCCGGAAAGTTCACCTGATATAGTTTGCGCAACTTAGGCTTAATCTCTGAAGCGAAGACACATTCATGCCCTAAACGTGATAGGGCAAGATGAAAACCTCCAAGACCTGCAAACAAATCAACAAATTTCATTTCTTATCAATGTCTATAATCGGTGCCGCATCTGCGCTCTTTGCGATCCAACATAATCCGACAAACGTGAGCAGACCATTCAACATCAGCATCTCATACCCGAACTGATAACCAGTCGCTGCATGCACCGCCGCATCTATCACATAGCAGATTACAGGTGATGCTATGACTACATACGGAACCAACCGCTCACGCAAGTGACGCTTGGTGAACATGCCAAAGGCAAAAAGGCCTAACAGAGGACCATACGTGTACGACACTAAAGTGTATATCAAATCCATCACACTTCCAGAACCTAACCAATGGAAAACGAGTGTGACAATGACAAAAGCTACGAGCAAACCCAAATGCACTTGCTTTCGTATGTGCTCATCCTTCTCTCTGTGCAAGAGGTCTATACAGAAACTGGTAGTCAATGCTGTGAGTGCGGAATCGGCTGAAGAGAATGCGCTGGCAACGACTCCCAATGTGAAGAACACAAGACAAGCCTGCCCTAATGTGCCATCTAACACGATTTGAGCCAAAAGTGCATCCCCTTTCGCAGGCAAATCCAAACCTAACTGCTGATAAAGGAGAAGGAGAAGAATACCTAATGCAAGAAAAAGGAAGTTGACGGGTACAAAGAGCACACCATAGGAGCACATATCCTTCTGTGCACTACGGAGGTCTTTACACGTCAAGTTCTTTTGCATCATGTCCTGGTCCAATCCTGTCATCACAATCACCACAAAGATGCCTGACAAGAATTGCTTCCAGAAATTTTGCTTAGAGGAGAAGTCATCCCACTCAAAGATACGTGCATGAGGATCATTCCATACTGCTGAGAATGCTTCCGCGAAACTAAAATCCAACAACTCTGCCACACGCATCAATATCAACAAAAGCGCCAATAACAAACATGCCGTTTGCAACACATCTGTCCACACCAACGTACGAATACCACCTCTACGTGTGTAGAGCCAGATAAGCAGCAACGCCACTATCACAATCAGCGCGTAAGGAAGTTTAATGGTGTCTGACAAGCAGTTCTGAAGAATCTCACAGACAACATAGAATTTCGCAGCAGCACCCAAGAGTTTACTCAAGATAAAGAAAGAAGCTCCCGTCTTATAACTGACGCGACCCAAACGGTGATGAAGATACGTGTAAATAGATGTGAGCCGGTGCCGATAATACAAAGGCAGCAATACAAAAGCCACCACAACATAACCAACCACAAAGCCAAGGCACATCTGCAAGTAAGTCATATCAGTGCCCATCACCCATCCTGGCACACCAATAAAGGTTAAACCAGAAATGCTGGCACCAATCATGCCAAAAGCAACCAATGGCCACGGAGACTGACGATTGCCACTAAAAAACATCGCATTACCATCGCCCTTCTCTTCATCACCTTTTATGCCTTTCAGTCTTCCACGTCGCTCTACCCAACGAGACAGCAACAGCAGAACGCCAAAGTATAATATGATGGTACCTATAACAATCATTCTTTTACCTCAACATCTTCTCAAGACTCACCCTGCTCTGCATCAAGAGGAAGCCTCGTTTTCCAACTCCTCCAAAGTCTTCAATATACCGTTTCCATAAAGTGAGAACTTCGAACCAAAGCCAGGCTTACTCTCCACATCCAACTTCAAGTCCATACCTTCAGCCAGCTTTCGAGCCACGTGCAAGCCTAAGCCAAGTCCAGGGATGAAACCATTATCTTTCCAGAAGAGTCCAAATGCCAACTGCTGCTTTTCACGTGGAATACCACAACCGGTATCAGACACGAAGAGTTCCACTTCGTCACTGTTCAGATGGTAAGTCAAACCCACAATGATGTGCCCTCGTTTTGTAAACTTAATGGCATTATTGACCAACTGGCTCAAGATGTACTTCACGCGCATTCTGTCGTTATTCATCCGCACACCCTTTTGAACAGCCTGCATATAGAGAGTGACTCCATTAGGAACCAAATCAGTCCAATCAGCCACCACCTCTTGAATCAAAGCAGCAGGGTCAAACTCTTCCTTCACATACTGAATACGTCCACTCTCAATACGAGAGAACATCAAGATATCTTCAATCATGGCAGACAAACTTGTGTTGTTTGCCTTGATAATCTTAGCATATTCTGCCAGTTCTTCAGGCGTGAACGAGTCAACAGGCATGCCCACAATCACATCGCTGAAGCCCACTACCGCATTCAAAGGGGTACGGATCTCATGACTAATCGTTGTCAAGAAGTCCTCCTTCTGCCTTGCCTCTTCTGCAAGGTTCATCGCCAGACGCAAATCCTTCTCATATTGCTTAGCCTCATCAATATTGATAAGAATACCATCCACATGCTTAGTGTGCTCCTTGTTCTCGAATATAACCACAAAACGCAATTGCCACCAACGATATTCGCCATCCACATTCGCGTAAATCTCATAGTCATGTGTACCTACAATCTCTATGGCCTGCAGAATAAGCGGTATATCATTTGAATAGTCAGGATGGATGTGAGAGATAATATCCTTCAAGTTATCCTCAGTACGCACAGAGCGGCTATCAGCACCGTGCAAAGCCATCTGGCGGATTTCAGCCCTCCGTTTCACATCGGCAATCAATTCATGCACATGGCGGTCTTTCCAAGCCTGCAACACCAGGATGATAGCGCCACAACCCAAAATAAAGACGCCAACAATCAGAATCCACGTCACATAATTATAAAGAGGAGAAATCTTCTCTATTGGAGCACCCACAATGGTAAAGCGGCCACTATAATCACTATACTTCAAGCCCAGCTGCTGCATGGCCTGATAATCCATGTAATAATTCTTTTGGTGAGCGAGACCGACAAATGAAGATAGGTCGGCTCCCATCAACACCTCAGAAGCCACACGTGCCAAATCTGTCGCTATGGTCGCATAGTCAGCGAAGTAGCCACACAAATATTTCCCTCGTCCATCAGCAAAACCGGCTTTCACTGCTGTAAACTGCGGTCGTCCAGTCTTGTCTGCAATCATCGAGCTGTACAAGTCATGCTTCACCACCAAAGAAGGATACTTCCATGAGTGGATATAAATCTTACGCAGATTCTCATAACCCTCATCACGAGCATACAAGTTCTGCTTTGTGTTTCGTTCAGGGTCAGCAGCAGAAAACGTCAGCACCATCACACTATCCTTCCATATTGTCTGGAATCTCTCCGTTGAAAGATCATCAATATGGAAATCTGTATTGTCCATATAAGGCGGACGGTTAATTGCTTGTCGGAGCTCATTGCGGATAAGAGAGTCCTGGTAGAAATAATCCAACTCTATTTCCACACAATTCTTGCCCGTCATCTCCACTGCCAAGTTGATGTTCGTGCAATAGTCAATGGGGTCGTTTATGACCACGATGTTCTTATGCCTTCTGATTTTGTCCCATTCGGGATGGTGCAAACCACCAAAAATAACAGGCACAGAATCCATATCATCTAACATCCCTAAATCTTGCCAAGCAATAAAGTCGTGAGCTGCACGGTCTCCTTCTGTCATCATCACGTCAGGAATCCATCCCTCCTTCATCAGTGAATCCCTCAGTTCCAAGTGCTTTTTATAGGTTTCACCTGCAGGGTCCTCTAAGGCAAGATACAGATGGCGCACATCCACATCGATTCCATTATTACGGAAACCCTTCAGCAAATTCTCATTGAAGCCACGATATGCAGGCAATTCTTTCTCATAACTATGGAACACCAGCACGCGCGCTTTTCTATCCAAAACCTGTTTCGGTGCTTTTGAACAAGAGGTAGATGCCAAAGCGCCCCAACCCAACGTGAGTACCAACAGCAGACATTGCACAACGCGCATAAGACGGAAATAGAACTTGCTGCCTTTGCCTACTTCACTTTCCACGCCGATTGTACCACCTTGCTTTTCGATGATGGTCTTACTGATGTTCAATCCCAGTCCCGTTCCACGGTCCGTCTCGTTCACCTTCACATAGCGTTCAAACAACTGAGCCTGCTTCTCTGGTGCCACACCAATACCCGTGTCTTTCACATACACTTCTATCTCATCAGAATTCTCTGCCATGTGCTTCCATCCCAATGTGATGCTGCCTTCAGTAGTAAACTTAAACGCATTGCTCAAGAAGTTGTTCACCACCTGCTTCGTACGAGTCATATCTATGTTCACCGTCTCATCAGGCTCATCCATCTCCAACAAGAACTGCAAGTGAGTAGGCGCAATAATGTAGTTGGTCTTGTAACAGTCGTTCACCAACTTCTGTACCGACACTGGCTTCTGGATAATCTCCAAGTCGCCTGTCTCTATCTGAGCTTTCTCCATCACACTGTCAATCATATTCAAAATCATGTCGGTGTTCTGATGGATAATCTCGGCATATTGCTCACGCTCTCCTTCCTCGAATGTCATGCCCGGCGTGGTGAGCATCGTAGAGAAACCTGTCACAGCGCCCAGTGGCGTACGCAAGTCGTGACTGATATTGGCCAAGAAGTTTTCCTTCAGTGCCACTTGACTCGCCAATATTTGTGCCTGTTCCAACTGCTCCTCCGTCTGCTTTTTCTGGTCGATATTCATCAGCAAGCCATACAGTTCTCCCGTACGAGCCGACTCGGCTGTAGCTGTATAAGTAGCTTCTGTCCAAAACCACCGCTTGCCACCATCAGGTGTAAGACGCAGACGAACAGTCTTCTTGCCGCGCTGGTTGCGGAAGTTCTTGAGAAAATTAAATGACGCTTTACTGTCTTCATGCACACACTTTTCCATCTGCTCCAGCGTGAACGTATTGGATGGCAACTCGAAGTAGTTTGCAAATTGAGGACTGAACGAAAACTCATCACCGCTCAGCACCCAAAGAGTGTCCTTGGCGTTCGAGAACATCAAGTCATGCACCTTCTCCTCATACTGCAACTCCTCCACCAATGCCATCTGCCCACGCCATTTCCAATGCTGCATAAAGCGGAACACAGCATAAATCAACGCACCAATCAATATCAGCAGCAATGCCACCTCAAGGGTGAACTGTCCCGGATATTCCAAATAATAAGGCACGTTCACCAATTTGCAGTATTTGCTAATTACACTATAAGGAAGCGTCGGGAACACCTTCTGCAAGGCACGCCAGTCGATATAGTAGTCACATGAATGCTGGCTAATTGGCAAGGCACGCGGACGTTCACCTCTAAGAATACGAACCGCATAGCCCACCTGATCCTGCACCTGAGTTTCGGTACCAGTAAAGTAACCACCCACAAACTGCGGATTTTGTGGATTGTTGAATGATTCACGAATACAAGTGAACTGCGGGTGCACCGTCAAATCGATGAGACTATTGCTGTAAATGTCTTTCTTCACTTGCATGTGCCACATACGGCGGGCATTCTGATAGAAGAAAGCAGTCCTCTTCCGGCTTGCACTCTCATCTTCTTCTAAGCCATGGTTCATATAGGGACTGCCACATGAAACAAAGTGCACAGCGGCCACACCTGGGTGGTTCTTGCGCATATACTCATCTGATATTTCAGGAAGATGGAAATCTGAATTGTTCACAAATCGAGTTGAATCAGCCAGTTCTTCCGCAAACTGTGCTCTCAAGCGATTATCCATATCACTATAATCCAACTCAACAGTAATATTCTGCGTCTGAGCCACACGCATGATACCACTGATATTGCGTCCCAAATCAATGCGGGACTCATATCCTGTCATCAGTGGGAAGTTAGGCAGCGAGTCGCGCAACAAGGAGTTCACACCGGCAAACACCACAGGTGTTTTCTGGAAGATAGAATCATGACGCATATGTTTCAGAACCCACTCCACAATGGGGTCGTCATTCAGCAGAATCACTTCTGGCTTCCATGCCTTGATAGCCTCGGCGTACCCCGGCCAATCATTCATGGAGAACACCTCATCCGGACGGGACACCATACGAGCGTAAATATGGCGCACTTCCACATTCAGTCCGCTTTCCTTAAAAGCTTTGTTCATACAATTGGTAAAGAGTTCATTCTCCTCACCAATACTGTCCCACGAGTGAATGACCATCACTCGATGCGGTGGTTCAACACGCCTAATAGAAGGAACCTGGTTGCATGCACCCAGAACAACAAGCATTAAAATAAAAGACAAAAAGGTCAGTAAAAGAATATGATGCTTTTTCATGCTTACGCTCATTTACGAATGATAATGTTGCAAAGATATAATAAATAATCTTAAGCGCCACACGTTTTACTGAGTTTTTTACACATTATTCCCAAATTCGTTTTCGGAGCATCCATTGCACCGCCCCCCTAGTCGCAAGATACAGGACAAAAGCGAGCCACAAACCGTGATTTCCCCACACGGGAACCAAGGCCACATAAAGAACAAAGAACACCATTCCTCCTATAGCCATAGCAAACAGCATTCCCTTTGTAGCAGTTGCACCAACATAAATGCCGTCCCAGATAAAAGTAGCCATTCCGCACACAGGAATTAGAAGCGTCCAAGGCTGATATGCTCGTGCAGCCTCCACGATGTTCGCATCATCTGTAAGGAGCGAGAGAAACGCAGGTCCACCCAGCCAATACATCAATGTGAATGCTGCCACAAGCCCCCATCCCCAGCGGAACAGATGCTGCACCGTGTCTTCATAAACGCTACGCCTATTGGCACCTATTGCCTTGCCCACCAGTGCCTCGCCGGCAAAGGCAAAGCCATCCATAATGTAGCTGTACAATGTGAAGAGCTGCATCAGCATCGTGTTCACAGCCAGTTCCGTATCACCCTGACGGGCTCCCGCTGCAATAAAGAGAAAGTGCACCACAATCAGGCAGCAAGTACGCAAAAAGAGGTCCTTATTCAAGAAGAAGAAACGGAACAAAGAATCCTTCGAAAAAATCAACACACGAGAAACGTACTTCCTCAATCTTAGATAGTTAAGCAGTATTAATGAAAGCGCAACTGCAAGTCCTATATATTGTGCTATAACTGTACCAAGAGCCACACCCTCCAACTTCATCTTCAATCCATACACCAGCGCAAAACTCACAACAATGTTAGCCACATTCTGCACCACGGCCACCACCATCGGAATCTTGGAATTCTGCATACCCACAGACCAGCCTGTCAGAACAAAGAGACTCAAAGCCGCCGGTGCGCCCCATACACAAATATTAAAATAGGCACGAGCAAATACCGCCACTTCGTCAGAAGGCTGAATGATACCCAGTGCCACCTCCCTGATAGGCACTTGCAGACACAGCAGCAACGCCGCCATCATCAGTGCCACCAGCAACGCACGCAGTAACAAGCTCACAACCTCCGTCAAGTCTCTCGCCCCCAAAGCCTGTGCGGTCATGCCACTCGTGCCCATACGCAAGAACGAAAAGAGCCAATAGATGATATTGAACAGCATGCCGCCCACAGCAATAGCGCCCACATACGCAGCATCGCCCAAATGTCCTGTGATAGCCACATCCACCAAGCCCAGCAGTGGCACCGTGATATTCGACACGATGCTGGGCATGGCTATATTTAAGATTTGTCTATCCCTGATGTTCATGGTTCAGATACTCAGCCAACATTTCCGCGCAACGCTCTCCATCAACACCAGCGCTCACGATGCCTCCTGCATATCCGGCGCCTTCGCCACATGGGAAGAGTCCTTGCAGACGCACATGCTGCAATGTCTCTCTGTCGCGCAGAACACGCACCGGAGCAGACGTGCGGGTCTCCACACCTATCATCACCGCCTCGTTGGTCAGGAAACCATGACAGGCCTTTCCAAAGTTGCGGAAGCCCTGCTGCAAGCGTTTCGACACGAAGTCTGGTATCCAGAAATGCATCGGTGTACTGATTAAGCCTGGGGTGTATGATGATTTCGGCAAGTCATAGCTGCCCTTTCCATTCACGAAATGCGCCATTCGCTGTGCAGGCGCTGTCTGCTGCCGGTTTCCTTGCATCCACGCCGTATATTCCAGGCGCTCTTGCAGTTCCATCATTGCCAACGCTCCTCCGCGAACATCAATGCCGGGAACAGGTGGCAACTCCATCAGGGAGCGGTCCTTCAGGTCCTCCACATGCAGCTCCACTACCATGCCCGAATTGCTCCACGGGCTATTGCGCTGCGAGTTGCTCATGCCATTCACCACCAGTTGTTGAGGTCCACTGGCTGCTGGCACCACCGTACCGCCCGGACACATGCAGAAGGAATACACACCTCTGCCTTCCACTTGCGTGACAAATGAATACTCCGCTGCTGGAAGATACTCACCTCTACCCTCTCTGCGATGGTACTGAATCTGGTCTATCAATTGAGAAGGGTGCTCCAGACGCACACCCACAGCAATGTCCTTTGCCTCAATCTCTATGCCCTCGGCATACAGATAGCGATATACATCCCGGGCACTGTGCCCTGTAGCCAAAATCACAGGCCCTTCGAAAGTCAGCTCATCACCATTAGCACGCACACACTTCACGCCCACAACCTTCGATGCCACGCTTTCCGATGTAGACATCATCAGCCCCACCATCTTGGTCTCGAAGTGCACTTCGCCACCACAGCGAATAATCGTCTCACGCATCTGTTCAATGATGTTCGGCAAACGGTCCGTACCCAAGTGCGGATGGGCATCAGCCAAGATGCTTGTGCTGGCACCATGCTGGCAAAACACATTCAGAATCTTCTCCACATTGCCGCGTTTCTTGCTGCGTGTATATAGTTTGCCGTCTGAGAACGCTCCCGCGCCACCTTCGCCGAAAGAATAGTTCGACTCGGGGTCAACCGTCTGTGTACGAGATATCTGCGCGATGTCCTTCCGGCGCTCATGCACACTCTTTCCGCGCTCCACCACCACAGGACGCACACCCAGCTCTATCAGTCGCAAGGCAGCAAACAGTCCACCCGGACCTGCACCCACAACGACTGCCTGAGGGCGTCCTTCCACGTTCGGATAGTCCGTCTTCACATATTCATCGTCCTCGGGCAATTCATTTACATACACCCTCACTTTCAGGTTCACATAGATGGTGCGCTGACGGGCATCAATGCTCCGTTTCAGCACACGAACCGCCTTTATCGTTCCTGCCGCCAGTCCCTTCTCTTCCTGCAAGAAATGCTTAATAGCCTTTTCACTGGCAGCCACTTCGGGCAGCACCCTTATCTGAAATTCCTGTGTCATAAGCTCAATGTCAATATTTTACGCGAGACGTTTACAGCTCGCACATTCTCTTTGCAAAGTAACGACTTTTTCATTGCTTGGACAAATTTGCCCCTCACTATTTTTGTATCACAACCTCCTGTCGCCTGTAGCCTCAAAATCGGTGTGACTCAGACCGCCACCCTCGGTGTGACTCAGACCGACCATACCGGTGTGACTCACACCGCCAAAGTGGTGCAACAGAGGCATGAAAAAAGACAAGGGACCGAGTCTTGTGACTCAGCCCCTTGTTCGTTTGCATTTAGTAGGGACGATCGGGTTCGAACCGATGACCTCTGCAATGTGACTGCAGCGCTCTAAACCAGCTGGGCTACGCCCCTATCCTGCTATTTTCGGCTGCAAAGGTACGACATTCTTCCGACCTCGCCAACTTTTTGCATCCTTTTTTATTCGTTCTTTCTCCTTTTTTCCTTACCTTTGCATCTTAGAAAATCAAAAACACAGACGATTATGGAGAACTATATCGTTTCGGCACGCAAGTACCGCCCTATGACGTTCGACACGGTGGTGGGACAAGGCGCGCTGACAGTGACGCTGAAGAACGCCATTCAGAGTGGCCGCTTGGCACATGCCTACCTCTTCTGCGGTCCTCGCGGCGTGGGAAAAACCACCTGTGCGCGCATCTTTGCCAAGACCATCAACTGCCTCACTCCACAACCCAACGGTGAGGCCTGCGGCGAGTGCGAGTCGTGCAAGGCATTCAATGAAGGACGCTCGTACAACATCCACGAACTGGATGCTGCATCGAACAACTCGGTGGAAGACATTCGCCAGTTAATTGAGCAGGTGCGCATACCGCCTCAGATTGGCAAATACAAGGTGTTCATCATCGACGAGGTGCACATGCTCTCACAGGCCGCCTTCAATGCCTTCCTGAAGACATTGGAAGAACCGCCCCAGCACGCCATCTTCATTCTCGCCACCACCGAGAAGCACAAGATTCTGCCCACCATCATGAGCCGATGCCAGATTTACGACTTCAAGCGCATGGGTGTGGACGACATCATGGGACACTTGAAGAATGTGGCAGAGAAAGAAGGCATCACGGCAGAAGACTCTGCACTGAACATCATTGCGCAGAAAGCCGACGGAGGCATGCGCGACGCACTCAGCATCTTCGACCAGGTAGCTTCGTTCTGTGGTGGCAACATCACCTATCAGCGCACCATCGAGAACCTGAACGTGCTCGACTACGACTATTACTTCCGTCTCACTGACTACTGTGTGGAAGGCAAGATAACGGAGTGCATGCTCACGCTCAACGAGATTCTCTCCAAGGGCTTCGAAGGACAGTACTTCATCACCGGTCTGTCCAGTCACCTGCGCAACCTGCTGGTGGCACAAGACCCGCAAACCACAGCCTTGATTGACGCAAGCGAAGAGGTGCGCACAAAATATCAGGAGCAAGCCAAGAAATGCACACCTAAGTTCCTCTTCCGCGCTATGAAACTGGCCAACACTTGCGACCTCAACTACAAGCAGAGCCAGAACAAGCGGCTGCTGGTGGAACTCACCCTCATCGAGATGGCACAACTCTCCTCCGATGACGGGGACGCATCCGGGCTTTGCCCTACGAAGATTCTTAAACCCATCTTTCAGGCTCTGCGTGCCAAGCAAGCAGGAGCCGCACCTGTTCAGCAAAGCAACACAACGGATAACGCTGCCACACAGCCACAATCTGTGCGTGCAACAGCTCAGCCCTCACCGACGGCGGCTCAGCCCACCTTGACAACAGCACAGCCTACAACGGCGGCAGCACAGCCTGCACGTCCTGTCGTTCAGACCGCTCCACGTCCACAGACACCCACATTACGCTCTTTCTCTCTGCGCCGCTCGGCACAGCAGACTCAGCAACAGCAGGTGGAGGAACAGCAAGAGGCTGCCGTTGTGGTCACTGAAGAACGTCCTTTCGACAACGTAGAACTGACCATTGCCTGGCGAGAGTTTGCAGCGGCATTGCCACACGAAGAAATCGCCATGTCGCATCGCATGGACAACATGGAACCCGCCTTGCAAGAGGATGGCACCACCTTCCTTGTGATAGCAGACAACCCCTCCATTCTCAACGAATTGGAGCACATGACTCCACGCATCGAGAACTTCCTGCGCCAACGCTTGCGCAACGGCAAGGTGCACATGACCCTTCGTCTGCGCAAAATCTCAGACAAGCGAAGAGTGTACAGCCGCAAGGAAACCTATCAGATGCTGCTGGAGCAGAGTCAAGCACTAAGAAAACTAAGAGAAGCATTCCAGTTGGAACTGGCATAATCATATATGGGAAAAGGAAAGTTAGCAAAATTTGCAGAGATGGCGGAAAACCCGCTGGTAGTAGAATGCCCTTTCTGGCAACTGGAACAAGAAGGATTTCCGCTCAAAGGGAAATGGCACGAGGAATTTTTCAAGAACCCCAACCCCATCGTGCTCGAATTGGGCTGCGGACGCGGTGAATACACCATCGGACTGGCACGCCGATTCCCCAACAAAAACTTCATTGGCATCGACATCAAGGGCGCACGCATGTGGCACGGTGCAAAAACAGCACTGGAGGAAGGCATGAAGAACGTTGCTTTCCTACGCACCAACATTGAGTGCATTGCAGGCTTTTTCGCCCCTGGCGAGGTGGCAGAAATCTGGCTCACCTTCTCCGACCCACAGATGAAGAAAGCGACAAAGCGCCTCACATCCACCTACTTCATGGAGCGCTATCGCCACTTCCTCATCGACGGAGGACTCATCAACGTGAAGACCGACTCCAACTTCCTTGCCACCTATACTAAATATATGGTGGAGAAGAACGGTCTGCCCATGAAGCAATGCACCTTTGACCTCTATGCCGAGAAGGAAGCAGATTCATCGCTCACCGATATCCGCACCTACTACGAAGGCATGTGGCTTGAGCGCGGCATCCCCATCAAGTACCTGCAATTCGAACTGCCCCAACAAGGCACCCTCGAAGAGCCCGACATCGAAATACCCGTTGACGGCTACCGCTCTTACGACCATGAAGTTGTGAGCACCAAGAAGACTGGCAAGTAAAAAAGACCAATGACAAGAACTTGACATTCGGAAGTTGACTACGGAGTGAAAGAAGACAATAGTGAAAATCCACAATTTCACAATTTCACAATTTCACGATTTCAAACCGCTAGCCAACGTTTGTAGCAGCGAGAGCAGAGTCAAGTGTACTTGAACTATGCCGAGTCGCGCCCAAACTTCAGCGAAGCTAATTATCAACGTTTGTAGCAGCGAGAGCAGAGTCAAGCAAACTCTCAACTGTCAACTGTCAACTATCAACTATCAATTATCAATTAAATAAAAACATGACCATATACCCCAAACTCATACACGATGCCCTCAACACCGTACGCTATCCTGGCAACGGAAAGAGCATCATGGAAAACGAGATGCTGGAGGATGACCTCCGCATCGATGGCATGAAAGTGTCTTTCTCCCTGATTTTCGAGAAAGAGACAGACCCTTTCATGAAATCTGTAGTGAAAGCCGCTGAAGCAGCTATCAAGACCTTCGTGCATCCCGACGTGGAAGTCACCATTGGCACAAAGGCCAAGACTGCCCTTCCTCCAGAGCCCGACAAACTGTTGCCTGGCGTCAAGAACATCATCGCTGTCAGCTCAGGCAAAGGCGGTGTAGGCAAATCTACCGTCACGGCTAACCTTGCCATTGGTTTGGCAAAACTCGGTTACCGAGTGGGGCTGCTTGACACCGACATCTTCGGTCCATCCATGCCCAAGATGTTTGGTGTGGAAGAAGAGCGCCCATACGCAGAGCAAGTAGATGGTCGCGACCTCATCGTGCCCATCGAGAAATACGGCGTGAAACTGCTCTCCATCGGTTTTTTTGTCAATCCCGACCAAGCCACTCTTTGGCGTGGCGGTATGGCTTGCAATGCATTGAAGCAGCTCATCACCGAAGCCAAGTGGGGAGAACTCGACTACTTCATCCTTGACACCCCTCCTGGCACCAGCGACATTCATCTGACACTCATCCAGACCCTGGGCATCACAGGAGCCATCATCGTGTCCACTCCTCAGCAGGTAGCTTTGGCAGATGCACGCAAAGGCATCAACATGTACATGAACGAGAAGGTGAATGTGCCTATCCTCGGACTCGTGGAGAACATGGCATGGTTCACTCCTGCTGAACTGCCTGAGAACAAATACTACATCTTTGGCAAAGACGGCTGCAAGAACCTTGCAGAAGAGCTGAACGTTCCCCTTTTGGCGCAAGTGCCTCTTATCCAGTCAGTCTGTGAGACAGGCGACAAAGGTGAGCCCGCAGTACTCAATCCTGCTTCGCCAGAAGGCATCGCATTCATGAGCCTGGCAGCGAAGGTTGTCACCCAAGTGGACAAGCGCAACATGGAGATGGAACCCACCCATCGCGTGGAAGTGAAACGTTGAGAATTGACAA
Source organism: uncultured Bacteroidales bacterium (assembly GCA_902786925.1). Lineage (GTDB taxonomy): Bacteria > Bacteroidota > Bacteroidia > Bacteroidales > Bacteroidaceae > Minthosoma. The sequence goes on from CADAEK010000009.1 coordinate 57,684, forward strand.
TCTTATCTAATTGTCAACTCTCAACTGTCAACTCTCAACTAAACAAGGTTGCCCATGCTTCATCCCTTTCCGCCCGAACTGGCAAGTATTCCTTCGCCAGAACAATTCACCTACCCTTTCTGCTACCGCCCACACCCATTGTGCCAGTGGGCAGCAAAGGAAGTGATAGCCGACTGCTACCACACGCCTGAGATGTACCCCAAGGAGGGCAAGATGTTTGGTGTGTTAGTGGTGGAGCATGAGGGGCAGCGATACTATCTGCGTGCCTTTTCGGGCATCTACAATGGCACCTACCACCACGAAGGATATGTGCCTCCCATTTATGACCTGCAGAACCCTGATGGCTATTTCCAACAAGAAGAACGGCGCATCGGAGACCTCTCACGACAACTCAACGAGACTACTGATGACGCTCAGCGCACCCAACTGAAAGCTCTGCGCAAGGATGCCTCACACGCCCTGCAGATGTGGACCTTTCGTCAATATCGTATGCGCAACGCATTGGGCGGAACGGCAGACCTTATCGACATCTTCAAGGACCACAAGACACCCTTCACCGAAGAAGACTATATCGACTATAAAGAAGGGCGCCTCAACGAGAAACCAAAGGCACGATTGGGCATTCCTCCCGGCGGTGCAGGCGAATGTTGTGCTCCCAAACTGCTGCAATACGCCTACTTGCATGGGCTGAAACCCTTGTGCATGGAAGAGTTTTGGGTTGGTCCTTCACAAGGCAACGACATGCGCATTGAAGGACACTTCTACCCTGCTTGCCAGCACAAGTGCGTTCCCATTCTCACCTATATGATGCAAGGGCTCAACGTAGAGGAGAACCCCTTGTTTGCTCGCGGAAAGGCACTCCTTGAGCAAGTGCACACCCTCTACGAAGACGATGACATCATGGTGGTGGTGAAGCCATCAGGCCTCCTTTCCGTACCCAGCCGCAATCATGGCGAAGTATCCCTTCAAGAACATCTCAGCGCCCTCAATCTCGACACACATTTAGTGCATCGATTAGACCAAGACACATCAGGTATTCTTTTGGCCGCCAAGAACTTAAACTCATTCAAAAAGTTGCAGCAACAGTTCTATCAGCACGATGTAAAGAAGACGTATGTGGCTATTCTTGATGCGCCTCTTGCAGATACCTCCAAACCCACATCGGGCACCATTTCCCTACCCTTGTCGCGCAATCCCTTCGACTCTCCGCGCCAAGTGGTAAGCCAACGCTACGGCAAGCCAGCCATTACCCGCTATCAGTTCGTTGATGAGAATCGAGTGGAACTCTTTCCACAAACAGGACGCACCCATCAGTTGCGCATCCATTGTGCCCATCCCGATGGTTTAGGCCGTCCCATCAAAGGCGATATCCTCTATGGTACCGCTTCCGACCGCCTCTATCTTCATGCCGAAAGCATCACCTTCCAGCATCCCACTACGGGAGAATGGATGACCTTCACGGAAAAGGCCTTTTAAGCAAGCAGCCATTCCTACACACAAAAAGGAGGACAGGAATCATCCTGTCCTCCTTCTTATTCTATAATACTCAACTTCAATTGTTAAGTAGAAGTCAATCCATTACAGACCCAAGTCCTTCTTGATGGCATCCACTTTAGCCTGAGCCTCAGCAGTAGCAGAAGGATAGCATTTTGGACATCCCATTTCGCCCTTCACCTCCACATAGAACTTAATCTTAGGCTCGGTGCCAGAAGGACGAACAGAAATCTTCGTGCCGTCAGCAGTGAACCACTGGAGCACGTTGCTTGTAGCGGGCATATCGATAGCAGATTCCTTGCCGTCGCACACCTGCTTCAGCGTCTTGTAGTCCTTCACGCATACTACAGGACTGCCACCCAGCGATGTTGGAGGAGTCTTGCGGAAGTCTTCCATCATCTGCTTAATTTCGTCAGCGCCGCTCTTGCCAGGCTTCGTCACAGAAATAGCATTCTGATAAGCAAAGCCATAATCGAGGTAAATCTTCATGAGCAGGTCATACAGCGTCATGCCGTTATCCTTTGCCCAAGCAGCAATCTCGCAGAGCAAGCAGATAGAAGCAGGGCTATCCTTATCGCGCACCTTGTCAAATGGCAGGTAACCAAATGATTCCTCACCGCCGCCAATATACTTCTTCACGCCCTCAGAGAGCTTGATTTCACGTGCAATCCACTTAAAGCCAGTATATACATCGCGAATCTCCACATTGTTGCGCTTAGCGATTTCAGCGATCGTCTCCGTTGTCACGATAGTCTTCACCATGAACTCGTTGCCCTTCAACTGGCCCAGCTTTTTCTTGTTCTCAATGATATAGTAAGAGAGCATCAAGGCAGTCTGGTTACCGTTCAAGATGCACCATTCGCCCTTAGGATCGCGGCAAACAACAGCCAAGCGGTCTGCATCAGGGTCAGAAGCCAACACGAGGTCAGCATTCAGTTTGTCGCCCAACTTCATGCCCAGCGTCATGGCCTCAGAGTTCTCAGGATTAGGAGAAACCACCGTTGGGAAGTTGCCGTCAATCACCATCTGCTCCTTCACCACGTTGATGTTCTGGAAGCCCCAAGTGCGCAGAGCTGCAGGGATAATCACACGGCCCGTTCCGTGCAGTGGAGAGTAAACGATGCAGAGGTCCTTCTGACGGTTAATCACGTCTTGGTCAACCAGCGCCTCATGCACAGCGTTCAGGTAGTCGATATCCATCTCGCCACCGATAATCTGGATAAGGTCGTTATTAGGCGTGAACTTCACCTGGTCAATCGTCACTTTGTTCACCTCGTCGATGATGCCTGTATCATGCGGAGCCAACACCTGTGCGCCATCATCCCAGTAAGCCTTGTAGCCGTTATACTCGCGTGGGTTATGGCTGGCTGTGATGTTCACACCTGCCTGAGCGCCCAACTGACGGATAGCGAATGAAATCTCAGGAGTAGGACGAAGGCTCTCGAAGAGATAAGCCTTGATGCCGTTCGCCGAGAAGATGTCAGCCACCGTTTCAGCAAACAGACGAGAGTTGTTGCGGCAGTCATGACCTACCACCACGCTGATATCCTTCTTGCCAGCGAATGCTTTCAGGATGTAGTTGGCAAAGCCCTGAGTGGCCATACCCACGATATACTTGTTCATGCGGTTAGTACCCGCACCCATGATACCGCGCAAACCGCCAGTACCAAACTCCAGATTCTGGTAGAATGCATCGATGAGAGCTGTCTTGTCCTCAGCATCGAGCATAGCATTCACTTCTGCCTGTGTCTCGGCATCAAATGCTGGTGAGAGCCACTTCTGAGCCTCAGCCGTACATTGCTTAATCAATTCGTTGTCCATACTATTTGTTTTTTAGTTGTTCTGTGCGTTAGTTGTTTAGCCATTCAGGGTAAAAATGCCCTATATCGGACTGGTTGCAAAGATAAAACAAAAATCCGAGAACAGCATCGTGTTCTCGGATTATTTTCATTTTCCATTCATTTCAAGTTTCGGAGCAATCTTTTCGGCAATGATTTCTGCCATACGGTGGGCACCCTTCTCGTTGGGATGGATGCCATCAGAGAGCACTTTGTCGCCATCGTTGGCAAAGAGTGTGTGTAGGTCAATGAGTTGAGCCCCATATTTCTTGGCCACCTTCTGCTGCACGGGAATGATGCCGTTCACAATCACCGAGTCATTGATGCCCCAAGTAGATTTGAACGCAGGGATGGGCGTGCAGACAAAGATGCGAGGCTTTGCGTCAGCAGATACCTTGCCGCCCTTTTTGCCTTTCTTGGCCGATGGAGCACCCTTCGGATTAAGCGTATTGAGCATTTGCTCCAAGTCTTGCTGAAACTCCTCCCCATGCTGCCAGTTCCCCGGTTTTGAGTCGTTGGTGCCCAACTTGATAATCACCACATCGGGGTTGAAAGCCAGCGCATCGCGCCATGCCAACTCATTCATGTAGGGATGATCACCCTTGTTCAGCATCGTGCGAGCGCCCACACCGAAGTTCTTCACCCAGTAGTCTTGTCCCAACAGCTTCTGCAACTCTGCCGGATAACCATACTGCTCAGCCATGTCAATGCCCGAACCATCCGTAATGCTGTTGCCGATGCAAGCCACGCGGATAGCGCCAGGCTTGGGAGTTTGCCGAGCATCAAGCCATGCTCCAAGGTCGGCAAGCATCCTGTCATGATACTTAAACCAAGGGCCAAAACCAAAGCCGTGGTCACCCGTTGGGTAGATATACATGGCACACTCGTTGCCCGCATTGCGCATGGCAGAATAGTACTGCACACCATTCGTCACAGGCGGCACAAGCCTATCGTCATTCGCCATGATGATGCAAGCAGGAGGAGTCAAATGGCGGCGCACCGCCTTATCTGTAGAGAACTCGCGCACCAGCTCAGGGTCTTTCTGCCCCTCCTCACCCAAGAAATTGCGGCACGACCACTTGTGCGACACACGCTCATCCATCGAGATGACAGGATAAAACAGAATGGTGAAGTCAGGGCGAACTTCAAACGCCGAATGCGTGGAGATGACCGACGAGAGATGACCACCGGCAGAGAAGCCCATGATGCCCACATCGTGCGGATTAATGCCCCACACAGCCGCAGAGTCGCGCACCGTGCGGATACCCTTCTCCACATCGCCAATAGGCTTAGTTCTGTCTCCGTTGGGCAGACGATAATTCACCACAAAATAAGCAATGCCTCGCTGATTCATCCACTCGGCTGCCAATGTGCCCTCATGCGTGTTTGACAGCACCGAATAGCCGCCGCCAGGCACACCCACAATGGCCTTGCCAGAAGGGTTTTGAGGCAAGAAGCAGCGCATCTGAGCCGCTCCGTCATCCGTAAGATTCAGCGTAAATTCCTTTGCAGTCTGAGCAAAAGCCCCCGCTGCAAGCCACAGCAGCGCCATCGTTCCAGCTATTCGCCGCCAGCTCCTTGTTTTTGTTTGTGTCATGGTTTTTCCCTTTCATTGGTTGATGCGGCAAAATTAAGAAGAATAAACCGCACAGCCAAGGAAATCCCGAAAAACATGAAAAGAGGAATCCTATACAGCAATGTTCTTGGTGTTGAGACGATAAAGGATAAATACAGACATCACCAATAGCGCAACAATGCCAAGCGTTGTCAGTGGGTAGCTAAAGAGTCCCCAGAAGAACAGGATGAGCACCATGAGGACAACACAATTTCACAATTTCACACCGCTAGCCAACGTTTGTAGCAGCGAGAGCAGAGTCAAGTGTACTTGAACTATGCCGAGTCGCGCCCAAACTTCAGCGAAGCTAATTACCAACGTTTGTAGCAGCAAGAGCAGAGTCAAGCAAACTCTCAACTGTCAACTCTCAACTGTCAACTATCAACTGTCAACTGTCAACTATCAACTCTCAACTCAATAAGCCTTTCAGCGTTAAAACGACACTGCTTTCAGCGTTCCATCCACAGGCTTCCAGTAGCCATCATATTCAGTGCCATAGGAGAAGATGTCTGTCTTGCAGATTAAGCTCATCCGGAACTCCTTCTGCTGCTTGTAGCCCTTCACTTCCACCCCCTCTGGCAACATCGACGCGATGTCGTCGTCCAGTCGTTTCACCAGCTCGTAGTCCATCTTCGCATCCTCCTTCAGCACAAGGTGAGCGACCACTTGGGGATTATTTTTAGTATCGTTATTGATAGCCACCACAAGACTCTCCTTGACATCCCTATCTTGACGCAGACGGTTGGCAATGTCGAAGAGGTAAACACGGGTGCCGTCGGGAGCTACTACATGCTTTCCCATGCGCCCATAGAAATAGACCACTCCGTCCTCATCCATCTCACAGAGGTCTCCTGTATGCACCCAACCGTCATCGGTAGAATAGCGCATCAAGTGTCCATCATCCAGATATCCAGCCATATGAGTAGGCGTTTTCACCCACAACTCGCCACGCTGTCCATATCCCAACTCTTGACCATTCTCGTCGAAGATGCCCACTGTGAGGCCAGGATAAGGGATGCCCACACTATTGACCAGCTTATCTTTTTTCTTCTCATCCATTCCCGGACGATAGTCAACGGTGATGACAGAGAACACCTCGCTCTGCCCATAGCCCGACACGATGCCCGTTGGCGATTTGCAGTAGCGCAAGAGCTTGTTCATCCATGCCAGCTTCTCCGGCGTGCATCCTTCGCCACCCATGAAAGGCAGCACGAAATGGCTAAGGTCCACCTCCTCACCTGCTTCAATGCGCTGTTCCACATCGCGGAAGAATCCGGTCCACATCGGCCCACCCGTCAGCACCGCGCTGGGGCGTATCTTCTTGACATAACTGTTGAACAGCTTCTGGCTCAGACGTGGTTCCAGATAGACCGTCATGCCAAACACCAATGGCACAAGCACCAAGACGAAGAAGCCAGTGCAAACGAATGGAGGTGCCTGGCAAAACGAGGTTCTGCCTGGTGCGAGGGGGTTCATGTGGAGATTCAAGATATCCATTCCGCGGAACATCTCCACCATCGCCTTGTCGGTCATGCAGACCAGCTTAGCCTCGCCCGTCTTCGTTGTGCCGCCCGACGAGAACACCATGGCCATGCGCTCCTTCTCATAGGGCGCCTCAATAGGACCAGCATACCCACCAAAGCGTCTTAAAGCCTGACTCATCGTCAGATACTTGGAACGACTGTGACGCACTTTGCAGGTCTTCACCCAGTTGACCAGTCCTACGGTTATCTTGAGCGGCACACTCATAGAACGAGTGGCATTAATCAGCACCACACATTTGAACTGTGGCTTAGCCAGTATATCGTTCAGCAAATCAGCCATTCCGTCAAACACAAATGCCACTTTCGCCCGCGCATAGTATTTCTTGAGTGCCTCAGGGCTGGCAGCCATATTGGGCATGATAGTCGTGACACCGATGCAGTCGGCAGCAAAGAGCACGTAGAAAGCCTCTGGCACGGCAGGACTGAAGAGCAATACCTGGTCACCCACACCAAGCCCCATGCCTCGCAACACGCGTGCCCACTTCTCCACTTCGGCCAGGAAAGTGCTGCGCTTGATGTGACGTCCGAAATACACAAAAGCATCGTACTTGTCACCTTGTTCCCAGATAGCTTCAGAAACATACTGCCACAAAGTCTGCTCCGGCATTTTCTTCTCCAGCAATTCCTTAGCAGAGGGGGGATAGTATTTCTGCCAGACTTTCTCTTCCGAGGGCATCATTTTTTTCTTATCCGAGGTCTCCATAGTAATTCCTCCATCCGGTTGGCTAACGGCTATCCCATTGCATCACGATTCACAACAAGCCATCTTAGTCAACTGTTTTTCTTTGTATTAAATTGGTTACCACTAACTCAGTTCCTTTTTAGGGGGATGGAACTTATTTGATGACAAAGTTACGAAGAAGCACAATAATAACCAAATTATTCCACAATTTTCGTACAATCATACACAAAATCGCTCCATAATTAGCATTCCGCTTTCACATCCAAACAACATACCGCTCCGAGGTCATTAACCAGACCAAACCGATTTTTAGACCTTCTGCACGACTCTAGGAACATTGATAATGGATGAAGATTGACGTGCAAGAAACAAGATTTTCACATGATTTGGGGTCGTTTTGGGGCGATACACCCCCAATTTTTGACATGATGGGGGCTGATTTTAGGGGTTGCAACACCTCCAAGAAGCCATGCGGAAAACATGCATTTTTCGACAATTGCTCAATGGACGAAGTCTCTTCTATTTTCACCCAACTATTTAGATACCAACCGAATGCGAGCATAAACAGCGGCATCCACAAAGATGAAATTGTGAAATTGTGAAATTGTGAAATTGTGAAATTTCGTGTTGCAGTGGGGGATTATAATAGGGGGGAGTAAGTCTCTCTATATATAAATATATATATTATATATTAATTAATTATATATTATATAAGGCGCTGCCTCGAAAACAAAAATTTCACGATTTCACAATTTCACAATTTCACAATTTCACAAATTCACTGCACACCACACGCTGATGCACTACCCTATCTTGCTCTAACACGCCTCCCGCTCCTGCCCTGACACGCTCATGCAGGCTCTAAATCCATGATGCCGAGGAGCAGGAATGTGGACGTGTCCACGCTTATGCAGTTTCATGTGGACAATCATGGCGGGGCGAAAAAGAGGACGTATCTTTGCAGCGGGAAAAGGGGAAAAGGGCGAAGGCTGAAGGCTGAGGGAAGAAGGAAGACAAGAAAAAAGGGGAATGCATTGAAGGCAGGCAAGAAAAAAAGGGGGAAACGCTTGTGAAAGCGGAGAGAATCACATACATTTGCAATGAAATTGTATCCACGTGGAAATACAATCACATTCACAAACCATCAAACACTAACTGATTATGAGCAAAGATTTGAAAGGAACAAAGACGGAAGCGAACTTGTGGGCTGCATTTGCAGGCGAGTCACAAGCAAGAAACAAGTACACGTATTACGCTTCGAAAGCAAAGAAAGAGGGCTACGAACAGATTTCGGAGCTGTTCACCGAGACGGCCAACCAGGAGAAGGAGCATGCAAAACTGTGGTTTAAACTGATTCACGGTATTGACGCTACGCTGGAGAACTTGAAGGATGCCGCTTCAGGTGAGAACGACGAGTGGACGGACATGTACCCTCGCATGGCGAAGGAGGCTCGCGAGGAGGGATTCGACGAGATTGCAGACCTCTTTGAGGGTGTGGCAGCCATCGAGAAGGTGCATGAGGAGAAGTACAAGAAACTGCTCCAGAACATTGAGCAGAAGGTGGTGTTCAGCCGCGATGGCGACTGCATTTGGCAGTGCCGCAACTGTGGACATATCCATGTGGGCAAGCAGGCTCCAGAGGTATGCCCCGTGTGCAAACACCCACAGGCCTACTTCGAACTGAAGAAGGAAAACTATTGATAATTGATAATTGACAATTAGATAAGATTATCAATTGACAAACCGTGCGCTTTTCAAAGTTGGCGAAGTGACACTCACCCGCACTTTGCCAGCTTTTTTTGTGCTACGAAGGATGCACTGCATATAGCCTGTCTGCATCTTCTTGGTGGTCACATCGCGGAATAGCTCGTTGGTGTAGTGGTCACCATTGTCGAGGGCAACGAAGGTGGCTGCTCCTGATACAGAGACACTCACCTCGTCGGTAGCGTTAGGCACTACTCTGCCCTTGCTGTCAACGGCATAAATGTTCAGATACTTCAATGCCATGCCGTCAGCACTCCATCCTTTTGTCTCTTCCTCAATCTTGAGGCTGACAGCCTTGCCCGTTGTCTCTATCTCGTTGCGTGCCACTTCTTTGCCTGCCGTACGAGCAATGGCTATGAGTTTGCCGCCTGTCCCGTAGTCGATACCGCTCCAGAGGATGATGTTGTGCTTGGCAAGGTCGGTGGTGTCGTTCTTCTGTATGCCGAGTGAGCGCCCATTATAAATGAGTTCCACCTCCTCAGCGTTGGTATAAGTGAACACATTGGGATGTGAGCCTTCCTTCTGATTCCAGTTTTGGTTGATGCGCTGCTGTCCCACACGGATATCGTTCCACTGGAGGCTCTCGCCCTTGCCATCCACCACGCCAATGCGCACCACGGGCTCTTGTGGCTGGATGGAAGCCTTGATGAGGTAGGCCTGCGGATAGGGTTGAAGCGTGTGACTGAAGAAGGAGTAGTTCCAGCCTTTCTTGGGCCATGCGTTTGACTCACCCCAATATTCGATAGCGCCCCACCAGCAGAGGCCTACGCCACGCTGGCGGTCCATGCCGTAGAAGGGTTGCTGCAACTGGTTGGTCACAGCCTCGCTCTGGAAGAGGATGAGGTGTGGAGCGTGTTCGTAGTAGCCATGATAGGCATCCCACTGATAGTTGAAGGAAGCCACCTCGGTGACACAGGCCAGTTCGGGCGGCACGAGGTAGGTCTTGAAGTCGGGCGTGTTGCGCTGGGCGCCTGCACGGGCAGGGAACATAGCCACGGTGGTGGGACGGGTCTTGTCGTAGCGCTTCAGCATCTGGTCGAAGATGCGGTAGGTGGTGATGCCCCAGTCGTCGGTCTGATAGCCGCTCCAGTCGGAACGTGTCTGGAGTTCGTTGCCGAGGCTCCACAGCACTACGGACGGATGGTTCCTGTCGCGCTTCACCCACTCCTGCATCAGGCTGGGCCATAGCTGCATGAAAGGCTTGCGACCTCCCCAGTAATCTTTGTCCGACCATTTGTCGATGAACTCATCCACCACCAGCAAGCCAATGCGGTCACACAGGCGGTAGAAATCGTCGGAATAGGGATTGTGCGAGCAGCGAATGGCGTTGAAGCCAAAGGCCTTCAGTTGGCGCAATTGGCGCTCAATGGCTGCGGGGAAGGCTGCTACACCCACGGCACCCATATCATGATGGTTGGCGATGCCGGCAAGGAACACTTTCTTGCCATTGAGCTTGAAGCCAAAGTCGGTGCCGTACTCGATGGTGCGGAATCCAAACTGGTCTGCCACGGAGTCTATCACTACCCCATCTTCTTCGAGCAGCGCCTCAACGGTGTAGAGATGCGGTGTATCGACATCCCACAAGAGAGGGTGCTGCACCGTCATGGCAGGCAACTGCACCTCGGTGTTGTTTTGGTTGGTATGATCGGGCATGCCGCTGTGTGCCGATGCCACTTCCTTTCCTTGGGCATCACGCACACGCGCACGTATATTAATGTTGTGTTTCTGCCAATTGACGACTTGGACTTGCACATTCACCTTGTCGCCCTCGGTCGCCACATAAAGGCCATGACGCGCAATGCGAGTGTCGTTGTCCACACGCAGCCACACATTCCTGTATATGCCACCTCCGGTGTACCAGCGGCTGCCATTCGTAGGACCTGTGCTGGAATAGACTGCCACCACATTTTCCTCGCCATAGCGAAGGGCTTTCGTGATGTCTGCCTCGAAACCGGTGTAGCCATACTCATTGCTGGCCACCTTCGTGCCATTCACATACACATCGCTCACATACATGACGCCCTCAAAGTCGAGCACGATGCGGCGTCCCTTCAAGGATGCAGGAATCGTAAATGTCTTTCTGTACCACCCTTCACACATGGGTTTGAAACCACGCCCCTTGTCTGCATGCTGGTCCCATGGCTGCTCAAACTGGTAATCGTGAGGAAGGTCCAGGGTGCGCCATGCACTATCTTCATAATCGGCACGTTCTGCTCCTTGCGGATTGCCCAGCAAGAACTTCCAATCGAAATTGAAGAGCTGGCTCTTAGCATCAGCATAAGCGCTCAGTGGCGCATTGGCCACAGTACTCTTTTCGAATTGTTCGATATACTGAGCAGATGCCATCGAGGGCATCATGAACAGCGAAAGCAGGGAAAGCGGAAGTTGTAAAGCAAGTAATGGTAAAAGTCTCTTTTTCATCTTCATCAGTTAGTTTGTGGCAAAGTTAAGGTTTTTTTTATTGAAAATGAGGAATTAAGGCTTGAAAATCTTCATTTATTCTGTAACTTTGCCCCATAAAACACCATCATCATGAACAGTCAAGAAGCAACAGAAAGGTTGGGACACAAGGGCATCAAGGCCACTGCCAACAGAATCATCGTCTATCAGGCGCTGGAGGATGCACGCCACCCCATGAGCCTGTCCGACCTGGAGGAGAAACTGCTATCGATGGACAAGTCAAGCATTTTCCGTGTGCTCAATTTGTTTGTGGAACATGATGTGGTTCATACGTTCGAAGATGGTCGAGGAATTCAGCACTACGAGCTGTGCGGTCACGATGGCGACTGCCTCCACGCGGATATGCACCCGCACTTCTACTGCAAGCAGTGTCACCGCTCTTTCTGCCTTGACGACATCAGCCTTCCCCACATCGCCCTGCCCGATGGATTCTCAGCCCACTCCTATTCTTTCGTGATTAAAGGAACTTGCCCCGACTGCTTGAGAGTTGACAGTTGATAGTTGACAGTTGATAGTTGACAGTTGATAGTTGACAGTTGACAGTTTGTTTGACTCTGCTCTCGTTGCTACAAACGCAGAGAATTATCATTCTGCCAATTTTTCTATTAGCGGTGAGAAATTGTGAAATTGTGAAATCGTGAAATTGTGAAATCGTGAAATCACTTCATTTCATACTTCTCTCCGGTTTCCTCCACAATGGCCTTACGGTAGTTTTCGGGATAGCCTGGACGCAAAGGAGACTCTGCAATGCCGTGCTCTGTCTTCTGAAAAGGATTGAATATCTTGTTTTGCTTTTCATCCACCTTTTTCGTGGCCATGTCCAGATGGCGCACCATCAGGAACTGGAACAGACGCTGCCAGGTGTCCATCATCTCGCGGGCTGACGCAGTACTGCGCTTCTGAAGCTGCTGGGCACAAACAGTGGGGTTGGCTTCGTACTGGGCCACCAAGTCAGCCTGCGATGCTTGCATCTCGTCAAGGAAGGATTTTTCCAAGACATCGCGTGCACGCGCCAAATCTGCAAACATCTTCGAATAGTAGGGATAGACCATGTTGCTCACGCTGTTCTGCAACCAGAAGGCACTCTCCCAAGAGAAGGTGACATCGTCTTGAATGCCTGCAATGCGGCGAAAACAACGTGGCACTTCCTTAATGCTGCAATAGAGGGGCACATAGGGAGCCATGTTGGGGTCGTCATTCGTTACCCACACGATGCCGCCCACAGCATCGGGATACTGGCTGCGCATCTGCCCCACAAACGAGAAGGAAGTCTGCTGGGTGGATACAGGGCGCTCGTTAAAGTACTCTTTGTCTCCACTCTTCCACTCCAATGGTGTGGGACGATAGGGCATATTGTAAGGGCCTGCTCCGAGCGTGTTGAGAATATCGAAAGGCGTGTCCTCATAATGATCGCGCATGGCATTCATCACATCCTGCACGCCCACTTTCTGCTTGGGTTTCATATAGAGGGGCATCTCGCCCTTGAGGTCATTGCCCTTGGCATATTCCACATACTGGTCCATGCCCTCACAGAGGCGATGGAAGATGCTCCACACGCGCGCCTCGCAGTATCGCACAGCACCGAAGTCGTTGGGCGCATAAGCGTCGCGGAAAGAGAAGTCGGCATCCTTGCCCGTGAAGTAGCCTTTCTGACGGGCAAACTTGATGACATCCTTAGAGCACAGCACCTGCTTCTTGCCGAATTGGCTCAGACGGGTGATGCGGCTTTGGTTGGCATGTGCCGACACGCAATCATCAGGGATGCGCACAGCCGCCCACACAGCACCTTTCTCGCCAGCCCCCTTGCCTATCATCTCCAGAATCCATGCCTCGTTCTTGTCGCACACGGAGAAACTCTCACCTTCGGAGCAGTAGCCGTAGGTTTCCACCAGCGAGGTCATGATGCCGATGGCACTGCGGGCAGAGGTGGCACGTTCCAGCGCAATGTAGATGAGCGAACCGTAGTCGATGCCCAAGGGAAGTTCGGTGGAGCCTATCTGCTTGCCATCTGTCTCATAGAGTTCTGCGCGTCCTCCAAACGTGGTCTCGGTGATACTCACCTGATTTTCGTTCATCTGCCCCACAACGGTATAGGTACGTTCAGCTTGCGGAATCTCTCCCAGATACTTGTTGGTATCCCAGTCATACACCTGCCGCATCTCGCCCTTGTCATGGATGCCTCCTACATGATGGTATATATTGCCATACATGCCGTAGGAATCGGCATTGTAACTCACAAACACACTGCCATCAGCACTGGCAGCTTTGCCCACAATGATGTTGGTACATGCCCATGCCGTCATCATGAGCGCAGAAAGAGCCCATGCCAGCACGGAAAGAATCATACTTTTTGTCTTCATTATCCGTAGTCTTTTTTACTTTTCTGCTGCAAAAGTAAACAAATATTTTGGGATAAAGAAAGTTTCCGCTACACTAAAGCATATTGAGGAAGAAGGTTATCATTCCCACGTTGATTAAATCTGTGCACATGCCTCCGATGATTGGAATAATGAGGAAGGGCTTGACGGCATAGCGGTATTTGTCGCACACTGCACTCATGTTGGCCATCGCATTGGGAGTGGCGCCAAGACCAAAGCCACACAGTCCGGCACACAGCACTGCGGCATCATAACTGCGGCCCAGCATAGGGAATGCCACAAAGTAAGCAAACAGCAACATCATCACCACCTGCAACAAGAGGATAACGACTAATGGCAGAGCCAGGCTTTGCAGCTGCCAAAGCTGGAGGGAAATCATGGCCATGCCGAGGAAGATGGGCAGACAAATGTTGCCGAGGCTAACGATTCGGTCCATGTGAAGAAGGGTGTCGGCTTGCACCACTTTGCCATGCTGCTTATATTTGATGAGTCCCATTGCATTGCGCACAATCACGGCTAAAATCATGGCCCCAAAATAAGTGGGGACTGTGAGACCTATCTCTACAATCAGCCAGTTTACGAGGGTGCCTCCACCCATAGTCAGGAGGATGATATAAGAAGCTTCAGCATACTGCAGGAACTCTTCATGATGCATGACAGCACGTTTTGCCGTTTCTTTGCCGCTTGCCATTGCTGAGACGCTCTCGTTCTCCTCGGACAGCTGATTGGGCATCACCTTCTTGCGGATAAGCCGCTCTGCCAACGGACCGCCAATCATGGAGCCAGCTACCAAGCCAAAGGTTGCAGCAGCCATCGCGATGGTTCCTCCACCTTGCAGTCCCAGTTCTTCCAACAGAGCAGAAAAACCGCCAGCCGTGCCATGCCCACCCGTCATGGACACACTGCCTGCCGCCACACCAATCAAGGGGTTGATATCCATGATGCGGGTCATTCCTGTTGCCATCAGGTTCTGCATCGCAATCATGAGGACTAATAGAACAAGCATCAAGAGCAGAGGTCTGCCGCCCTGCTTGATGACCTTGAAGTCGCTTTGAAAACCCACGCTGGTAAAGAATGCCGTCATGAAAAAATCCTTCAATGTGCCGTCGAACGACACCTCTACATGGAACCATGCATATAGCGCCAGCGAAAGCAAGGAGAAGATGATGCCACCGCTTACAGGTGATGGCACACAGAATTTCTGCAGGAAACTGATTCTCCGCGTTAAAATCATGCCGACGATGAGGGCTAAGGCACCTACACCCGCTGTTTGTATGATATCCAGTTCTACGCTTACCATATTCTTTATGTGTTGAGTTGGGGAAAGTTAAAGGGGAAGTTAAAGGGGAATTAGAATCTGTATTGCAGTTTGACGGCTCCGGCATGCCTGTTCACTTCTGACTCGCCGCCGCATGCATCAAACATATTATGCCAGTCAATGCCCACGCAGCATTTCCGCCCTAACTGCTTGTCCACCGACAGGCATCCATAGACGGGCACACCGGTCTGCTCACGTATAGGGGATTTCTTTGTATAATACACCATCTGCATTCCCACTCGCCATGTATAAGGAAGATAGACCGTAGGGGCACAGCGTATGGAAGCAAACACGGTGTGAGGAGCCATGTAGAGATTGGTTCCGCCCGCCAGCATCCACTTGCTCGTCTTCCAATAGGCCGATGCGCCCACCTCTGTATAGTTGTCCTCATCTTCCACCGAATAATAGCTGGTTTCAGTCTGCACTGTCAGCCTCTTCTTGCTGTAGGCATAGGCCAGCTTGACCTGATTGATGTAGCGCTCGTCCAGTTTCCCCTTCGTGATGGCCCACTCCTCGTCAGACAGCGTGAGGATGTTGGTAAAAAGCACATCATGCGAAGGATTGAAGAACTTGCGATAATAGCCCAGCTGGACTTGATGGCGATTGCTGGGCACAAAGATGGCACAGGCGTTCATGTTGTTGCGAGCATCGGCATACTTCTTGCCATTCCCTCCCTCCTTCAGCTTGTAGCGATAGAACATCACACGGTCACCTACTGTGAACCTCCATTGGGGCAGGGAATAAGTGAACTGCAGGTAGAGGTCATGATTGAACACATCCCAATTGCAGTCTCGGCTCTTCTGTTCCGTCAAGACAAAGTTACCCTCATATCCCAGCGTCATGAAGAGCCGTTTAGTCAGCAGCGGAGTATTCAGCTCGGCAATGCACAAAGGCAGCCTGTTGGAGCGGAGCGGGTCGCTGGCATACTGATAGCCGCCTACAAGGAGCAGCTCTGTGCCCCAGTCGTTGAAGGTGTGGAAGAACCTTGCACGGCCCATCACCCTCCGTGCCGTAGAGGCAGGAAGTTCCTGATACTGCTGGGTGAAATAAGTCAAGAGCCTGTTTCTGCTGTCAAAACGGTTCGTCATGTGCAGTGTCACATACTCCTTGTTTCCCTCCTGATATCGGTAAGACACATTGGCATAGATATCGGTGCTCTTGCTGCCATAGAGAGCATGCACCGTTCCAATGCCTTGCACGTTTTTGCCGAAGTCTCCTTGCCCCTCCACAAAGCCCTTCAGCGAGTCGGGCATCAGCATGTTAATATCTAGCACACGCCCCTTGCCGATGGTGCCTTTCTGCACGCCCGTATTGTCACACACCTGAATCTTAGCGATGTCCTTCGCCTTCATCTGGGAGAGAATCAATCTGGAGTCACCATTCATCGGAACGTTGTCAATGCGAAGGTTATACCCCGCGAGAACATCCTCATAGCTGGAAATCATCAAGTCGGGTACCATCAGCAGAACATCCATCAGCGTTTCCTCACCTGTCAGTTCCAAGCGCTGCGGATAAATCATCATTCGGTCCGCCTTTATCTCTACGACAGGCAAACAGTCGTCTGCTGACATCACAGCAGAAACGAGCCATAAGATAGCAGATAATAACAAGGGGGGCTTCATCCGATTTATGTTAGCAAAGATGTGTTTAGCACAAAGGTACAGCAAAATCCTCATAACATCCAAGAAAACAAAGCAAATTTTCGTATGTATCACTCGAATTATCCAACAAATAATAGTACATTTGTCCCCTGGTATGAAAGAGAAACAGAAGAAAGCCATCATTATAGGTGCCACATCGGGCATAGGGCTCGAAATGGTGAAGGTGCTCACCGCACAAGGCTGGCAGGTGGGCATTGCCGGTCGTCGGCAAGAACGGCTGCAGCAGATTCAGAGCAAGAACCTCGACGTAGTTGCCACAGAGTGCATCGACATCACGAAAGAAGATGCCCCTCGCCGTCTCCTGACCCTCATCGGCAAGACAGGCGGCATGGATCTCTATTTTCACAGTGCAGGAGTCGGTTACCAAAACCCTTCGCTCAACATAGAGAAGGAAATGGCAACCGTTGCCACTAACGTGACAGGCTTCACACAGATGGTCGATACCGCCTTTCACTACTTCATGGAGCATCCCGACTGTGAAGCCCACCTCGCCGTCATCAGCAGCATCGCTGGCACACGAGGATTAGGCGCTGCTCCAGCCTATTCTTCCACCAAACGCTACATCAACCACTACATGGAATGTCTCACCCAGCTCTGCCACATCCGAGGCATCCATCACATCCACCTCCACGACATCCGTCCGGGCTTTGTCCGCACCCCTCTCCTTTCCGACGGACATCACTACCCTCTCCAGCTCGATGCGCACCGCGTAGCTCTCTCCATCGCCAAAGGCATCCATGCCAACCACTCCATCATCACCATTGACTGGCGCTACCGCCTCCTCGTCTTCTTCTGGCGACTCGTGCCCCGATGGTTATGGGTGAGGTTGAAAGTGGTGTCGAAATGAGGTATCAAAATTTCCCTGTTGGGACGAGAAGTGGACATCATCACAGATGGCGGACTATTACCCTTTGCCAGGGAAAGTGCAGAACGTGACAAGAAACTAATCTATGAGAGAAAGGACTAAAGATCCCAAACGATTTGAGCATCCATAGTGCGCACCGTGCGCTTCTCATTTCACACACCCAGCGCATCATATCACGGGCACCCAGCGCATGTTATTTCGCGCTGAGTGCCCGTGTTTGATGATACAAGTACAATCATTTCGTCAGTTCTTCAACATCACGGTCACATATTATGAATTTTGTAATGCAAGAGAGAGAGAGGTGACAGTGACTGTCCCCTGATCCCTTGTTGTCTTTCTGTTCCACAAATTCTCGTTAATTGGTTGTTTGTTACTATATTCTCCATTTCTCTAGAAGCCCATAGATTCCATGATTGCGTCGTACATCAAAGGATCGGTCGGCATATCGCCATACATTCCATCGGTCAATGCATCCCAAGAATCTTCTTCTGTCCATTCATATCCACAACCTGAATATGAATCATTCTCGTAATCGTCATACTCTTCGTAAGAGTCTTCAAAAAAATCTTGTGCCATAATTTTTGATTGTTTTTTGATTGTTAATACTATATTTCTATTTTGTTATCAAGCTTTGTTCCGTCTTTGTCATCAAATTCTTCTTCAAACTCAACTGGTGTTCCACTATCAGTTCGTAATCGCATTTGTTCTCACCCATCTTGATGGTCAGCACAAACAACTCCAAGAATGTGAGGAAGCAGAAAAGAATCACATAAAAAGCCAGCGAAATCCAACTTTGTGAAACAACTTTCAGTGTAGCCTCCAATTCTTCAATGAAACCCGGTGCTCGGCGGTTGACCTCTTCGGTTGTCTTTTGAGCTATATCTTTTTTATCTTGACGTAATTGTTCCAATTGATTTGAATAAATCTGAATTTGGTCATTGTTCGCTTTTAGCTGCTCTGCCAAAGGATTCGCCATTGTTACTGTATTTACAGACTGCACCTTTACCTTCTTGGGTCTGCCATTCTCATCCATGCCCACCACCTGCTCCTGAGTGTTCACATTAGTTCCCTGAATCGTTGGACGTTTCTGCAGTTCTTCGCCCAATATAATCGTGGCCTTGCTGAGCGAGTCCATTTCATGCGTGATACGCTGAATATCGCTATCATAAATAGATAGCCTCTTTGTGATAGTTGCCTTTATGATGTCTTCCCTGTGCTCCAAAATAGCTTGCTGAATATCATTGCGGAAGATAATCTGATCGAAGATACAAGAACCCAATATGGCCATACATAAAGCCAACAGCACTCTCATAAAACTCATCATCCTTGCCTTGCCAACAGTCAAGATAATCACTCTTTCTACACACAACACAATCAACATGAAAGCAAGTGCTACACAAACTTTCAACCAGCAAGATTCGATGTTGATGTATCTGTCTGCAAAGCAATACCCAATCGTTCCCCACAACACCATCATGATACAGATGGCTGACAACAGTTTCCGAAACTGGCGATAACTTGCCTCTCCACACTCTTTTAGAATGTCTTTG
>CADAEK010000010.1 GCA_902786925.1 uncultured Bacteroidales bacterium
ATCTTCGATACGCTCTTGAATCGGTCGGACAAACTCAGTCATTTCGTTGGACTTTATCAGTTAAAACTGGCAAGTTAGGAACTTGCGAAACTTGAATAAAATCATAAATGATGATTATTTAAGGTAGATTATAAATTAGTTAATTGTCGCTTGTTTAATCTCGTGCAGAATAGAATCATGCAGCCATCCATTGGTGGCAACCACCTGTCTCCCGCTCTCCCATTGCTCATCGGTCCCCTTGTGGTCGGAAATCCGTCCTCCAGCCTCCAATAGAATACATGCGCCAGCTGCTACATCCCATGGCTGGATGAAAGATTCAATATATACATCAATCTTTCCTGAAGCAACGTAACAGAGTTCTGCCTCTGCACTTCCGTTGCTTCGAATGCTGGCGCAATGTCCATAGAGACTGCCTGTCAGATTCAGACAGAATTGGCGCCATGCATCAGCATTGTACGGATATCCAATCATCACCAATGCCTGATCA
The DNA here is from genome assembly GCA_902786925.1 of uncultured Bacteroidales bacterium. Lineage (GTDB taxonomy): Bacteria > Bacteroidota > Bacteroidia > Bacteroidales > Bacteroidaceae > Minthosoma. The sequence goes on from CADAEK010000010.1 coordinate 488, forward strand.
GGGTTTGAGACGGCTGAAGCATGTATAGGACGACCATTTAAGAAAGCACCTTTGCCTTTTGCGGCAGAATAAAGTTCCTTGCGCGTCACTTCATACACAACACCAAGCAATATGTCTGTCTTGTTGCGCAGAGCAATGCACACACAATAAGGTGCCAAGTCATGAATGAAATTTGTTGTGCCATCCAGAGGGTCAACTACCCAATACAACTCTGTCTCATCACCTTTTTGTTCCGTAGTCTTTTCTTCCGTGATAAAACCAGCCTCTGGCAGCAGAGCCTTGAGACGGGCCACAATCATCTTCTCACATTCCTTATCGACATAACTCACATAGTCGTGAGTCTGCTTCAGTTCCACTTTGCTTAAATCAAAGCACTCTCGCTGTTTTGAGATATAAGCACCGGCATCCATCGCCAAATGCTTTACATCTTCAAGAATTAAATCCACATTCATACTTCTATCAAGATGTAGCGTATGCTAAAATGGTTCATTGCAGCTCTTGCTGTGGTTCATTATTGTCCCATCAGCTTACCACGATTGTAGATACCTTTGCGTAAAACCGCACCGTTGCGATCTTTCTCCACAAAAGAGCCATCTTTCTGGTCATTGAAGAATGAACCTTCAAAGCGGGTACCGTCGGCAGATTCCTCCACGCCCTTTCCGTTCTTCATGCCGTCTTTGAAATGGCCCTTGAATTTTGTGCCGTCTGACAAGCGAAGCACACCTTCACCATTCATTTCACCACCAGCCCATTCGCCGTCATACACATCACCGTTTGCTCCAGTAAACTTGCCACGTCCATGTTCTTTGTCTTCGGTCCAATAACCTTCATACTTGGAACCGTCGGGCCAAGTGTAAGTGCCAAAGCCATCCATCAGTCCATTTTTGAACTGGCCCACATACTTTCGTTTGTCAGTATAGGTGAAGATGCCTTGTCCCGTACGTTCGCCGTTCTGGTAGTCACCTTCATATACATCGCCATTGCGGAACTTGTAGATGCCTCTTCCATGCATCATATCATCTTTCCAGCTGCCTGTATATACATCACCATTAGCGTATGTGTATTTGCCATGTCCATTGCGCATGTCATTGTCCATGTCACCTTCGTAGATGGAGCCATCTCGCCAGTCAAACACACCTTTACCCGACTTCTTGTCATCTCTCCATCCTCCTTCGTAATAGATGCCGTTTGCCCATGTGTAACGGCCCTTGCCATTACGTTTGTCTTCCATCCATTCACCCGTGTACTTGTCGCCATTGTAGTAATACATGGTGCCTAGTCCCTGCTGGTAATCGATGTACCACAGGCCATCATATTTATTATTGTTGGCAAAATAGTAGGTACCATGACCATGCTGATGGTCTTGGTGCCAGTTACCTTCATACTTCTCACCATCTGTAAAAGTGTAGACACCATGTCCCTGACGCTTTCCTTTCACATACTCCCCTTCATAGGTGTCACCAGTCTTAAACGTCGTTTTTCCTTTTCCATGCGGTTTCCCCCCCTCCAGTTCACCATAATAGGTTGCCTTGTCTTTGGGGAAAATGTAGTTGCCAATCACTACTTTCTGCGCCATTAGCGACGTTGAACTGTACAACACCATCATTCCCGCTATCACATATTTGGTAATATTCATATATTTATCAATTCTTTTTATATCTGTAAAAACTGCTATATGCAAAGAAACAACTTTTTTTCCAAACCTCAACTATTCATTAAGTATTATTATCATTTAAAAGACAAAAAAGCATCTTTTATTTGTCTAATAGCACTCTTTTCTTCTCTTTTGTTTCTGTTTTTACTCGCTTCGTGATTGTAAGTAAATGGCCATAATATTTGCCACTAGGTCCTCACCCTGCGCGACTGTAATCACGCACCCTGCGCATAAAAATACGTGCACCCTGCGCGTTTAATGATGCGTAGGGTGCACGTAAAGAATAGATGCGGGTTGGTAAAGAACTTGGGCTAATCAAACATCAAACCTAATGGAAGACACCTTCTCAAGTCGGGCCTTTAAGCGTGGCATGGAGTCTTTGCGGATGCGGAGCGTCATGGCACAATCATTATCAAAGTTCTGTGCGACAATCTGCGGGTTTTCTTCTTTCACAATGCGCATCACTTCGTTCATGAATGGATATTCAAAAAGGAACGAGACCTCCTCGTCTACAGTCTTCTCTACAATTTCAGCAGCAGAAATCGCTTCAGCAGCAGCCAGCCGGTAGGCAACAATCAGTCCTGATGTACCTAGTTTTACTCCACCGAAATAGCGGACCACAATGATGAGAATATCGGTGAGCTCATTAGAGTTGATTTGTCCGAGAATAGGCTTGCCTGCAGTACCTGAAGGTTCACCGTTATCGTTTGCGCGAAACTCCGTTCGTTGTGCTCCCAGCATATAGGCGTAACACACATGGCGCGCATCATAATACTTCTTCTGATGCTCTGCCACCAGGCGCTTCACATCCTCTACGGAACAAACAGGAAAAGCGAAGGCAAGAAACTTGCTCCGCTTTTCCGTATAGATGCCCTCAGACGGGTTTGATATGGTCCGATAAGTGTCCATTAGCTCAGCTTGTGGATGACAAGGCCCGAACGCAGTTTGGGCTCAAACCATGTTGCCTTAGGTGGCATGATGTTGCCAGAGTCGGCTATATCCATGATTTGCTTCATCGTGACAGGATAGAGTGCCAATGCAGTCTTCATCTCACCGCTATCCACGCGACGTTTCAGTTCTCCCAAACCACGCAATCCGCCTACAAAGTCGATGCGTTTGTCACGGCGAAGGTCCTTAATGCCAAGGATTTCATCCAGAATCAACTTTGAAGAGATGCTGACATCCAACACACCAATAGGGTCGTTCTCATCATATGTGCCGGGCTTAGCTTTGAGTGAATACCACTCTCCTTCCAAATACAGTGAGAACTCGTGCAGTTCCTTGGCACGGTACTCTGCAGCACCCATGTTCTTTACAACGAAATTCTTCTCCAAAGCCTTAATAAACTCCTCTGGTGTGAGACCATTGAGGTCTTTAATCACACGGTTGTAATCGAGAATAGTCAATTGGCTTGCTGGGAAACATACAGCCATGAAGTAGTTGTACTCTTCATCACCTTTATGGTTAGGATTCTGCTTTGCCTTCTCTGCACCCACAAGAGCAGCGGCAGCGCTGCGGTGGTGACCATCTGCAATATAGAGGTTTGGCATCTTGGCAAAACGCTCTGTAATTGTCTTTATATCCTCATCGTCGCTTACCACCCACAGCTTGTGTCCAAAGCCGTCGATAGGAGCAACAAAATCATATTCAGGAGTTGTCTTGGAATATTTCTCAATAAGTTGCAGCAGCACTTCATCGTCTGGGTATGCAAAAAACACTGGCTCAATGTTAGCATCGTTCACACGCACATGCTTCATGCGGTCTTCTTCCTTGTCGGCTCGAGTCAACTCATGCTTCTTTATCACACCTGTCTGGTAATCGCCGCTGTATGCACCAACAACAATACCATATTGTGTTTTCTCCTTACCGCCATTTGCAGGCAGACAAGAGGTCTGTGCATAAATATAGTATTGTTCCTTCTCGTCTTGCACAAGCCATCCGTTCTGCTGGAACTTGGCAAATTGACGAGCAGCCTCTTCATAAACACGAGGGTCATACTCGCTGGTGCCAGGCTCGAAATTAATCTCTGGTTTGATAATGTGATAGAGTGACTTCTCATTGTCACCTGCCTCCGCACGAGCCTCTTCTGAATCGAGCACATCATAGGGACGGCTTTCCACTTGCTCCACCAAATCTTTTGGTGGACGCACTCCTTTGAAAGGTTTTACAATAGCCATAAATATGAATGATTTATAAATTTACAATCGGTTTACTTCGCCAGTGTTATTTTGCGACGACAAAGATAAGACATTCCTCTGACATGACCACATGAAACAATATATTTTTCTACATTTCACCTGTTTCCATCGAAGAACTATTCCGTCTTGTATCCGATTTGTCAAAAAGCACATGAGCAGTAGGATGTAAACAAAAAAAAAGTCTTATCTTTGCATTCCGAAATAATTATGAAGAGCAAATGCGCATAGACATCATTACGGTTCTTCCCGAACTAATCGAGCCTTTCACTCAAGAAAGCATCCTTGGTAGAGCACAAAAGAAGGGACTTGCAGAGATTCATGTCCACAACCTTCGCGATTACACCACCGATAAGCATCGTCGCGTGGACGACTATCCATTTGGAGGTGCAGCTGGCATGCTCATTCAGTGCCAGCCATTGGATGCTTGCATCTCGGCACTGAAGGCAGAGCGTCATTATGACGAAATCATCTTTACAGCCCCCGATGGAGAGCAATTCAATCAGCCTATGGCGAATGAATTGTCGCTGAAGGATAACATCATTATCATTTGTGGACATTACAAGGGAATCGACTACCGCATTCGTGAGCACCTAATTACACGTGAGGTCTCTATTGGTGATTATGTGCTGACGGGAGGAGAATTGGCAGCAGCCGTGATGGCCGATTCAATAGTACGTGTCATTCCTGGCGTGATTGGCGATGTGGAGAGCGCCCTCTCCGATTCCTTCCAAGACAACCTGCTTGAACCTCCGGTATATACACGCCCTGCGGAATACCATCCTGTGGACAATCCAGATGACACATGGACTGTGCCAGAGATACTTCTGTCTGGTCATGAAGCTAAAATAAAAGAATGGGAATATGAACAAGCATTAGCAAGAACCCAAAAACTTAGACCGGACCTTTTAGTGAAATAGTTGACAATTAGTTAAAGTCTTTCACATTTCCCATTTCACATCCCTACCGCTATAGTCTTTTCCATCCTATACCGAGGAGGGCTTTTTACCATTATTAATACAGGGATAGATCTGTGTTTCTTGTGCAGCAATAGAAGATGGCAATAGAACTGCATGGATCCAAGATCTATGTCATCAGAACTATCTAGGGTTACTTAAAAACACTCCGCTTTGCCAACTTCAATGATCAATTTTTTACCGATCTGCATCATGCTCCTTTAATTCGGGTACCCATACGTGCCTCCACTACATTGACCACATAGTCTCCCAGCTTTTCGCATTCGTTTATCAGGTCCATGTAGATGGTGCCCACGGCATATGTGTATTCGTGATTGTTGATATCAACAATGTTCTGAGCCTTCAGCTGATTGCGGTATTTGTTGATTTCATTCTCGATGTTGTAAGTACGGGTCATGTCATAACTTTCTTTTCTGCCCCCCATCAAACTATTCATTTCTGAGAGCGACTGGTCCGTGAGGCTCATCATTTGGTAGATGTGGTCATATTGACTTTCTGTGAAATGATCTTGTTTGCCGTTATATTTACGGTTAATCGTACGGGCCATATTATAGCAAGCATCGCCTATCGATTCCAGCTCAGAAATTTCGCGTAGCATTGCACGAATTTTAGCTTTCGTCTCATCAGACAAGTGTGCATCGCTGACAGAATCCAAGTACTTGGCAATCTCCAGCTCCATATTGTCCGAGATGATTTCGTACTTCTTTATGCGTTCAAAAAGATTCTCGAAATCACCAGCCTTTGAACCTTTCTTCTTTGTAGGAATACTGCTTGACAGATTCAGCAAATCCACTACCATGGTGAACATGCGCTGCATACGTTCTGAGAAAGAAACTATTTCCTTTTGTGCTTCAAACACAGAGAGCTCTGGAGTCTTCATGAAACCTGCCGTGATGAAGTGCAAACGGAAATCTTCCTCTTCGTCCATTTTCTTAGGTTTGATTACCCAACAGACAAAACGTTCTATTTGTGGAATAAACCAAATAAGAATAGCTGTATTGACAACATTGAAAGCTGTATGGAACGCAGCTAGGACGAAGTTTAGTTTTGCAGCATTAGCCAAGAAAGCAGAACTGCTGGCATTGCTCTTTGTCATGTCCACATCATAACCAACCCATCCGCATACCATATCGATAAAATAGCGGAAGACAAACAGAATCCACAAGACACCAAACACATTGAAAAACATATGAGCGAGGGCCGCACGTCGTGCTTGAGCGTTAGCAGACAAGGCTGCAAGGTTTGAAGTGATGGTTGTACCGATGTTTTCACCCAAGACCAAAGCAATACCTTGATATATAGGCATGGCACCTGTAGAGCACAACAACATCGTAATAGCCATTACTGCTGCTGATGACTGCACACAGAACGTCATGATGCCGCCTAAAACCAGAAAGACAAGTGTTGTCCAGAAAGAATTTGGGTCAAAAGACTTAAAGAAAGAAGTAACTATTTCATTATTAGCCAAGTCCATTGACATACCTGTAGCTTTCAACGTGGTAAGACCTAGCAATAATAAACCAATTCCAAACAAGAAGTCGCCTATGTAGCGATGCTTCTTCATATAGATGAGTACGATGCCAATGAAAAAGCCCACATAAGACACCACACTGATATCAAAAGGAGAAGCTTCGTTTCCTGCTGTACCCACAGCCATAATCCATGCCGTCAGCGTCGTACCAATATTAGCACCCATGATGACAGAAATGGCTTGAGCTAAAGTGAGCAGGCCTGCATTTACAAACGAAACAGTCATCACTGTCGTAGCAGTTGATGACTGTACTGAAGCAGTGACCAGTGTACCGGTCAACATGCCCGTAAAACGATTGGTGGTCATGGCTCCCAATATATGACGCAGCTGGGGACCAGCCAATTTCTGCAATGCTTCGCTCATTGCTTTCATTCCGAACATTAGCAGCGCCAATGAACCTAGGAGTTTAAAGACAATCCAAATTGACATATTATTAAGTAAGTTGATTGAGTTGCTGACGCGAATTGCCAGCTCAACACTGTTTTAAAGATAAATCAGAGACTAAAATTATATGTAAATGAATGCTGACGCAATCACCCTCGCGCAGCTCACCGTTCGTGGGCAAAGTTACATCATTTTTTAGGATTACACAAAGAATGAAAGAAATAAAATGATTTTTATTTTGTGCTCTCTACGAATTGTTCTACCTTTGTCGTGACATCAACTATCTTTCTCTATAAAACCTATTTATAAAATGAAAAAGATTATCTATCTGTTATCGCTGGTCACAGCCATGATGGCTGCATCGCCAGCACAGGCCCAAACCGCACAAGGCACATTCGAGGCAGGCACCGGCACATTCCTGCTCAATGGCAAACCTTTCGTGGTGAAAGCAGCTGAAATCCATTACCCACGCATTCCAAAAGCATATTGGGAACATCGCATCAAGATGTGCAAGGCGCTGGGCATGAACACCGTGTGCATCTACATCTTCTGGAACATCCACGAGCAGCAGGAAGGCAAGTTCGACTGGAGCGGTAACAACAATGTGGCAGAGTTCTGCCGACTGGCACAGAAGAACGGCATGTACGTCATTGTCCGCCCTGGACCTTATGTATGCGCAGAATGGGAAATGGGCGGTCTGCCTTGGTGGCTCTTAAAGAAGAAGGATATTAAACTTCGCGAGCGCGATCCTTACTTCATGGAGCGTGTCAAAATTTTCGAAACAGAAGTTGGCAAGCAGCTCGCACCACTCACCATCCAGAACGGAGGCCCTATCATCATGGTGCAGGTTGAGAACGAATACGGTTCATACGGAGTTGACAAGGCATACGTAAGTGAAATCCGCGATTGCCTGCGCTCTGTCGGATTCGACAAGGTAGCCCTCTTCCAATGTGACTGGTCCAGCAACTTCCTTAACAATGGTCTTGATGACCTTATTTGGACCATGAACTTCGGCACTGGTGCCAACATCGATGACCAGTTCCGTCGTCTTAAGGAAGTTCGCCCTAACTCCCCTCTGATGTGCTCCGAGTTCTGGAGCGGATGGTTCGACAAGTGGGGCGGAAAGCATGAGACACGCTCGTCCAAAGACATGGTGGATGGACTTCGCGAAATGCTTGACAAGAACATTTCCTTCTCCCTCTACATGACCCACGGAGGCACCTCGTTTGGACACTGGGCAGGAGCTAATTCTCCTGGCTTCGCGCCCGACGTAACTTCCTACGATTACGATGCCCCCATCAACGAATACGGACAGGCTACCCCCAAGTTTGACGAGCTGCGTGCCATGCTGCAGAAATACACCGACAAGAAACTACCTGCAGCTCCCAAGCCACTGCCTATCATTACCGTACCTACCATTACCTTCAAGGAGTACGCTCCCCTCTTCGAGAACCTCCCCAAAGTCATCCTCTCCGAGCAGATCAAGACCATGGAAGAGTTCGATCAGGGCTGGGGCTCCATCATGTACAGCACATTCCTCCCCAAGAATGACGGGCAGAGCAAGCTTCACATCGGAGGAGGCCACGACTACGTGCAAATCTTCCTTGACGGAAAATACATCGGTGCCCTCGACCGCCGCAACGGAGACAAAGACATCACCCTACCCTCCACACGTCGTGGAGCACGTCTCGATATCCTTGTTGAGGCTATGGGCCGCATCAACTTCGGGCGCGCCATTAAGGACTTCAAAGGTATCGAAGGCACCGTTGACCTGACCATCAACATTGACGGCAACGACTTCACCTCACACCTCAAGCGCTGGGCCACCCGTCTCTTCCCCGACACCTACGAGTTCTGCAAGCAGCAAGTCTATAAGCCCCTCACAGAAGCCAGCCCTCGTCACAACGGTGACCGCATCCCCGGCTACTACCGCGCTACCTTTAACCTGAAAAAGACTGGCGACACCTTCCTCAACTTCGCTACCTTCGGCAAGGGCCTCGTCTATGTCAACGGGCATGGCCTCGGGCGCATATGGGAAATCGGTCCTCAGCAGACCCTCTACTGCCCAGGCTGTTGGCTCAAGAAAGGCCAAAACGAAATCATTGTTCTTGACATTATCGGCCCCAACGAAGCCAAGAGCGAAGGACTTGCTAAGCCCATCATCGACCAACTACAAAAGGCCGAGCCGCCCATCCACCGCACCGAAGGCCAGAACCTCAACCTCAATGGTGAGACTCCTGTGGCAGCAGGCACCTTCAAGGCCGGCAACGGATGGCAGGAAGTAAAGTTCTCTGCTCCACAGACAGGCCGCTATGTATGCCTCGAAGGGCTGAACAACCACAATGGTGACGAATACGCCTGCATAGCTGAACTTTACTTGCTCGATGCCAACGGAGAACGTCTATCACGCGAACCCTGGCGCATCTCTTATGCCGACAGCGAAGACATCGTCACAGGCAACCGAGCAGGTGACAAAATCTACGACCTGCAGGAATCTACTTTCTGGTCCACCGTCAAGGGAGTCAAATTTCCCCACCAAATTGTAATAGACCTCGGTAAGGAGCACACCATCACCGCACTTCAGTACCTACCCCGCATGGAGAGCAACGTACCTGGAGCCATTAAGGATTACAAAATCTATGTTAAATCCCAAACGTTCAAATACTGATCACAAAAAAAGGGAGAGCGTGCGCTCTCCCTTTTTTTGTGTTCTATTCAATCATCTCTGCCTATACGATCTCATCCTCACTATTTTAACCTTTTACGTTAAACAAACATATCGTTTTGCGATAATAAAATAATGTATTAATTTGTCTCCAATTTAATTGTTTTGGTCCTATATTTCATGAATTAATAGTTTTCTAATCTTCAAACTCCAGTTCAAGTTCTACCCATCGAGATTGCTTTGAGGGGTTGACACTTTTCTGATTGGATACACCAAGACCTATTAGACGAATGGGGTGAGAATGGAATTCTATACCTTGCATGAGTTGCTTGGCTAAAGGGAGGATGGTGTCTTTGGTGGTAAGCACCTGTTCAACTGTCAAGCTACGGGTGATTTGCTGAAAATCTAAAAACTTGACTTTAAGCGTGAGGGTGTGGCCTTCAAACCGATGCTTTTCGATGCGATGCACCAATTCTAGGACAATCTGATAGAGATGTATGGTAACAGCTGCATTCTCGCTGATATCATCCTCAAATGTCTGCTCACAACTCACAGACTTACGCTCCCACTCTGAGATGACAGGACGATTGTCTATTCCTCGAGCAAAATCGTAAAACAACTTTCCTACCTTGCCATACTCTTGTGTGAGCCGAACAAGTGGAACGTTTCGTAAATCAAGACCTGTGAAGATGCCCATACGGTGCATCTTTTCGGCTGTTTTCTGTCCAACTCCCCAGATCTTCTCAACGCGTAGTTTTGCTATGAAGTCAAGCGCACGATCTGGATGAATTACAGTCAAGCCATCAGGCTTACGCCAATCGGATGCTATTTTGGCCAAGAACTTGCAATAGCTGACTCCTGCAGATGCGGTCAATCCTGTTGTCTCTCGAATGCGTTGCTTTATCTCACGTGCTATGTCCACCCCTAACTCCATGCCGCATTTGTTTTCTGTCACATCAAGAAAGGCCTCGTCTAAGGAAATGGGCTCTATCAGGTCAGTGTAATCGTGAAAGATTTCGTGAAGTTGTGCCGACACTTCCTTGTAGCGCTGAAAATGTGGCTCTACGATGATGAGCTGCGGACATAATCGCTTGGCCACTTGAATGGATTGCGCTGAATGGACCCCGAATTTTCTTGCCTCATAGCTGGCTGTGGAAACGACACCACGCTCCGCATCGTGGCCCACTGCTATGGGCTTGCCACGAAGTTCCGGATTGTCGCGCTGTTCTACAGCAGCGAAGAACTGGTCCATATCAACATGAATAATCTTCATTCATTCAAGTTTGGCTTGCGCAGTCGTTTGATTTTCCAACCCATAGCCGCCATGAAGAGTGTCATGAGCGGGCTGATGATGTTGAAGAAGCAGTATGGTAGGTAGGTCAATGTGGGAACACCAAGCACTGCTGCCTGGGTCATACCACAAGTGTTCCATGGAATGAGTACGGAGGTGACCGTAGCTACGTCTTCAGTTGTGCGGCTGAGAAGACGAGATTCAAAACCCTGCTTGCGATAGGCATCACGATACATGTCGGCTGTGAGGACAATAGAGATGAACTGGTCGCCTGTGGTGAGGTTGAGGAAAAGGCCCGTGCATGTAGTGGCTCCCACCAAACTAAAGCGGCTGCGGGCATATTGTATGATGATGCGAGTGATGGATTCTATCATGCCACTGGCCACCATAGCGGCACCAAAACACATCGCGGAAATGATGAGCCAAATGGTGTTGAGCATTCCAGACATACCTCCTGTGGAGATGAGATTGTTGAGTGATTCATTTCCTGTATCAATCGCCGTGGAGCCGTAGTAGGTGACGGCAAGTCCCTTCGCCAATGACATGGCGGAAGACAGTTGTGTATCATCTGCTATCTGAACAAGAATATGGGGCTGAAGAATAAGCGCCATGATTCCAGCCATGATGGCTGAGGCGAAAAGCGTAATGACAGAAGGCACACGACGTAAGATGAGAAAGCCTGTAAGCACTGGTACAAGAAGAGTCCAAAGTGAGATGTTGAAGGTGGCTACTAGTCCTCCAGTGTATTCAGCCACATGCAACTCTGCGTCTTCCCCATTGCCCAAACCTGCGATGAAGAAGATGGTGAGTGTGATGAGGAAGGTGGGCACCGTGGTGTACATCATGTAGCGGATGTGAACGAAGAGGTCGGTTTGAGTAGCCGATGAAGCGAGAATGGTTGTGTCGCTGAGAGGAGACATTTTATCGCCAAAATAGGCTCCAGAGATGATGGCTCCTGCGGTCCATGCTGTACTGATGCCCAACGCCTCGCTGATGCCTAGCAAGGCTACGCCTATCGTGGCGACTGTTGTCCACGAGCTGCCTGAAAGCAATGAAATCAACGCACAAATGACGCAAGCGCTGACTAGGAAGAACTGAGGTGACATGATTTGTACTCCATAATATATTAATGTGGGCACTACACCACTAATCATCCATGAACCAGAGAGCATACCGACGGCTAAGAGTATCAGCAGCGTGATGGCCACATTGCCGATGGTCTTGGTGATACGCTGCTCAAATATGCTCCACGGCACCCGATAAACAATCATGGAGATGGCGATGCATACTGCCGTGCCAAGAATTAGGGCTATCTGACTGCCCCCTAAGAGTGAATCGCTGCCAAACAGAGAGATTACTGTACTCAACAAGGTGATGAGCACAAGAACCGGAATGAGTGCAACGAGTGGATGTGGCTTCTTCATATGAATTTAAAAAAATAAACTCCTTCTATCTATTTGATAAGATGGAGAAATGAAAAGAGGACTGGTGGGTGTCTATTGGCGGCAGGAGAGTTTCGTGCCTCCAACAGTTAATGGGTTATTTTTTGTTTATACAGGCTCCAGCGGGTACGTATGCTATTGACATAATTGTAGGTTTCGCTGCCCCGGAAGTAACCATGAGCCACTTCTGGCTGATTGTAATAAGCCGAGGAACTCATCTTCAAGACAAAGGCATCTACATTGCCCAACCACACATCGGGATTCCTGCCATACTTCCGCGCTAAAGCACGAGCGTCGTCCACATGGCCTGCCCCAGCGTTGTAGGCCGCAAGGATGAAGTTGATGCGCTCTTCCGCATTTTTGATGGATGCGTAATGGGAGTTGAGCTGAGCAATGAGTTTTGTGGCGCCGCGCACATTGCTGTTGGGATTGAATACCTCTGATGAAGATACGCCTACCTGGCGGGCTGTACCAGGCATCAGCTGCATGAGCCCCAACGCACCCATGTAGGACACGGCCTGCGGGTCGAAACTGGACTCTTGATAAGCCTGAGCTGCCAGCAAACGCCAATCCCACCCACACTGCAGCGCATACTTCTTGAAGAGGTCATCATAGAGAGATATCTGTCCTTTGGCTGCATTAAGGATAGGAGCTGACACTTTGCGACGAGGAATGTATGTACGCCCACCTCTTGATTTAACACGAATAGTTGTGTAGGCAAAGAAGTCTTTCTGATGTGCTTTCATCCACTGCGACAAAGAGGCAGAGAGAAGCGGCGAGTCTTTGCGGACGGCCCATGCTGCATGAGGACGCGGACGCAAGGTTGTGTCTCGCCGCTGCTGAGAAAGGCTGTCCATGAAAGTGGCGATTTCTGCTGCACCCACAAAATCCAGTTGAGCTTTGAGGGGATCTGCACAAGGAAGTTGGCAGGCAATGAAATCTCCTTCACCATTCTTCAATTTAGAAACCAAATCTCTCTGATTACGTGCAACTTCAACGCGGACACTTGCACCAATGCTTTGAGCATACTGACGCGCTATCATGAACTGCACTCCAAAGTGTTCACCCCGAAACTCAAAATAGCTTTCAGGTCCATAAAGCGTAAGAACGATAAGCTCGCCATTCTCTTGAATGTCGGGCAAATCAAAGTGCGGATTGCCATCCTGGCTGGTTGCCACAAATGGAGACTGCTCAGCAGTATCACCTGGCTGAGTTTGATTACAGGCAATAATGCTGAGCAGTAGAAAGGACAGGATGCACCAACGAGTCAGCATGCTATCCTTTACGCTGAGTGGGGCGGTTCTTCACACGCTGGCGAATTTCCGCCTTATGTTTGGCTGCCCCCGATTTGTGGGAGCCTGTCTGGTAGCCTTTCTTGCGAGCTTTGGTCTTCACCTTATTAGGATCTTCCTTCTTCTCGCTCTTGGCTTTGCCAAAGTTAATGCCATTCATGATGGCATATTGGATTTCGTTGTCTGAAGCCATATTTTAATGGTGGAAAAGACGAATACCTGTGAAGGCCATCGCGATACCATACTTGTTGCAGGTCTCAATGACATTATCGTCACGAACAGAGCCACCAGCTTGTGCGATATACTGAACACCGCTCTTGTGCGCACGCTCGATATTGTCGCCAAATGGGAAGAAGGCGTCTGAGCCGAGGCAAACATTGGTGTTCTTTGCCAACCAAGCCTTTTTCTCTTCAGGGGTGAGAGGCTCTGGCTTTTCGGTAAAGAAGTTCTGCCAAGTTCCTTCGCGGAGAACATCTTCATATTCGTCACCAATATACACATCAATCGTGTTGTCGCGGTCAGCACGGCGAATGTCGCTCTTGAATGGAAGCGCCAAGACTTTTGGGCACTGACGCAACCACCAAATGTCAGCTTTGTTGCCAGCCAGACGAGTACAATGGATACGGCTCTGCTGACCTGCACCAATACCGATAGCCTGACCGTCTTTCACATAACATACAGAGTTTGACTGAGTATATTTGAGGGTGATAAGCGCAATCTTGAGGTCGCGCTTCGCATCAGTTGGAATGTCTTTATTCTCTGTGGGAATGTTCTCAAAAAGATTGTCGCCCGTCAAATCAATCTCATTGCGCCCTTGCTCGAAGGTGACACCAAACACTTGCTTGCGCTCGATAGGTGCAGGTGTATAGTTCGGATCCATCTTGATGACACAATAGGTACCATTGCGCTTAGCCTTAAGAATGTCCAATGCCTCTGGCGTGTAATCAGGAGCGATAACACCGTCGCTCACCTCGCGCTTGATAAGTGTAGCAGTAGCTTCATCGCAGGTATCGGAGAGCGCAATGAAGTCACCGAACGAAGACATACGATCTGCGCCACGGGCACGAGCATATGCTGTAGCAATAGGTGTAAGCGGAATCTTCACGTCATCCACAAAGTAAATTTTCTTCAAGGTATCGCTAAGCGGAGCGCCGACAGCAGCACCTGCAGGACTCACGTGCTTGAAGGATGCAGCAGATGGCATTCCTGTAGCAGCTTTGAGCTCCTTCACCAACTGCCAGCTGTTGAATGCGTCAAGCAAGTTGATATAACCTGGACGACCGTTAAGCACTTCTATAGGGAGTTCGCCCTCCTCCATATAGACGCGTGATGGCTTCTGATTAGGATTGCAGCCATACTTTAAAGCTAATTCTTTCATAAAATTATTATCGAGTTCTAATTGTTTTGATAATTAATTTGCAGGAACCGCTGAGGTATCAAACTAATGCAATTCATTAGCAGCTTTTGAATCACCCCATGAGGTATAGACGGAATCAACTTGGGGCAACAGGTGCAGCAATTCATCTGTACGTCCTGCTTCTTTTAAATATGTAGCGAATTCTATAATACCCTGTCCTGTTTGTCCATAATTCAACTTCATCGCTTTGGCAAATGCAGCATCAGCACCTGCTCGGTTGCCTGTGTGCAGCAGCACAAGAGCCTGCTTGACATATAGTCCACCTTCCCATTTTTCACGAACATTTTTAGTACATTCTGGTGAGGCTACTAACAAATTCACAGCTTCTTCTGTTGATTCGAGCCATGCCGCAGCTTTTTTATATTGCCTAGTGCTGACATAGGCATCTAAGGTGTTACAAGACAAACGAGCATAATCTTGAAGATTTGCATAATTCGGGTCTACATCTACCATCTGTTTCAAAGCAATATATGCCTGGCTGAAACAACGTTCTGCTGCATCTATATGGCCAAGCTGCATCTCGCAATAGCCCATTGCATTTAAAAGCAAAGCAACCCAGCGACGTCCTGCTTGCGACTGGTCTGCTTTTGATGCTTCGAATCCCAATGTAGCAACAGCCAATGCTTTTTTATATTCATGACGATTGATCATGGATGAAGCTAAAAGGTCAGCGGAACGGTAAAAGAGTTCTCGATTGTCGACAAGCAATTTATTGCCATCCAAAGCTTTCACAAGATATTTTTCAGTATTCTGTCGATCTCCTATTTTATAATAAGTTAAAGCACGATAATAACTAATGCGTTGAGGAGATACGGCTTCGACTTCTTCCAAACTGTCTATCACTGACCAAGTTTGTTCTGTATGAGTAGCAATTCCAGCCACAACCGATGAGTCAATCTGCCTATTTCGTATGGAATCTGCTAAATGCTTGGCATGACCCGTTTTCCCAGTACATGCACTCAATGAAACAGAAAGCAACATTATGAAAAAAAACTTCCAATATAAAAAAGACTTGCGATTCATGTTTATGTCATTCATCCTAATACTTGGCAAAGGTAATTAATTTAATTGATAATTCAAGATTAGTAACAAACTATTTTATGTTACGACTTACTTTTTTGTAAAAAAACGTCGCAAAAAGCAAATTGTCCGTTGTCTATTATCAATTATCAATTTAAAGTTGTACCTTTGCCCCGTTTTTACACTAAGCTTCAATCACAGATTTTATTATAAAAGACATGAGACAAAGGACAAGACTGTCACTTGACGATTTGAACAAAAGCAATGTTTGGACCATTACACCAAACGAACTTAGCCAAATGATCATCGACGCGAAAAAGAAGCGCGACGAGTTTTCTGAGAATGAAAAGCATTACATGAACATCATTCGGACTGTTTTTGATATCCAATATCTTAAGAGAGAAGAAGCAAACCGAATAGATCAGTTGGAAAATACGGGATTCGAAATATTCTCCACCCCTGATGAGAACGGGAACAACACCATCGCTATCCGTAAACATCCAATTAAGAAAGTTACAGATTTAACGATGGAAAACATAGTCCATTTGGAGCCATGGGAAGTGCTTGAGCTTATAAGCAACAACATGGGCACAGGGTGGAAAGGATTGCCATTGGCTATTCAAGACATTATTGAATCAGCCTTCTTCGTAGATTGTACAATTATGCCAGCCAAAACTATGCGCAAGGAAGGTGGTATCATAGACCGCCGTAAAGACGATGGTTACGAAGTTTTGGAAATAGAACGCGGCACATGGATTGAGGGTATCTTTATGAAACCAAAACCACGTGTTGAGAAAGTTCATATTGACTACAGCATTGATGAAGACGAGGATGGAAGAAAGAAACGCCGCAAGGATCTCGACGGAGACGAAGACGAGTTCGACGATCTGGACTTAGATGTTGAAGAAGACGATGAAGACATGGATGACGAGGAACTGAAGAAACTTGATGGAGATGATGAGGATGATATGGATGACGAGGAACCCGATGAAAACAATCTGCGCATCGAAGACATAGACGCTATCGATGATATAGACGAAGAGGAAGATTAACTTCCTCTTCCTTTTTTTATTTATTGGTCATGTACTCCAATAATTAGTCTTTATAGAAATCTATATTTTCCTTGGTGAGCAGTTCAATAGCCACATAATGATCACGTGGTAGTTTCATCTTGAGTACACATAGATTAAACATTGATCGGAAACAATCCAATCCCTGAGACTGAGGATGCTGGGCAATAAGGAAATCCGCAGACCCATTTTTGATACATTCCACATTCGCATCTACGGCGTCATAGCCCAACAAGGTGACATGGGGATGTTTTGGCATCTGCTCGCGAAGGAAGTCAGCGATGATATGAATGGAAGAGTTAAATGATAACGCATGTCGTATATCTGGGTTCTCCGTGAAGAATTCACGCATGATATCCTGCATGCCCTGTTTGTCGTATGCATAAAGATTGACATCCACAATCTCTATTTGGGGACAATGCTCTTCCATATATTTCCGGAATCCAACTTCACGATTCATCTGCTGACGGCTCGCGACACGGCCTTCTCCGAGTACTTTGAAAATGGCAATCTTCTTAGTACCCATATCTGTGGCCAAGGACATAATACGTCCTGAAAAGGCGCCACTTTGCAAAGAATCCTGCCCGCAGAAAACACGATGATTAAATTCAGGCCAGTTCGAATCAAGAAGAGCGTATGGGATATCGCGTTCATCCAACTGTTTAGTGAATTTAGCCATTATATTATAATTAAAAATAGGGCCAATGATAACCGTGTCTGGGTTTGAATCGAGAAGGCTCTGGCATTCTAATTTAAAGGACTCCGTATTGAATGGGTCATATCGGAAAATCTTGAAGGAAATTTTAAAGTCGTTGAAACGGCGTACTCCATCGACCAATCCTTTTTCCACACGAGCCCAATAGCTGTCAAGTTCATGCATAGGCAAAATGGCAGCAAACTGATGAACGCTGTGTGAAGCCAATGCAGACGCATAGTGATTAGGCGTGAAATTAATTTCATCCAAAACCTTTTGTACACGTTCAAGACTGATAGGCGAAACATTGCCACGCCCATGTATGATTCTGTCGACAGTACCGACAGACACCCCTGCTCTCTCCGCAATATCCTTAATACGGATTTTGGAAGTTATCTCCATCTTTAAATTACCTTAACAATTCTTTTTGAGCCCTTAAAACTTTAAATTGCAAATGCAAGTGCGCTCTCGGCTAAAGAGCAATGTCGATTCTACGCATCTGCACGAAAATCAATGCAAAGTTAACATTTTTTGTATTGACAGAATTCAAATTGTGACAAAATTTAGTAAGACCATTACTTTTTGCACACATCCAATGCCTTTTCTCACAAAAAAGCCTTACATTTGCACATTATTTATTCGACAGACATATATACACAATAACTAATCAACTAAAATGGCTAAAATCGTAACAATGGGCGAAATCATGCTTCGCCTTTCACCTGAAGGAAACTATCGTTTCGTGCAGGCAGACAAATTCAATATCATTCCTGGCGGCGGCGAGGCAAACGTTGGCATTAGCCTTGCCAACTATGGACACGAGAGTGTATTTGTGAGCAAACTGCCTAAACACGAAATCGGGCAGATTGCAGTGAACGCATTGCGCAAATATGGAGTCAACACAGACTTCATTGCTCGTGGAGGTAATCGCGTTGGTCTCTATTATGCTGAAACTGGGGCAAGCATGCGCCCTTCTAAAGTCATCTATGACCGTGCTAACTCATCCATTGCTGAAGCAAAACCAGAAGATTTCGACTTTGATAAAATATTTGAAAGTGCAGACTGGTTTCACTGGTCTGGAATTACTCCTGCAATCAGTGACACATCTGCAGAATGCTTGAAGCAAGCATGTATCTCAGCAAAGAAGCACGGTGTAACTGTTTCATGCGACCTCAACTTCCGCAAGAAGCTATGGACTAGTGAAAAGGCAATCTCCATCATGCGCCCCCTCATGCAGTATGTTGACGTATGTATCGGAAATGAAGAAGACGCAGAATTGTGCCTTGGCTTCAAGCCTGATGCAGACGTAGAAGCAGGTGTGACTGACGCTGCTGGCTATGAAGGCATCTTCAAGGCTATGGCGAAAGAATTTGGATTCAAGTATGTTGTTTCCACATTGCGTGAGAGTTTCTCTGCAACTCACAATGGTTGGAAAGCCCTCATATATGACGGCAAGGAATTCTATCAGAGCAAACGCTATGACATCAATCCTATCATTGACCGTGTAGGTGGAGGTGACTCGTTCTCCGGCGGTCTCATTCACGGACTGCTGACTAAGGCAACACAAGGCGAGGCTTTGGAATTTGCGGTTGCTGCATCTGCATTGAAGCACACTATTCCTGGAGACTTCAATCATGTATCTATCGAAGAAGTAGAAGCATTGGCTGGCGGTAACGCTAATGGCCGTGTACAAAGATAACAGTTTACAGTTGACGACCAAATATTAAGATTATGGCAAAATTCGATAAACTTGCCGTTATGGCTAAAATCGATGCGACAGGCATGGTGCCAGTGTTCTACCACAAAGACGCAGAAGTGGCAAAGAAAGTCATCAAAGCTTGTTACGATGGAGGTGTACGAGCTTTTGAGTTCACTAATCGTGGCGACTTTGCCCATGAAGTGTTTGCTGAATGTGTAAAATATGCTGCTAAAGAATGTCCGGAGTTGGCATTGGGCGTTGGTTCTGTCGTCGATGCTCCTACCGCAGCTTTGTACATTCAGTTAGGAGCCTGCTTCATTGTCGGTCCACTCTTCAACCCCGAAATTGCACCCGTATGCAATCGCCGTCTCATCCCATATTGCCCTGGCTGCGGTTCTGTCAGCGAGGTGGGCGCAGCACAAGAATTGGGTTGCGACCTCACCAAACTTTTCCCTGGCGATGTGTATGGTCCCGCTATGGTAAAGAACCTGAAAGCACCTATGCCTTGGTCTAAAATTATGGTAACAGGTGGTGTAGCTCCAACAGAGGAGAATCTCACTGCATGGTTCAAGGCTGGCGTGTTCTGCGTTGGCATGGGCTCCAAGCTCTTCCCTTCTGACAAAGTGAAGGCTGGCGACTGGCAATACGTGACTGACAAGTGCAAGGAAGCACTTTGCTACATTGAGGCAGCTCGCGAATCACTTTAAGCGACTCTTTCTATTACATTTATTTAAATAATACATAAAACAATGGCTATTTCTAATTTGCAGAAAGCTCGTGCTGCATACCAGCCCAAGCTTCCCAAAGCGCTTCAAGGCCCTGTAAAGGCTGTTGAAGGAGCTGCTACCCAGTCTGTAGGCAATCAGGCTGAGATTAAAGAACTATTCCCCAACACGTATGGCATGCCTGTCATCACATTTGAACCCGGTGCACCTGTTGAGTTGCCTGCATTCAATGTGGGCATCATCCTTTCTGGAGGTCAGGCTCCTGGCGGCCACAACGTAATTTCTGGCCTTTTCGATGGTGTAAAATCTCTCAATCCTGCCAACAAGCTCTATGGTTTCATTCTCGGCCCTGGCGGTCTTGTTGACCACAATTATATGGAAATAACCCCTGAGCTGATGGACCAGTACCGCAACACCGGTGGTTTTGACATCATTGGCTCTGGCCGCACAAAGCTCGAAGAGGAAGACCAATTCGAGAAGGGCATCCAGATTCTTCGCGAACTCGGTATCAAAGCACTTGTCATCATTGGTGGCGATGACTCCAACACGAACGCTTGTGTGCTTGCAGAGTACTATGCAGCAAAGAAGTATGGTGTACAGGTAATTGGTTGCCCCAAAACTATTGACGGTGACCTGAAGAACGAGCAGATTGAGACCTCTTTCGGCTTCGATACAGCATGCAAGACCTACTCTGAGCTGATCGGAAACATCCAGCGCGACTGTAACTCTGCACGCAAGTACTGGCACTTCATCAAGGTAATGGGTCGCTCTGCATCTCACATCGCTCTTGAGTGCGCACTCCAATGCCAGCCTAACATCTGCCTCGTTTCAGAGGAAGTGGAAGCTAAGGGCATGTCACTTGACGACGTGGTTACATACATCGCAACAGCTGTGGCAAAGCGCGCTGAGGAAGGCAACAACTTCGGTACTGTCATCATCCCTGAAGGAATCATCGAGTTTATTCCTGCTATCAAGAAACTCATCTCTGAATTGAACGACGTACTCGCTACACCTGAGGCTGCAACTATCACAAGCGCCAACGAGCAGATTGAGTTCGTTAAGGGCCGTCTCTCTAAGGAGAATCTTGAGGTCTTCAATTCACTTCCTACAGACGTTGCTGCACAGCTGGCACTTGATCGCGACCCACACGGAAACGTGCAGGTTTCGCTCATCGAGACAGAGAAACTGCTCTCTCGCATGGTGGCAGCGAAACTCGCTATCTGGAAGCACCAGGGCAAGTATGTAGGCAAGTTCGGCACTCAGCACCACTTCTTCGGCTACGAAGGTCGTTGCGCAGCTCCATCTAACTACGATGCTGACTACTGCTACTCACTCGGCTACAATGCTTCTCGCCTTATCGCTAACGGCAAGACCGGTTACATGTCTGTCATCAAGAACACAACGGCTCCAGCCGAAGAATGGGTTGCAGGTGGTGTGCCAATCACTATGATGATGAATCTTGAGAAGCGCAACGGCAAAATGAAGCCTGTAATCCGTAAGGCTCTCGTTGAGTTGGACGGTGCTCCATTCAAGTATTTTGCTGCACACCGTGACGAGTGGGCAAAGGAAACTGCATATGTATATCCAGGCCCAATCCAGTACTGGGGACCATCTGAGGTTTGCGACCAGACTACCAAGACACTCCAGCTGGAACAAGCAAAATAAAGATGTAAAGTTGATAGATGACTGCGACAAGACGAACAACGGCTAAACGCAAATCTACCAAGTCAAAGAAAGGCACACGACGAAACTCACTTCGCCGTGTGCCTTCTTATGTTTTGTGGCTAGCTTTAGGCTTCATCACAATCATCTACATCACGTTCTTCTACAAAACCTTTGTAGGCCCCTACTCTTTTCGCTGGAAAGCCATCTTCAGCCAAGTCACCTATCCCAAAGGTACTGTCCGTGGGCTTGACATTTCCCACTATCAAGGCGAGATTGACTGGAACAAGCTACGGAATGCACAAATACAGGGCACACCAGTATCGTTCATATTTGTAAAAGCAACAGAAGGCACCAACATCTGGGACGAGAACTTCAACCAAAATTTCCACAATGCGCGCAAGAATGACATTGTGCGCGGTGCCTACCACTATTTCAGCCCCTACACTTCGGGCAAAGCACAAGCAAAATACTTCTGCAAGATGGTGCAACTGGAAGAAAATGACTTACCCCCTGTGCTTGATGTAGAAGAAATGGGCAAATGCACAACAGCGCAGCTGCAGCGAGAAGTGCTCAATTGGATGAACATCGTCGAGAAACATTATGGAATCACCCCGATTCTCTACACGGGCTACAAATTCCGAACCTCCTATTTGAACACGCCTGAATTTGACAAATACCCATACTGGATAGCTCATTATTATGTGGACTCTCTTGAATATAAGGGAGATTGGGCTTTTTGGCAACACACAGATGTGGGAAAAGTTGATGGTATTAAAGGCAACGTGGACATCAATGTTTTCAAAGGAGACTACCAAGATTTGATGGATATGACCATTAAAGAAGAAGAGTGAGCGGTTAGTGCCATTTTATCAAATAATCACATTATTCCCCATGAAATATCTTTACCTTGACTTCATTGTCTCGCCTTATTCTGAAGATGCGTGTGATGTGCTTTCAGCAATGCTGAGTGAGATCGGCTTTGACTCGTTTGAAATGTCGGAGAAAGGCATTAAAGCTTATATTCAGCAAGACCAGTTCAACGAGGACTCCCTCAAAGAAACGCTGGCCGGAATATTTCTGCAGGGCGTGTCATTCTCATACATGCTCCATACGCTGGAAAACAAGGATTGGAATGCAGAATGGGAGCAGAACAGCTTCGACCCCATTCTCGAACGCGAATTTGGCATAAGGCTCAATCCGCGTATGGCTTTCGGCTCTGGGTCTCATGCCACTACCTACCAAATTACCTCATTATTGCTTCAGCAAGACTTCACCTTCCAGCGCGTGCTTGACATGGGTACAGGAACTGGGGTGCTTGCCATTGCGATGGCCAAGCGGGGAGCTCGTGAAGTTGTTGCTATTGACATTGACCCATTTAGCGTAGAAAACGCCCAAGAGAATGCAGCCCTTAATAATATTAATAATGTACACGTACAGCTCGGAGACGCAACAGCCATCAAGGGGCTGTTTGACACAATTGTAGCTAACATTCACAAAAATATCCTTACAGCAGACATGCCCACTTACGTACAACACCTTGCTTCACAGGGTACACTCTACATTTCGGGCTTCTTCACCGAAGATATACCAGACATGGAAAAAACAGCAATAGAGAATGGACTAAAAGTTCTTCAAACATATTCTAAAGATAATTGGGCAGTTATTAAACTTGTAAAAGAATAACATCGTACATACCAAATAAAGACTATAAATTACTACTAACGAACTCTTTTATCAAATGAAACATTTCCTATTTATTCTTGCAACTATATGGAGCAGTTCTTTAATCATTAATGCACAGCGTCCTAGATTTCAGTTTAATACCACACATCCCGATGTGCATGACCCGGTAATGGCTCTTGGTGAAGATGGGCGATACTACATTTTCTCTACGGGCATGGGCATTGGATGCATTTCCTCACCGGACTTGAAGACTTGGCAGCCAGAAAAGCCTGTTCTCAGTCCCATTCCGCATTGGGCCACCGATTCCATTCGAGGCTACAGAGGACATACATGGGCACCTGACATCAGCAAGCATAATGGCCTCTGGCTCATGTACTATTCATGTTCAACCTTCGGGAAGAATGGTTCTGCCATAGGACTCGCCATCAACAAGACGCTTGATCCCCAGTCGCTAGATTACAAATGGGAAGACTTGGGCCCAGTCATTATCTCTCACCAGCATGCAGACCCTTACAACTGTATCGATCCCAATCTCATCGTTGATAAGAAAGGCACACCTTGGCTCGCCTTTGGTTCCTTTTGGGATGGCATACAGATTGTACGCCTAAAGAAAGATTTTAAGACCCTTGACGGCAAACCTAAGACCATTTCAAGGCGTATCGGAAGAAAAGTCACTTTGGCAGAAATTGATAACATTGAGCACTACACCATCGAGGGCAATGACACAATTGAAGCTGGCGACAACGCTGTCGAGGCACCCTTTATTATCAAGAACAACAACTACTACTATCTATTTGTCAGCTTTGATTACTGCTGCAGAGGTGAACGTAGCACTTATCGCACTGTAGTGGGAAGAAGCAAGAAGGTGACAGGGCCATACATTGACAAAAAGGGGCAGCCAATGGAGAAAGGTGGCGGTGAAATACTCATTGGTCCCAACAGCGAGTTTTTCGGAGCAGGTCACAATTCCGCCTATCAGTTCAATGGGCAATGGTACTTCCTCTGCCATGCCTACGAGAAGGCACATAATGGACAAGCTAAGATGTTCCTGCGCAAGATGCACTTCGATGAAGAAGGCTGGCCTGTGATAGAACCATCCCTCTAAACGACAAGAAGGTCTGTAACGAGGCTGAACGGCAAGCCTAAATAGAGAAACCGAGCAAGTCTGATTGAAGAAACTGAGCAAGGCATTTGTGCACGTCTGCATTAACGCGTCATTCATAACCAAGATTTCCCATGCCGCATAATCTCAGTTCACCCTGCAGAACAATGAGGATATAGAAGGGTTCAAGCAGGAGAGTATTTCCTGTGGGGAATAGGATATTAAAAAGCGGAGGCAGCTTGCAGTACAACAAAAAAGCGGGAGAAAAAGACAGAAAGAAAAGCATAAAGGATGATTCTCGCTCATTTATTCAATCATTTTCTTTGCCAATTCACAGATTATCACTAACTTTGCACCCGTTTTGTACAGAAATTAGATTTTATCAACATAATGTCTAACTTTATTAATTAAAACAAACATTTATTATTTATGGAAACTAAAGACATCAAACCGCTGGAAGGCTTCGATTGGGAGGCATTCGAGAACGACGGCGTGAGCGCTGCTGACAAGGCCGCTCAACAGGCTGCCTACGAAGGCACTCTCAACAACGTTAACGACAACGAGGTTGTTGAAGGTACTGTTACCTCTATCAACGATCGTGAAGTTGTTGTGAACATCGGCTACAAGAGCGAAGGCATCATTGCAAAGAATGAGTTCCGCTACGCTCCAGACCTCAAAGTTGGCGACACCGTTGAGGTTTACATCGAGAATCAGGAAGACAAGAAGGGTCAGCTCGTGCTCTCTCACAAGAAAGCACGCCAGGCACGCTCTTGGGACCGCGTGAATGCAGCCCTTGCAAACGACGAAATCGTAACAGGTTTCGTGAAGTGCCGCACAAAGGGTGGTATGATTGTTGACGTGCTCGGCACTGAGGCATTCCTCCCAGGTTCTCAGATTGACGTTAAGCCTATCCGCGACTACGATACATTTGTTGGCAAAACCATGGAGTTCAAGATTGTCAAGATCAATCAGGAGTTCCGCAACGTGGTTGTCAGCCACAAAGCTCTTATCGAGGCAGAGCTTGAGGCTCAGAAGAAGGAGATTATCTCTAAGCTCGAAAAGGGCCAGATTCTTGAAGGTACTGTCAAGAACATCACCAACTACGGCGTATTCATCGACCTCGGTGGTGTTGACGGTCTCATCCACATCACAGACCTCTCTTGGGGCCGCGTAAGCGATCCTAAGGAAATCGTGCAGCTCGACCAAAAGCTCAACGTTGTTATTATTGATTTCGACGACGAGAAGAAGCGCATCGCTCTCGGCTTGAAGCAGCTCACTCCACACCCATGGGATGCTCTTGATCCAAACCTCAAGGTTGGTGACAAGGTACACGGTAAGGTGGTTGTTATGGCTGACTACGGCGCATTCATCGAGATTGCACCTGGCGTAGAAGGTCTCATCCACGTTTCTGAAATGTCTTGGAGCGCACACCTCCACTCTGCACAGGAGTTCATGAAGGTAGGCGACGAGGTTGACGCTGTTATCCTTACCCTCGACCGCGAGGAGCGCAAGATGTCTCTCGGCGTGAAGCAGCTGAAGGCTGATCCATGGGAGAACATCGAGGAGAAGTATCCTGTAGGCAGCCAGCACACCGCAAAGGTTCGCAACTTCACTAACTTCGGCGTATTCGTAGAGGTAGAGGAAGGCGTTGACGGTCTTATTCACATTTCTGACCTTTCTTGGACTAAGAAGGTCAAGCACCCATCAGAGTTCACTAAGATTGGTGAGCCAATTGAAGTTCAGGTGCTCGACATCGACAAGGAGAACCGCCGTCTCTCTCTCGGCCACAAGCAACTCGAAGAGAATCCTTGGGACAAGTTCGAAGAAATCTTCACTCAGGATTCTGTACACCAGGGCAAGATTACTGAAGTGCTCGACAAGGGTGCAGTGATCGCTCTCGAAGGTGGTGTAGAAGGCTTCGCTACTCCAAAGCACCTCGTGAAGGAAGATGGCAGCCAGGCACAGCTTGGTGAGACACTTGACTTCAAGGTAATCGAGTTCAACAAGGATTCAAAGCGCATCATCCTCTCTCACTCTCGCATCTTCGAAGATGTGGCTCGTGCAGAGGCTAAGGCAGCTAAGAAGGCAGAAGGTGCTGCTAAGAAAGCAAGCCGTCCACAGAAGGAGCAGGCTCCTGTTATCAAGAATGTAGCAGCTTCAACTTCTCTCGGCGACATCGACGCTCTCGCAGCCCTCAAGGCTCAGATGACTGACGAAGCAAAAGGTGAATAATCTTCACTAAAGCAACATACCCAAGGGACATGTCCACAAGGATATGTCCCTTTTTATACACATTATAATATATATAAGCTCAATATATATTAAATAATAAAATATCATGACTTACAAAAGCATTATCCCCTCGATTCTGCTATTCTCCCTGCTCATGCTTATAGCCTGCGAATCGAAACAAGAAAAGTTTCCAGGCGAGATGACTGACGAAGAGTGGGAAAACCGTCCCACGCTAGAAGACATCATCTGCGACAGCATCGCAGAAAAGGAAGACATCAGCGTGGAATGTGCCGCTCTTTGCAATGACCTCAATAATGACATCCGAGACCTTGCTATGGTTAACTCACCCACAGCACTTATCTATGCAAAAAAGGACCACCAAGCCCTAATAGCTAACGTGACCCGGAGCGCAAAGGGATTCAAAGCTCATGAACGCACCATCCTCCATGATTATTGCGAACAGGCTGTTAACGCATACGACGATGTATGCCGCCGCTATGAAGTTCCGGCAACAGGCGTCATTGCTAATCTTGAGCAACTCTCTCATGACATTGACCAAGTGCACTCTGTCAAAGAATTCGAAGACTACAAGGATCGGCATTATGGCGTGATTAAAGAACTCGACGACATTCACTTGTGTATTGAGCGCCGAAGCAACGACATACCCAAGGTGAAACGACTGGCACAAGCCTTGAAATCCAAATATCAAGCCAAACAAGAGGTGTACGGCAAAGAGTAATACAAAGATAAACCCTAGGAATAGGAAGGCGAAGAGAAGCCAGTCCACCTGTACTCTCTTGAGTATTAATGATTAAAAAGGTTGAAAAAACAAGCTAAAACTTGATAGTTCAACCTTTTTTCATTATCTTTGTAGCATATTTATGATACATAAGAATTAGCTATATGTTTACAAAAGAGATTTATGTGCAGCGTCGCGCTGAACTGAAAAAGCTTGCAGGAGAAGGCCTCATTCTCCTTTTCGGCAACAACGATGCCCCCAACAACTATCCAGGCAATCCTTACCGCTTCCGCCAAGACAGTTGCTTCCTTTATTACTTTGGTCAAAAGCGAGAAGGATTAGTTGGTGCCATAGATATTGACAACAATAAGGAATACATCTTTGGCGATGACATCGACATAGATGATATCATTTGGTTTGGCTATGTACCATCAGTTAGCGACTTGGCTTCAGAAGTTGGTGTGCCAAACACTGCTCCAATGGCTCAACTGAAAGCCCTTGTAGACACAGCAAAGGCAAAGGGACAAACTATTCATTTTGTGCCACAGAGCCGTCATGACCTCATGATTCAGTTGGCAGACCTTGTAGGCATTCACCCCTTGCAGTCGAAAGAGAAAGCCTCTGTCAAGCTGATTAAGACCATCGTTGATATGCGTGCAGTGAAACGCCCAGAAGAAATTGAGGAACTTAAACGCGCTGCAGACATTGGCTATCAGATGCACACCACCGCTATGAAACTCTGCGCACCAGGCGTAACAGAGAAGTATATTGCAGGCGTTATCGAAGGTATCGCCATGAGCCTCGGAGATCGCTACTCATTCCAGTCCATCCTTTCTATGCACGGAGAGATTCAACATGGATTCCCTAGCCACACTCCAATGGAAGCTGGGCGTTTAATGCTTTGTGATGCTGGAGCTGAAAGCAAAGAAAACTACTGTTCCGACAATACACGCGTCACCCCCATCGCAGGTAAATTCACCCAGCAACAACGTGATATTTACGCAGCAGTGGAAGCTGCTCACGATTGGGTAATCGAAAATGCAAAGTCCGGAGTGAAGTGGCTGGATATGCACCTAGGTGCATGCCGCATCATCACCGAACACTTGAAAGCCATCGGACTGATGAAGGGCGACACTGAAGAGGCAGTGCGTGCAGGTGCGCATGCCATGTTCATGCCGCATGGACTTGGCCACATGATGGGACTTGACGTGCATGATATGGAAGGGCTTGGACAGAATTATGTCGGCTTCGATAACGAAGTGCAACCCTCTACCCAATTCGGTCTAAATTGCCTGCGTTGCGGTCGCCGTCTGCAACCCGGCTTCGTGATGACCGACGAGCCAGGCATCTATTTCATTCCTCACCTCATTGACCTGTGGAAAAGCCAAGGCATGCACAAGGAATTCATTAATTACGATGCAGTTGAACCATTCCGTAACTTTGGCGGTGTGCGTCTGGAAGACGACATCCTCATCACGAATGATGGCTGCCGCATCGTTGGCGACAAGGTTATTCCATACCACATCAACGACGTGGAAGAATTCATCAATAACAAATAGAACTTATTATGACTAACAACTATATGAAAAAGACTTTATTATTGACCGCGCTCCTCTCGCTCGGCACCTTCCTCTTTGCACAAGAGAAAAATGATGGATTTCAGTTCACCGTAGTGAAAGAAAATCCTATTACATCTACAAAAAACCAAAACAGATCTGGCACATGCTGGGCCTTTTCTTCCCTCGGTTTCTTCGAGGCGGAGCTGCTCCGCATGGGTAAAGGCGAATGGGACTTCTCCGAAATGTACCTAGCCCACAAGACATACGAAGACCGCGCCAAGGCAACTGTTCGCCTGCATGGCGACATGGACTTCAGCCAAGGCGGTTCCTTCTACGACTGCGTGTATTGCATGAAGAACTACGGAATGATTCCCCAGTCCGCTATGCCAGAACCTGGCACACTTTATGGAGATTCATTGCCCAACTTCGGTGAGTTCTTCAGCATCCTCACCCCAATGGTGAAAGCTGTAGCAAAAGGCGAGCAAAAGAAGCTCTCCCCCATTTGGTTCAAGCCTATTAACGCAACACTTGACGCCTATCTCGGTGAAGTGCCTACAGAGTTCACCTACAAAGGCAAAAAGTACACACCAAAATCATACATGGCATCCACGGGCTTAAATATGGATGACTACGTAAGTCTCACTTCTTTCACACACCACCCCTTCTATGAGCAGTTCGTCATCGAAGTGCAGGACAATTGGCGATGGGGACTTTCCTACAACCTTCCCCTCGACGAATTCATGGAAGTAATGGAATCTGCCGTAAAGAACGGTTACACCTTTGCATGGGGTGCCGATGTGTCTGAAAACGGCTTCTCACGCGAAGGTATCGCTGTATGTCCTGACCTCAAAAAAGTGAAAGAGACCAGCGGAAGCGACTATGAGCACTGGTTCGGGACGTCTGGCACTCCAAGCCGTGCAGCCTACACCGCTCGCCCATTGCCTGAAATCACAGTCACTCAGGAGATGCGCCAAGAGGCATACGACAACTGGGAGACAACAGACGATCACGGCATGATTATCTATGGTATCGCCAAGGACCAGAATGGCAAAGAATACTTCATGGTGAAGAACTCTTGGGGCACAGACTACAAGTACAATGGTGTATGGTATGCATCTAAGGCATTCGTGGCATACAAGACCTTAAACATCCTCATTCACAAGGATGCCCTTCCAAAGAATATTGCTAAGAAGCTCGGCATCAAGTAACAGAACAATAACACTATATCACTATAACTAACAAGAGGCAAAAGTTGCGAATAACTTTTGCCTCTTATTGTTTTAATCGAACCCGAACTTACCCCATATCATTTCTTCCACAAATTAGAGATATACTCATCAAACTGTTCTCTATATCCATTGAAGATGTTGATATCGACAGAGCCGCGTATGCCTGAGACACGACCATCGCAACAGAGCTGCCAAAAGAGAAGACGCACATCGGGGCGATAGACGTTATAGCGAGCAATCCAAACAGGATAGGTTTGACATAAGTCGGGAGCATGATGCAGGTGTGTCTTGACAAACATTTGGCTAATGTAAAGGATAGGACGTTTTCCTGTTGCTCGTTCCACGATGGTAAGCCAGTCACGCATATTAGCAAAGAGCCACTCTTCTCCCCCAGCCTTCTCAATAGCCTCATCTGTAGGTTCTACATCCAGCACAGGCGGCATATCTGACGAGAGAATCTCTGTATTCTCAAGGAAATAATTTGCTTGTTCTTTTCCTGAAGAGTGAAGGGAAAAGAAATGATAGGCTCCACACAAAAGGCCATTACGACGTGCATCGTGAGCATCTTGATGGTAGTAGGCAGACTTAATGGTGGCGCCTTGAGTGGACTTAATATAGACGAAACTAACAGGGAAATCGATAGGACCTTCTACATATTTACTATTTTGTGGTCCTAAAGAAGTGATTCGTAGTTGCTTCCAGTTGATGGGATAAATACGACGACCAAATTCATGCTGATAGCGACTAATATCGATTCCATAAACACGATTATCAGTATAGTTCATCTTCTCTCCCAAGAAACGGTTCTCTGCCCATTCTCCTGCTTTGACACCGTGTCCGTCTGCCAAATAAAAACCGTGTCCGTGTCTTGTTCCGTGATGCCATTCGCCTTCGTAATAGTCGCCATTAGCATACTGCATCACACCATATCCCTGTGGGATTCCTTCCTCAGTCATTCGCCCATGGTAAATATTGCACGCCGTATCAACCGAAGCACCTTCAAAGAGAGTGTCGCTTTGAATAAAGCGATAAAAATCCAATGAAGTTAAGCCACTCCCTTCTACTAACGGAGAATGATAGTTGAGATGATGAAGTTTCACTTTCCATTCATAAATCAAGTTCGAAAAGTCGGTATCTATGAAGACTGGAGTGCTCAATGCCAAACAAGAATCAGGGATAGACGTTAAAGTGTCGTTGCGTAAAATAACCATACGATAATCCTCACACCCTGTTTTCATATGGCGCAAAGATGGAGCCCATACAACAGAAGAAGTCTCATGGAGCGGAGTGGAATGAAGCGCATATTCTTTCACCACTTTCACCTGCAACTTGCATCTTTTAGAGAGCCCCTCTTTCAGCAGACGAATCATGCTTTCCAAATGGTCGCTATTCACTTTCAACTGATAAGCAGAATTAGCCACACCAATGTATTCGATGTCAAATATACTGTGATGCTGAAGATAATAATCTACCTCGTTCCTCAATCTTGCATTACGTTGAAGTTTCTGCCGCATACGGTACAGATTCTTCGCAACTATGCTATCCAATGCTGTGGACATAACCTTCACCTGTGCCTCCATCTTCGCATGTTCATCAAGTGCCATGATGCAACCCCAAGCAGAAGGTAAGAAAGAAGAACTGTTCACCCATACACCCACTCCCTCGGTATAGACCATAGAAGAGTCTCGACTAGTGGTGAAACAAGTAAAAGAAGAATCGTCAGGTGTAAAACCTGAAAAATATGCGATTTCCTTTCCATCGGCCAATAAGGCAAAACACGCCCGTTGCGTCACATCTACTTTTGCATGCTCCACGTCTTCCTCCGTCCAGGAACGATTCAAGTAGCAAATCAGATAGACAACAATACCAGTCAGCAATCCTAATCCTATAAAAACAATCTTCCTTCGCATTACCTCATTCGATTGAATCGCCTATTCGTGATGATAGGGTTCTCCCCGCATAATAGTCATGGCGCGATAGAGTTGCTCCACAAAGATGAGACGAATCATCTGGTGAGAAAACGTCATCTTAGAAAGCGAAAGCTTCTCGTTCGCTTTAGCATACACATCAGGAGAGAATCCATAGGGACCACCAATAACGAAAACCAAACGCTTGCTGACGGTCTGCATCTTCTGCTCCATGTATTTAGAGAACTCAATGCTCCGCAATTCTTTGCCATGCTCATCTAGTAGCACCACATGGTCGCCTGCTTGAAACTGTTTCAAAATCAATTCTCCTTCCTGCTGCTTCTGTTGTTCAGCCGAGAGATTCTTCGTATTCTTCAACTCAGGAATGGTAATGATTTCGAAACCGATATAGTGCTTCACACGCGATGCATAGTCGTCAATCAACTCGACAAAGTGCTTATTCACAGTTTTTCCGACTAATAAAAGAGCTACCCGCATAGTGTTTGAATTTAATATATTACAGGAATCTGCTACACATAGCGAGTTATCGCGACACGTGCTTGACTCCCTTGACTGTAGTAATTTTCTTAATGAGTTGAGTGAGCTGATTCTGGTCATCAATCATCACGGTAAGCGTGCCAGAGAAAAGGCCGTCTTCTGACGATTGAATACTGATGCCTCGCAGCATTACATTCTTCTCCTTATTAATAATAGATGTAATGTTATTGACGATGCCGATGTCGTCATGTCCTACCACATGAAGAGTGACGGGGTATTGCTTGGAGCCCTTGCCCGCCCAACGCGCACGGAGCACACGATAACTCATACGCTCTTTCAAAAGGGCTGCATTAGGACAATCGGTGCGGTGCACTTTAATTCCACGATTCACGGTGACAAAGCCGAACACATCATCACCATAGATAGGATTGCAGCATTTTGCAAGGCTGTATTCCACACCTTTCAAGTTATTGTCCAGCACCAACACGTCGGCATTTCCTTGGGCATGATCATCCTGCACGTTCGCCACATAGCCATCAGCACTCCGCTGCTCGGTAGAAAAAGCGTTAGGATTAGCATCACGTTCCTGCAAAGCCTGATATTGCTCAATCACGGTGTTCACATCAAGCATATTTTCTGCGATGGCCTTGTAAAACTCGGTCACGTGCTTGTAGCCCATACGCTTGAGCAGACGCATCATGGTTGACTCGTCTGGTTCAATCTTCTTGTTCTTGAACTTACGCTCCAACGCTTCCTTCGCCAACGTCGAGACTTGCATCTCTTGCTCAGTAAGTGATTGTCTGATTTTGGCACGTGCCTTTGCTGTGACGGCAATATTGAGCCAGTCACGTTTGGGCAGCTGTTTCGGAGAAGTCAAAATCTCTACTTGGTCACCACTCTGGAGCTTTGTTCGGATGTGCACGTTCTTGCCGTTCACCTTGCCACCCGTGCATCGACACCCCACAGTGGTATGAATTTGAAAGGCAAAGTCAAGCACCGTTGCACCTATCGGCAATTTGAACAAGTCGCCCTTAGGCGTAAATACAAACACCTCATCGCTGTAGAGGTCAACCTTGAAGCGGTCCACCAACTGCTCATCGCTGTCTGCATGGTTCTCCAATGCGGAACGTATGTCCTTCAACCAGTCTTCCAGCTTGCTTCCACTATCCTTTACACCTTTATAACGCCAGTGTGCAGCCAAACCACGTTCGGCTATTTCATCCATCCGCTCTGTACGAATCTGTATCTCCACCCACTTTCCTTCTGGACCCATCACGGTGATGTGCAGCGACTCATATCCATTCGACTTCGGAACAGAAAGCCAATCCCTCAAACGTTTGGGGTTAGGACGGTACATATCTGTGACGATGCTGAATACCTGCCAACAATCTTGCTTCTCTCGTTCGGGCGCAGAATCAAGAATCACACGGATAGCAAACAAGTCATAGATTCCCTCAAACTTGCACTTCTGCTTCTTCATCTTCTGCCAAATGGAGTGGATAGACTTGGTTCTGCCCTTGATGTGGAACTTCAGTCCTGCTGCTGACAATTTCTCTTCAATAGGACCGATAAAATTAGCAATATAAAGGTCACGAGCTGCACGTGTGGCATTCAGCTTTTCCTTAATCATGTAATATACATCCGGTTCCAGATATTTCAGCGACAAATCCTCTAACTCACGTTTAATCAGATAAAGACCAAGCTTATGCGCCAATGGAGCATACAGTCGTGCCGCCTCTGTAGCCACACGAGTTCGTTCCTCCATCTCTCCTTTGTCCTTAATTTGCCGCATCAAGTTGACGCGGTCGGCTATGATGATGAAGATGACTCTCATGTCCTCCGCAAAAGATAGCAACAAATCGCGGAAGTTCTCAGTCTCTATGGAAGGCTTCTTAGCATACAATTCATTCACGCGCAATATACCATGAATGATGTGGGCAACATCATCACCAAACTCTTGGCTAACATAAGCCTCGTTCACCACACCGGCTGCCACACAGTTATGCAGCATGATGCTCACAATCGATGCACGGTTCAAGCCAATCTCTTCAGCCGTAATGACCGCCGTCTGAAGATCAAATAGCACAGGATTCAAGCCAAACTTATCGCGGCACAATCCCTCAGACTCTACGGTACGCAGCAGAATCTCTTTAATTTTGCGGAAATCATCGGGGTTCAACACTTCCGCCACCAATGTCTGCAACTTCTTAACCGTCAACAGCAATTCTTCCCGTTCTTCCGCTAATAGTTTTTCTTGTACATCCATCTCTGTCCCCTTTCTTTTAATTGGTGGTTCTATAATGCATTTGCCATGCAAAGTTAAATAAAAATGGCGATAACCACATTGTCATTCGCCAAGAAATGCAACATTCACCAACGACATATATCCGAATTGGTGCACATTCCTCAAAAAGCAAGAACAGAATTTGGTACGTTAGTGAAAAAAGCACTACCTTTGTCTACCTATAAATTGACACTAAAACTATTATCATTATGAAACCTTTCATGGACGAGGACTTCCTGCTGCAAAGCGAAACAGCAAAGAAGCTCTATCACGAACATGCGGCAAAAATGCCAATTATTGACTACCATTGCCATCTGGTGCCACAGATGGTAGCGGAGAACAAGCGCTTCGAATCCATCACGCAGATATGGTTAGGTGGCGACCACTACAAGTGGAGAGCCATGCGTTCCAACGGTGTAGACGAGCGTTTCTGTACAGGTAAAGACACATCCGACTGGGAGAAGTTTGAAAAGTGGGCTGAGACCGTTCCATACACATTCCGCAATCCTTTGTATCACTGGACACATTTGGAACTGAAGACTGCTTTCGGCATCAACAAGACATTGAACCCAGAGAATGCACGCGAGATTTTCGACGAGTGTAACGAACAAATCAAGAATGACCCAAAGTTCACTCCTCGTGGCTTGATGAAACACTATAATGTGGAGACGGTTTGCACGACAGACGACCCCGTGGATTCATTAGAGTTTCACAAGCAAGTAGCAGCCGACCCCACCATGGAGACCCAAATGCTGCCAGCATGGCGTCCAGACAAGGCGATGGCTGTAGAAGTTCCTGCAAACTTCAAGGCTTACGTAGATAAGCTCTCTGACGTGAGCGGAAAGAGCATCAACAACTTCAACGATTACATCGATGCCCTTCAGTCACGCCATGATTTCTTCGCCTCGATGGGATGCAAACTGAGCGATCACGGTATTGAGGAATTCTATGCCGAAGACTATACTGACGCTGAAATCAAAGTCATTTTTGACAAGGTCTATGCAGGCAAGGAGCTCACTCCAGAAGAGGTGCTGAAGTTCAAGTCTGCCATGATGTACATCTTTGCAGTTCAAGACGCTGAAGCAGGTTGGGCACAACAGTTCCACTATGGCGCCATCCGCGACAACAACTCCAAGATGTTCAAGCTACTAGGCCCAGATACAGGCTTCGACTCTATTGGCGAATTCAACACCGCTAAAAAGTGCTCTAAATTCCTTGACCGCCTGAATGCTGAAGGGAAGTTGGCAAAGACTATTCTCTACAACCTTAATCCATGCGCTAACGAAGTGCTGGCCACGATGTTGGGCAACTTCCAAGATGGTTCTTGCCCTGGAAAGATTCAGTGGGGCTCAGGCTGGTGGTTCCTTGACCAGAAGGATGGCATGACGAAGCAGATGAACGCGCTCTCACTTCTTGGCTTGCTAAGCCGTTTTGTGGGCATGCTCACCGATTCTCGCTCATTCCTCTCCTACCCTCGTCATGAGTATTTCCGCCGCATCCTCTGCAACCTCGTTGCCACCGACATCGAGAATGGTGAGGTGCCATACATTGGCTACGAAGCAGCACGTGTAAACCAAATGATTGAGGACATTTCCTATAATAATGCCAAGAACTATTTTCAGTTTTGATCAGCTCACGCACTGAGCCTTATTCAACACGTGACATTGGCAACACCAGATTTTCATTTTAAACAATTCACCATCCGTCACGATCGTTCAGCAATGAAGGTCGGCACGGATGGTGTGTTGTTAGGAGCCTGGGCCTGTCCATACACTGAGCAAACTATGACGATGAAGTGTCTTGACATCGGCACAGGAACAGGACTCATAGCCTTGATGTTAGCACAGAGATTTCCAGCTGCCCACATCACAGGAATTGACATCGACGACGCATCTCTCGAACAGGCAAAAGAGAATGTAGAAGCGTCTCCTTTCAGGGGGCAAATTCACATCAAAAAGCAAGACTTTATAGACATTGACTCTTTCTCTAACAAATACGATATAATCGTATCGAATCCACCATTTTACAAAGAAGAAACACTTGGAGGAAATCAAGCGAGAGATGCTGCACGGCACACCACTTCCCTGCCTTTTGATTTGCTCATAGAGAATGCCAACCGACTTCTCTCTGAAAAAGGGCTATTTTGTGTCATCATTCCATATCTCGAAGCGTCCTCCTTTATCAGTATGTGCGCTTTCAAAAAGCTCTATCTGCATCGTCGTTTAGATGTGCGCTCAAGCGAACGGAAACCATTCAAACGAGCACTTCTGGAATTTGGCAAAGACATATCTCCCACTCAAGCAGGCACGCTCACTTTGCAAGATGCACATAATAGCCGCACCGCTGAATACGCTCAACTCACCGGTGCATTTTATCTATAAAAACAGAACCCATGAATTATCAAGCTATCATCGATAAATACTATCC
This sequence comes from uncultured Bacteroidales bacterium, assembly GCA_902786925.1. Lineage (GTDB taxonomy): Bacteria > Bacteroidota > Bacteroidia > Bacteroidales > Bacteroidaceae > Minthosoma. The sequence goes on from CADAEK010000010.1 coordinate 37,869, forward strand.
AGAAGACAATGAACTAAAGCGAATCCTCATGGTGCATAGCCGCTGTGTGGCAAATAAGGCTCTTGCCATTGTGGACCAGCACCCTGAACTAAATGCCAATCGACAATTTGTGGAAGAGGCTGCTATGCTGCACGACATCGGAATCTTCCGCTGTGACGCAGCTGGCATTCAATGCTTTGGCACAGAACCATACATCTGTCATGGCACCATCGGAGCAGAGTTGTTGCGTGCCGAAGGATGGCCAGAACATGCACGGGTATGTGAGCGTCACACGGGTGCAGGACTCTCGCTGCAAGAAATTGAGGATCAGAACCTTCCTGTTCCACACAAAAGCCTTCTCCCTGAAACTATCGAAGAGCAAATCATTTGTTATGCTGACAAGTTTTACTCCAAGACAAAGCTCACTAACGAGAAAACACTTGAGCAGGCTATTCGCTCTTTAGCCAAATTTGGTGATGAAGGCGTGAAGCGCTTTACTCATTGGGCTGAACTATTCGAAAGCTCCCATCCCAGCCCCTCTTTGTAACATGGGTAACACGCCCAGTGTTACAAATGTAACAGACCGTGTGTAACAAATGTAACACAGGGCGTGTGACGTATGTTACACACGGTCTGTTACGCACACAACACCGAGTGACAGACAATAGTATTGACGAGCGCAATACAGAAGTTTAATCGGGCACACCATCTAAGTTCTATCGAGCATGCCATACATGATATGAAAAGCGTGTCGCAAGTGTAGTATTTAAAGAGGGAGAAATGTTCGACAATAAAAGTTAAAACATGGGGTTTTACTTTGCATTATGCGCACTTATTCGTACCTTTGCACTCGTTTTATGAGAAGACAAAGGTTCATTGCGTCATTGCTGGTACTCATCATGGTGCTATCCATGACAGCTTTCAACACTCCATTGGCCGACACACCACATTCGAATGTCGGCCATAATGATGTTGACACCATTGACTCAGCCCGACTTTCCGAGTCGGACTCGCTTCTACTGAACCTTGACTCAGCCAAAGCACTCTTCGACCGCGAGCACGGAATTGTACAAAAGCCTAACACCTCGAGAGCCACCCAATGGAATGACTCAATTGCAGCCGTCGAAGACTCTATCCAAAAATCAAAGAAGAAAAGTGCGCTGGACGCACCTGTCGCCTACGAAGCAAAAGACTCCATGACGTTCTTCATGGACACGAGGAACGCTTTTCTCTATGGCGATGCCAATGTGAAGTATCAGCAGATTGACCTTCAGTCGGAAAACATCAAGATGAACATGGACAGTTCTATTGTTCATGCCGTCGGTGCGCTCGACTCTGTGGGCAAGCAATTTGGCACCCCTATCTTCAAAGACGGAGGAGATGAATACAAGATGGAGGAGATGTCCTATAACTTTAAGACGAAGAAGGGCTACATCACCAATATCTACACAGCCCAGCAGGATGGTTTCCTTACATCGGAAGAAGCAAAGAAAGGTGACGATGGCGCGTACTATATGCGTGGTGGCAAATATACAACTTGTGACGAAGAGCATCCGCACTTCTACATCCGCATGGCAAGAGCCAAAGTTCGCCCTGGCAAGAACGTATTCTCAGGTCCTGCATGGCTGGTGGTAGAAGACGTGCCTCTGCCTCTCGCCATTCCATTTGCTTTCTTCCCCATCACCGACAGCTATTCCAGCGGTATCATCATGCCAACATACGGTGATGAATCCACTCGCGGTTTCTATCTACGTGACGGTGGCTACTATTTTGCCATCAGCGACTATATGGACATGAAACTGACGGGCGAAATCTTCACGAAAGGCTCATGGGGCATTGGTGCACAGACCACTTATAAGCGTCGTTACAAATATGGTGGCAACTTCTATTTCAACTATCAAGTAACCAAGGAGGGTGAAAAGAATCTGCCGGACTACTCAGAGGCTAAGAACTTCAAGGTGCAATGGAGTCATCACACCGACCCGAAGGCTTCGCCCAATAGTTCTTTCTCCGCCAGCGTGAACTTTGCCACTCAGTCATACGAGAAGAACAACCTCACATCGCTTTATAATCCTACATCCTATTCGCAGAGTACACGCACATCTTCTGTCAGCTATTCACATAGTTTCCCCAAGATGGGCCTATCGCTGTCAAGCTCTTTCAACATCGCACAGAATATGCGCGACTCTACCATCGCGCTCACCTTGCCAACTCTCTCCATTTCCTTGGCTCGCTTCTACCCATTCAAGAGGAAGCATGCAGCAGGAAAAGAACGATGGTATGAGAAAATCAGCTTGAACTACACGGGTAATTTCTCCAACTCTATCACGACAAAAGAAGACAAGCTGATGCACTCATCGCTGGTCAAAGACTGGCGAAACGGCATGAAGCACTCGATTCCTATCTCTGCTTCGTTCAACTTGTTGAAATACATCAACATTACGCCATCGCTGAACTATACAGAACGCTGGTACACAAACAAGGTTATACAGACGTGGAACACAGAAAAGCAATCTGTCATGCGCGACACCATCTATGGCTTTAACCGCGTATTTGACTACAACCTCTCGCTTTCTGCCAACACGAAGCTCTATGGTATGTACAAGCCCAATCCAAAGGTGTTTGGTAAAAAACTGGCTATGGTACGCCACGTGTTCACGCCCTCCATCAGCTACAGTTATGCACCAGACTTCAGTGACGCGAAATGGGGCTATTGGAAAACATACACCAAGACTGACGAAGAAGGAAATGTGTCCCTCGTCTCCTATTCTCCTTATGAAGGCTCACTCTATGGCCAGCCCTCAGCAGGAAAAACGGGATCTATCAGCATGGACATCTCCAATAACATTGAGGCGAAGATACGCAACAAGGAAGATAGCCTCAAGAAAGTCAGCATCATTGACGAGCTCGGAGCATCGCTCTCCTACAATATGGCGGCCAAACGTCAACCTTGGTCTAACTTGTCCACCCGATTGCGTCTGAAGTGGGGAAAGGCAACCTTCAACATGAACGCCGTGTTCCACACTTATGCTTACGAGTTTGATGAGAAGGGCAATGTGGTCGTCGGCAACCGTACGGAATGGTCCTATGGGCGCTTTGGACGTTTCCAGGGCATGTCAAAAAACATTTCCTACACCTTCAACAATCAGACATTCAAACTGCTACGCAAGAAGATACGCAAGCTTTTAGGTCATGACGACGAAGAGGAAGAAACGGAGATAGCATCAGCCCCTGAATCGGAAGACGAAGACTTGGAGACAAACATTGACGATCCCAATAAACCCAAAGGAAAGAAGGCTGGTGAAGATACAGGTCTCGACGACGATGGCTACATGAAGTTCAGCATGCCTTGGGCGTTATCCATTTCCTATGGTATCACTATGGCGGAGGACAGAACTCGCGACATCAATGTCAAGACCATGCGATATCCCTACTCGTTCACACAGAATCTGAACTTCTCGGGTAACCTAAAACTCTCCAGCAATTGGAACTGCAACTTCGCTTCAGGATGGGATTTCACTAATCATGAGATTTCACTCACTACGGTGAACATCTCACGAGATATGCACTGCTTCAATATCTCATGTGGACTTGTATTTGGTATCTACACCAGCTACCACATATCTCTGCGTGCTAATGCCAGCACGTTGACAGACGCACTCAAATACGATAAGAAATCGAGCTACTCAAGCTCTATTCAATGGTATTAATTTGCAGGAAGATACTCGTAACTCACAACTTGTAAAACCAGATAATCCCTCACGATGTCAAGAATACTCGCCATAGATTACGGACAAAAGCGCACAGGCATTGCAGTAACCGACACGTTACAGATGATTGCCAATGGACTCACAACTGTTGATACACGGGAACTGGAAAAGTTCATTGTTGACTATATGGCCCAAGAGGACGTGTCCACTATCGTTGTGGGCAAACCGACTCAGATGAATGGAGAAAACAGCGAGAACATGAAACGTATTGAGCCTTTCTTTAATCGACTGAAAAAACTCTTCCCCAACAAAGAGGTGACCTATTATGACGAGCGCTTTACTTCTGTGCTGGCACACCAAGCCATGCTTCAAAGCGGTATCGGCAAAAAGGCACGCCAAAACAAAGCGCTCGTTGACAAAATCAGCGCTACCATCATTCTTGAAGACTATCTACAGAGCATAAGATAAATGAATTAACTGCAAACAATAATCTTAAACTGAAAAAACTTTAATCAACATGATACTCCCCATGTACATATTCGGTCAGCCTGTGCTCCGCAAGACTGCCGAGGAAATCGACTTCAAGTCATATCCTAACCTCAAGGAACTTATCGACAACATGTTTGAGACTCTTCGCCGCTCAGAAGGTGTTGGATTGGCAGCACCTCAAGTAGGTCTTCCCATCCGTCTATTCATCATTGATTTGGATGTAATCTCTGACGATGAGCCACAATACAAGGGCTATCTTCACACTTTCATCAATCCTGAAATTGTGGAAGTAAGCGAAGAAGAAGTATCCATGTCGGAAGGATGTCTTTCCATTCCTGGCATCAACGAGAATGTGAAGCGTCCAGCTAAAGTGCTCGTCAACTATATCGACGAAAATGGAGAGGAGCAGGAACGTTGGCTCGAGGGTTTTGAAGCCCGCGTGTTCCAACATGAATATGATCATCTGGATGGCAAGATGTTTGTGGATCATCTCTCCCCTTTCCGCAAACAGATGATCAAGTCCAAGCTCATTGCCATGACAAAAGGAAAGTTCTCTGCACACTACAAGTGCAAGGCTAACAGAGGGTAATCTGAATTTGATAATTGACAGATGGTCATTGTCGAAAGATGAAGAAAGTGCATCGTCTCATATCATTTCTTGTCACGTTGTTCACCATGGCTGTGTGCCAAGCACAAATCAACACAGACCGTATGATGAACATAGCTCGAAATGCGCTGTCTTTCGATGATTATGTGCTGTCTATCAGTTATTTCAATATTGTCATCAACTACAAGCCATATCTCTATGAACCCTATTTCTATAGAGGTGTGGCTAAGTTCTATCTGGATGATTACTCTGGTGCTATACGCGACTGCAGTGAAGCAATCCGGCGAAATCCCTATTTCCCCAGTAGTTACGAACTGCGTGGTTTGGCACACATTAACCTTGACCAATTTGCAGAAGCAGCTGCGGACTACCAGGTAGCTACAGAAATGTCTCCAGAGAACCGCTCCTTATGGCATAATCTCACTTTGTGCTACATGGAGCTTGACAGCCTCGACCGAGCAGGTTTGGTGACTGACACCATTATTATGAAATGGCCTCGATACGCTGACGGTTATAATCTCAAGGCGCAGGTCTTATTGCAGAAAAACGACACCGTAACAGCTGAGAGCTATGTGGACAGAGCGCTCGAAGCGGATAAATACAACATCAATGCACTTAATGCCAAAGGTGGCATATTGATGAATCACGAGAATCACACGGAAGCGATAAGCCGCTACAACGAGTCCTTGCGCATCAACCCCAAACAAGCTGGCATTCTCATCAACAGAGCACTCTGCTACTATCACTTGGACCGTTATCGAGATGCGATGGCAGACTATGACCAAGCCCTCACATTGGAACCTCGAAACTTCGTAGGACACTATAACCGCGGACTCTTACGTGCCAATGTGGGCGAAGACAATCTTGCCATAGAAGATTTCAACTTCATTCTCTCCGTTGATCCGGATGACATGATGGCCACATTCAACCGCGCGACACTGCTGGAAAACATCGGTGATTATGCAGGTGCAATCCGTGACTACACTACTGTCATCAAGGAGTTCCCTAAATTCTTGTACGGCTATGAACGCCGTGCTGCTGCACGCAGAAAGGTAGGCGACATTGCTGGTGCCAACCGAGACGAAGAGCATGTGCTCAAAGAACAGATTGCTCAACGCTACGGCTACTCTACACCTACCTCGCGCCAAAAGAACAAGACCAGAAAGAAATCGCAAGTCAATCTTAACGACTACCAGAAACTTGTTGAGGAAGACGACACACAGGAGAAAGTGTACGAAAGCGAGTATCGAGGCAAGGTGCAAAACCAAGATCAGGAAGCAAAACTATTGTTGCCTAACGCCAACACATATAATATATATAGGGAAGCTGGGCAAACTGCTATTCTCGCCACTTTCGAACAAGCCTACCAGCAAGCCCAATCGGGCAATATCAACGAAGCCATCGCAGGATTCACACAAGTTCTTCAGCAGCACGACCAATTTGCTGAGGCATACTTCAATCGAGGCTTACTCCATCTGTTGCTTGACAACACCGAGCTTGCGATTCCCGACCTATCCAAAGCGGGAGAACTCGGTATTTATCAGGCATACAACATTATCAAGAAAAACCAAAATATCAAGATGAAAGATAAGAAACGACCATGAGCAATACATGGCCGTTTCTTCTATAAATACCAAACAGATATATTCGTAGATAGAGTTATAGGAACAGGAACATTACATCGGAAGGGCTGGGTGTACAAGGAAAACCTAATAAACGAGAAGTATCAAAACGGTGTGTACAAGCATAAAAAGCGTAACGCTAATGCGTTTTTTGCCGAAAGTTTGTGTATGTATGGATTTTTAGTGCTAAATTTGCAAGATGTTGTGTGTTCGGCACCCTGTGTGCTGCTCACTTTCGCAATGATTCTATAATAAAAACACAATATGATAAAGATTACTTTTCCAGACAATTCGGTGCGCGAGTATGAGGCTGGCGTGACTGGTTTAGAGATTGCAGAGAGCATCAGCCAACGATTGGCACAGGACGTGATTGCATGTGGCGTGAACGGCGAGACGACTGAGTTGAACCGCCCAATCAACGAGGATGCAACAATTGCGCTGTACAAGTTTGAGGATGCAGAAGGTAAGCATGCTTTCTGGCACACATCTGCCCACCTCATGGCAGAAGCCATCGAGGAGTTGTGGCCAGGCACTCAGTTCGGTATCGGTCCTGCCATCGAGAATGGTTTCTACTACGACGTGATGCCACCAGAGGGTGTGAAGCTGAGCGATGCAGACTTCCCAAAGATTGAGAAGAAGATGCAGGAACTGCAACAGAAGAAGGAAGCTTTGGTGCGTAAGGACATCTCCAAGAAAGATGTAATGGAGCTTTTCGCATCAAAAGGACAATCATACAAGAATGAGCTGATTGCGGAGCTGGAGGACGGCAAGATCACCACTTACACTCAGGGCAACTATATTGACCTGTGTAAGGGTCCTCACTTGATGACTACAGCGCCTATCAAGGCATTCAAACTGTTGTCACTCGCTGCAGCATACTGGCGTGGCGACGAGAAGCGCCCTATGATGACTCGTATCTACGGCATCTCTTTCCCAAAGAAGAAGTTGTTGGATGAGTACCTTGTAGCTCTTGAAGAAGCTAAGAAGCGCGACCACCGCAAGATTGGCAAGGAGATGGAGCTCTTTATGTTTTCTGAGCGTGTGGGTAAAGGTTTGCCAATGTGGCTTCCTAAGGGAACTGCCGTTCGCCTTCGCCTGCAGGACTTCTTGCGTAAAATCCAAAAGAGATATGGTTACCAGGAGGTTATCACTCCGCACATCGGAGGAAAGAACCTCTACGTAACATCTGGCCACTATGCTCACTATGGCCAGGATTCATTCCAGCCCATTCACACTCCAGAAGAAGGTGAAGAATATCTGTTAAAGCCAATGAACTGCCCTCACCACTGTGAGATTTTCGCATGGCAGCCACGTTCCTACAAAGACCTTCCCTTCCGTTGCGCTGAGTTCGGCACAGTATATCGCTACGAACAGTCTGGCGAGTTGCACGGATTGACTCGTGTACGTTCATTCACTCAAGACGATGCCCACATTTTCTGCCGTCCAGACCAAGTGAAAGACGAGTTCTTGCGCGTGATGGACATCATCGGCATCATTTTCAAGGCGCTTGACTTCAAGGATTTTGAAGCACAGATTTCACTTCGCGACCCTGAAGACAAAGAAAAGTACATCGGTTCTGACGAAGTGTGGGAAGAAGCTCAAAACGCTATTATCGAAGCATGCGCAGAGAAAGGACTGCCCACTCGTACCGAACTTGGTGAAGCTGCATTCTACGGCCCAAAACTCGACTTCATGATTAAGGATGCACTGGGTCGTCGTTGGCAGTTAGGTACTATTCAGGTGGACTACAATCTTCCAGAGCGCTTCCAGCTTGAATATACTGGTGCCGACAATCAAAAGCACCGTCCTGTGATGATCCACCGTGCGCCATTCGGTTCCATGGAACGTTTCATCGCCGTACTCATTGAACATACTGCTGGACACTTCCCACTTTGGCTCACACCTGATCAGGTCGTAGTATTACCTATCTCTGAAAAGTTTAACGACTATGCCAAGGAGGTTGCAGCTGCGCTGAATGCTCAAGACGTCCGTACCATTATTGATGACCGCAACGAAAAGATTGGCCGCAAGATTCGCGATAACGAAATCAAGCACATCCCATATCTGCTTATTGTGGGCGAGAAAGAAGCCGCAGATGGTACCGTAAACGTCAGAAAACAAGGTACTCAGCAGCAAGAAACGATGAAAATCGATGATTTTGCAAAGAAAATCCAGGAAGAAGTTCGTCAGATGACAGAAAATTTCTAACTTTGCGCCCGAAAATCAGTCTGATGGCAGAGAAGACAACTGGTTCTGCAATAAGTTTATGTGCAGATATGCCAGTTTCTCTAACCGAAAGACAATAATAAAATATTAATAAAAATACATACCGAAGGAATAAGCCAACCGAATGAAAGGTGACAACAAAAAACAACAGTACAGAATCAACGAACAGATTCGTGTACACGACGTGAGAATCGTCGGTGATGGGATTGAATCAACCGTCATGCCAACCCGCGATGCTCTACGTCTGGCAGAAGAAAAGGGAGTAGATCTCGTAGAAATCTCCCCCAATGCCCAACCTCCGGTATGTCGCCTTATCGACTACTCCAAATTCCTCTATCAGCAGAAGAAAAAGGCGAAGGAACTGAAGGCTAAACAAGTAAAGGTAGAAGTGAAAGAGATTCGCTTCGGACCTCAAACTGGTGAAGCCGACTACGCTTTCAAGTTGAAGCATGCTCAGGAGTTTCTGAACGACGGCAACAAGGTGAAGGCATATGTGTTCTTCAAAGGACGCTCCATCGTCTTCAAAGAACAAGGCGAAGTGCTTCTCCTCCGTTTCGCTAACGATTTGGAAGAACTTGCAAAAGTAGAGAGTATGCCATCACTCGAAGGCAAGAAGATGTTCCTTACTCTCGCTCCAAAGAAAGCGGGTCAGCCTAAGAAGAGCCAACAGAAGCGCGACAATGAAGCAGCTGAAGCACAAGCTAAAGCGGCTCGTCAAGCAGAAGAGGAAACACAAGGTCCTAATCCAAACAGTCCATTTGCAGGATTGGCCGATAAGCTAGCAGAAAAGAGTGCAGAGTGAAAGGCTGCTCTATAAGCTAAGTAAACAAGAAGTGCGTAACGCCCTGGTATATGCGTTGCCACACATTATTAATAATTAAACAAACAAAAAAATGCCAAAAATTAAAACTAAATCCGCTGCAAAGAAGCGTTTTAAGCTTACTGGTACAGGAAAGATTAAGCGTCAGCACGCTTACCACAGTCACATCTTGACCAAGAAGACTAAGAAGCAGAAGAGAAATCTCGACCACAGCACGATTGTCGTAAAGGCAAACCGTAAGCAGGTTCTCGATTGTCTTGCACTCCGCTAAGTCTCCCTACCCGTTCGAGAGAACATTCATCAGTAAGTAAAAACAAAGTTTAATCGAATTGTTAGCTCAACAAGCACGTAATCGAACGTCGCTAACATTCAAAAAACAAACAAAATTATGCCAAGATCAGTAAATCATGTTGCATCACGCGCTCGCCGCAAGAAGATTTTGAAGCGCGTTAAAGGTCAGTTCGGTGCTCGCAAGAACGTTTGGACCGTTGCCAAAAACGCCTACGAGAAAGGCCTCACATACGCATTTGCCGACCGTCGTCGCAAAAAGCGTGAGTTCCGTGCTCTTTGGATTCAGCGTATCAACGCTGCAGCTCGCATGGAAGGTATGTCTTACTCACAGTTCATCGGCGCTCTCCACAAGGCTGGCATCGACCTCAACCGTAAGACACTTGCATACCTCGCAGTACACAATGCTGAGGCATTCAAGGCTATCGTTGAGAAGGTAAAGTAAATCAACATTAGTGACTAAATAAAGCATCTTTCTCATGTAGGAAGATGCTTTTTATCTTTAAAATCAAAACACATGAAAGCATTTGTATTCCCAGGTCAAGGTGCTCAGTTCACAGGAATGGGCAAAGACCTCTACGACACGAATCCTAAAGCCAAGGAGCTTTTCGACAAAGCTAACGAAATTCTTGGTTTCGACATCACAAAGATTATGTTCGAAGGTACAGCAGAAGAGCTGAAGCAGACAAAAGTCACTCAGCCTGCAGTATTCCTCCACTCAGTCATTTCCGCTATCTGCTTGGGCGACGCATTCGACGCAGACATGGTAGGCGGTCATTCTTTGGGCGAGTTCTCTGCTCTTGTTGCAGCAGGGGCACTTTCGTTCGAAGACGGATTGAAGCTCGTTTCACAGCGTGCACAGGCTATGCAGAAAGCATGCGAAGCTGCTCCTTCAACAATGGCAGCCATCATCGGTCTTGACGATGCCAAAATTGAAGAAGTATGTGCGTCTATCTCTAAACCCGGCAATATTGTTGTTCCTGCAAACTATAACAACCCTGGCCAACTCGTTATCTCTGGTAATGTTGAGGCAATCAACGAAGCATGTGAAGCGTTGAAGGCTGCTGGTGCAAAACGTGCTCTCCCACTCCCTGTAGGAGGCGCCTTCCACTCACCTCTCATGCAACCTGCTAAAGATGAGCTTCAAGCTGCTATCGAAGCAACAACTTTCTCAACACCTAAGTGTCCCGTTTACCAGAACGTGGACGCAAAGGCCCACACCAACCCGGAAGAAATCAAGCAAAACCTCATCGCTCAGCTCACAGCTCCTGTGAAGTGGACATATGAGGTACAGGCCATGATTGCTGCTGGCGCTACAGATTTCACTGAATGCGGTCCTGGCAAGGCTCTTCAGGGCATGATTGCAAAGATTGATCGCAACGTGACAGCTCACGGTATTGCTTAATATACAATTGAAAGTCATAAGTGATGGAATTCCATCGCTTATGACTTTTCTGCTTTTCTACATTTACCTACTTTCCTAAAACAAAGAACTCCTTAAAACTTAAATATCATGGAAAAACTAATTATCTATCAAGTTTTTACACGTCTGTTTGGTGCCAACGCCAACAAGAACGTAAGCAATGGGTCTAAAAAGGAAAACGGTTGTGGCAAGATGGCTGATTTCACAGGAGCAGCACTCGCTGAAATCAAGAAATTAGGTGCAACCCATATTTGGTATACAGGCCTTATTGAGCATGCTACCAAAAGCGACTATACACAATTTGGAATTCCCAAAGATCACCCCGCAGTCGTGAAAGGCAATGCTGGTAGCCCATATGCCATCAAAGACTATTATGACATCGACCCTGACTTGGCGACAAAGGTGCCTGAACGCATGAAAGAGTTTGAAAACCTTGTGATGCGTACACATAAGGCAGACCTCAAGATGATTATTGATTTTGTACCGAACCACGTAGCACGGCAATATCACTCTGATGGAAAGCCAGAAGGTGTGCGCGACCTCGGCGAGGACGATGATACGACTGAAGCTTTCAATCCCGATAACAACTTCTATTATATGCCGGGCACGGCATTCTCACCCAACTTCTCGTTGCACGACGACGAGATGGGTGACTATGTAGAGAATCCAGCGAAAGTGACAGGAAACGACTGCTTTACCCCATGGGTAGGTCAGAACGACTGGTACGAGACTGTCAAGCTCAACTATGGCGTGGACTATCAAGGCACACGCCAACTGATGTTCTGCCCTTCTACACCCAACACATGGATAAAGATGCGCGATATTCTCCTTTTTTGGGCAGGCAAAGGAATAGATGGTTTTCGCTGCGACATGGCCGAGATGGTGCCTTGCGATTTCTGGGGATGGGTAATTCCGCAAGTTAAAACAAAATACCCTGATATCATTTTCATAGCAGAGGTCTATAATCCTCACGAGTATCGTAACTTTATCTACCGAGGGCATTTCGATTACCTATACGATAAAGTAGGCCTGTATGACACCATTCGCTCTGTTGTCGGTGGCAATAGTGCAACAAATATTACAGGTGCATGGCAGAGCGTGGATGACATTCAGGAACATATGCTCAATTTCCTCGAGAATCACGATGAACAGCGTATCGCCTCTAAATTCTTTGCAGGCAATCCAGACAAGGGGAAACCCGCATTGCTAGTTAGTGCTCTGATGAACACCAACCCAATGATGATATACTTTGGCCAAGAACTAGGCGAACAGGGCATGTATTCAGAAGGGTTTAGTGGACAGGACGGACGCACTACCATCTTTGACTACTGGACAATTGACTTAATTCGTCGATGGAGAAACAACAATAAGTTTGACGGAACTCTACTGTCAAAGGAGGAAAAAGACCTACAGAAGTATTACACAAAAGTGCTGAACATCTGTAATACAGAGAAAGCGGTTCGTGAAGGATTGTTCTTTGACATCATGTATGTGAATCGAAACGAAGGCATGAACGAGCATCGCCAATTTGCTTTTCTGCGTAAGAAAGACAAAGAGCTCATCCTCGTCGTTGCAAACTTCGACGATGCACCTGCTCGCATATGGATAAAGATTCCCACACACGCATTTGACTGCATGGCCATCCCCGTAACAGAAAAGGAACGAGACTGTAAGGACTTGCTTACAGGCAAAAAAGAGAAGAAAGCACTCATTCCTGATGGCACTATCTACTTGGAGGTACCAGCACAAGATGGAAAGGTTTTGAAATTTAAACTTTAAACCTTCATCTATCCTGCACGTCTATCCAATATTATCACCTATTTTAATACATCTTAAATAACACCTATAATGAAAAAAACTATTCTATCGGCTATAGCCCTTTGCCTTTCTATGCTTACGTGGGCTCAGCCACAAGGCCCAATGGGGTTTGGCCAGCCTTCTACTGAACCTGATTTCAAGAACGTCAACTATGCAGGTGACAATCTCGAAGCACACTGCATGGACATTTACCTTCCCAAGACAGGATTAGAGAAATACAAGGTGATTGTAGCCATCTACGGAAGTGCATGGTTTTCCAACAACATGAAAGGCATGACATACATGTCACTTGGCAAGCCATTAACAGATGCAGGATTTGCGGTAGTATGCATCAACCACCGTTCAAGCGGTGATGCCAAATTCCCTGCACAGATTCAAGATGTAAAAGGCGCTATTCGCTTTATCCGTGCTCATGCCAAGGAATATAAGCTCGACACCTCGTTCATTGGTATTACAGGCTTCTCATCAGGAGGTCATTTATCTGCATTAGCCGGTGTAACCAACAACTTGAAACAACGTTCCGTTGGATCAACCACTGTTGATTTAGAGGGCGAAGTCGGTGGCAACACCAAGATGAGCAGCACAGTAGATGCTGTCGTTGATTGGTTTGGTCCAGTAGATATGGCACACATGGAAAATTGTGAGACCGTAAAAGATGGAAACTCACCAGAAGCAGCCCTTATTGGTGGTGCACCTGCAGACATGCCAGACATGGTTACATTGATTAGCCCCATCACTTACGTGTCTAAGAAGTGCCCACGCTTCTTGGTTTTCCACGGAGATGCGGACAATGTTGTTCCTCACTGCCAAGGTGTATTCTTTTCAGAGAAACTTAAAGAAGCAGGTTGTCTAGAAGAGTTCATCAGCGTACCTAATGGTCAGCACGGACCTGTCACATTCAATGAAACAACATTCAAGAAGATGACAGACTTCTTCAAAAAAGAAGCCAAAATGTAAAACGGGAAAAGCCATCAAACTTTCATAAAGCAGACAGCCACCTCCATTTTGGAAGTGGCTGTTTTCTTCATATTCTATGAGTACTTTTAGAAATTATAAGAGAGTCCCAACGTAAAGTATTCCTTAAACTGGAAATAACCCAATGAATCATCATAATACTTCTTGCTACGATTATCATCAAAGCGCCATAATGTGTATACTTCCGATGCAATATATTTGTTGAATTGGAACGTCAAAGAATTTTCCATTTCAGATTCTGCATACTCATATGACGTAAAATAATAGAACCGGCTCTTCCATTGCAAATTTTTCACGATTGTCATCTTTGCCACAAACTCAACACGAGAACCAAAGTCTTGCTGAAAATCCTTGTCAATCATGTTATAAGAAGCGTGGATAGACTGTTCGTCATCTCCTATATACCTCATCTTGTATGAAAATGGCAATAGAGCCAATGAAAACGAGTTGCCATTCTTGAGATTAGGCTTAAAATCCATACCGATAGATGCATACGCATCTAATGGAGCCAAGAACTTAGAGTAGGTGCGATGGTCATTACTCTTACGTCCCGGCAAAAACTGCGTATTCCCCTGTACAGAAAGTGTATAGAACCAATTTTTTGCAGCCTTCACACCAAGCTTGGACGAAAGATAAATCTTATCATTATTGGTGATGTACCGGTGCACCGTATCAGCAGAAGTCGTCACAAATCCCAAACGAAGGTCAAGCTTGTTATCCCACTGAATATGACGTTGATCGTTATAATTTGCTTCCAAAACTATATTGGATAGCAACGTCATGTGATTGTCACCACCCTTATACCAATTCTCCGAAAAATAGTTCTGGGTGAATTGCAATGAAGACTTACCGCTCGTAGCCCAGAAATTAGGCTTTTTAATCTGAAGTTCCACATCTACATTATCAACAACCTCCACCACATCTTTTATTTCGTCAACTTTATTATATATAGAAGTCAAATCTTCCTTCTTTGCACCTACAACCGATACAGGGGCAATGATATGCTCCGATTCAATCTGCGAATCATAATAATGGAAAAGATCTGGCCGCATCGTATAAGTGTGAAACAAAACATCTTCTATAGATGCATTCAGACGCTGACGATAATCAAAAAAATCAGCAGATGACAAGTCCGAATGCTGGGTTAAAGAATCCTCTATCCCAAAATGGCTCGAAAGAGCTGAACGATAATAAATACCAGGACCTATCAATTTGTAGAGATAGGGAGACAGGGTTACATCTGTAGAATCACTAGCTTTTTCCACAGCACTGTCTGCACTTCGAGCAATAGCCTTTTTATATTTCTGCACTACATCCGATGCCGTTCTTGAGTATGCGCGCACAGCCACTCTACTTCGCTGTGCCGACACAGAAACCGCAATAACGAGCCCCAAGAAAACGCCCAAGAAGCGCAGGTTTTGAATACTATACATTTAACTTTTCATCTTATTTAAGTGCAAATTTAGATGTTTTCGATGATTATTCATAACAACCGCGGCATTTTCAAGGATAAAAATTTCCGTCGTTCAAGAAAAAGAGCTAAATTTGCACTCCGAAATGAGTGTGTAATACACATCTACTCACGCAACGACTATAACAAACAAATTATAAACAACTAAATTTTCAACAACTATGCCAAACGGTAAGAAGAAGAAAAGACACAAGATCTCTACGCACAAGCGTAAGAAGAGACTGAGAAAGAATCGCCACAAGAGCAAGTAAGAGTTGAGGAACTCCACTTCGCCTTGTAAGCGTCAGAACAAAGAACAAACCCTGAAATGAATCATCCTCAAAAAGGGTGCATGACGAGGTTTGTTCTTTTTCTGTTTAACAAGACAACCAATCAATTAACGGTAGCAAAAATGACCAGCGAACTAATCATCGATGCACAGCCGAAGGAAGTAACCATTGCGCTGCTCGAAGACCAAAAGCTCGTTGAGTTCCAGAAGGAAGGTCAAGACAGCAAATACTCCGTAGGCAACATCTACGCCGGAAAAGTGAAGAAAATCATGCCGGCACTCAATGCATGTTTTGTCGATGTGGGTCATGAACGCGAAGCATTTCTGCACTACCAAGATTTAGGCAAGCATTTTCTCTCTTTAGAGAAATATGTGAAACAAGTGGTGAGCGACCGACGGAAGCTCGCACCGATGGCAAAGGCTGCTGGTCAGTCTGCGCTGGAGAAAGTTGGAAGCATTCAAGACGTGCTTGAACTGGGACAAGAGGTGATGGTACAAATCACCAAAGAGCCCATCAACACAAAAGGACCGCGTCTCACGGCTGAAATCTCTTTCGCCGGACGTTATCTTGTCCTGATTCCGTTTGATGACAAAGTAAATGTCAGTTCGAAAATTAAATCAAAAGAAGAACGCGCACGTCTGAAACAGCTCATTCAGAGCATCAAGCCCCGAAACTTCGGAGTAATCGTCAGAACTGTGGCAGAAGGAAAACGTGCCGCTGAATTGAACAACGAGCTAAGCCTGCTCGTCGCTTCTTGGGACGATTGCATCGGAAAAATTCAAAAAGCTACAAGTCTGCCAGTACTTGCACACGAGGAAACTGGTCGAACTGTCTCCATGCTGCGTGACCTATTCAATCCTTCCTACGAAAACATCCATGTTAACAATGCTGAAGTTTTCAATGAAGTGAAGCGCTATGTCAGCCTTATTGCACCAGGTAAAGAGTCTATTGTCAAGCTCTACAAAGGCAATGCCCCTATCTTTGACAACTTCGGAGTGACGAAGCAAATCAAGTCGGGACTTGGGCGTACCGTCAGCTTCAAACATGGTGCCTACCTCATTATTGAGCACACAGAAGCGCTACATGTAGTCGATGTCAATTCAGGCAATCGCAACCGCGGACTTGACAACCAAGAAGAAAACGCTTTTGCTGTCAACATGGAAGCCGCAGACGAATTGGCACGCCAATTACGCTTACGCGATATGGGAGGCATCATCGTAGTCGATTTCATTGACATGGACAGTCCTGAGCACAACCAAAAGCTCTACGAACACATGACACAAATCATGAAGAGCGACCGTGCACGCCACAACATCTTGCCTCTGAGCAAATTCGGTTTGATGCAAATCACCCGCCAGCGCGTACGTCCTGCAATGGATGTTCATGTAGAAGAGGTCTGCCCCACTTGCTTTGGCAAGGGCACAGTGAAATCCTCCATTCTATTCGCTGACACGCTTGAGAACAAAATCGATTACATTGTCAATAATCTTGGTCAGAAGAAGTTCAAGCTCTATGTTAATCCGTACGTGGAAGCTTATCTCACCAAAGGGCTCTTTAGCCTCTACCTCCGTTGGCAGATGACCTACGGATTTGGTGTGAAGATCTATCCAAGTCAGGAATTGGGTTTCTTGCAATACAAGTTTATCGACCACAAGGGTAATGAGATAGACATGACAGAAGAATCGGAAACCCGATAAGCGACACAAAAACACAACAGCAGAACGAACTTCGCAGTTCAGAATGACACACTAACAAAAGAAGGGAAGGATTCACACGGATTCCTTCCCTTTTTTATCACTACACTATTCAGTACCGGCAAGTACGAATTCACCTCTTTTTTAAGAATGAGACCTATAAGACTCATTTGAGTCATCACCTCACCTTCAAAAGATCGCCTGCAACAGGAATATAAGTCGCATCTTTAAAGTTCATCTTATACAGATTCTCCAGTCGAATGCCATAGAACTGGCTGATGCTATACATCGACTCGCCCGAACGAATCTTATGCCATTGTCCTTTATACATCGAGTCAGCCTTCTTCGCCTTCTTGGCTAAGAACACATTCATGCCCACAGGAACAGGATAATCCTCGCTCGTTTCGTTGAACTTCAGCAGCTTCTTCTTTGAAATCTTCATTTCCTTCGCTAAAGATTCCCATGTGTCACCAGAAGTAGCCACAACACACTGAATGCCGTTAACTAAGTTGACGGGCCGCTTCGCCTTCTTCACCACAGGCCCAGGAGTATAGTCGCTATTTTTCTTCTTCTTACGGAAACCGAATCGGTCCTCATCATAATCATTCAGCTCATACGTCTCAATAATGGTGATAAGCCGTTCCGCATAGGTTGGCAATGTTGCATACCCGCATGCTTTCAATCCACGCGCCCATCCTTTGTAATCCTGTGGGTCCAACGAAAACAAGCGCTGGTAACGGGGCTGTTGCAAAAACAGAGAATGGTCCTCATAACTCTCCTCTGCATTCTTGTACTTACGAAAATGTTCACCCTTCCGATCATCATCGCGAGTCACATAAGGGCCCGTCCATCCCATTCCGACTTTAATGCCAAAGTGGTTGTTTGCCTGAGTAGCCAGATAGCTGCGCCCTGCGCCACTCTCCAACAGAGCCTGCGCCAACGTGATACTGGCAGGAATATGATGCCGGCGCATTTGGTCAATGGCAGCCTGTTTATAATTCTCGATATATTGCTGATAGGTAGAATTTCGCTGTGCAAAAGACGTAGCAAGCACAGTCATACTGCATATAAAAGCAAAGATTCTCAAATATCTCATTAGAAAGCGATAAGAAACGGTTTAGGTTGCAAAGATAAGGAAAAAAAATTAAGACAAATGCTTTTCCCTCGAATAATTAATGAGCTGAGCATATAAAGCATTGTTTAGCAATAGTTTTTCGTTACCAAGCACAAAAAGCTGCTTACGCGCACGAGTGATAGCCACATTCAGCTTTCTATCCACTACCCCAGACGCCGTTTGGGTCAAATTCGAGAGCGTGTCCAGCTCATACTGCTGCGTAATAGTGGTCCCATAGATGATGATATCACGTTGAGAACCCTGATAACGCTCCACAGTATCAATAACCAGCTGAGGAGCCACATCAGGACAGAGCTTTGCTATTTCAGAACGCACAAGCGCTATTTGGCGACGGAAAGGAACTATAATGCCCAACTGCCTCAGAGAGTCAAACGGCAAATTGTTCCGCTCATACAAAGCGATGATGGCATTGACAAGCTGCGCGATGATACGTGCTTCAAGAATGTTTGCCTTGGGCAAACGGTCCTCATACGATGGCCTGGGAACATTGATAAAAGCAAAACGTTTCGTGGCAATCAACTCCTCAATAGGATTCTCCGCATCATATTGCTGATAAGGAAGCGCTTCCTGCTGGTGAGGCAATCCCACAGGAAGAAGCCGGTCCTCATAAAAAGCATGCGAGGCAAAATCAGCAATGACCGGATGCATACGTCCCTGATGATCCAGCATGGCCACCACATCTGGAAGGTGCCGGTTCTGCTCATATAGACGTTCAAAGAGAGAGTTGCGGCAGTTTCGCAATCCAATCGAATGCAGCAACGGAGAGGCAACAGCAGACTTCTCCTCATTTTGCACCACCACAGCAGGCAGCTGCTTGTGGTCGCCAATCATCACAAACTTGTCAATTGCAGAAGAAGTCAATATACCCAATATTTGAGGTTCCAGAATTTGGGATGCTTCATCGAAGATAGCAACATGGAAATGTTTAAGACGGAAAAGGGCCAGATGGCTATTCATGGATGCCACCGTACTGACAAAGACAGAAGCATTCCCTATCCTTTCTTTCACCTGTTGCCTATTCATCAAGCCTCCAAGAGCACGAGAAAGCAGATGCTCTTGATACGGAAGGGCACAGGAAAGCTCACGTCCCAGCCGGATATAATCAGGTAGAGGGTCAATCGTGGAAAGCATCTGGCAAATCTCATCCACAGCACGATTCGTATAAGACAGCAGCAAGACATTGTGTCCCAATTCCAGTTGCTCCTCCACCATACGCTTCAAGGCCACAGAAGTCTTGCCGGTGCCAGGAGGTCCCATCAAGAGGAACATATCATCCCTGGTTGGCGTGCGCTGACAAAGCAAAAGGTCTCGCCGACTCTTTTCACAAGTAATCAACGAAAACAATCCACTGTAAAGACTACGGAAGTTTGCATCCACATGGTCATGTTCAAGCGCATACAAATCATCTTTGCTAAAGACACCATTCTTCCGCTGTGCATTCTTCAGCAAGAGCCAAATACGTTCAGCGTCATACGACTCCACACTGCATCGAATCACCTCTTGCGTGGTGGCAGAATCCACATCAGAGTTTCGTTTGTAGAGAATGACAGCATCCCCAACTCGGAAATTAGGCTGACTCTCTCCTTCTTCTGTACGTTCCAGACAGACGGCCTCCACACCATCACCCACACGAGAATCCACCCATCGAAGATTCACGAAGATGTCACCATTCTCCATCTTCGTGCTGATGTCAGCGCTCCATAGCGCAGCAAGAGAACGAGTCGAGTCTGGACGCGCGTCACACACTTTGCTCTCAAACTGCTCACGTTCGATGAATTGCAGGAAGGTGTAGAAATACTCAGCAGTCAGTTCATCCATTCCAGCCAACGCATCTGTGACAGGCTTGATTTCAGGCAAGCACCACACCGTCCAGAACTTGTCGCTGCAATCACGGTTGCGCCGCAAAGCCTGCGGAGTCAGTTTAGGCACCCACTTACGGGCTTCCCCTTCCAGCAGTCCCCTTTCCAGCGCCACAATCCCGTTGCGGATATTCATCGCACGCAGCACCATCTCCTGAAAACTGCGCTGCTCCTGCAGATGAGGATAACGCGAATAGAGAAGATTTCCCATCACGTCCGACTGCTTGACTCCCATATTATAATAGAGAATTTCCTTGTAGAGCAGCATCTGCATCAAGTGTTCCTCCTTCGCCCGGTTGCGATACTCATCCCACTTGCCCGACTTCAGCTCTATCAGCAACTTCTTCCCCTTCTCGCCCAGGTCAATCAGCGCATCCATACGCCCCTGCAAGCCCAGCGCTTCACAAAAGAAAGAAGGCTCCACACGCACCTCCACCTGCCCATCCTGCATAGAAGGCTGGGCATAGAGTTCATTCACCACTTGCCGGATATGGTCAAACTGCAGCCGTGTGTCATCAAAGAATTTCTTGTTGATGTCCTCACAGGCACAGATGTCAATAGCGCGGTCAGCAAACACCTTCCGCATCGACTCCAAATAATCAGCCTCAGGACTATTCAAGGCATCATCCAGAAACTGGTTGGCAAAGTCGCCCAACAACGTATAGACGGTGCTCTCCGAAGGTCTGAACTTAGCAATAAAATGATTAAACGGCGATTCGCCCCACCCTTTGATGCAGCCAGTCACGCTGGTCGTGTCCAACAGGAAATCAGGCTCAATCACAATATACAAAGGGTGATAAACACCCTCGTTGTCCATCGTGAACGAAAGCGCGTTAAACTGCATGCCTTCCTTCAGCAGCTGAGCCGCCTGCTGCGTATGCTGGTTCGCCATCACGTCCACTCGAAACAACTCCTCCGCTGGCAATTCTCGAGAACGGGCATAAATGTATGGCTCATCAATATGATCCACCACAAAACGCATCCGCTTCTGCCGCACAACATATTCCATCCGCTCGCGCGGCACAGGCAACCGCTCCACATCAGGCAGTTTCCCCACAAAGGCGTCAGGGACACGGGTATCGGTGAAATGCGCCAGCGCCTCCACAAAGATGCGCACATCCACCAGAAACGTGTGCTCATCCACCTCCATTCCATGATGCGCCACCTGACGGGCACGCCAGCGGAACCCATCCACCTTGTGCAAAGGATAGTTCGTCAAGCGGCACACCGCCTGCAAACGCGAAAAGAAGTCGTTATACTCAGCAGGAAGACCCTCAGTCTTCTCAATGCACACACGGTGCAAGGCATCGTAGAAATACCGATACTTCTGCCGCAGCGTCTGCTCCGAACAGAAAACCTCAACAATGTCTTGCCACACAGCGTTCATCAAGCGTCCCCCCCGATGAAACATCAAGCGTTCAGTTGACCCACAATCTCTCCGACCGACTTGCAGCCATGCTGGTCAAGCCATTCATTGATGCCGTTAGCCACCTTCACCGTCACAGCAGGATCCACAAAATTCGCCGTGCCGATTTCGATAGCAGATGCGCCAGCCAAAAGGAACTCTATAGCGTCATGCGCATTCATGATGCCGCCCAGGCCCACCACAGGGATATTTACAGCCTTAGCCACCTGCCACACACAACGCACAGCCACAGGCTTCACAGCAGGGCCCGACATGCCGCCCGTTGCAATGCTCAGCACAGGCTTGCGCTTCTCGATGTCAATCACCATACCCATCAGCGTGTTGATGAGCGACACAGCGTCAGCGCCAGCATCCTGAACCGCCAGCGCGATGTCAGCAATCGACGTCACATTTGGAGAGAGCTTCACAATCAGCGTCTTCTTATACACCTCACGCACCGCCTTCACCACAGCGGCAGCCCCTTCAGTCGTCACGCCAAAAGCCATACCCCCCTGCTTCACATTAGGGCACGAGATATTCAGCTCAATAGCAGGAATATGAGCCAGCTCATTCACGCGAGCAGCACACTCCGCATAATCCTCAGGCGACGAGCCACTCACATTCACAATCATGTTCGTCTTGATATCCTTAATCTCAGGATAGATATGCTCACAGAAGTAATCCACGCCCTTGTTCTGCAAGCCCACACAGTTCAGCATGCCGCTTGCCGTTTCCACCATACGCGGATAGTCATTGCCCTCACGAGCATGAAGCGTAGTGCCCTTCACAATGATGCCGCCAATATCCTCCAGATTCACGAAGTCAGCAAACTCCACACCATAACCAAATGTGCCAGAAGCTGTCATCACGGGGTTCTTCATCGTAAGTCCCGCTATTTTTGTACTCAAGTCTGCCATACCTTACACCTCCCAAGTTAAATCGTCAATATCAAAAACAGGACCCTCCTTGCACACGCACACATTCCCCTTCACCGTCTTCTCCACACAGCACAGGCAAGCGCCCAATCCACAAGCCATCATATTCTCCAGGCTCACCTCACAAGGCGTGCCCGTCGCCTTCGCATACCGAGCCACACTCACCATCATAGGCTTAGGGCCACACACCGAGATGCGGTCAAACGTCTCATTCTTCAGCAACGAGTGCTGAGTCACAAAACCCTTCTCGCCCTCCGAGCCATCCTCGGTAGTCACATACACAGGCGCAATCGCCTTAAACAGTTCCTGCTCCAGCAGGTCACTTTGGCTGCGCGCACCCAGCAAGAACACCGGCTGAGCGCCCTGCTCCTTCAGATACTTGCCATAATCCAGCAGTGGAGCCACGCCCACACCGCCTCCTACCAGCAGCACCTTCTCGCCCTGCTTCTGCACAGGCGAGAAACCATTGCCCAAAGGAAACACGAGATTGAGACAATCGCCAGCCTTCAGTTCAGCAAGCCGATGCGTGCCCTCGCCCACCTTCTTAATCAGCAGCCACAACTCATTCTTCTCTCTATCCACAAAATTGATAGAGATAGGACGACGAAGGAACGTCTGCGGACTCCCTTCCACCTTCACTTCCACAAACTGTCCGGGCAGACACTCCGGCAGCGGCTCCGTGTCTGTCAGTTTCAGCAGCACGTACAGCTCATGCGGATACTCAACGGCCTTCACCGTCAAATCCTTCACAAATTTCTTCATATCTATACTATATAATGATCAGTTATTCACTATCAGCACTTGTAGCAGCGAAAGCAGAGTCAAGCAAACTGTCAACTGTCAACTGTCAATTATCACCTGTCAACTGTCAACTATCAACTGTCAACTATCAACTGTCAACTGTCAACTATCAACTGTCAATTCCCTAAATTCCCCAAGCCGCAGGATTGCATTCCCCTTCCAGCAGCCTCTCCTGCTTGTCATCCAAGTTCACAAAGAAGTCAAAACCAGTCAGCCGTTCCACCTCATCCACCGAGACCGCATAGTCCCTGATATCACCCTCACACGCCTGGTTAGGATACACAAAGCCAATCGCCTTAGGCACACGCCCCATCATCAGCACCACCTTAAAGAAAGCGTCAGGCACAGCAATCCTCATTCCCTTACGGCGGCCAATCGTCTTAGCAGGCGTCTTGCTAAACATCGGGCCGCAGCAGATGTAGAGCGAGTCATAATTACTCGCCCACGAGCGGCATTGTATCTCCAGCTCGTTCCACGCCTCCATATTCAAGTCATGATTCTGCGGACAAATATTAGTCATGCCAAACGACTCATCCATTGCCACCTTCGTCAGCTTGCAGTCACCAGCCGGACACATATGCCCACGGTCATAACCACTCCCTGCATAGTCAAAAGACTCCACACGAGAAGCCTCCTCCACCTCCAAGTCAGCATGGAAATGATTCGAACGCTTCACCTGTCCACCCACACGCTCCTTCGTCAGGCACCAGCATACATAGTTAGGACACAAACGCTCCACATTATATGAAACAAGGAACTGCGACTTCTGCAACATCAGCTCCGGCACGCCACGCAGCTTTCCTGGGCGCTCCAGCGGCACCGTCCTCTCCTTCGCCTTCATCTTTGCAGCAGGCGTAGCCATAGCCACCGAGCCGCCATTCCGTCCTCCGCAAGCCCACAGATAATTCAGTCCCATCACACCTGCCACAAGCAAGATGCAAGAGAGCAGAATCTTCCATGAATTACGCTTCTTTCTCGTTCGAGTCATTCCTTTTTACCTTTCAAAAGCCCGTCCTCACGGGGATTTTATGCAAATTTAATAAAGATTTAACAAAAAGATGTTGTCATAATAAAAAAAAGTCCTACCTTTGCATCGCTTTTAACAAAAGGCACAGTCTTTTTGCTATTTGCCTTGCCGAATTGGCTCAGTTGGTAGAGCAACGCATTCGTAATGCGTGGGTCGGCGGTTCGAGTCCGCCATTCGGCTCAACATGAGAGGTGTGCCACACGTGGCGCACCTTTATTTATTTCATATTCACAACATGCTCATCTACAACACCACCTTCCAAGTCGGCAACGAAGACGCACAGCACCTCGTCGTCTATCTGCACGAAAAATACATCCCCGAAGCACAAAAGACAGGCATCATGACCCACGCCCGACTCAGCCGTATACTCTCCCATCACGATGACCAATCCGAATGCTTCTCCGTGCAGTTCGAAGTAGAAAGCATGGCCTTGCTTCACAAATGGTATTCATCTGAAGGCAAAGCACTTAACGACGAGTTGTTAAAGATATTCAAGAACAAAGTCGTAGGCTTCCCCACCATGATGGAAGTCATAGAATAAATGGCAACAGCATCCCCCAACATAGAGAAATACATCTTAGGCGTTGACCCTGGCACCAACGTCATGGGCTATGGTGTGCTGAAAGTGAAAGGCAACAAAGCCGAGCTGGTAGCGATGGGAGTCATCGAACTCAAGAAATACGCCAGCCACTACCTCCGCTTAGGCAAAATCTTCGAGCGCATCACCAGCATCATCGACTCCTACCATCCCGACGAGATGGCCATCGAGGCCCCCTTCTTCGGAAAGAACGTCCAGTCCATGCTCAAGTTGGGCCGCGCCCAGGGAGTAGCCATCACCGCCGCCATCATGCGCGACATTCCCATCACCGAATACGAGCCTCGCAAAATCAAGATGGCCATCACTGGCAACGGCAGCGCAGCCAAAGAGCAAGTAGCCGGCATGCTGCAACGTATGCTCCACATCTCCAAAGAAGACATGGACGTGCAGCTCGACGCCACCGATGCCCTTGGTGCCGCCTACTGCCACTTCATCCAGATGGGCAAGCCCGAAGTGGAGCACAAGTTCAACTCATGGAAAGACTTTGTCAAAAAGAACGCAGACAAAGTGCATTCATAATCCGTTCAGCCATTTGCAAAGATTGACTCCGTCGAACTAAAGGTTCGTCTTCGTCTCCCTTTTCGTCTTCGTTTTCGTCTAAAACCAACATACCCCTTTGGGGTGATTTAGCAGATAAAGCAGATTCGCCGCTTTCTGCGGTATACGAAGGGCACACAGATTCCGTAGATTCCACAGATTTTGGAAGCCAAGAATGGCTCTCTAATTTCAGGGCTTTGCCCCCAGATTTTTAATAGATTTTGATTGATTTCTTGCGCAGCAATAAAAGCGCCTAAGAGCCGTCCGAGGCTCCCATTCGTGCAATTGACTCCGTCGAGCTAAAGGTTCGTGCAATTCGTGCAGTTCGTGGGCGTTCCCTTTTTCGTGTTTGTCGCGCAGCTTCATGTTCGTTTTCGCCCTCAGCCCTCAGCCTTTAGACTTTAGACATTTGACATTAGACTTTAGACTTCAGCCTTTTGCCATACTCTAGGCATACTCTAGCCATACTCTAGCCATACTCTAAGCATACTCTAAGCATACTCATGAGTAAGCCTAGAGTAAGCCTAGAAGGAGCCTAGGAGGAGCTTAGGAGGAGGCTAGAGCATGATTGTGTAGTGCGCTGATTGGGGTTGTCAGTTTTCTGTCTGACGACTAGATAGAGTTGACGGGGTCATAAAATGGAACTAATTTACGTTGACAGTAAAGCACATGCAAGAGTCCTCCTTTAGTGCTCCTTTAGTCCTCCTTTACTCTTCCTTTAGTGCTCCTTGCGTTCATAGTGATAAGATAGTAGGTTCGTAGTGATATCTCTAGCCCATCATTTTCCTGCAGCGGAAAATCGATTGGGATGTACAGACATTTGAAAGGCAAGTATAAACCTCAATCAGCAATCCCACATCTATATGCCACTCACCTGTCCCTGTGGCATCCCGTTTTATGTGCAAAATATGCCATTTTTAGTGGCACAATAATCACATTTTTATCCTTAATACCGTTGCGTGCCGCAATTGGATGTGTAAAAGTGCAAGTTTTTGACATAAATTAACTGGAAAAGTGTAGTTTTTTCTAGTTTTTCTTGTTGAATAATGTATTTTTTACTATCTTTGTATCGTTAATTTATCGTGTTTACCAGCACATCAATAGTGGGGGTATAGTCTGCACACTGAGCAAGAAATAAACTGATTCATTTCGCAGACTGGTGAATCATAAAACATGGAAGACATATGGAAATTGAGTATGACGTACAAGAAAGGGAGAAACTAGAAATGGGCGGAAGTCCCTGTTACAGCACTTGTGAGGTACATTGTGGAGCATATAGTGCATAACAAGGCATTGATGTTTCCCTATCATCGCTTTGCTTTCTGAACAAACACTCAGGAGGCAAAGTTTTTTTTAAAGCCTGTCATCGATGACCACAAAAAAATCAAAAATAGACCTTTCGTCTCGTTTCATGTTTCCTGGTAAGCTGACAGTTGTCAGACGCAAGGAGAGATATTTAGCTATTTGTAGCGAGAATGGCAGGTGGATTGTTTTGGATAACAATTCACAAACAGCTTTTCTTCATTTATTGGAAACCACAGACTTAGGTGAAGCGCTAAAACGCTTTCAGGGGAAATACGAAGATGCCAGAAAGGTTGTCACCCAAATTGTTGCACGCCAACTCGACTCAATGCCTTCAAAGAGAGCATCAACCGATGGGGCTATTGTCATGCATTTGTACCTGACAAATCAATGCAATATGCGTTGTCCACATTGCTACATGCTCGCTGGATGCAAGATGGAGAACGAGTTAAAGACGGAGGAAATCAAGGTAATCATGTCTAATTTCAAAAATTATGGTGGCTCACTGGTGACACTTTCAGGTGGAGAGGTCTCTTTGCGGGATGATCTCATTGAGATTTGTCAGTATGCATATTCTATTAATCTGCCTTTAGAAATTCTCACCAATGGATTAAAATGGACGGACGACATGATACGCATCATTGCGCCTACTTTGTATAGAATTCAGGTCAGTATTGACGGGTATGATGAGAGTGAGAACAAGAAAATAAGAGGGGCGGGAGCTTTTGAAAAGGCATTGTCGACCGTAGACAGATTTGTCAAAGCAAATATTAGAACAGATGTTGCAATAACCCCTGTTTTTTCTGATGATCTTCATAATCACATTGACGACTATCTTACCTTCGCACTTTCACTTGAAGAAAAATACAAGAATGGCAGATTCAAGATTCAGTTCAATGGTGAAATTATGGATGGACGCGAAATAAAACTCACACAAAAGCAACGTGACTATTATGCTGATTTCGTTCATAAATTATTAAGCAAGAAATATGGCAAAGATGCTACTGACAGTGCCTTTATTTCCACGATGTTAACTGACACTATCAAGGATAACTGCAACTATGGCAACTTGACCATTGCTGCCAATGGGGATGTATACATGTGTGCGTTTATCCCCACGTTGAAACCTGTAGGCAATATCAGAAAAGATTCTTTTGAGTCGTTGATGACTCTTTCTAAAGCAGCAAAAGCAGCATCTGTAGTAGACAGATTGACTCCATGTTCTAATTGCGAACTTAAATATATCTGCGGGGGAGACTGTAGAATTCATCATTTCCCAGACATACAAGATAATCATATTGGTATAAAGGTACAATGCGCCAGGGAATGTACACCGAAGGTAAAAGAAATGTTCTACGACTTGATGCTGCGAACCAACGAGGCCCTTTTTAAATAGGATAGACCGGCGATGGACGGAAAACTTTTATAAATTGCGGAAAGGACTGTCTAACTGTTCCATGTCAAAGCCAGCCTCAGGTCTAAGACTCGCCTTGTCAGGTTCAACGAAATGACTCCACAGGCTTTTCACGCGTCAGAAGGGTAAAGTGAAACTTCGGAGAGCCGAATTTCAATGATATGAATTTCAATTTGACCACTTTGATACTGCTCTTTATATTTTAGTTAGAGAGAGTGTAAAGTAAACTGTGTCAGACTATCAAGATTGTCAAGCAGGTCGTCAAGAGTTGGTTTGTTCATACGCTTGTTGTTTGGGTTAATACTTGAAATAACATCTTACTTCTTAGTCACTTGGCCATGCTTGACGCTACAAAAATACAAAATATTTATGACCTACTAAATATACGTATACTTTTTTTAGCTTTGTACTTCATTTAAAAATTATTAACAACCAGAACCCCTTGACTTTATTATTCCAATGCTCTATCGTATCATTTATATCTCTTCCTTTCAGGTTCTGCTGCTTTTGACATTTCTTCTTCCTCTGATTCAGAAACTTAAGCATATTTTTTCTTTTTTACTGGCTTCATTGACCGACCGCCCTAAAGGGGTTGACCGCTTGCCTGAAAAGGTTGACTCTCCCCCTAAAATCAGGTCTGTTTTGCCTATTTCCACATCATTGATGATGTGTTTTTTGCACCCTTTCAGGGGGTGAAAAAGTTCAGCATGGTGTTTAAATGGTAAACAAATGGGGAGAATGGCATAGGTGGTATTGGTCATCATGAACAGAAGCATTGGAGAAGATGGTATTGTTTTGTTCCACAATCCCATAGCTTTCATGTGCATGACCAAAGAGGTGGTAGCGAGGTCTTACCTCCATAATACGTTTGAACAATGGTACATTTCCCCAATGAATTCCTGCTGATTCATCCAAAATCATGATGGGAGGCTCATGGGTGATGACAATATCAGTATCTTCAGGGATGAGGCTTTCTGGATGATGGTAAGCGATACCGAAGAACTTCACACCTTCAATCGTCACTCCCCTATCTTGCAGGAAGAACACGTTGTCAGGCAAGTTTTGTATGTTTTCAGCATCCCGTAAGCAGAGGTCGTGATTTCCTGTTACAAACAACTTATAGGGATAAGGCAAGTCGATGAACCAATTGAGGAAATCAACGACTTCATCTTCTGTCCCATTGTCAGCAAAGTCACCACAATGCACAATCACATCAGCTGCAGGCAAGTTTGTCAGTAACCGATGGCGATTGTGTGTGTCTGAGATTTGCAGAATTTTCATGTGCTTATCGATTCTCCGTCATTCAACAATACAACAGACCATTCTTCACCAAACAGTTCTACTGTCAGGAGACTTGCTCGAATTCTGCTCCACGGGACGATTCAGCTGCGAGAGCGCTATAATAGGAACGTCCAATTCTCTGGCCAATAATTTGAGCGAACGAGTTATGCCCGACATTTCTTCTTGACGCGATCCGCACGAACCATCAGGCGCATTCATTAGCTGGAGGTAGTCGATGATAATCATCTTCACACTATAATCACGCACCAACTTGTGGGCTCTCACACGAAGTTCAGACACGGAAAGCGAAGGAGAATCATCTACATAAAACGGAGCACCCAACATTTCATTCATCCTTGTATCAATTTGTGACCACTCATTCTCTGCCAACTTTCCATTCTTAATCTTTTCACCGGGAATCTCACAACCAGATAGCAACAGACGATTCACCAATTGCACATTGGACATTTCAAGAGAAAACATCGCAACAGGAATCTTCTTTTCGATAGCCATATTACTGACTAATGACAAAGCGAAAGCTGTCTTTCCCATTGCGGGTCTTCCTGCAAAAACAATCAAGTTCCCATTCTGCCAACCATGAGTGACGGCATCCAGTTTATCAAATCCAGATGCCAAGCCTTTAAGGCCATTCATAATCATTTCATTCATTATTGTTTTCATTTTTATTGGATTGATAATAATACACTGCAACTACTCTAACCTCATCACTTTTCCATACTCCAATTCCCCACTCTGGTCTGATTTCAGAACATTCTTCCAGAAAATCGTGGAAGATTCCCATGTCTTCAATTAATACCCTTTCGCTCCACGTGTCATATATAAAGATGGCCATCTTGATTAGTGAACGTTCTTTCTGTATCTGGCGATATTCTTCCTTTATCTGTTCCATTACTTTGACTATCGCATGAGGTTCTGAATCTGCACACCTACAATCAGAGGCAATCATATTGGTGTTGAGCGGAAGGAAGTTCTCTGGTAATATCTTAACTATAGACGGGGTCTTAAACCACATCTCAAGGAGTAGTTCATAAACCGTTTTACCGTTTCTAATTATCATGTTCTTTTGTGAATTATTGGATTAGATGTTATTGTTCATTCACCACATTGCTATTTGAGAATCCGTTTGAATTCCACCACCATCTTGGGCAGTTTGAGGATGGGTTGTCCTAATCTGGTCGTCATGCCATCGAAACGTGCCTTCGCCCAGTCAACCACTTGGTTGCGCACCTCGTTGTCATAGGCAACCACGACTTGCAGAGGATACTCACCCAAGAACAAGCCTGGCACGTAAGTGTCGGCACTATCTGGGCAAACCGTAGTGATTCCCATGAGGTATGGGACAATCGCCCCATTCAGCGAACAGCGTTCGTTCTCCGGCTCGATTCCGAACTCTCTGCGCACACCATCCACAATGTCGCGAAGTGCCAGCAGGGCATCCACCAGCCCGTTCTGACAGATGGCATCCATTTCCACCCTCAACTCAGGTGCATCGGCAGCGATAAAGGTGCCCCTTTGCTGGCGGGCATACTCCACCTGAAACTTGAACGACTCGTTCTTTGCCTTCTCACTCAGTTGCGCT